>JADZGE010000125.1 GCA_020854035.1 Burkholderiales bacterium | reverse complement strand
GCTCGGTCTTGATGAACGCGCCGAGCTGCTGCGGCGTGCCGGCGATGATCTCCACGCCGAGCGCGGCCATGCGGTCCTTCACGTCCTGCTTCTGCATGCCCGCCACGACCTCCGCGTGCAGCCGCGTGACGATGTCCTTCGGCGTACCGGCGGGCGTGAGCAGCGCCTGCCAGACCGAGACGTCGTAGCCGGGCATCCCCGACTCCGCGACGGTCGGCACGTCCGGCAGGGCCGGCGTGCGCTTGCCCGCGCTCACCGCGATCGCGCGCAGCCGCCCGGAGCGGATGTGCGGCACCGACGAGAGGATGTTGTCGTAGCCGGCCGAGACCTGGCCGCCGATCAGGTCGGCGACGAAGGGCGGGCTGCCCTTGTACGGCACGTGCTGCATCTCGACCTTGGCCGTCACCTTGATGAGCTCCATGCCGAGGTGGCCGGCGGTGCCGTTGCCGGCGGAGCCGTAGTTGATCTGTCCCGGCCGCGAGCGCGCGAGGGCGACGAGATCCTTCACCGACTTCACCGGCAGCGACGGATGGACGAGCAGGATGTACGGCGCGGACGTGAGCAGCGAGACCGGCTCGAAGTCCTTGATCGGATCGAACGGGATCTTGCGGAACAGGAACGGGTTGGTCGCGTGGTTCGGCCCGATGATGAGCAGCGTGTAGCCGTCGCCCGCCGCGCGCGCGACGAGCTCGGTGCCGATGTTGCCGGCCGCACCGGGCCGGTTGTCGACGATCACCTGCTGGCCGAAGGCCTCGGACATCTTCTGCGCGACCGCGCGGCCGATGATGTCGGCGCCGCCGCCGGCGGCGAAGGGCACGATCATGCGCACCGGGCGCGTCGGGTAGCCGGTCTGTGCCTGTACGGAAATCCCCGCAAAGGCCAGCGTGGCGACGAGGGCGATGCGGGTCGCGCGCAGCGGCCGCGACGTAGCGAAGGCGTTCGGGTGTTTGGTCACGACAGGGGTCTCCCAACGAGGTCGATCACGCAGCCGACGTGCTGCGTGGGGCCGAGTCTACTCCCGGCGGCGATGCGACGGGGCGATGCACCATCCGCGGTGCGCTGCGAGGTCGAGCGATGGGCGCGCCAGACTCGCGGTGACCCGCGCGCTCTGCCCTGCGGTGCGCCCCGTCGTGCACAATGCGGATGCTTGGATGCCGGAGGTCGTGCCGTCTGCCGCGCACGACCGCGCGCTCGTGCAGGGGCGGAGCAGATGGCAGGCGAACCTCGAAGCATGCTGCGGGCCGGCGCGAGGCAGGCGGCGAGCGCGGCCTTTTCCGTAGGGCCGGGCAGGCTGCACGCGCGACGGCCTGCCGCGACCTCACAGCACGCCGGACAATCCCCCGTCGACGTTGATGCAGGTGCCCGTCACGTAATTGGCGGCGTCCGATACGAGCCAGACGATCGCGTTGGCGATGTCCTCGGGCTCGCCCATGCGCCCGAGCGGGACGCTCTTTGCGTTGGCGGCGTAGTGCTCGTCGATCGTGCGGCCGAGGCGCTGTGCCGAGCGTTCCTGCTGCGGCGTCTTGATCTTGCCCACGCACACCACATTGACGCGAATGTTGTGCGGCGCGAGCTCCTTCGACAGCGCCTTGGCGAGCGTGGCGCCCGCCTGACGACTGACCACCGTGGGGAACTGCGCCGCGCCCGGAGTCGCCGCCGCGGCCATCGTCAGGTTGATGATGTTGCCGCCGCCCTGCTTTTTCATGTGCGGCACCACGCAGCGCACGCCCTGGATCGGCGCGAACAGCTTGACCTCGACGTCCTCGCGCCAGCGCTGATCGTCGACCGCGTCGAACGCGGCCTGACCCGAGCCGCCCGCGTTGTTGACGAGGATGTCGATGCGGCCGAAGCGCTGCACCGTCGCCTCGATGAAGCGGGCCATGTCCTCGGGCTTCGCCGCATCCGCCGCGACGGCGAGGACGGTGGCCCCCGCGGCCTCCAGCTCGCGCGCGGCCTTCGCGAGCGGCTCGGGCCGGCGCGCGCAGATGGCGATGCTCACGCCCTCGGCGGCGAGACGCTGCGCCGTCGCCTTGCCGATGCCTTCGCTGCCGCCGGTGATGGCGGCGACCTTGCCTGTCAAGCCTAGCTCCATGGGGGCCTCCGGGTGTGGACTGCCGAGCGTGGAAAGAGGGGCGGCGCGCGCGGCGCCGTGCGGCGCAAGTATAGCGGTGCCGCCGGCTGCGCCGGGGCGCGTGCTGCGCGCACCCCCGTCTCCACGCGCATGGACGGCGGCAATCAGGTCAGCATGCTCGCCCTGTGGCACGCCACCACCAAGGCGATCGAGAGCGCGCGCGAGCGGCATCGCCCTCGTCGCGCCGGGCGCAGATGCACCACCTCAGCCGAACGCGTGGCGCACCTCTACTTCAACCTTCAACGGAACCCTCACGATGAGCTCCACCACCATCGTCTACGACGAGCTCGCGATCGAACGCCAGGACGGTTACGCGTTCGACGCCTGGTACGCGAATCACTACCTGAAGCGGCCGCTCGAGCAGGGCCTCGCCACCACCGGGCACCACTACGGCAGCCCGGCGCGCGGTGCTTACCTCGCCGTCTACGAGGCCGTCGACCGGCACGCGGCCGACGCGCTCGTGCGGGCGCTGGATGGCGCTCACCCCGCGGTGGTGCGCGCCGAGCGGTTCGCCGGCGAGCAGATCTTCGAGCTCGCCGCGGCGCACGCGCGGCCCGACGCGATCGAGTCGCGCATCTGCTACCCCGTCTTCTTCCGCGTGCCGGCCGCACGCGAACAGGCTTTCGACGAGTGGTACGACCGGGAGCACGTGCGCATGCTGCTCGAATGCCCGCACTGGTCGATGTGCCGGCGCTTCCGCATCCGGAGCGCGCCGGACGGCTACTGGACGCACGTCGCGATGCACTTCCTCACCGACCCGCTCGCCTTCGAATCGAAGGAGCGCGCCGCCGCGCGCTCGACGCCCTGGCGCCTGCGGTTGGAGAGCGAGCCGTGGTTCCGCAGCGACAACCGGGTGTTCTTCCGGCACGGGCGCGAGCCCGCGGAGTGATCGTCGAGTGCGCGGTCGGTGACAGGTTGAAGGCCGTCGCCGAACCAGCGGCGGCGCAAGTCGCGGGGATTGAACAGCGCGCCTCGCGTCGAAGCGGGTGCAGCGAGCGCCGCGCGAAACGACTCGTTCAACCCGTTTTCAACGGCTCGCTTGCGGCCCCGGCACGAGTGCGGCCCCGAGCGGGCTCGAGACCGCACGCCCGCCCCGCTGCAGCACGTGGGTGTAGATCTGCGTGGTACGGACGTCCGCGTGGCCGAGCTGCTCCTGCACCGTGCGGATGTCGGCCCCACGCTCCAGCAGGTGCGTCGCGAAGGAATGCCGCAGCGTGTGGCAGCTCGCCGGCTTGTCGAGGCCGGCGGCGCGCACGGCCGCGCGCACGGCCTTCTGCATGCTGCTCTCGTCGACATGGTGGCGGCGGCGCGCGCCCGAGCGCGGGTCCACGCTGAGCTGGCCGGCGGCGAAGACATACTGCCAGCCCCACTCCGTGGCCGCGTTCGGATACTTGCGCGCCAGCGCATGCGGCAGATAGACCGCACCGACACCCTGCGCGCAATCGCGCTCGAAGGTCGTCCGGCGGGCGGCGAGATGGCGCCGGAGCGGGACGATCAACTCGTCCGGAAGCGTCACCACCCGGTCTTTCGCGCCCTTGCCGTCGCGCACGAGGATGGCGCGATGACCGAAGTCCAGATCCTTCACGCGCACGCGCAGACTTTCGAGCAGCCGCAGGCCCGAGCCATACTGCAGACAGCCGATCAGCCAGTACACGCCGGGCAGCCCGTGGAGCACGCGCCCCACTTCGTTCACGCTGAGGACCACCGGCAGCCGTTGCGGGCGCTTCGCCCGGACGACGTCGCCCAGCTCGCCGAGCGGCGACTCCAGCACGTGCCGATAGAGGAACACCAGCGCATTCAGCGCCTGGTTCTGCGTGGACGCCGCCACGTCGCCCTGCACCGCCAGGTGCGTGAGAAAGGCGCGCACCTCGGATTCCCCCATTTCCGCCGGATGCCGCTTGCCGTGGAACAGGACGAAGCGGCGCACCCACAGGACATAGGCCTCCTCGGTGCGGATGCTGTAGTGCCGCACGCGCACCGCCTCGCGGACGCGCTGGAGCAGGGGCGAGCGAACGGGAGCATCGGGCATGGCGACCTCGTTCCGATGGTATACGAATATACAGTATCCAACAGATCCCAGCCCGCCACAAGGCCCGCACCCACACCGAATCCCTCCCGCTTTTGCCGGCGCTTGAGTGGGTGTAGACTGCCCCAGGGTCAATGGGAAGCCGCGCCAAGACCCGATCATCCAAGGGAAAACAGGGAAAACGGATGATGCAGCAAAGAAAACCGGCCACGTCACAGCCCGGACCCACAGGGAACGCTTCCGCGTTGTTTTGTGGAAGGGGGCTGGCTACTCAATGTTGGGCCTCATGGGTTGTGTCCGACGCATGCGACGACAAACGTCATGGTGGAGGAGGAGCGAAATGCCGCGAATCCTAGTTTCCAAGGCCGTATGGGATGCCATAGCAAGCCGTGGGAACTTTGGCGAAACCGAGGATGATGTACTGCGCCGGATCTTCAGTCTTCCGCCTACCAATAGGCGAATCCGACGGCCAGTTAAGCCTCTATCCGTGCGCGCGGCGGCAACCAAGCGCCGCCCACCAATCTCCCGTCGCTCCTTCTCTACGGACCCGTTGAGTACGTTTGTCTCTGAGAACCAGTTGCACGCGTCGTTTCGGAGTGGTCCATCGCGTTCATGGCCCCTCCCGGCAAAGGGTGACAAGGCCGCGCTGCGAACCGTGCGCGACAAGGCGGTGGCGTTTGGACAGGAAAACGGCGCGACGATCGGGCAAATCAACGCAATAAAGAAGGCTCTGACGAACGCCGGGTATTACCTCTCGAAGCGAGGGAAATGAGGCCCAACCACTGGGTCAACCGGACCGCCGAACAGCTTCGCTGTCCGGTACCCGCGTCGCTACGCGCCGCGGCGGCCGGTTACCCAGATCGTT
>JADZGE010000124.1 GCA_020854035.1 Burkholderiales bacterium | reverse complement strand
CAGGCTCGCGAGCTGCGACTCGGAGAGGTTGGAAATGTCGCGCGTGATCTCCTCGGGCCCGAGCTTGGTGTCGCGCGCGACCACCGACAGCTCCTCGATATGGATCGAGGTGAAGCGCTCGTCGGCCACCACGCGCTCGGAGATGAGGATCGAATCCTCGAAGTTGTAGCCGTTCCAGGGCATGAACGCGACCAGCATGTTCTGGCCGAGCGCAAGCTCGCCGAGGTCCGTCGAGGCGCCGTCCGCGATCACGTCGCGCGCCGCGATGCGGTCGCCCACCTCCACGAGCGGGCGCTGGTTGATGTTGGTGTTCTGGTTCGAGCGCTGGTATTTCACCAGGTTGTATATGTCCACCCCGACCTCGCCCGGGGCGGTCTCCTCGTCGTTCACGCGCACGACGATGCGCGAAGCGTCGACGTAGTCCACCACGCCGCCGCGCCGGGCCTGCACCGCGGTGCCGGAATCGACAGCGACCGTGCGCTCCAGACCCGTTCCCACGAGCGGCTTCTCCGGGCGCAGGCAGGGCACCGCCTGGCGCTGCATGTTGGAGCCCATCAGCGCGCGGTTCGCGTCGTCGTGCTCGAGGAACGGAATCAGCGAGGCGGCGACCGACACCGCCTGCGAGGGCGCGACGTCCATGTACTCGATGCGATCCGGCGTGGACATCGTGAATTCGTTGCGGTGGCGGCAGGACACGAGCTCGTCGGTGAAGCGGCTGTCCCGGTCGAGCGCGGCGTTCGCCTGCGCGATCATGTACTGGCCTTCCTCGATCGCCGACAGGTAGTGGATCTCGTCGGTCACCCGGCCGCTGCCGACCTTGCGGTAGGGCGTCTCCAGGAACCCGTACTCGTTGGTGCGCGCGAACAGCGCCAGCGAATTGATGAGCCCGATGTTCGGGCCTTCCGGCGTCTCGATCGGGCACACGCGGCCGTAGTGGGTGGGATGCACGTCGCGCACCTCGAATCCGGCGCGCTCGCGGGTGAGCCCGCCCGGCCCGAGCGCCGACACGCGGCGCTTGTGCGTGATCTCGGAGAGCGGATTGGTCTGATCCATGAATTGCGAGAGCTGGCTCGAACCGAAAAACTCGCGTATCGCCGCCGAGACGGGCTTCGCGTTGATGAGGTCATGCGGCATCAGGTTTTCCGACTCGGCCTGCGAGAGCCGCTCCTTCACCGCGCGCTCTACGCGCACCAGCCCCGCGCGGAACTGGTTCTCGGCGAGCTCGCCGACCGAGCGCACGCGCCGGTTGCCCAGGTGGTCGATGTCGTCGATCTCTCCCTTGCCGTTCCTCAGATCAACCAGGATCCGGATCACCGCGACGATGTCGTCCGCCGAGAGGGTGCCCTTGCCGACGAGATCCTGCCGCCCGATCCGGCGGTTGAACTTCATGCGCCCGACCTTCGAGAGGTCGTAGGTGTCCTCGCTGAAGAACAGCCGGTTGAACAGCGTCTTCACCGCCTCTTCGGTGGGCGGCTCGCCCGGGCGCATCATGCGGTAGATCGCGATCTGCGCCTGGAGCTGGTCGGCGGTCTCGTCGATGCGCAGGGTCTGGGAGAGGTACGGCCCCTGGTCGAGGTCGTTGGTGTAGATCGTCTGGATCCGCGCGACGCCCGCCCCCTTCAGCTTGCCAAGCGACTGCTCGGTGATCTCGTCGTTCGCGCTGGCGAGAATCTCCCCGGTCGAGGTGTCCACCACGTTGTGCGCCAGCACGCGCCCCACGACGAACTCGTCCGGGACGCCGATGCGGGAGAGACCGGCCTGCTCCATCTCGCGCACGTGCTTGACGGTGATGCGCTTGTCCTTGGCGACGATCAGCTTGCCGGAGGTCGTCGCGATGTCGAAGCGCGCCATGTCCCCCCGCATGCGCTCGGGAACGAGCTCGAACTCGACGCCCTCCGGCCCGAGATGCAGCGTGTCGAAAGCGAAGAACTCGGCGAGGATGCGCTCGGGGTTGTAGCCGAGCGCCTTCAGCAGGATCGTGACCGGCATCTTGCGGCGACGATCGACCCGGAAGTAGAGGTAATCCTTGGGGTCGTACTCGAAATCGAGCCACGAGCCGCGGTACGGGATCACCCGCGCCGAGAACAGGAGCTTCCCCGAGGAGTGGGTCTTGCCCCGGTCGTGCTCGAAGAACACGCCCGGCGAGCGGTGCAGCTGAGAGACGATGACGCGCTCCGTGCCGTTGATGACGAAGGAGCCGGTGGTGGTCATGAGCGGTATCTCGCCCATGTAGACCTCCTGCTCCTTCACTTCCTTCGGGGCCGGCTTGGCGGCCTCCCGATCCATGATCACGAGGCGAACCTTCGCGCGGAGCGGCGCGGCGTAGGTGAGCCCGCGCTGCTGGCACTCCTTCACGTCGAAGGGCGGCTCGCCGAGCGTGTAGCTCACGAACTCCAGGCGCGCGCTCTTCGAGTGGCTCTCGATCGGGAAGATGCCGCGAAACGCGGCCTGCAGTCCCTCGGTGGCGCGGTTCTCGGGCGGAACCGACGCCTGCAGGAAAGCCGTGTACGAATCAAGTTGCGTCGCCAGAAGAAACGGCACCGGCAGCACGGTGTCGCGCTTGGCGAAGCTCTTGCGGATGCGTTTCTTCTCGGTAAAGGAGTACGCCATATCAGCTCCAGAATGAATCGGTTTCCGGACGGGGTCGCGAGGCGCGACCGGCCGCGCGGGGCGCGGGCCCCGCCGGCGAAGCGCGGCGAACCCCGCCCGGTCCGGACGGGTCCCGCCGATCGGTGACCGCAGCCACGGCTGCGCGGTTTACTTGATCTCCGCCGTCGCCCCGGCCTCGACGAGCTGCTTCAGGATGCCGTCCGCGTCGGCCTTGGAAACACCCTCCTTGACCGGCTTGGGCGCGCCATCGACGAGATCCTTGGCTTCCTTCAAGCCGAGCCCGGTCAGCGCGCGCACGACCTTGATCACGTTGACCTTGTTGGCGCCCGAACTGTTCAGCATCACGGTGAACTCCGTCTTCTCTTCGGCGGCCGCGCCCGCGCCGGCGCCGCCGGCCGGTGCCGCCACCGCCACGGCCGCGGCCGCCGCGGAAACGCCGAACTTCTCTTCCATGTCCTTGATGAGCTGGGAGAGTTCCAGCACCGTCATGTTCGAAATCGCGTCGAGTATTTCTGCCTTGGCAATGGTCATCTTGGTGACTCCTGTGATGTCTGTAGCAGTTGAAGTGTCGTGATGGATTTCCCGGCGTCAGGCGGCCTGCTTTTCCTTCTGGTCCCGCACCGCGGCGAGCGTCCGCGCGAATCTGGCCGGCACCTCGTTCAGGGTGCGCACGAATTTCGCGACCGGCGCCTGCATCGTCCCGAGCAGGATCGCCACGAGCTCCTGGCGGCCCGGCATCTTCGCGAGCTCGGCGACCTCGGCCGGCGTCATCACCACGTTGGGCATCGCGCCGGCGCGGATGACGAGCTTCTGGTTCTCCTTCGCGAACTCCTGGAGCACCTTCGCGACCGCCACGGGATCGCTCGAAATGCCGTAGGCGAGCGGACCGACCATCTTGTCGGCAAGCCCCTTGAACGGCGTTCCCGCGACCGCGCGGCGGGCCAGGGTGTTCTTCAGGACGCGCAGGAAAACGCCCGCGGTGCGCGCCTTCCTGCGCAACGCGGTCATCTCGCTCACCTGCAGGGTGCGGTACTCCGCCAGTATGACCGCCTGGGCCTGGGTGAGCTCTGCGCTCACTTCGGCCACCACCGTCTGTTTCTGTTCCATGTTGAGACCCAAGGTCTACCTCCTTTCCAGAAAGCGGCGACCGTGGATCCGGAGCGTGGACATCACGCCCGTCACCTCAATCGGGTACGCCGTCTGCGCAGGGCCGGGAAGCGGCGAGCCGGCCCGCGGCGATCGGGAAGATCCCGAAACCCGCCTGCCGACACCGATCCCCCGATTAAGCCCGTCCGCGGTTCGCGAAAAACAACGATTCGGTGGCCGCTGCCGGCACCCGACTCGTGATACACGCGACCGCCGAAAGGCCCCTACGGTCTTCGACAACCCGCCACGGCTCGCGCCGCGACGGCCCCATGCTGTTGCCTTGCTCGAATGCCTCAACCGAGACTCGCCTGGTCGACGCGAACGCCCGCGCCCATGGTGCTCGAGACCGACACCTTTCTCAGGTAGATTCCCTTCACGTGCGCCGGCCGTGCCTTGTTGACGGCATCCACCAGGGCGCGCAGGTTCTCGGCGAGCGCCTCGACTGAAAACGACGCGCGCCCTATCGTGCACTGGACGATGCCCGCCTTGTCCGCGCGGTACTGGATCTGACCGGCCCGGGCGTTCTTCACGGCGGCCGTGACGTCCTGGGTGACGGTGCCCACCCGCGGGTTCGGCATGAGCCCGCGCGGGCCGAGGATCTGGCCCAGGCCCCCCACGACCCGCATCGCGTCGGGCGTGGCGATCACCACGTCGAAATCCATCTTGCCGCCCTTGATCTCGTTCGCGAGATCCTCGAACCCTACGATGTCCGCGCCGGCTTCCCTCGCCTGCGCCGCCTTGTCACCCTGGGCGAACACCGCGATCCGCACGCTCTTGCCGGTGCCCTGCGGCAGCACGACCGAGCCGCGCACCGTCTGGTCCGACTTGCTCGCGTCGATGCCGAGATTGATCGACACGTCGACCGACTCGTTGAACTTCGCCGTCGCGTTGTCCTTGACGAGCCTGAGCGCGTCCGCCGCGGGGTAGAGCCGGGCCGGGTCGACCTTCGCCCGAATCGCCTTGTATCGCCTGGAGTTGCGCGCCATGATCAGCCCTCCACGTCCACGCCCATGCTGCGCGCGCTGCCGGCGACCGTCCGTACCGCCGCGTCGAGGTCGGCCGCCGTGAGATCGGGCATCTTGGCCCGAGCGATTTCCTCCGCCTGCGCGCGAGTGATCCGCCCGACCTTCTCGGTATTGGGCCGCGAACTGCCCTTCTCGACCTTCGCCGCCTTGCGGATCAACACGCTCGCCGGCGGCGTCTTCAGTATGAAAGTGAAGCTCTTGTCGTGGTACGCCGTGATCACGACCGGCAGCGGCAACCCCGGCTCCATCTTCTGGGTCTGCGCGTTGAAGGCCTTGCAGAACTCCATGATGTTCAAGCCGCGCTGGCCGAGAGCGGGCCCGATGGGCGGACTCGGATTCGCCTTGCCCGCCGGCACTTGCAGCTTGATGATGCCGACCACCTTCTTTGCCATACCATGCTCCTTTCGGGTGCCAACGGGCGCGCGACGCGCCCTCCCCGTTCAGGTTCCGTCAACGGTGACGCGGATACCGGCGCGCCTGCCCGCCGGCTCGAAGCACCGCTCATCACCCACCATGCACCGCGCCTCAGGCCTTCTCGACCTGGCTGAAATCGAGCTCCACGGGCGTCGAGCGGCCGAAAATGGTCACCGAGACGCGCAGCTTGTTCTTGTCGTAATTCACGTCCTCCACGTTGCCGTGGAAATCCGCGAACGGTCCCTCTTTCACGCGGACCGCCTCGCCGATCTCGAACAGCACCTTCGGGCGGGGCTTCTCCACGCCCTCCTGGATCTGCTGCAGGATGTTCTGCACTTCCTTCTCGGAGATCGGCGTCGGCTTGGTGGCGCTCCCGCCCACGAAACCGGTCACCTTGGGCGTGTTCTTCACCAGATGCCAGGTGTCGTCGGTCATCTCCATCTCGACCAGGACGTAGCCGGGAAAGAACTTGCGCTCGCTGATCGCCTTCTGCCCGGACTTCATCTCGACCACTTCCTCGACCGGCACCAGGATCTGCCCGAAGCTCTCCTGCATCCCGTTCCTGTGAATGCGCTCCTGAAGCGTGCGGGCAACGCTCTTCTCGAAACCGGAGTAGGCGTGAACGACGTACCACTTCTTGCTCATGTGCGCTTCTAGCCCAGCAGCTTCTTGACGATCCATAGGAGGCTCACGTCCACGACCCAGAGAAACAGCGCCATCACCACGACGAAGGCAAACACGATGCCGGTCGTCTGCAGCGTTTCCTTGCGGGTCGGCCAGACGACTTTCTTGGTCTCGGCGATCGACTCCTGCGAGTAGCCATAGAACTCCCGGCCCGGCTGCGAGGTCGCGAATACCGCCGCAGCCGCCGCGAAACCGGCAAGCACCGCGAACACGCGGATGATCATCGCGCGCTCGCCCAGGAAATAGAAACCGGCGAGCCCCGCGAGCGCCAGCGCGACCGCCGCCGCGATCTTGAACCTGTCCGCCATCCCGCCGGCCTGCTCACTCATCCGGGCCGCCCCCATGCCTGCGCTCGGTCACGCCGTCATCGTCAACCCGCGGGCGCCACGCCACGTCCGGCGTCCCGCCGGTGCTGGCAGGCCAGGAGGGTCTCGAACCCCCAACCTTCGGTTTTGGAGACCGACGCTCTGCCAATTGAGCTACTGGCCTTCGTATCCCGGGAACGGTGAACGCGGAAACGGGGAACGTGGCGCGCTCGCGTTCGACGATTTCCGTTTCGCGTTTCACGCTCTTACTCGATGACTTTCGCCACCACGCCCGCGCCCACCGTCCGGCCGCCCTCGCGGATCGCAAAGCGCAGCCCCTCCT
>JADZGE010000123.1 GCA_020854035.1 Burkholderiales bacterium | reverse complement strand
TGTGGCTGATGGACGGGCGGAACCGGCTCTCGATCGGGCTGCAGGACGCAGGGCTCTCGCCGCTTTCGAAGACGCTGGTGGGCACGGGGGACTTCGACGGCGACGGCAAGGGCGACATCCTGTGGCGCGACGAGGCGGGACAGGCGTCGCTGTGGCGGATGAACGGGACGACGATTGTTACGACGAACGAGGGGATTGTCGGTCCGCAGTTCTCGGGCGACACCAACTGGGTGGTGGTGGGCACGGGGGATGCCGACGGCGACAACCGGGCGGACGTGTACTGGCGGAACGAGTCGGACGGGCGACTGGGATTGTGGCTCTCGAGCGCCTCCGGGGAGTTGGCCGCGCCCGGGGACTGGACGGGCGGGGATCTGATCAACTGGCAGGTCGCGGACGTGAACGACTACGACGGCGACGGCCTGCACGATCTCCTGTTGAGGAAAGAGGACGGCACCAACGCGATCTGGAAGCTCGACGCGCTGACGGCGGAGAGTTCCACCATCCTCGGCGGTCCCGCGAAGGGCGCGCAGTGGGCGGTGGCGGGGCAGCCGCTCGCCTCGGACGTCACCACCGGCGATGCGCTGCCGAACCGCCTGATCGGTGACCTCGGCGCGGACACGATGCGCGGGTTCGCGGGCGAGGACCGGCTGGATGGACGCGGCGGCACGGACACGCTGCTCGGGGGCGAGGGCGACGACGTGCTGGTGGTCGGGGACGGCTCGTTCACGCTCGTGGACGGCGGCTCCGGCACCGACACCTTCCAGTTCGGGGGAACGAACCTCGCGCTCGATTTCGCGGCGATCGCGAACAACCGCACCGCGGGCATCGAGGCGATCGACATGACCGGCTCGGGCAACAACACGGTAAGACTCAACGCCGCCGACGTGCTGGACTTCTCGAACACGAGCAACTCGATGACGATCATCGGGGACGCGGGCGACGCGGCGCAGTTGGCCGGCGGCGGCTGGAGCGCCGGGGCGGTATCGGGAGGCTTCCGGACTTACACGTCGGGGCAGGCGACGCTGCTGGTGGATACGGACATCGTCGTGACGGTGATCTGAGGCGAACCGTCCCGCCGTCAGCCGCCTGAGGTGGTTGACTATCGTAAACAGATGAGCGAAGTGGCCAGTGGAGCATCCGGATCAACGATCAGTGGCGGTTGTGCTTTCGCTTCGAGAACGGCGATGCGTTCGACGTCGAGATCGTCGATTACCATTGAGGACCGGACAGATGATCATCAAGAGCGGCCTGCCTCCGATACACCCCGGAGAGTTTCTCGGGGAGGTGCTGGAGGAGCTGGGCATGTCCCAGGCGGAGTTCGCACGGGCAATCGGGGTGTCGCCAATGCGAATCAGCCACGTGGTCGGCGGCACTCGACCGGTGACGGCGGAGCTTGCGCTGCTCTTCGGTCGAGCGCTTGGCCAGTCGCCGCAGTACTGGCTCAATCTGCAGGCGGCGCACGATCTTGGCAGCGTGGAACCCGAACTTGCAGGCCGCCTGAGGAACGTACGCCGCCTTGCGCCCGCTTGAGGCGAGACCCGAAATGCTGCAGACGCCGTATCGCGTGAGATCGTCGACTACCATTGAGCGCCGAACACCATGGCAAAGCTGAAGGCGATACACCCCGGCGAGATCCTGCAGGCGCGCTACGACCTGAAACAAAGCAGGATCTGAGCGGCGGCAAGCTCGCGAAGCTGCCGGTGCTTCGGGCGGCCTGAGGCAGCAGGCCCGCCGGGCGGACCGGCTTTCCTCCGGCGTGCGCTGATCGACATCGGCCGCCGCGCACCGTACCATCCGGCCACTTCATCGCGCGGCGAAGGGTGCGGTCATCGAGCAGTTGAGTGCGTTCGTCCGGCGGCACCGTCACGCCGTCTCCTCGCTCGCCATCCTTGCCGCCGTTCTCGTGACGAGCGAATGGCTGCTGGGGGCCCGGTGGCTCCTCGCATGGATCGACGCGCGCGCGCCGGTCTTCAACAGCGCCTCGACCGTCGTCCACATCCAGAAGCAGCTCGTGCACATGGAGCTCGCCTCGGGCCGCGCGGCCGGTTCGACGCGCGTGGCGTTCGTCGGCAGCAGCTCGGTCGTGAACGGCGTCGACGTCGCGCTCATACGGTCGGCATGGCGCGCCTGCGGGCTCGACTGGGACGCACAGAATCTGGGGGCCATCGGCCTGCTCGCGCACGAGGTGCCGCTCCTCAAGCGCTACTGGTCCGGCCCGGACACCGTCGTGGTGTACCTCTACAACTCGTTCTCGTTCGCGGACCGGCCGATGACGGAAGCGATGGCGTTCCGCTGGGACACGGGGGAAGGACTGCGTCTCCTCGCAACCCCGGAGTGGTGGCGCTACCGCGTGGACGTTTCCGCCGGCATCGCCGGAGAGGTGCTCACGCTCGTGCGCTTCGGGGAGCTTTATCAGGAAATGTTCCGGCGGGCCTCGAGGGGCGCCGTGCCGCGCCCCCACTCCGCCTTCGACTTCGATCCCGGGCGCGAGGCGCCGCCCGCGCGGCATCCGCGCGTGGCGGTCGAGGCTCTGCCGGAAAGCGTCCGGCTGCGCGCCGCCTTCCTCGAGTCTCAGGGCGACGCCGATACGCTGGGGTACCGCGGACTGCGCCGGTTCGTGCAGCTTGCGCACGAGTCCGGGCAGCTCGCCGTCGTCGGGCCCGTTCCCGAACCCGAGTTCGGTCTGTGGACATCGCGCTACCGCGTGGGCACGCGCCCGCATGAGGTTCACGCCCGCGTCGCGCGGGTCCTCGACGGCTCACCGGTGTTGCGGTTCGAGGGACTGCCGCAGGTCGAGGCCGACGACCTGCTGTTTCTCGACCACATCCACCTCAACAAGGCCGGGCGCGCGTTCTATTCGCAGTACCTCGCGCGGCGGGTGCCGGAGCTCGTGGCGCGGAAGAGGTCCGCCGATCCCGCCGCGCTCGCCTGCGTCGCCCGGGCCGCGGGCTGAGCGCGCCGCCATGCTGTTTCACGCGCCGGGCTTCATCTTCCTCTATCTGCCCCTCGTGCTGGCCGTGTTCTTCGCGCTCGGCCGGATTTCCCGCCCGGCCGCGGCCGCCTGGCTCGCCGCGGCC
The DNA here is from genome assembly GCA_020854035.1 of Burkholderiales bacterium. GTDB lineage: Bacteria > Pseudomonadota > Gammaproteobacteria > Burkholderiales > SG8-41 > SG8-41. The sequence goes on along the minus strand of JADZGE010000123.1, from coordinate 26,877 downwards.
TCGGTGGGTTTCTACGCGTGGTGGAGCGTCGATTACCTGTGGCTGCTCGGGTGCTCGATTCTCTTCAATTTCGTCGTCGGCGGGCTCATCGTGCGCGCTGTGGCGGGCGCGCCGGCGCGGGCGGGCCTCCTGCTCGCGGTCGGCGTCGCCGGGAACCTGCTGCTCCTCGGCTACTACAAGTACGCGAACTTCTTCCTCGCCACGGCCGCGGGGATCACGGGGCGCGACTACGGCGCCCTCGAAGTGATACTTCCGCTCGGGATCTCGTTCTTCACCTTCACGCAGATCGCGTTCCTCGTGGACGCGCGGCGCGGCCTCGCGCGCGAGTACAACTTCGCGCACTACCTCCTCTTCGTCACCTACTTCCCCCATCTCATCGCCGGCCCGATCCTGCACCACGCGGAGATGATGCCCCAGTTCGCCCGCCCGGAAACGTACTCGCCGCGCGGCGAGCTTCTGTCCGCGGGGCTCGCCATGTTCCTGCTGGGGCTGTTCAAGAAGATCGTGATCGCCGACGGCATCGCGCATTACGTCGGCCCGGTGTTCGACGCCCCGGGGAAGGGCATCGCGCTGTCCGCGGCAGAGGCCTGGGGCGGGGCGCTCGCCTACACGATGCAGCTCTATTTCGATTTCTCCGGCTATTCCGACATGGCGATCGGCCTCTCGCTCATGCTGGGGATCCGGCTGCCCCTCAATTTCAACTCACCCTACAAGGCCGCCAGCATCGTGGAGTTCTGGCAGCGCTGGCACATGACGCTGTCGCGGTTCCTGCGCGAGTACCTCTACATCCCGCTCGGCGGCAACCGCAGGGGCCCGGCGCGGCGCTACGTCAACCTGATGGCGACGATGCTGCTGGGCGGCCTGTGGCACGGCGCGGCGTGGACCTTCGTCGCGTGGGGCGCGCTGCACGGGGCGTACCTCTGCGTGAACCACGCATGGCGTGCCGCGACGGCGGGGCGCGCGTGGACGGCCACCCGCGCGTACGCCTGCGCCTGCGTGCTGGTCACCTTCGCCGCCGTTGTGGTCGCGTGGGTCGTGTTCCGCGCCGACTCGATGCCGCATGCCGCCGAGATCGTCCGCGCGCTGTTCGGCGCAAACGGCGCGCTCGCCGGCGCGAGCGGAGCACGGGACGCCGTCATCGGAACCGGCGTGACGGGGTGGCTCCTCGTGTGCCTCTTCCTCGTGTGGGTGATGCCCAACTCGCAGCAGGTCGTGCTCGGTATCGAGCGCTGGGAGGGGCGGCTCTCCCGGTGGCTCGCGTGGCGGCCGGACCTCGCCTGGACGGCCGCACTCGCGCTCGTCGCGCTCGTCGCGCTCTCGCGCCTGCACACGCAGTCCGAGTTCCTCTACTTCCAGTTCTGATCAGCGGCGGCAGACGTAGAGCGCCGCGCCGGCGAGCGCGGCTGGCGCGAAACGCTTCGACAGCCGGAACAGGGCCTCCCCCAGCACGTTCAGCCTGAACTCGCGGTCGCACACCCGGGCGCGCGCGTGGTCGAACGGGACGCCGGCCTTCCTGAGGAACGGCGTCCAATAGTAGAAGTTGTAGCGGCTCACCATGTACGAACGCTCCTGAACCGCCAGGCCGAAGGATTCCAGGTAGCTGCGCCAGCCGCGGTCGGAGTCCATCCACGCATAGAAGGTAAGCGGGTGCCTGCGGCTCGCGGGGCTTGCGCGATTCATCCATTTCTGGAGCCGCCGCGCGGCGTTGTCGAGCATGAGGCTGACGATGACCAGCCCGCCGGGGCGCGTGACCCGGATCAGCTCCAGCAGGGCGTGGGCGGTGTGCCCGCGCAGGCCCCCGAGAACGCCGAAGGCCATCGAAACATCGAAGGTCGCATCGCGGAAGGCGAGGGAACGGATGTCGCCTACCGACAGCGCGCAGGGCTGGACCGCGTTGACACGCCGCGCCGCGCCGCGATCGTACTCGACTCCCACGACGCCGGTATAGCCGTCGTTGCAGAGATGCCGGACGACGCGCCCCGCGCCGAACCCGCATTCGAGTATCCGGTCGGAGCGCTTGAGGTAGTCAATCGTCGGGTGGATGGGGTAGATGTCGAGGTCGACGAAGCGCGGCGGATCGACCTCCACATCCTTCCAGTATTCTGCCCAGAACGACGCCGGATCGTGCCGGAGGCGGAGCGCCCGCATCGCGCTAGTAAACCATGTCGCAGCGCGTGCACGCCGGGAAGCGTCCGTGGCGCCGCAGGTCGCGCCGCCATGCCCGCGCCTGCTCCCCGTTCCAGATCTCGGCGAACGTCTGGCGGTTGATGTTGCCGAGCGGCACGTGGTAGCAGCGGGTGTAGGGGATCACTTCGCCGTCCGCCATGATCTGGGCGATGTACCACGTGCTCATGCACGGCACCTTGCCCATGAATTCCATCGGGCGGTGGTAGTAGCGGTCGAGCTCCTCCTTCGAGAAGTCCGGCATCAGCGCCACGCGCCCGCCGCCCTTCGCCTTCACGCGCCGGAACTGCTCGGCGAGGACCGCGGTATCGACGAGGTGGGGAGCCACCTCCTCGCTCAGGCAGTTGACCGTCGCCGCGTACTTCTTCCCCCACTTGAGGTTGTGCGCCCGCGCCATCTCGGCGCTGACGAAGTTCATGTTGGTGAAGTTGATGCGGTCCACCGGCAGCGGCGCGACCGCGTCGTAGAACTCCTCGAGACGGTCGTAGTTGAGGCTCATCACCGTGCAGCACACCAGCACTTCGGCCTCGTGCCCGAGCCGGCGCACGGCCTCCTTGAACCTGACGATGCCGGCGCTCACGCGCTCGAAGACGTCCTTGCGCCCGCGGATGCGGTTGTGGAGTGCCGGGGCCCCGTCGATGCTGACGTTGAGCCGCGAGAGCCGCGCCGCGGCGAGCTCCTCCACCCGCTGCGGCAGGTCGTAACCGCCGGTCGTGACCGCGACGTGCAGGCCCGCGTCGCGCGCATATGCAACGGCGGGTGCGAGCGGCTTGTACATGAGCGGCTCGGTGCCGTTGATCGCGATCATGGGGCGCGATTCGCGCACCTCGTCGATCACACCCTTGAAGCGCTCGAGCGCGATCTCGTGGAGCTTGCGGTCGATGCGCAGGTTCCTGTAGAAGTTCGAGTCCTCGTTGAACGTGCCGACGTCGCACATCTTGCAGTGGAGGTTGCAGACGCTGTTCACGTTCCAGTAGATCGTGATCGGCGGATGCGCCCAGCCGCCGGGGCTGATCAGCCACGGCAGCCCCTTCCAGGCGAGCACCGGCAGCAAGGCGCCGTTGCCTACGCCGGGATGCCGCGCCGCATGCAGCGCCTTCCGGAGTACGTCGAGGCCGATCTTCACGGCGCGATCCTCAGGGCCGTTCGATCCGGGTGACGAAAGGCCCCGCGCCGGCGAGCCGCGGCGCAACCTCCTCCATCCACGCGGCGCCGGGCGGGGCAAGCTCCGCGTCCTGGAAATAGCGCGAGCTCGCCATATGGATGCCCGTGACGCGCCGGCAGCGGTAGAGCGGCCCGTCGAGGTGCGCCGCTTCGGGCGTTCCCTCGAAGACGTCGGTGATCGTGACCGCGCGCTCCCCGATCTCGATCGTGCGGCCGAGCCGAACGGGGGCGCTCACGCGGCCGGCCATCAGCCGCCGCACCACGATCCGCCGGAACCAGTCGGCGACCCACTGCACGCGCAGGACGGACAGGTTGAGCAGGCGGAGCACGATAAGGCGAAATGGGGTGACCTCGTCGTGGAGCGACCGGTGAAACGACGCGCGCAGTTCGACGCGCCCCGCGGATGCGGCGGCAAGCGCGCCGGCCCCGGGCATGCGCGTGAGCCAGGCATGCGACCCGCAGGGCGATCTTATCAAGTAGCCGCTGTCCTCGTGCGCGAGAGTCCAGCCCTGCGCCGCGCGCGAGTACACGGCGAGGGCGCCGCCCAGGCGCCAGTTCACGTATACCGCGAGTCCCGCTGCGCGACGTATGGCGATGCCGGCTCGCGCGAAGTCCACCGAGCCGGGCAGGGGCCCGGCCGCGGGCGCGGCCGGCGCGAGCGCCGCCAGCGGGGCCGCTTCGCGCGCGTCGTCCGCGAGGCGGATCGCATTGCAGAAATCGAGCTCCGAGGGCACCGGTACACGCCGCTCGTTCCACGCCTCGCGCACCCTGCCGGCGAGCGCGCCAAACTGCGCGTCGCGCCGCGCGAGCGCCTCGAAGGGGTACGGGTAGACGAGGGCGGTCGAGCGGCTGCCCAGCATCGGATGCAGCGAGCCGTCCGGCATCATGAGCGCTTCCACGAAGCGAGCCGCGCCCGCGATCACCGGCCACAGGTCCGCGCGCTCGCCGAGTTCCGCGATCTTCACGAGGTAGCGCAGCGTGCGCGTCTGGTATCCCGCGTCGGGGCCGGCGTACTCCTCGAACCAGCCTTCCTCCCGGTCGTAGAGATCGAGCGCGCGGTCGAGGTAGCGGTTCGCCATGGCGCGAGCGCGCGTGTCCGCGGAGAACTTCGCGTAATGGAAAAGCTCCCACGCGTACTCCGCGAAATGGTTGGCGATGGCCCCGTGCGTCTCGTCGGTCGCGAGCGCGAAGCGCGCGGCGCTGCCGATGGCGCGGTCGAGGGCGCCGCGGGCCGCGCCCGATTCGAGATACGGGCTCTCGCGCACGTAGATGAGCGTCGAAAGTATGTCGAACACCACCCCTGGAGTACGTTCGTAGGGATAGCACTGGTCGAAACTGCCGTCGCGCCGCTGTATGCGGGCGCAGTAGTGCGCAAAGCCCGCAAGGAGGGCGGGCAGCGTCGTCACCGCTCCGCGCGCGCTCGCGTACTCGACGGCGAGCCGCACTGCGTACTGGAGCGTCGCGTCGCTGAAGTCCTTGTACTTCCAGCCCCAGTACTGGCGATCGAAGGAGCCGAACGACGGCGAGGCCGGGTCGCGGTTCCACATCGAGAACGCGAGCCGCGCGGTGCGCTCGAATTCCTCAGCGTAGGCACTCGTCAACGGCTCTCTCCAGCGTCGTAACGAAGGCCTCGAAGGCCGGGGCGGCGAGCCGGCCGAGGAAGGGCAGGCGCACGGACTCGGCGCGGAACGCCACGGCGTGCGGGAAACGCCGCGCGGCGTCCGCGACTTCCGGCAGCGGCTCGCCCGCCGGCGCGCAATCGACGCCCAGCACGCGCAGGCGCGAGACGAGCGTGTCGCGCCGCGCGGCGTCGGGCACGCGGATCAACTGGCGCAAGTGGCTCGCTCCGGCATCGAAGCACACTGTAGCATCCCGCAGTTTTCCGGCTAGGGAGGGGCTCGCGCCAAGGTGGAGGGCGCGGCTGCGCGCGAGCGCGATGGCGCCGTCAAGCCTCGGCAGGCGGGCGAGCCAGAGCCGGCACATGTCGGGCGGGACGCCGCTCCCGCGCCTGGGTATCTCCTCGTCCACGGCGTCCATCTGGTCGAGGCGGGCGGCGACGGGGCGGTAACAGCCGGCGGCCGCGAGCGCGTTCAGCGCAACCGCCTTCAGGAGCGGGTCCGCCAGCGCCGCCTTGACGCGAGGCGCGCGCGGGGGGACATCGAGCGGCGCACGGGTCAGCAACAGTGCCCCGCCGGTGTCGAGGCCTTTTCCGAGGCCGAAGCTGTAGCCCACGGCATCGGCGCGGCGCGCGAGAGCGGCGATGCGCCCGGCGAGGCCGAAGCCCTGCGCGAGGTCGAGAACGAGCACGCGGCGGCCGATCGCGGCGAGGAGCGCCGACCAGTCGCTGTGGATATGCCCGTAGAGCGGCGCCACCACGACGCCGACGGTGACCTCGTCGATGGCCGCGGCGTACGCCGCGGCGCCAGGCGTCGGGCCGGCGGGATCGATGTCCACGTAGCGCACGGCGAGCCCCGCGCGCTCGATCGCTAGCGGCACGGCTCGGCAGATCTGCGCCGGAACGAGAAACGCGCCGGAACCGGCCGCGCCCCGCACGGTGGAGAAGTACTCGACCAGGCCCGCGCGTAGCGTGTCGTACTCGCGGTGAAACGGCGGCAGCACGTCACCGCCCAGCCCGGCGCGAAGCGCTCGCCACTGCTCCTCGCCAGCCGGTGCGCTCGCGAAGAGCCAATCTCGCCACGACGGCCAGTCGATCTCCGGAAGGTAGCGCGGCAGCACGGCTAGCCGAAGTAGCGGGCGAGTGCGCCGCCGAGCCCGGACAGGAGCGGCGCCGGCAGCAGCCGGAAGCAGGCGCGGGCGAATGCGTACTTCGCATCGGAGCTGTCCACTGGGGCGGCGTCGCCGTGGGTGTAGTGCGGTATCGGGGACTGGCGCGCCAGCCACTTGCGCTTGAAGAAGAGCAGGCTCTCCTGGCGCGGGGAGTCGCTCCCCATGTCGAACACGCCGATGCCGCGGCCAATCAGCCAGCGCATGGCCTCGTACAGCATGAGGTCGTTGGCGCGCGCCTCCTGTCCCCCGGCGTCGGAGGCGGAATAGGCGTAGATCGCGGTGTCGCGATGGACGAGCAGTACCGTCGCGGCGCGGAGCGCTGCGCCGTCGTGCACGCCGAGGAGCACGAAGCCGCCGCTCGCAGTGAGCCCGCCCGCCATCGCCTCGAAGAAGCGCGCGGGAAAGGGCGGCACGCCGAGGCGCTTCTGCGTGGCGACGTGCAGCCGGTGCCAGGCGTCGAGGTTCGCCGCGCTCGGTGCGAGCGGCTCGCATCGCAGTCCCCGGCGCCGCGCCTGGCGCACCATGTTGCGGTTCTTGTCGCCGATTCCGCGCCACAGCGTCTCAGGCGTCATGCCGGCGAGCTTCGCCACGCTGTGCACCCAGTGGCGGGATTCGACGAGTCCCAGCGCAAGCGCCTCCCGCTCCGGGTACGGCACGAGGCTCTTCAGCCGCAGCGAGCCTGCCCTCGCCGAGCGCCCGATCTCGAGCGCGTGCGCGACGAGAGCGGCGAACGCCTCCGGGCTGTCCCACAGCACGCCGCCGCGGTCACGGAACGGCGCGGCGACGAGACGCCGCGATACGGGCGTGCGCACGAGGTAGAGCGGCAGGGCGCCGCGAACGGGGCCCTCGCCCGGTTCGCGGGCGAGGAGGTGCCACGAGGGGTATCCGAATCCCTTCTCGAAGATCGCGCGCCAGGCGAGCCCGTGGTAGACGGTGGTGTCGGGATGACCGGCGACGTAGTCCTCCCAGCGCCGCATCGACTGCGGTTCGTGAGCGACACGTTCAATCAGCATGGCGCGCCGCGAGCAGCGAGAGCAGGGCTTCGTACCCGGGGCGCCAGCCGTAGTCCGCGCCGAGGACGTGGGCGTGCCAGATCACGCTCGCGACGCCCCGTGTCGCACGGACCTCGTCGAGCCAGCGCCGCATCTCCCGCAACCGCTCCTCTTCCCCGAGTTCGGCGTAATCGTACAGGTGCGAGTCCATCAGCACCATCGGCACCGAGGCGATCCCGAGCGGCGCCCAGCCTTCGCCGTCGCGGGGATGAAAGCAAAGCGCGGCGCCGTTGCGAAACCCCGGCCGGTCATTGAAGCCGAGGGTCGCGTCGAGCGTCAACCCCGCCGCCTGCTGGGCGCGCCACGTCTCGCGCCAGCCGAACCGCAGCCAGTGCTGGCGGCACCCGGTCACCTCCCGCGCGAGGGCTCGCTCGACGCGCGCCTTCTCCCCGGCGAGCTGCTCCGGGTCGCGCCAGGCCGCGAACGACGGATGGAGCCCGATCCGCCAGCCTCCGTCGGCGAGGGCGCGCAGTGCCCGCGCTACCGGCTCGGCCTCGACGTCGTAGCCCGGGTCGAAGAGCGCCGCCTTGAGCGAGCGCCCGCGCGTTTTCCCGCCGTACACGAAGAACCAGCTCGTAACGCCGCGCGCCGACTCGGCGGCGGCGATGGTGTCGAAACTCCGGTAATCGGGCGTAGTGAACAGAAAGCGCGCCGCTGCGGCGAGCTTGCGCCCCGCTGCACGCGCGCGGCCGCGGGCAGCGAGGCGCAGCGCGTTGTAGCCGTGAAAGGCGGTCTGCTTGAAGCGGATCGCGGCGGTCTTGTCGACGGCGTCCACGTCGTGCGTGAGCAGGATCTCGGCCTCGGGCAGCGGACCGAGGAGGGTGTCTTCGGCGGCCTGCCGCTCGCGCGCGGCCCAGCGCCGCAGGAAGAGGGCGATGCGATTCACCCATGCCCGCTCCCACATCCGCGCATCCCAGCCCTCCAGGCGAAACGAGTAGGAATGCACGGGGCCGTGCGCGCGCTCGTGGGCGCATTCGGCGGCGCCGTTCAGGTACCAGTCGGCGGCGCCCCACCAGTCGGTGGCGCGCCACCGCTCGCCGCTGCCCGCGCCCGCGAACCGGCGGGGGACGAGGAGTCCGCCCTCGACCGCGGCATCGGCGGTCCAATGCGGCAGGGACACGACCGTGAACTCCGGCGGCAGCGGCTCGGCGGGCGCCTCCGGTGCCGACGCAACCGGGAGATCAAGCAGCGCATCGGCCGCGCGCGGCCAGTAGCGCGCCAGCTGTCGAGCGAGGTAGCGCTTCCGGGCCTCGCCCGCCTCGCTCATGCGGGGGGCCGGTCGATGAACTCGCGATGCCACAGCTCGAGGTTCAGCACGCCCCAGAGCTGCCGGCCGAACGCCGCTTCCGTGTCGATCAGGCGCGCGACCGCGGCGGGGTCGAAAAGACCGCGCTCCCGGCTCGCACGGGCGAGCAGCACGTCGCTCACGAACTCGCGCACCGGTGGGCCGCGCATCCACTCGTTGAGCGGCACGGGGAAGCCCATCTTGTCCTTGCGGTTGAGTATCGCGTCCGGCACCAGCCCGGCAATCGCGTTGCGGAAGACGTGCTTGGTGCGCCCGCCGTGAAACTTGATCTGCGGCGGCATGCCCGTGACGAGATCGACGATGCGGGTGTCGAGCAGGGGCACGCGCGACTCGAGGGAGACCGCCATGCTTACCCGGTCTTCGATGTGGAGCAGCGCGGGCAGCAGCGTCTTAACGTCGAAGTGCGTCATCTTGTTGACGTAGGAGAGGGTGTCCGGGTGGTTGAAGAGCCGCCGGAACTCGTCGAACACCGCGCCGCGGTCGAACCGTGCGCGCGCGTCCTGCGAGAGCAGCCGCGAGAGGTCGGGGCTGCGGTCGATCAACCGGAAGTAGCGCGCATCCATGTCGTCGAACAGTCCGTCGCGCCAGAAGTGCTGCAGGAGCGGCCGGTACTCCCGCAGCACCGGCAGGTTCGGGACGATCGAGGCGAGCGTGACGACGTGCCGGCCCTCTTCCTGCGTCTCGAAGATGGCGCCCTTCAGCGCCTGCTCGAGGTAGCCGATGAGGTAGCGGGCGTAGCCCCCGAATATCTCGTCGCCTCCCTGCCCGCCGAGCACGACCTTCACGTGGCTGCGCGCGAGCCTGCTCACGCGGTACTGCGGGAAGACTCCCGGTCCGGCGACCGGCTCGTCGAGCGCGCGCACGATGCGCGGCATGTCTTCCACGAACTCGCGCGCCGTGATCGTCACCTCGTGCAGCTCGCACCCGGTGGCGCTGGCCGCGATGCGGGCGTAGCCCGACTCGTCGTAGCGGCTGCCCTCGGCGAAGCGGCCGTGGAAGGCCTGCGCCCTCGTGCCGATCCGGCGCGCCGCGGCCGCGGCGACCGCCGAGGAGTCGAGCCCGCCGGAGAGGTGCGCTCCGAGCGGCACGTCGGAACGGATCTGCAGCCGCGCGGAGTCCTCGAGAAGCTCGCGCAGCCGCTCCACGAAATAGGCCTCGGTATGGTGCTCGTCCACCTTGTAGTGCGTGTCCCAGTAGCGCACGGTCTCCCGAATCTCGCCCCCGCACCCTCGGAGGTAACAGCCGGGCTCGATCCGGCGCACACCGCGGAAGAGCGTCCTGTCGTACAGGCAGAATTGAAGGGTAAGGTACTCCTGCAGGCCCGCCCATTCGGGCTCGCGCCGCACGCCCGGGTGCACGAAGAGGCCCTTGATCTCGGAGGCGAACACCACCTCGCCGGGCAGGGCCGCGTAGTAGAGCGGTTTCACGCCGAAGGGGTCTCGTGCGAGCAGCCACTCGCCGGTGTCGCGGTCGGCGAACGCGAAAGCATACATGCCGTTCAACTCCGCGAGCGCGGCGGGCCCGCGCCGGATCAGCATCTCGAGCAGCACCTCGGTGTCGGAGGCGGTGCGGAAGACCGCGCCCTCGCGCTCGAGCGCGGCGCGCAGCTCGAGGTAGTTGTAGATCTCGCCGTTGAAGGTGAGGACGCGGCGCCCGTCGTTCGAAAGCATCGGCTGCGCGCCCGTCTCGAGATCGATGATGGCGAGCCGGCGATGGCCGAAGACCCCGTGTGGTGTCCGCGCGAGGCCCTCGCCGTCGGGTCCGCGGTGTGCGAGGACTGCCATCATGTTCGCGACCGTCGCCCCCGCCGCGTCGTTGCTCCGTCCCAGTATTCCGCAGATGCCGCACATGGCTGCCGCCCGTTACCGTTTCGTGAGGATCGCGTAGATCAGGAATCCGGCTCGGCGGTCGAGCAGGCGATGTGCCGCCGGCGGCAGGCGGAACGGCAGCGCGCGGCCGGGGAAGAAGTGCAGGAACGTCTCCTCGACGACAAAGTGCGGAGCGAGCAGAGCGACGAACTCGCGCCGGCTGTAGCTCTTGCCGACCGGGTTTGCGCGCCCGTCATAGAGCCGGACGATCTCGTCGGCGTCCTTCTCGACGAACAGCGTCTCGCGCCCGCGCCCCTTCAGGCCGGCGCCCATGCGGGCAAGCACGACGCCGGCGGGCCGCAGAACGGGCCACCAGCGCAGCAGGAAATTGCGGTAATAGACCGACACGCTCGCGGTGCCGCCGGGCCGCAGCACACGCGCGATCTCCCGCACGCAGGCCGCGGTGTCCGGCGTGTGGTGAATCACGCCCTGGCAGTTCACGTGGGAAAATGACGCGTTCGCGAAGTCCAGGCGCTCGGCATTCTGGCGGCTGAACTCGGCGACGACGCCGTCGATCTCGCATCGCCGCCGGGCGAGCGCCAGCGCATTCTCGGCGAGGTCGGCGCCCACCACCCTGCCGCATCCGAGCCGCGCGAGTTCCACCGTCCAGAAACCGGGGCCGCAGCCGAGATCGAGGACCGCTTCGCGATTGCCGGGCCGCGGGAACACGCGAGGGTCGAGCCGGCCGGCAAAGCCGTCTTCGACTATGACCCGCGTGTGCTCCGCAAAAAACTCGGGCGATCCCGGCGCATGCCTGGATTCGCCGGTCCACAGCGGCTGCGCCTCCCAGAAGGCGCGAACATCTTCTACGGTCGGCGGCGCCTCGCGCATCGCGGCTGTTCCGTTCACGGCACGGCTCAACCCCGGCGCCGGGCGGCGGCGCGCCAGCCGCCCCACGGCCAGTGATAGAGCACCGTCATCACGAGGTAGCCCAGCGTCGTGATGCTGCTCACCATCTTGCTGGGGCTTCTCTTCTGGTCGTAGCGCAGCACGAACGGGACTTCCGCGAAGCGCGCCCCGATGAGATCGAGCTTGATGAGCTTCTCCAGCGTGCCCGTGAACCCCAGCCCCTTCAGCTGGATGAAGTTGTTGCCGTAGGTTTCGATCGCGCGCTGGATGATCTGCGCGCGGTAGGCGCGGAAGCCGCAGGAATACTCCCGCACGCCCGCGATGGGGAAGAAGAGTTTCATGAACAGGTTCGCCGAGCGGCTGATGAAACCGCGGTAGGCGTCCACTCCCATCTGGCCCCCGCCTTCGCTGAAGCGCGAAGCGATCACCACGTCGCAGTCCTGGTCGAGCCGGGCGACCATCGAGTGGGTGATCTCGGGCTCGTGCGTGTCGTCGCAGTCCATGCGGACGATGACGTCGTCGGCCGCGCAGATCTCGGCGGCGCGCTCGAAAAGGTCGCGCGCGGTCTCGCCCAGTCCGCGATTGATCCTGTGGTGAATCACCTCCAGCGGCAGCTCGCGGGCGTAGCGCTCGAGCTGAGCGGCCGTCCCGTCCCGGCTGCCGTCGTTGCAGACGAGAATGCGGTAGCCGCCGGGCGCGGCGGCCAGTGCGTTGGCGATCTTCGGGAGGAGAACGGGCAGCGATTGCTCCTCGTTGTACGCCGGCAGCAGGACGACGATCATTGTCGAATTTGGCGGTGGTTGGCGAGGCAGGGCGGGCGAGCCCGGTCCGGATGGCCCGATCGCCCGGAACGATAGTGCAACTCTAGCATGACGCCCTGCGCGCGATCGGCGACGCAGCTCATCGCGCGATCGCGCGATCGTGGTTGCGCGCGGCGCGGACGATGAGCGCCAGGTAGGCCGCGTAGCAGGCGACTTCGACGGCGGCGAGCGCGGCGAGAAACGCGGCCGGCGCGCCGTAGGAGGGAAGGACGAGCAGCGCGAGCGCGGCGACGTAGCCCGCCTGCCACGCGCCGTTCGTGCCCACGCGCTCGACCGCGATGAGGAGCGGGCTCACCGGCGAGACGAGGAGCGCCGCGGCGAGGGGCACCGCGAGCCACGCCGCGTAGCGTCCCGCGGCCGTCCAGTCGGCGCCGAAGAACCATCCGAAGAGCGCCGGCGCGGCGAGCACCGCCGCGGCGAGGAATGCCGCGGCGATCGCGCACTGGCGCAGGAGCTGGCGGCGCAGGAGCGCGGCGAGCGAGCCCCGGCTCCTCACGCACTGCGTCGCCGCGAGCGTGAACGCCTGTCCCGTCGCGGCCGTGAGCACGCCGACGACCGCGATGAGGCACTGGCGCGCCAGCGCGAACTGGCCGTTCTCCGCTTCCCCGAAGAGCCGCCCGAAGACGAGAAGCGGCAGGTAGATGCCGAGCGTGCCGAGGAGCACCGCGGGCGTGCCCTGCACGGGGAAGGCGCGGTAGCGGCGCGCGAGCGCGCGCAGGCGAACGAGCCGCGGCCAGCGCGACGAAGCGGCGGCGCGGAGTACGATCCCCGCGGAGAGCCCGCCGGTGAGGAGCAGGCCCGCGAACTGGGCGGCAACGAGCCCCTGCGGCAGGCCGGCGAGACCGAACGCCACGCCGAGCACCGAAGCGGCCGCGGTCTGGCCGACTCGGATCAGGCCGACCGCTCGGAAGCGGGCCTCGCGCAGGAGCCAGCCGTTCGCGACGAGGGCGGCGGCAAGGAGCGCCACGCAGGGCGCGAGGAGCCACGTCCAGGCGGCGGCGCCCGCGCCGAACGCGTTGACGGCGGCGCGGTATGCGCCGGCCGCCCCGGCGAGCCACACGAGCGCGGCGCCCGCGCCCGCGCAGCCGAGCGCGATCAACGCCGCGCCGAGCCCGTCCGCGCGCGACCTCGCGACGAGGACGACCTGTTCGAAGCGCAGCGGAGCGGCGCTGCCCGCGATGAAGATCAAGGCGGCGAAGATCGCCCACTGCCCCAGCTCCTCCGGGCTGTAGAGGCGCGTCAGCGCGGGGGCGGCGGCGAGGGGGATCAACTGCGCCGCCGCGAACCACCCCGCGAGGCGCGCGGCGCCGCGGCCGTGCAGGGGGCTGCGGGCGCGCGCCGCGCTCACGTCGCGCCCGCGCCGCGGAGCGCCGTCCTCAACCGGTCCGCGCCCCGGCGGGCGCGCCGCCCAGCGCGCCGCGTATCGCCTCGACCACGCGGTCCTGATCGCCCGGGTCAAGGTACGCGTGCATCGGCAGGCTCACGACTTCCGTCCCGAGCTTCTCCGAGACCGGCAGCGCGCTTGTCGCGTGCCGGGTGTACGCGGGCTGGCGGTGGAGCGGCGTGGGGTAGTGCACCGCGGTGGGTATGCCGCGCGCCCTGAGCGCCGTCTGGAGCGCGTCGCGCCGCGGGGTCATGACCGTGTACTGGGCATAGACGCTGGTGCGGTCCGGGCGCACCGCCACGAGCCGGAGATCGGGCACGCGCTCGGCGAGGAGCGCGTCGTAGCGCCGCGCCACCTCGATGCGCCGGGCGATCTCCCGCTCGAAGTGCTCCAGCTTGGCGAGCACCACCGCGCACTGGATGGTGTCCATGCGTCCGCCGACTCCGATCCGCGTGTGATGGTAGCGCCCGGACTGGCCGTGCGTGCGGATCTCCTTCATGGCGGCGGCGAGCGCGTCGTCGCTCGTAAAGAGCGCGCCGCCGTCGCCGTAGCAGCCGAGCGGCTTGCTGGGGAAGAAGCTCGTGCAGCCGATGGTCGAGAGATTGCAGCTGCGCCGTCCCTTGTAGAGCGCGCCGAGGCTCTGGGCGGCGTCCTCGACCACGGCGATGCCGTGCCGGGCGGCGAGCGCATTGATCTCGTCCATGTCCGGCGGCTGGCCGTAGAGCGAGACCGGCATGATGGCCCGGGTGCGCGGTGTGATCGCCGCGGCGATCCGCGATGCGTCGATGTTGCAGGTGTCGCCCTCCACGTCCACGAAGACCGGGGTCGCCCCGAGGAGCACGATCATCTCGGCGGTCGCGACGAAGGTGAAGGGCGTGGTGATCACCTCGTCGCCCGGCTTCACATCGAGCGCCATGAGGGCGATCAAGAGCGCCTCGGTGCCGCTCGCGCAGGTGATGCAGTGCCTGGCGCCGGTGAACGCCGCGAGCCGCTGCTCGAGCTCGGCGACCTCCGGGCCGAGTATGAACTGGGTGTGCGCGAGGACGTCGCGGATGCGCGCGTCGATCGCGTCCTTCATCGCGGCGTACTGGACCTTGAGGTCGACGAATTCGACTCTCGCGTTATCGGATCTGGTCATTTGCCCGGATTCCCCTGATCGCCGCGGAGACGCAGAGGCCGCGGAGAGATACTGAAGCCGCCCATCGTTTCATTCGTCCCTTCGTTCTCCGCGGCTCCGCGGCCAATTCCGGCGCTGTTCATTGCGCCGGCCTGCACGATTGCCCGTCGATATCGTAGCGCGCACCGCACGAGCCGCAGGCCGCGCGTCCCGGTCCGGCCGGCAGCCTGACGCCGCAGGCGCACATCCATCCCGTGCGCCGCGCCGGATTGCCGAGAACGAGCGCGTGGGCCGGCACGTCCTTCGTCACCACCGCCCCGGCGCCGATGAAGGCGTACTCGCCCACCGTGTTGCCGCACACCACGGTCGCGTTCGCGCCGATGCTCGCTCCGCGCCGGACCAGCGTCGGCCGGTACTCGTCCTTGCGCGAGACGTGGCTGCGGGGGTTCACCACGTTGGTGAACACCATGCTCGGGCCGCAGAAGACCTCGTCCTCGAGCGTGACCGCGTCGTAGACCGAGACGTTGTTCTGGATCCGCACGTTGTCGCCGATCACGACCTTGTTGCCGACGAACACGTTCTGCCCGAGCACGCAGCGCGCCCCGATTCGCGCCCCCGCGCAGACGTGGACGAAGTGCCAGATCCTCGTCCCCGGGCCGATCGTGGCGCCGGGGTCGACTATCGCGGTTTCGTGGGACCAATATTCCATGCGGGGAGGAGCTGGTGGGCAGTAATCAGTGGGCAGTAAGGGGCGGCGCTAGTACCGCAGGTGGCGACGAAGGCCGACCAGCATGGCGGAAATCCCGCGTGTTTGCCCTACCCATCGTTCTCCCGCATTCGCGCTGATGTACCCGATACGCACTCCGATGGTGGCTTGTGTCCGAAGTTCTCCGCAGGATCCCTTTGCGATCGTCAGGTACCGTGTCTTGTCCGCCTTGGTCTCACGCTCCATGCCCTCTGCAATGTTGCTGGCGATCGACAGCGCGGATCGCGTGATCTGATCCCTGAACCCGTAGTCCTTGCTTTCTCGCAATTCCTCG
Organism: Burkholderiales bacterium; assembly: GCA_020854035.1. Lineage (GTDB taxonomy): Bacteria > Pseudomonadota > Gammaproteobacteria > Burkholderiales > SG8-41 > SG8-41. The sequence continues at coordinate 11,305 of JADZGE010000123.1, read as the reverse complement.
TAGACCTCCACGCTCAGCGCCACCGCTCGTTTCCAGACTTCCAGATCTTCAAACGAGGACATGAGTGACTACTGCCCACTCGCTACTGCCAACTCAATACTCGAGCGGCAGCGAAACCCGCGTCCCGTCCCGCGCCGAGCGGTAGATCGCGATCAGGATTTCGAGCGAGCGCAGCCCCTCGCGCCCGTCGGTCTGCGGCTCGGCTTCGCCGCGCAGGACCTTGATCACGTTGTCGTAGTAGGCGGAGTGGCCGAACCCGTAGACCGAAGCGGTGGCGTAGCTCGCGTTCTTCACGCGCTCGTCCTCCGGCGCGGGGTCGGCGAACTCCCAGTGCTGGATCTCGTTCACGGCGAGCCCGCCGATCCTCACCGTCCCCTTTTCCCCGATGATCGTGATCGAGCCTTCCAGGTTCTTCGGGTAGGTCAGCATCGTGACGTTGACCGAACCGAGCGCCCCGGTGCGCCAGCGCACGGCGGCAACGCCGGTGTCCTCGACCTGGATGTCGCGGGCGAGCGTCGCGGTGTAGGCGGAAACGCTCTCGACCGGCCCGATCAGCCAGTCGAGGAGATCGACGTAGTGGCTCGCCTGGTTCATGAAGGCGCCGCCGTCGAACTCCCACGTGCCGCGCCACTTCGCCGTCTCGAAGTACGACTGCGGGCGCGTCCAGAACACGTTCACCGTCACCATGTAGATGCGGCCGAACCGGTGGTTCGCGACGGCCTGCTTCGCGAGCTGGAGCGTCGCGTTGTAGCGGTTCTGCTTCACCACGAAGAGCCGCACCCCGGCCGCATCGCACGCCTGCACCATGCGCTTGCCGTCGTCCCAGCGCGTCGCCATCGGCTTCTCGGTGATCACGTGCCGGCCCGCGTGCGCGACCTGGATCGCCTGCTCCGGGTGCAGCCCGCTCGGCGTGGCGAGCACGACGACATCCGCGTCGCTCCGGTCGAGCAGCGACGAGAGGCTCGGGTAGCCCTCGACGCCGTGCCGCTTGACGGCTTTCCCGAGCGCGGCGGGGTCGACGTCGCACACGCCGACGAGTTCCGCCTGGTCCCTGCGTCCCTCCAGCGCGGAGAAATGATTGGCGGATATCCGCCCGCACCCGACCAGCGCGAAACGCACGCGCCGATCCGTGACCGGCGGCTTGAAGCGGATCATCGGCGGACCTCCCTTCTCAGTGTCTCGATCTCGCGCCGCAGCGCCTCGTATTCCGCCAGCTTGCGGTCGAGAAAACGGGCGGTCGCGCGCGCCTTCTCGCCGATTCCCCTGCGGGTGAGCACGTACAGGTAGGCCTTCTTGTTGTTGCTGTTCCTGAAGTTGGCCGCCTTGACGAGGCCTTTCTCGACGAGGGCCTTCAGGCAGAAATTGACCCTGCCCAGGCTCACCCCGAGGGCGCGCGCGAGCTCGCGCTGCGTGAGCTGCGGCTGCGCCTCCAGCAGGCGCAGTATCTTGCAGCGGTACTCGTCGGTGAGCAGGAACGGTCCCTGTTCAATGATTGAACGCGCGCCATTATAGTGCGCGGCGCGCGCGCCTGACAATCGGAATCTCCCCGCGCGGCGCCGGCTACGGCGCGCCGGCGAGCTCCGCCAGGCACGCGTCGATCTCGACGCGCCAGTCCGGCAGCCGGATGCCGAAGGCCCGCGCGAGTCTCGCGTTGTCGAGCACGGCGTAGCGGGGGCGAGCGGCAGGCAGGGGATAGTCCGCGCTCGCGACCGGCACCACCCGCGCGCGCGGGGCGGCCTCGCCCAGCACGCGCCGCGCGCCCGCCAGGATGGCCTGGGCGAGGGCGCGGCGCGAGACCGCGCCCGCCGCCGAGAGGTGATAGATGCCGGAGGGCGCGCGGTCAAGGTCCGGATGCGCGATGAGGCGCGCCGTCGCGGCCGCGACGCTTCGCGCCCACGTCGGCGAGCCGGTCTGGTCCTCCACCACCGGCAGCTCGGGGCGCTCGCGCGCGAGCCGCAGGATCGCGGTGAGGAAGTTCGCGCCGTGCAGGCTGTGGACCCAGCTCAGGCGCAGGACGAGGTGGCGCGCGGCGGTCGCGGCAATCGCGCGCTCGCCCGCGAGCTTGCTCGCGCCGTAGGCGTTGATGGGGCCTGGCGGGTCGTCCTCGCGGTACGGCCGGCCGGCGTCGCCGGAGAAGACGTACGCGGAGGAGTAGTGCACCAGCAGCGCCCCGAGCCGCGCCGCTTCCTCGGCGATCACGCCGGGCGCGACGCCGTTCACCTGCTGCGCGCGCCCGGGGTCGGTCTCGGCCTCGTCCATCGCGGCGAAGGCGGCGGCGTTGACGATCACCGCCGGATTCGCATCGCGCAGCACCGCCCGGATCGACGCTGGCCGCTCGAGGTCGAGCACGGCGCGCGCGGGCGCGACGATCTCGCCCAGTGCCGCGAGCGTGCGGGCGAGTTCCCGGCCGATCTGGCCGGTCGCGCCGGCGATGAGGATGCGGGTCACCGTCGCCGCGAAATCATGCGGGAGCCTCGCGCACGACGCTCTCCAGGTAGCGCGCGTAGGTGCTCTCCCCCATTCCCGCGGCGAGCGCCTCGAGCTCCGCGGCGCTGATGTAGCCCATGCGCCACGCGATCTCCTCCGGGCAGGCGACTTTCAGGCCCTGGCGTTTCTCGATGGTCTCGATGAACATCGAAGCGGCGAGCCAGGCGTCGTGGGTGCCGGTGTCGAGCCACGCGATGCCGCGTCCCATCAGCACGACCTCGAGTTCGCCGCGCCGGAGGTAGTCGAGGTTGACGTCGGTGATCTCGAGTTCCCCGCGCCGGGACGGCCGCAGGTTGCGCGCGATCTCGACCACGCGCTCGTCGTAGACGGCGAAACCGGTCTGCGCGTAGCGCGATTTCGGCCGCGCCGGTTTCTCCTCGATCGAGACCACCCGCCGGTCGCGGTCGAACTCGACCACCCCGTAGCGCTCGGGATCCTGCACCGGGTAGGCGAAGATCGTCGCGCCGGCACGCGAGCCGACGGCGGCCTTGAGCTGCGAGGAAAGGTCGTGGCCGTAGAAGATGTTGTCGCCTAGGATCAACGCGCAACGCTCTCCCCGCAGGAAATCGGCGCCGATGAGAAAGGCCTGCGGGATGCCCTTCGGCTCGGGCTGCACGGCGTAGGAGAGCGACACCCCCCAGTGCCGCCCGTCGCCGAGGAGCTGCTCGTAGCGCGGGGTGTCCTGCGGCGTCGAGATGACGAGCATCTCGCGTATTCCCGCCAGCATGAGCGTGGTGAGCGGGTAGTACACCATCGGCTTGTCGTACACCGGCAGGAGCTGCTTGGTGACGACTCGGGTGGCGGGGTAGAGCCGCGTGCCGCTGCCGCCGGCGAGGATGATGCCCTTCATCTGGGTAACAGGGTGATGGGTGATGGGGAATCACCGACCGCCGTAGTTCAGGTCCACCCACTTCCGGTACTCGCCGCTCGTCACGTTGCCGACCCAGTCCATGTTGTCGAGGTACCACGCGACCGTCTTGCGGAGCCCCGTTTCGAAGGCCTCGACGGGGCGCCAGCCGGTCCCGGATTCGAGTTTGCGCGTGTCCATCGCGTAGCGCCGGTCGTGGCCAGGGCGGTCGGCGACGTGCGTGATGAGCCGCGCGTGCGGCGCGCGATCCGGGCGCAGCTCGTCGAGGATCCCGGCGAGTGCGTGCACCACCTGCAGGTTGGTCCGCTCGGCGGAGCCGCCGATGTTGTAGACCTCCCCGGGGCGGCCCGCCTCGAGCACGCGCAGGAGCGCCGAGCAGTGATCGGCGACGTAGAGCCAGTCCCGCACGTTGCCCCCGTCCCCGTAGACCGGCAGCGATCTGCCGTGAACCGCGTTGACGATCACGAGGGGAATCAGCTTCTCGGGGAACTGGCGCGGGCCGTAGTTGTTCGAGCAATTCGTCGTGAGCGTCGGCAGCCCCCACGTGTGGTGGTAGGCGCGAACGAGATGGTCGGACGCCGCCTTGGACGCGGCGTACGGGCTGTTGGGCGCGTAGGCCCTCGCCTCGGTGAACGCCGGCTCGTGCGTTTCCAGCGAGCCGTAGACTTCGTCGGAGGACACGTGCAGGAACCGGAACGACTCGCGCTCGCGCGGCGGCAGCGCCGTCCAGTAATGGCGCACCGCCTCCAGCAGCTCGTACGTGCCGACGATGTTGGTCCGCACGAACGCCGCGGGCCCGTGAATCGAGCGGTCCACGTGGCTTTCCGCGGCGAAATTCACCACGGCCGCGGGCCGGTGCGCGTCGAGCAGGCGCCGCACGGTGCCGCCGTCGGCGATGTCCCCGCGCACGAACACGTGCCGCGGATCCTCGCGCGCCGCCGCGAGGTTCTCCGCGTTGCCCGCGTAGGTGAGCTTGTCGAGGTTCACCACGGGGCCGCGCCCGCCGGCGAGCCAGTGCAGGACGAAGTTCGAGCCGATGAAGCCGGCGCCGCCGGTGACGAGGATCAAGCGGCCGACCCCTTGCGCGGGCGGCGCCGCTCGCCCCGCGCGCGGCCGATGATCCCGCGCTCCACGAGCAGCGCGATGACGCGCCCGGCGCATTCGCCGGGCGCGAGCGCGCCGGTGTCGAGCAGCAGCTCGGGATGCTCCGGCGCCTCGTAGGGTGCGGACACGCCGGTATAGTCGGCGAGCGCGCCGGACTTCGCCATCGCGTAGTGGCCCTTCGGGTCGCGGCGCTCGCACGTCGCGGGCGGGCAGTTGCAGTAGACCTCGAAGAAGCCGCCCGGGGGCACGCGCTCGCGCACCATGGCGCGGCTCGCGCGCGTCGGCGAAACGAACGCGCAGAGAACGATGAAGCCCGCGCCGTGCAGGAGCTTCGCGAGCTCGGCGACGCGGCGCAGATGCTCGGCGCGGTCGGCGGCGGTGAATCCCAGATCCGCGCTCAGCCCGTGGCGCACGTTGTCGCCGTCGAGCACGTACGCCAGGTGGCCCGCGTCGAAGAGCCGCTTCTCGACTTCGTGCGCGGTCGTCGACTTGCCGGAGCTTGGCAGGCCGGTGAACCACACGACCGCGGCACGGTGGCCGTTCGCCGCCTCCCGATCCGCGCGGCTGATCGACGACGGATGCCAGACGAGATTGTTCGGGTTCAACGCTGTGTGTCCCGCGGTCGCAACCGCGTATTCTATTCGCACGGGCAGTTTCGGTGTAGGCTTCGCGGGGCGGCGCGCCGGCCGGCGGTCACTTCCGCACCGCGCGGCGGCCGATTGCTCGAGGATCGCGGCCCGCGCCATGAAGCGGATCCTGCTGGTGAAAACCTCGTCGCTCGGAGACGTGGTGCACAATCTGCCGGTGGCGAGCGACATAAGCGCCGCTTTCCCGGAGTGCGCCGTCGATTGGGTCGTCGAGGAGGACTTCGCGGCGCTGCCGCGGCTGCACCCGGCGGTTGCCGGCGTGCTGCCCGTCGCCATCCGGCGCTGGCGGCGCAGTCTCGTGCGCGGCGCGACGCGCCGCGAGATCGGCGAGTTCCTGCGCGCGCTGCGCTCGCGCGCCTACGACATCGTGATCGACACGCAGGGGCTGTTGAAGAGCGCGCTCATCGCGAGCGCCGCGCGCGGGGCGCGCCACGGGCTTGACTGGCGGAGTGCGCGCGAGCCGCTGGCCGTTTTCTACGACCGCACCTGGCGCGTGCCGCGGGCCGCGCACGCGGTGGCGCGCAACCGGAGCCTCGCCGCGCTCGCGCTTGGCTACGCCGTGCCCGGGCGGCTCGACTACGGCATCCGGCTCGCGGCGGCGCGCCCCGGGTGGCTGCCGCAAGGGCCCTACGCCATGCTGCTGCACGCGACGAGCGAGCAGCGCAAGCTGTGGGGCGAGGAGCAGTGGATCGCGCTCGGGCGCGAGCTCGCGACGCGCGGCATGACTTGCGTGCTTCCCGGGCAGGGCGAGCGTGAGCGCGCTCGCGGCGCGCGGATCGCGCAGGCGATCCCGGGCGCGTTCGCCGCCCCGCGACTGCCGCTCGCCGCAATCGCCGGATTGATCGCGGGGGCCGCGGCGACGGCGGGCGTGGATACCGGGTTGACGCACCTCGCGGGGGCGCTCGGCGTTCCGACCGCCGGCATCTACTGCGCGACCGACCCCCTCGCCACGGGGCTCTACGGTTGCGCGCGCGCCGTGAACGTCGGCGGCGTCGGCGCGTCGCCGCGGGCGGCGGATGTCCTCGCCGCCCTGGAGCGGCTCACGCCATGACGATTCGCCGGCGCCGGCGTCGCGGCGGCGGCATCGCCGCCGCGACCGGGGCTGCCCGCGCGCGCTCGCCGGCGCATACTGCGCCCTGACGACTGATCGCCGCCATCGGCCGCCGGCGCATGCGCTACCTCTACACCCTCGCCCTCTACGCACTGCTACCCTTTATCCTGCTGCGCCTCGTGCTGCGTTCGTGGCGCGAACCGGGGTACCTGCGCCAGCTCGGCGAGCGCTTCGGCATCTACCGCAAGACGCCCGGCTCTCCCCTCATCTGGGTGCACGCCGTTTCGGTGGGCGAGACGCGCGCGGCGCAGCCGCTTATCGAGGCGTTGCTCAAGGCCTATCCCGAACACTACATCCTGCTGACGCACATGACGCCCACCGGGCGCGAAACCGGAAGGGAGCTCTTCGGCGGCAGGGTCGAGCGCTGTTTTCTGCCCTACGATCTTCCCGGCGCGGTACGGCAGTTCCTGAATCACTTCAGCCCGCGCGCGGGGATACTCATGGAAACGGAGATCTGGCCGAATCTCATTCATGCCTGCCGCAAGGCGGGGGTGCCGCTCTACCTCGTGAACGCCCGGCTCTCCCGCAAGTCGTGGGCGGGCTACCGGCGCCTGTCGGGACTCACGCGGCGGAGTTTCGCCGCCCTCGCCGCGGTCGCGGCGCAGAGCGAGGAGGACGCCCGCCGCCTCGCCGGCGTCGGTGCGGTCAACGTACTCGTGACGGGGAACCTCAAGTTCGACGCCGCCGCGGCGGCGGGCCAGCTGGATCTCGCACGTACGTTCCGCGCGCGCTTCGGCCGGGAGCGGCCGGTCCTGCTCGCCGCGAGCACGCGCGAGGGCGAGGAGGAACTGCTGCTTGATCGGCTGGGCGAGATCGCGGTGCCGGGGCTCCTGCTCGTCGTCGTACCGCGCCATCCGCGCCGGTTCGACAGCGTCGCGCTCCAGATCCGGCAGCGCGGGTTCACGCTGCAGCGCCGCACCGACGAGGCCCCGATCGAACCGGACACGAGGGTGGTTCTCGGGGACAGCATGGGCGAGATGACCGCCTACTACGGCGCGTGCGACGTCGCGTTCGTCGGCGGCAGCCTCATGCCATTCGGCGCGCACAACCTGATCGAGGCGTGCGCCGTCGGCAAGCCGGTACTCATCGGGCCATCGGTGTACAACTTCAAGGAGGCGGTGGAATCGGCGGTGAGGGCCGGTGCCGCGATCAGGGTGCGCGACGCGCGGGCGCTCGCCGTCGAGGCGACGCGGCTGCTCACCGACCGGGAGCTGGCGGCGCGCATGGGCGCCGCCGCCGCCGCGTTCTGCGACACGCATCGCGGCGCCACCGCGAAGGTAATGGCGCTCATCCGGTTGCGCGAGAACGGGAACAGCCCTGCCGCGAGCTGATCACGGTTCACCGGTCACGGCTTCGCGAGCCAGGCGTTGATCTGGGCGAGATCACCCTCGGAGAGCCTGCCGGCGGCCGCCTTCAGGCGCAGCAGCGACAGGAGATAGTTGTAGACGGACTGCGCGCGGTCGCGCCGCGTCTGGAACAGCAGCTGCTGGGCGTTCAGCACGTCGACCTGCGTGCGCACGCCGACCTCCTGCCCGAGCCGCGTCGAATCGAGCGAGCTTTGACTGGAGACGAGGGCCGCTCCGAGCGCGTTCACCTGGGCCATGCCGCTCGTCACGCCGAGGAAGGCCTGGCGAACGGCCAGCTCCGCGCCGCGGCGCGCGTTCTCGAGGTCCTGGCGCGCCTTCTCCTCGTTGGCGAGCGCTTCGCGCACCCGCGACGTGGTGAGCCCGCCCTGGTAGATCGGGATCGCGACCTGCACGCCGAGGACCTTCACGGTGGTGTCGGTCCCCGAGATTCCCACGCCGCCGATGCCGCTCGCCGTGTCGGAGTAGGTCGCGAAGGCGTCCACGGTCGGACGGTGGCCGGCGCGGTTGCGCTCGACTTCCTGCACGGCGAAGTCGAGCGCGCCCTGGCTCACCACGATCTGGAGGTTGGTGGCGAGGGCTTCGTTCACCCACGCGTCCATGCTGTTCGGCTCGGGCGGCGCGAGCGTGACCCGCGGCCCGATCGTCAGCAACGCGGGAGCCGGGCGGCCGATCAACTGCGCGAGCGCCCGCTTCTTCACCTCGAGGTCGTTCTTCGCCGCGATCTCGCCGGCAACCGTGAGGTCGTAGCGCGCCTGCGCGTCGTGGGTGTCGGTGATGGTCGCGGTGCCCACCTCGAAATTGCGTTTGGCCTGCTCGAGCTGCTGCCCGATCGCGATCAACTGCGCCGCGGCGAGCTCCACGGTGTTCTGCGCGAGCAGCACGTCGAAATAGGCCTGCGCGACGCGCAGGATGAGATCCTGCGCCGCGGTGGCGAACACGGCGTCGGCCTGCGCGACCTGGGTCTTCGCCTGCTCGTAGGCGGTGTAGCTCTGCGGCCGGTAGAGCGGCTGGGTGACGGAGAGCGACCACACGTTCGAATTGAAGCGCGAGCTCCCGCCCAGGGTGCCATCCCGGGGCCGGAAATCACGGTCGTTGATCTGGGTCGAGCCCGACAGCGTCGCCGAGGGCAGGAGCCCCGCGCGTCCCTGCGGCAGCCGCTCCTGCGATGCGGCCCAGGCGGAGCGCGCCGCGGCGTACACCGGATCGGAAACCTGCGCCGCGCGGAAGATTTCCAGCAGGTCCGCCCCCAGCGCGGGCATGCCCACCGCGAGCAGGATGGCGATCAGAACGGGGCGGAACGCGCGCATGTCGGCCGGCAAATGGCGAATGGCGAATGGCAGGTCGTGTCCGGCGGCGCCGCGGCTTCCCGATTCGCGATTCACCACTCGCGGCGGTCAGAAGACGAAGCGCTCGGGCTGCGGCGCGTTCCGGAGCGGCGCGATGCACGTCTCGAACAGGCCGACGGAGCCGCAAGCGCCGGCTGAAACGCAGGTGACGAGACGCGCCTCCATCACCGGTGGTTCGCCCACCACGGCGAGGAGCCTTCCGCCCGGCGCGAGGCTCGCCGGAAACGCTTCGGCCAGCACCGGCACCGAGCCCGTGAGCACGATTGCATCGTAGGGTGCGCGCCGGCTCCACCCCCGCGCCGCATCGCCGGTATCGAGCGTCACGTTGGTGACGCCGTGCGCGGCGAGCCTGGCGGCGGCGGTCCGCGTGAACTCGGGCACGATGTCCACGCTGTAGACGTGCGCCGCGAGCCGCGAGAGGAGCGCCGTCATGTAGCCGGTCCCGGTGCCGACCTCGAGGATCCGGTCGCCGGGACCCGGCGCGAGTTCCTGCAGCATGCGCGCCTCGAGCTTCGGCGCGAGCATCGTTTCGCCGTGACCGATGGGAATCTCCATGTCGGCGAACGCGAGGGCCCGGTAGCGGGACGGAACGAAATCCTCGCGCCGGACGGCGAACATGAGGTCGAGCACCCGCTGATCGAGCACTTCCCACGGCCGGATCTGCTGCTCGACCATGTTGAAGCGCGCCTGTTCAAGGTCCACCGGGGCTTGCCTGCGAGGAAGGAGGGCTGACGATTCTAACACTGTTCCCGCCCGCACCGGCCGGACGCGCAGGGCCGGACGGCGCGCGTCGCGGGGAATCGAGCTTGCCGCGGCCGTGCCAATCGCGTTCACCGCGACGGCCGGGGCGCTCCTCGCCGGGACCGGCGCGTTTTCTTCGTGATCCGGGGTGGTTCGGGCAAGGGCCTCGCGGCGAGGATGTTCAAGGCGGCGAGCACGGCGCTCTGCGAGAGCCTGTCGATGCGTCGCGCCGGTTGCGTGCGGCCGCCCTTGCGCCGCCCCGGGCCTTGGGGTAACGTTGGCCGGCCAACGTAGGGGTCCGCTTCGGGTGGACGCACGGGCCGCGGGGAGCCGCGGCTTCGCGTTCTCCCGCGGCAGGTGAGAGAGTCCCTTCGAACCTGATCCGGATAATGCCGGCGCAGGGAAGCGTTGAAACCGTTTCCTTCCCCGCGCCCTCCCTCGTTGCCTTGACCGCTGGAGAGCGCATATGAACGCCAATCCCAGGTTCCTGAACGCGACCGCGACCGTCGACGAGGCCGCGGTGAGGCCGCTGCCGAACTCGCGCAAGGTCTACGTCGAAGGCTCGCGGCCGGACATCCGCGTGCCGATGCGGGAGATCACGCAGTCGGATACGCCCGCCTCGTTCGGCGCGGAGAAGAACCCGCCGATTCTCGTCTACGACACCTCGGGTCCCTACACCGACCCGGCGGCGAGAATAGACATCCGCTCGGGGCTCGCTCCCCTGCGCCAGAAGTGGATCGAGGAGCGCGGCGACACCGATGTGCTCGAGGGGCCGAGTTCGCGCTACGGCCGCGAGCGCCTCGCCGACGCGAGGCTCGCGCAGTTCCGCTTCAACCTCAGGCGCAACCCGCGGCGCGCGAAACCGGGAATGAACGTGACGCAGATGCACTACGCCCGCCGCGGCATCGTCACGCCGGAGATGGAGTTCATCGCGATACGGGAGAACCAGCGCCGCGCGGCGCTCTCCGAACTCATCACGCGCCAGCATCGCGGGGAATCGTTCGGCGCCGCGATCCCGGAGACGATCACGCCGGAGTTCGTCCGCGAGGAGGTTGCGCGCGGGCGCGCCATCATCCCGGCCAGCGTCAACCACCCGGAAACCGAGCCGATGGTGATCGGCCGCAATGTCCTGGTGAAGATCAACGCCAACATCGGCAACTCCGCCATCTCGTCGGGCATCCAGGAGGAAGTCGAGAAGATGACGTGGGCGATCCGCTGGGGCGGCGACACCGTGATGGACCTTTCGACCGGCAAGCATATCCACGAGACGCGCGAGTGGATCGTCCGCAATTCGCCCGTGCCGATCGGCACCGTGCCGATCTACCAGGCGCTGGAGAAGGTGGACGGCACGGCGGAGGAGCTTACCTGGGAGATCTACCGTGACACGCTGATCGAACAGTGCGAGCAGGGCGTCGACTACTTCACGGTGCACGCGGGCGTGCGCCTGCCGTTCATCCCGATGACGGCGAAGCGCATGACGGGCATCGTCTCGCGCGGGGGCTCGATCATGGCGAAGTGGTGCCTTGCGCACCACAGGGAGAGCTTCCTTTACACGCGCTTCGAGGAGATCTGCGAAATCCTCAAGGCCTACGACGTGTCGTTCTCGCTCGGCGACGGCCTGCGGCCCGGCTCGA
>JADZGE010000122.1 GCA_020854035.1 Burkholderiales bacterium | reverse complement strand
GTGGTAGGCGCACACTTAGACTAACAGGAGAAGGCCGAACCTGGTGCGGCTGGAGAGAGGAGTAACGGCAGCCCGCGCCGCGGGCCGTGTTAGGCTAATCTACCGGCGTGGAAATTCAGGCTAGCACCATCCGTTCCGCACACCGCTCACCGATCGCCCGCGCCATGACCAGACCCGTAATCGGCCTCATGCTGGGCGATGCGACCGGCATCGGCCCGGAGATCAGCGCGAAACTCCTCGCCTCGGACCTCACCCGCCCGCTTGCGGACGTGGTGGTGATCGGCGATGCGCGCGTGCTCGATCTCGGCATTCGCGATGCGGGCGTGACGCTCCCCTACCGCGCGGCGGGCTCCATCGACGAGGTGCGCTTTCCGGCCGTGGCGCTGCCTGTCGTCGATCTCCGAAACATCGATCCAGGGCGGTTCCCGCAGGGTGTCTCCTCGCCCGAATCCGGCCGGCTGACCGGTGACACGCTGAAGCACATGATCGAGCTTGCGCGCGCGGGCAAGCTCGACGGCATCTGCTTCGCGCCGCTCAACAAGGGCGCGCTGTACCAGGGCGGGTGGCGGTTCAACGACGAACACCAGATGTTCGCAAGACTCACCGGTCACGACGGCTTTTTCGGCGAGATGAACGTCATTCCGGAATTCAGCACCTTCCGGGTCACTTCGCACGTCGCGCTGCGCCGGGCGGTGGACCTCGTCACACCGGAGCGCGTCACGTCCGCCATCCGGCTCGCCGACGACACCCTGCGCTCGACGGGCCTCGAGAAACCGCGCCTGGGCGTCGCCGCGCTCAACCCGCACAACGGCGAGAACGGTCTTTTCGGCGACGAGGAGATCCGCATCATCCGCCCGGCCGTGCAGAACATGCGCGCGGCTGGCATCGACTGCACGGGTCCGATCTCCTCGGACGCGATCTTTCTGAAAGCGCTGCGCCGCGAATTCGACGGCGTGGTGATGATGTACCACGACCAGGGGCAGATCGCGACCAAGCTCCTGGGATTCAACCAGGGCGTCACCGTCACCGCCGGGCTCCCGACCGTTTTCACCACGCCCGCCCACGGCACGGCCTACGATATCGTGGGCGCGGGAAAGGCCGATGCCGGCGCCCTGGGGGCGGCTTTCACGCTCGCGGCGAGGATGGCCGCTTCCCGGCGCGCCGCGCGCCGTCCGGCATGACCAGCCACACCATGAAACCCACGAGGAGTCGCACATGAAAACCGCTCGCATCCTGATCACCGCGGCGCTTGCCGCCGCATCCGCTCCCGCCATCGCGGCGGACTTTCCGAACAAGCCGGTGCGCCTCGTGATCGGTTTCGCGCCGGGCGGCGGCACGGATACCACCGCCCGCGCCCTCGCCAGCAAGCTCTCGACCGCGTTCGGCCAGCAGGTGATCGTCGACAACCGGCCCGGCCACTCCGGCACGATCGCCGCCGACATCGTGAGCAAGTCCACGGCGGACGGCCACACCATACTGCTCGGCACGATCGCGCTCGTGGTGAATCCCAGCTTGAGCGCGAAGATGCCGTTCGACACCCTGAAGGATCTCGTGCCGGTCACGCGCGCCGCCGACTCGACGAACATACTCGTGGTGCATCCGACGGTGGCCGCGAAATCGGTGAAGGAGCTGATCGCGCTCGCCAAGGCGAAGTCGCTGAACGCCGGCTCCTCGGGCATCGGCGGCACCGGGCATCTCGCGGTGGAGCTCTTCAACCTGCAGGCCGGGGTGAAGCTCGTCCACATCGCCTACAAGGGCGGCGGCCCCGCGATGCTCGACCTTCTCGGCGGCAACATCCAGCTCATCTTCGCGACCGCGGCGAGCTCGATCGGCCACATCAAGTCCGGCAAGATCCGCGCGCTCGCGGTCACCACGGCGAAGCGCTCGGCGCTCGTTCCCGACCTGCCGACGGTCGCGGAGGCGGGCGTGCCGGGTTTCGAGGCGAACAACTGGAACGGGTTCCTCGCGCCCGCCGGAGCGCCCAGGCCGGTCATCGCGCGCCTGAACAAGGAGATCACCGGCGCGCTCTCCTCGCCCGACATCAAGGAGTTCCTCTTCAAGCAGGGGCTCGACGCCGCGCCGGGCACGCCCGAGGAGTTCGGCGCCTACATGAAGCAGGAAATGGCGAAGTGGGCCAAGGTGATCAAGGCCGCGGGGATCAAGCCGCAGTGAAGCGTCTCGTGCTTCCCGGCGGCGGGATCGGTCCCGGGATCACCGCCGCGACACCCGCCGTGCCGGATCGCGCGCGCCCGGTTCGGCCTCGGGCTCTCCACCGCCATGCCGCTCGAGTGCCCGGCCGCGCGGGAACCGGCGCGCGCGGCGAAAGCGGGAGCGGGCGGGAAAAGCGCGCGAGCCGCCACGCGCCCCGCGCCGCCGCGGCCGATCCCTCCTCTACGCGGGAGCGCCGGCGCCGCGCTCCGGGCCGCCCTTGAGTTCCACCACGTTGCCCTCGGGATCGGTGAGGTAGAGCGAGGGCCCCATGCCCTCGGCGCCGAAGCGCATCTTCACTTCGCCGGCGGCGACCCCGTGCGCGGCGAAGTGGCCAAGCAGCACCGCGGCGTCGAACGGCTCCACGCGCAGGCAGAAGTGATCGACGTTGCGTCCGGTCGGACCGGCGGCGGGGCCGCCCCGGCGGCCGAGTTCTCCCTCGACGGCCACGAGATCGATCATCGCCTCGCCGGCGCGCAGGTGCGTGAGGCCGAGCTCCTCGCGCACGCGCTCCACCCGGCAACCGAGGACATCGCAGTAGAAGCGCGTCATGCGCCGGAGATCCGCGACGCGCAGGACGATGTGATCGAGACCGAGGATCTGCACGGGCACGAACGGCGCCGCCGGGCGCGGCGGCGCTCCTTTCGAAGCCTGCCGCCGGTTACTTGTCGAGTCCGCCCATGCAGAGGTACTTCACCTCGAGGAACTCCTCCATGCCGTACTTCGAACCCTCGCGCCCGATACCGGACTCCTTGACGCCGCCGAACGGCGCGATTTCCGTCGAGATGATGCCCACGTTGATCCCGACAATGCCGGACTCCAGCGCCTCGGCGACCCGCCACACGCGGCCGATGTCGCGGCTGTAGAAGTAGGCGGCAAGACCGTACTCCGTGGCGTTGGCGAGCCCGATCAGCTCCGCTTCCGTCCTGAACCGGTAGAGCGGCGCCACCGGACCGAACGTCTCTTCGCTGGTGATCTTCATCCGTTGCGTGACCTCGGCGAGCACCGTCGGCTGGAAGAAACGCCCGCCCTTGTCGTGACGCCCGCCGCCGGTCACCACCCGCGCGCCCTTCGCCACCGCGTCGGCGATGTGCTCCTCCACCTTCTCGAGCGCCTTGTCCTCGATGAGCGGGCCCTGCACGACACCGTCTTCCAGGCCATTGCCCACCTTCATGGCGGCGACTTTCCCGGCGAGCCTTGCCGCGAACGCGTCGTAGACGCCGTCCTGCACGAAGATGCGGTTCGCGCATACGCAGGTCTGTCCGGTGTTCCGGAACTTCGAGGCGATGGCGCCCTCGGTGGCCGCGTCGAGATCCGCGTCGTCGAACACGATGAACGGAGCGTTGCCGCCCAGTTCGAGCGAGACCTTCTTCACGGTGCTCGCGCACTGCTCCATCAGCTTCTTGCCGATCTCCGTCGACCCGGTGAAGGTGAACTTGCGCACGAGGGGGTTCGTCGTCAGCTCCTTGCCGATCGGGCCGGCGGGCCCGGTGACGACCGAGATCACGCCCTTCGGAATGCCGGCACGCTCGGCGAGCTCGCACAGCGCCAGGGCCGAAAAGGGCGTCATGCTCGCGGGCTTGATCACCATCGTGCACCCGGCCGCGAGCGCGGGCGCGGCCTTGCGCGTGATCATCGCGTTCGGGAAATTCCACGGCGTCACCGCGGCGCACACCCCGATCGGCTGCTTCAGCACCACGATGCGCCGATCGGTCATCTGCGCCGGGATGGTGTCCCCGTATACGCGCTTCGCCTCCTCGGCGAACCACTCGATGAACGCGGCCCCGTAGGCGATCTCGCCGCGCGACTCGGCGAGCGGCTTGCCCTGCTCCACCGTCATGAGGATCGCGAGGTCCTCCTGGTTCGCCATCGTGAGCTCGAACCACTTGCGCAGCAGCGCCGAGCGTTCCCGCGCCGTCTTCGCGCGCCACGCCGGCCAGGCGGCGTTCGCGGCCTCGATCGCGCGCCGGGTCTCGGCGGCGCCCATCGCCGGCACGGTGCCGATTTCCACTCCATCCGCGGGATTGAAGACCGGAATCGTCGCCCGGTCGTCGGCGTCCACCCATGCGCCGTCGATGTAGCACTGCCGGCGAAAGAGCTTCATGTCCTTCAACTGAACCGCGGGCTTCACTTTCGTCAACATGGTCGTCCCTCGCTCCGGTATCGCGTTTGTGGAAGGGCGGCGGGCGCCGCCGCCGGATCGGGATGAGTATAACAAACGGTGCCGCGATGCCCGGAGCGGCGCCCCCGGCACTTGACCGGGCGATCCCGCAGGCGCTATAAGCAACCCTGTCGGCGTCCGGGCCCGGCCCATGGCGGGGACGGACGAAACCCCGATCAACCGCAAGGAGGCTTCGATGAGCCGTACCCGCACGCTGCTCGCCCGGATGCTTGTCGTCGTGATGGCATGGGCGCCGTTCTCGGCCGAGGCGACGCTCGTCGGCACCGGGGAGATCGTCGCCGGGGCGCGCGGGCAGGCGAACCGCGATACCGTCGTCGGGTTCCTGAACCGCGCCGATGTCGCGCGCCAGCTCGAGGCGCACGGCCTTTCCGCCGCCGCGGCGACGGACCGCGTGAACGCGCTCACCGAGGACGAACTCTCGCGGCTCGCGGGCAGGATCGACACGCTGCCCGCCGGCGCCGCCGACAGCTGGGTCTGGGCGATCGTCATCATCGGGCTCGTTCTCTACTTCGTGTACTACAAGCGCTAGCGCGTTCGCCGCGCGGCTCGGTCACGCAACGGCCGCCGGGCGGGAGAAAGTGCGCCGCCGGAAAGCCCGCCTGTGCGCGGGCTTTCTCTTTTTCGCCGTGATGATGGGCGGCTGCGCGCTCATTGCGTCGCACGGCCCGGGCGTGGTCGCGCGCACGCAGGGGAGGCTCCCGCCACGGGTCGAACTCTCGTCGGTCCCCTTTTTCCCGCAGGACGACTACCAGTGCGGGCCCGCATCGCTTGCGATGGCGATGTCCGCGGCGGGGGCCGCCGTGACCCCGGAGGCGCTGATCGACGAGGTGTACCTCCCGTCCCGCAAGGGGAGCCTCCAGGTCGAGATGCTCGCCGCGCCGCGCCGTCATGGCTTGATCGGCTACCAGCTTGCGCCCGGACTCGACGAAGTGCTGCTGGAGGTCGCGGCGGGCTCGCCGGTCATCGTGCTGGAGAACTATCGCGTCCGCTGGTGGCCGCTGTGGCACTACGCCGTCGTGGTCGGTTACGACCTCGAGGCCGGCGAGGTCGTGCGGCGCTCCGGATCGCGCGAGCGCCAGACCATGCCCTTCGGGGTCTTCGAGTACCTGTGGCAGGACGAGGGGCGCTGGGCGATGGTTGTCGTCGCGCCCGATCGCGTTCCGGCGACCGCCACCGAGGCGCGCTACGGCGAGGCGGTGGCCGCGCTGGAGAGCAGCGGCCGGATCCGCAGCGCCCACATCGCCTACAACGCGATGCTCGCGCGTTGGCCCTCGAGCCTCGTCGGCCTGATGGGCAGCGGCAACACGGCGTATGCGCTGAAGGATCTCGCCGCCGCGGAATCATGGTTCAGGGATGCAACGCTCGCCCACCCCGGCGAGGCGGCGGCATTCAACAATTACGCCCACGTGCTGGCCGAGCGCGGCAGGCTGCCGGAAGCGCTCGCCGCCGCCGAACACGCCGTAAGCCTGGGCGGCACGCTGGCGCCGGCCGCCAGGAAGACGCTGGAATCGATCCGGGGCCGCATGGCGGCGCGCCGGGAGCCGGCCACGGACTGATCGCATGGTCCCGTGCAGCAGGGGGAGCAACACGCGAACAGCGCCGGATTTCTCCCTCTTTTTCGCTCATGGCACTTGACTCAAGCTCAAGCCGCCCGGGCCGTTATTGCGCTGGCGGGCCGTTCCGGACCCTCGGCCGCGCGCCGCTGGAGGGCATACCTCGGCCGGGGCTTGCCTGATATAATCCGCAAGAACCGATACTTACCAACAAGAAACCCAGGGACGATGGCCACGTATACCCGCTCCGCGCGCTGGCGCGCGCTGCTTGTTTGCGGTCTTGGGTCGCTCGTCCTCTGCTCCGGGTGCGCCACCAATGGCAATCCCCGCGACCCGCTCGAGCCGCTCAATCGGGGCATCTATCACTTCAACGACGGGGTGGACAACCTTCTCGTGAAACCCGCCTCGATCCTCTATCGCGGCGTCGTGCCCGAGATCGCCCGCACCGGAGTGAGCAATTTCTTCTCCAATATCAACGATGTCATCGTCGCGCTCAACAACCTGCTGCAGGGCAAGCTGACCCACGCGATCTCCGATGTCGGCCGCATCGCGATCAACACCACGGCTGGGCTGCTCGGCGTGATCGACGTCGCGACGGAAGTCGGGCTGGAAAAACACAACGAGGACTTCGGCCAGACGCTCGGCTACTGGGGCATAGGGATCGGTCCGTACCTCGTGCTCCCCTTCGTCGGACCGAGCAGCTTCCGCGACGGCGTGGGCTGGCTGGTGGATTTCTACACCGACCCCGTGACCTACGTCGATCCTTCGCGCGACCGCAACATCCTGTGGGGAACACGCATCATCAGCCGGCGCACGGAACTCCTGGACACTTCCACGATACTCGACACCGCGGCGCTCGATCCCTACGAGTTCCTGCGCGACGCTTACCTGCAGCGGCGGCGTAACCTCGTCCACGACGGCAACCCGCCGCCCGACACGGACGAGGACATCGACATCAAGGTGAAGCCGAGGCCGGGCGCCGCGACGCCATTGCCGTTCATGTTCACTTCGCTCGAGGTGGACCATGCGCCGTTCTCGGTGCTGGTGAGCGGCGAACCCCTCACGCCCGCACAGGAAGAAGCGCGCGAGCGGGCGTCGCGATCATCCCGCGAAGCCCCGAGCGCAAGGCAATCTGCTCCCGCGCAGCCGCCCCGGATTTCGCGCATCTGGCTGCCGGTGTCCCGGTAAGGACGGCACGCCCGCCCCGCTCGCCGGTCTCTCCTGCCCGTGACCGGCGCGCCCCGGCGGCGCCACGCCTCAGACACGCAGCCGGTCTCGCACGCTCAACGCCCACACCGCCGCCGGCAGGAACCACGGCGTGCCGGTGTACCCCGGCATGCGGCGGTAGGCGTGGTCGAAGGGCGTGGCGGCGCCGCGAGAACCCAGCACCTTGAGCGCCGTCTTGTGCCCCAGGTACGGCGCCATCGCGACACCACTGCCACAGTAACCGGCGCAGTAGTGCACGCCGTCGTGCTCCACCATGTGCGGCAGCGCGTCGAAGGTGTAGGCGATGAAACCCGCCCATGCATGAGTGATGCGCGCCCGCTCGAGATCCGGGAATATCCCGATCATCTGGCGGTGGAGTTGGGTCGCGCTCCGTCGCCGGTCGCGTAGTTCGCCGGCACCGGCACGCCCGCCGAACAGTATCCGCGCGCCATCCGGCGAGGTGCGATAGTAATTGTGCAGCCGCCGCGTATCCCCCAGCTGGCGGCGTCCCGGGACGAGGCGCTCGACGGTGTCGCGCGGCAGCGGTTCGGTGGCGATGATCTGGCTCTGTATCGGAACGAGGCGGCGGCGCAGCCACGGCGAGGCGCGCCCCGTGTAACCGTTGGTGGCCATGATCACCGCGCCCGCCGAGAGTGCAGGCCCGCCCGTCGCCACGCGGAACCGGGAACCGTCGCGCCGCACCGCCACGACCGGCGTGTGCGGCACGACGGTCGCCCCCGCCGCCAGCACCCGCTCCAGCAGTCCCTGGTGGAACAGCGCGGGATGCAGGTTGGCGTCGCTGTGGATCAGTCGGCCACCGTGGTATGCGTCCGAGCCGATCACTCGGTGCATCTCCGAGCGCGGCACCATGTCCGCATCGAACCCGATATCGCGCCGTCGCGCCTCCGTGTCGCGTGCCATCGCGCCGTAGTCCGCCGGGCGGTGAGCGCCCACGAAACGCCCGACGCGCGCGAAGCGGCAGTCGATGTTCTCGGTGATGACGAGGTTCTCGACCCAGGCACGGGCCTCTCGCACGCCATGGTAGAACGCGATCGCCGCCTCGCGCCCGAGCCGCCCGGCGAGCGCGGTGTACGAGTGGCGGAGCGTCTCCCCGACCGCGCCGCCGTTCCGGCTGCTCGCGCCGTGGCCGATCTCGCGCGACTCCAGGACGATGACGCTCCGCCCCGCGCGCGCGAGGGTCAGCGCGGCGGAGAGCCCGGTGTAGCCGGAGCCCACGATCGCGACGTCAGCCGCCCCCGGCAAGGGCGGCGCGGCAACCTCGCGGCGCGGCGCCGCCTCCCACCACCACGGGTCGAAGCTCAGCCCTTCGGCAAATACCGTCTCCGCGATCAAGTGCACCCGCTCACCCGGACCAGAAGCACGCCCCCGTGCGGCCGACCGGCTCGTCCTCGATCGGCATGCGTTCCCCGCGGAGCACGGCGATCACCTCGTCGAGGGGACGGTCCGCGAGAGCGCACATGCGGTCGGGTCGATCCCCTTCAACACGGCACCCGTTCCCTGAGGTCGGCGATCACGTTCGCCGCGATGCTGGACGGGCTCACCCCGAGGTAGCGCTTCGCGATGCGCCCGGCCGGGTCGATCAGGAAGGTCAGAGCTCCTGACATAGGGTAGCGCGAATTTGTCCGGTTTTGGCGCGGATCAAGGGGCCGAGGTGGCCGCCGCCGCGGCGCTGTGCCCGGTTGGGGAAGCGGGGAAGGCGAGACCGATGCG
>JADZGE010000121.1 GCA_020854035.1 Burkholderiales bacterium | reverse complement strand
GTGGTAGGCGCACACTTAGACTAACAGGAGAAGGCCGAACCTGGTGCGGCTGGAGAGAGGAGTAACGGCAGCCCGCGCCGCGGGCCGTGTTAGGCTAATCTACCGGCGTGGAAATTCAGGCTAGGAATCCGCCGTTCCGCGCGCGGTCCGGTTCCCGGCCCGCTTCCGGATCAGGCGCCCGCCCCGAGCGCGGCGAAAGCGGCGGCCGCCGCCTTCAAGGTGCGCTCGAGTTCAGGGGCGCCGTGCGCCGAGGACACGAAGCCGGCTTCGTAGGCCGAGGGCGCAAAATAGACCCCGCCCGCCAGCATGGCGTGGAAGAAACGGTTGAACGCCTCGCGATCGCACTGCATGACTTCCGCGTAGCTTGCCGGCGGCGTTTCGCGAAAGTACAGTCCGAACATGCCGCCCGCGCTCTGCGCCGAGAAGCCCACGCCGGCCTCGCGTGCGGCGCGCGCGAGACCCTCGCACAGGCGTTGCGCCGTGGCGGCCAGCGCATCGAAGTAGCCCGGCGCCTGCACGAGCCGTAACGTCGCGAGCCCGGCAGCGACGGCAACGGGGTTGCCGGAAAGCGTGCCGGCCTGGTACACCGGCCCGAGCGGCGCGAGCTTCTGCATGATCTCGCGGCGCCCCCCGATCGCGCCGAGCGGCATCCCGCCGCCGATCACCTTGCCGAGGGTGGTGAGATCCGGCTGGATGCCGTAGCGCTGCTGCGCGCCGCCCGGCGCGACGCGAAAGCCGGTCATCACTTCATCGAAGATCAGAACCGCGCCGTGCGCGGAACAGCACGCGCGCAGCGTCTCCAGAAAGCCCTCCCGCGGCAGGACCAGGTTCATGTTGCCTGCGGCCGGCTCGACGATGACCGCGGCGATCTCCGCACCCGCCGCCGCGAAAGTACGCTCGACGGCAGCGGCGTCGTTGTAATCGAGGACGAGCGTGTCGGCGGCAACCGCGGCCGGCACGCCCGCCGAGCTCGGTTGCCCGAGCGTCAAGGCGCCCGAGCCTGCTTTCACGAGGAGCGCGTCGGCGTGACCGTGATAGCAGCCTTCGAATTTCACGATCTTCGAGCGCCCCGTGTGTCCGCGGGCGACGCGTATGGCGGTCATCGTCGCCTCGGTGCCCGAGTTGACCAGCCGCACGTGCTCGAGGGAGGGCACGAGCTTCGCCAGCAGCTCCGCCATTTCGACCTCGGCCTCGGTGGGCGCGCCGAAGGAAAGCCCCCGCTCCGCGGCCTGCTGGACCGCCTTCACCACGTCGGGGTGCGCGTGGCCCGCGATGAGCGGGCCCCAGGACCCCACGTAATCGACGTACGCGTTGCCGTCCGCATCCCACACGGTCGCACCCTTGCCGCGCTGGATGAAGGGCGGTGTGCCGCCGACCGATCGGAACGCACGCACCGGCGAGTTGACGCCGCCGGGTATGCGGAGCTGCGCCCGCTTGAAGAGAGCCTGGCTGCGCTTCATCTGTCCCCGAACAGCGCCGCGAAGCGGCGCGCCGCGGCGGTGACATCGGGCGCGGCGAAGAGCGCCGTGATCACGGCCACGCTGTCGGCGCCGGCGGCGACGAGCGCCGGGGCGTTCTCCGGGGTGATACCGCCGATCGCGACGACCGGCACCGCGAGCCGACCCTTTGCCTCACCGAGCAGGGAGAGCGGCGTGCGCCCGCCGACCGCCGCGCCGGGTTTCACCGGCGAGGGATGAAAACCGCCGAAGGCGACGTAGTCGGCGCCCAGGCGTGCGGCTTCGAGCGCGGTATCGATCGATCGATAGCATGAGACGCCGAGCAGCCGCCCGGGCCCCAGGCGCGCGCGCGCCTCCCCCACGGAGCCGTCCTCCGCGCCGAGGTGCAGTCCCTCGGCGCCGACTTCCAGCGCGAGGGCAAGATGATCGTTGATGATGAGGGGAACGCCGTGGCGGCGGCAGAGGGGAGCGAGCGCCCGTGCCTGTTCGAGCCGCAGCGCGGCGCCGGCACTCTTGTTGCGGTACTGGAGCAGCCGCGCGCCGCCGGCGAACGCAGCATCGGCAAGACGCACCAGCGAGCCGGTATCGGCCGTGTCCGGCGTTATCGCGTAGAGGCCGCGGATGGCCGGCGTCACCGGTTCGCCCCGCTCAGGCCTGCGGATCGCCGTCGTCCGCGGGCGATTCATTCTCGCGCGCCCAGAACAGGCGGTCCGGTATGTGCTGCCCCATGCCGGGGCGAAACGCCGCCTTGAGCGATTGCCACGTGTACTCCTGCGCGTCCTTGACCGCGTCGCCGATCTCCAGCCCGTTCGCGATCGTCGCGGCGATCGCGGAGGCGAGCGTGCAGCCGGAACCGTGGTACGAGCCCGGCAGGCGCTGCCACGAGTCGGCGCGCACCACGCCGGCCTGCGCGTAGAGCGTGTTGACGACCTGCGGCGTGTTCTCGTGGGTGCCGGTGACGAGCACGTACTCGCAGCCGGCGGCGATGATGCGGCGCGCGCACTCGGCGAGATCCGGGGCGCTGTCCTCGCCTTCCTCGATCGCGAGGCGGCGCGCTTCGAGGCTGTTCGGCGTGACGATGGTGCTCTGTGGTATGAGCAGCTCCCGCATGGCGTGCAGCATCTCCTCGGGCACGAGTTCGTCGCCGCGGCCGGAAGCGAGCACCGGATCGAGCACGAGCGGCACGTCCGGGTAGTCGGACACGACTTCCGCGATCGCGGCGACCTGCTCGAGGTTGCCGAGCAGCCCGATCTTGAAAGCGGCGACCGGCATGTCTTCCAGCACGCAACGCGCCTGGTCCGCGACCCATTCCGCCTCGATCGCGCTCACGTCGTCCACACCCATCGTGTCCTGCACGGTCACGGCGGTGACGACCGAAAGCGGATGGCAACCCATGCTGGAGAGGGTCATGATGTCGGCCTGCTAACCGGCCCCTCCGCTCGGATCGGAGGCGGCAAATACGAGCACGATGGGCGGCAGGCCGGGCATTCAGGATGAAGGCAGGAACGGAGAGCGGCGACCCGGCGCGTGCCGGGAACTCCCCGCGGCGCAAGCGCGATGCATCATGTCGCGGACTGTGCGGGCTGCGGCGCGCTTGGTCGCTGCGAGAGTGATTCGCTAGAATTCCATTTTAGCGCAAAACGGAAGGCTTAATGGCCACTGCCGAGCTCCAGGTCTACAGGAAGTACATGTGCCTCATTTGCGGATTCGTGTACGACGAGGCGGCCGGCCTGCCGGGGGAAGGCATCGCGCCGGGCACCCGCTGGGACGACATTCCCATGAACTGGACGTGTCCCGATTGCGGCGCGCGCAAGGAAGACTTCGAGATGGTAGAAATTTGAGCTCGTCAGTGCTTCGCCCCCGGCGCGCTCAAATTTCTTCAGAGACGCTCCTCGCAGCACGGACAGAGGTCCGAGTCCTGCGCGTGCCGACTGGCAGCAAGTGCGACCAGTCGTGCCTGTCGCTATTCCCTGGTTGTCCCTTGTAAGGAATTGTCGGCCGTTCTGCCGACGATTCCTGTCGCGGCGTCGTCGGCGAGGAGGACGAAATCGGCCACCGCCAGGTCCTGCGCGCGCAGGCCCGGGTCGATGCCGAGCTGCGCAAGCCGGGCCGCATCGAACCGCGCCTTCAGCGTGTTGCGCAGCGTCTTGCGCCGCTGGGAGAACGCGGCCGCAACGATGGCGGCGAAGGTCGCCTCGTCGCGCGCGGGGTGCGGCAGCGGCCGGTGCGGGGTCATGCGCACCAGCGCGGAGTGCACGGCCGGGGCCGGGCGGAAGGCGGCGGCCGGCACCTCGAGCACGCGCTCCAGCGCGAAGCGGTACTGCAGCATCACCGAGAGCCTCCCGTAGGCGGAGGACGACGGCTCGGCGACCATGCGCTCCACCACCTCCTTCTGCAGCATGACGTGTATGTCGCGGATCGCCGCCGCGTGGCGCGCGAGGTGAAAGAGCAGCGGCGTCGAGATGTTGTAGGGCAGGTTTCCGACCACCCGCAGCTCGCCGCCGGGCGCGGCGAATTCGAAGTCGAGCGCATCGCCCTCGTGGATGAGGAGGTTCCCGCCGGCGAATTCGGAGCGCAGCCGCGCGACGATGTCGCGGTCGATCTCGATCACCTGCAGGCGGGCAAGGCGGCGCGCAAGCGGCCGCGTGAGGGCGCCGAGACCCGGGCCGATCTCGAGCATGGCGTCCTCGCGGCGCGGCGCGACCGCGGCGACGATGGCATCGACGACGCCCTCGTCGACGAGAAAATTCTGGCCGAAGCGCCGGCGCGCCCGGTGCGGCCTCACGTCGCCGCGCGGCCGGGCCGCGGGCGCGCGAGCCGCGCGGCGAGCCGGACCGCCTCGATGAGGCTGCCCGCATGCGCTTTTCCGGTGCCGGCGAGCTCGAGCGCCGTGCCGTGGTCGACCGAGGTGCGCACGAAGGGCAAACCGAGCGTGACGTTCACGCCGCCCCCGAACGCCGCGTGCTTGAGCACCGGCAGTCCCTGGTCGTGATACATCGCGAGCACGCAGTCGTAGCGCTTCAGTTGTTCCGGAACGAAGAGGGTATCGGCCGGAAGCGGACCCATGACGCGGTGCCCGCGCGCGCGCCAGCGCGCGAGCAGCGGGGCGATCACCTCGATTTCCTCGCGGCCGAGGTAACCGGACTCTCCGGCGTGCGGGTTGAGGCCGGCCACCGCGACACGCGGCCGCGGCAGGCCGAAGCGCCGCGCCAGCTCGGCGAGGAGCACTTCGAGCGAGCGCCCGAGCGCCGTGGCGGTAATGCGGCGGGGCACTTCCGCGAGGGCGACGTGCGTCGTCGCGAGCGCAACGCGCATGCCGCCGCCGACCAGCATCATGACGACGTGGCGCGCGCCGGTGAGCCGCGCGAGGTACTCCGTGTGTCCGGTGAAGGCGATGCCGGCGTCGTTGATCACGCCTTTGTGCAGCGGGGCCGTCGCCATCGCGGCGAATATGCCGTCACGGCAGCCGCGCGCGGCGGCCTCCAGCGCGTCGAGCACCGCCCGGCTGTTGGCGGGATCGAGCCGCCCCGGCGCGGCGGGCGCGGCGAGCGCGACGTGCCGCACCCGCAGGGCGCCGCGGCCGCCGCCCCGCGGGCGCGCCGGGTCGAAGTCGACGATCGGCACCGCGATGCGCAGCCGGCGCGCGCGTTCGCGCAGGAGTTCGCGGTCGCCCACGACCACGATGCGCGATGCGAGGCCGGCGCGGGCAAGCGCGAGACAGAGTTCCGGACCGATTCCGGCCGGTTCGCCGGCGGTGACCGCGACGGGCCGGGAGGCGTGGCGCGCGGGGCGCACGGCGGCGCTAGCCCCCATGATCCCGCGGCCTTGCGCAAGCCGGTCGCGGCCCCCGCGCGCGGGTCCCGCGTCCCCTTCGCTCCGCCCCCGGACGCTCATCGGTCGCCACCCGGCCCCCGCACTCGCTAGCGTTCCTCGAGCCGCATCTCGATGTAGGCCTTGTCGCGCAGTTGCCGCACCCACTCCTGGTAGGCCTCGTCGGACTTGCGCTCGCGCAACGCCATGCGCGCGGTGACGCGCTGGCGCTCCTGTGACATGTCCTCGTTGCGCCGTTCCATGACTTCGATCAGGTGCCAGCCGAAGGGCGAGCGCACGGGAGCGCTCACCTGTTTCGGGGCGAGGCTCATCATGGCGCGCTCGAACTCCGGCACCGTGTCTCCCGGCGAGAGCCAGCCGAGGTCGCCGCCCTTGACCGAGCTCGCGTCCTCGGAATGCGCGCGCGCGAGCTCGGCGAAGTCGGCGCCGTTGTCCAGCCGTTCCTTGAGCGCGGCGAGGCGCCGGCGCGCCTCGTCCTCCGAGACGAGCTCGTTCGTCTTGATGAGTATGTGGCGGGCCCGCGCCTGGCTGACGATCACCGGGGCGCTACCGCCGCGCCGGTCGTTCAAACGCAGCAGGTGAAAGCCGTTGGGGCTGCGCAGCAGGTCGCTCACTTCTCCGGGCTTCATCTTCTGCAGCGCCTCGGCGAACAGGACCGGCAGGCGGTTCACGTCGCGCCAGCCCATGTTGCCGCCCTGCAGCGCGTCGGGCGCATCCGAGAACGAGGCCGCAACCTGCCGGAAATCGGTCCCGCTCCGCACCTGCGCGAGCGCCTGTTCGGCGCGCGCGCGCCGCGCCTGGATCTGCTCCGGGTTCGCGCTCTCGGGCACGGTCACCAGGATATGGGAAAGGTTGTACTCGTCGCCGCCGCCGGATTGCGACTTGTGCGCGGCGAGGAAGTTCTCGATCTCGGCGTCGGTCACCACGATGCGGTTGTCGACCTCGCGCTCGCGCAGGCGCGCGATCAGGATCTCGCCGCGGATGTCCTCGCGGAACTTGGCGAAGGGCACGCCGTCGCGTTCGAGCGCCTGGCGCAGCTGCGCCAGCGTGAGCTTGTTCTCCTTCGCGATGCGGTCGATGGCGCGGTCGAGTTCGGGGTCGTCCACGCGCAGGCCGGTCTCGCGGGCGAACTGGTGCTGCACGCGATCGGAGATCATGCGCTCGAGCAGCTGCTTCTCGAGCACGGGGCGCGCCGGCGGCGGCGTGCCTTGTCCCCGCAATTGCCGCAAAGCGAGCTCCACGCGCTCCTCGAGATCGTTGCGCGTGATCACGTCGTTGTTCACGACGGCGGCGATGCGGTCGAGGACGACGATCGGGCGCGGCTTCTGCGCCTCGGCGGGCGCCGCCAGCGCGAGCGCCAGCGCGAGACCGGGCAGGGCGGCGCTGATTCGCGCCGGGCAGCGGCGCCGCGTCGTCATCGGGTTTCCTGGCATGCGGTGCGAAAGGACTGGCGGTGTTCTTCCTCAGTTGAGCAGCCCGCGCAGCTCCTGTGGCGTGGGCGCGCGGGGGTCCCTGACGAAGCCGCCGATGCTCCGGCGCAGGGTCTCCATCGGGTTGGAGCCTATCCGCGAGACACCGTTCAATTCGAGCTGAACAAAAAAGGTCGTGGTTTCCTGCTGCGTGGCGGTGGTGAAGCGGTGCGCCACGACGCGCAGCACCCAGCAATCGCCGTTGTACTCGAGGCCGGCGAGCGTTTCGAGCGAGCGGCTGTCGAGGAGCGAGTAGTTCCAGCGCCCGAGCGCGGTCCAGCCGGGGCGGATCGGCCACTGGCCCGACACGTCGGTCTGCCGGATCGAGTTCACGGTCTCGCGATAGCTCAGGTTCACCACCTTGCCGGGCGCGGGCTGGTAGCGGGTGCCGGCGTTGAACCGCTGGACCTGCGAGAAATCGGTGCTGTACTGAAGGCCCGCGTCCACGAACCAGTGCGGGGCGAGCAGACCGGAGACCGCGCCGAGGAGGTCGGAGCTCGAACTGGTGCGCACCGGCACCCCGGGCAGCGTCACCTGCTGGGTGCTGAAGTAGAAGCGCTGCGCCACGCCCGCGCGCAGGCGCTCCGAGCCCGACTCGGAGCTGATGAAGCGGGTACTCACGCCGAGCGTGATCTGGTTCGCGTCGTTGATGCGATCCCAGCCGGCGAACTGGTTCTCGGAATAGATGGTCGCGAAGTTGATGTCCTGCTGCCCGGTGTCGAAGTTGGGAATGCCGTTCTGGTCCTTGTAGGGGATGTAGACGTAGTAGAGGCGGGGCTCCAGCGTCTGGATGATCGGCACCCCGCCGAGCGCGCCGGTGCGCTCGAAAACGAGGCCGGCGTCGGCGCTCACGACCGGCAGCGTGCGGGTGCTGTCCCGGAAGCCGTCCTTGTTGGGGTCGATCACGTACTTCGTGAAGTTCACGCCCGCCTTCGGCGTGAACCAGGCGTACGCGGTGCGCAGCGGCACCGACAGGCTCGGGTAGGCGACCAGCCGGCCGCCGGTGACGAGCGACACGTGATCGAACCCGGTGTACTGCGCCTGCAGGTCGAAGTCCGCGTTCATCAGGTCGGGGCGCAGGGCCGTGAGCGTGAGCTGCGGCAGGCGGTCGTAGGGCGGGGTGACCGGCGCGAGCGGGTCGGCCTGCAACGTCTGCCACTTCTGCGCGAACGCGCTGAAGCCGTAGGTGCCGCCCCCCGCCCAGTTGCCGCTGCGCCACAGCGCGCCCTCGTTCGGCAGCAGTATCTGGGAGGTAACCGCGACGCGGGTGGAGAGGTCGGTGAAATAGGTGTCGTCGGAGACGCGGTTCAGGTTGAGCCGCCCCGTCCAGCCGCGCGGCAGATTCTGCGTGTGCCTGAGGAAGTAGGCGTGGCGTTCCTCGCCGTTCGCCACGCGATCGTCGGGCAGGAACTGCACGTTCGCTTCACCGAGAAAAGACGGCGTGAGGTAGCGGAACTCGGTCGCCACCTGCACGCCGCGCCGGCTGATCACGCGCGGAGAGATCGTCGCGTCGTAATTGGGCGCGATGTTCCAGTAGTAGGGCACGGTCACTTCGGCCCCGCCCTTGCTGGTGTTGCCGTAGTGCGGCGTGAGAAAGCCGGACTTGCGCTCCTGCTGCAGCGAGAACGAGAGGTAGGGCGAGTAGAAGATCGGCGTGCCCATGAACACGATGCTGGCATCACGCGCCGTGCCCACGTCGCGCGTCTTGTCGATGGCGAGCTCGCCCGCCCGCACGTACCAGTCCTCGTCGCCCGGCCCGCAGGTGGTGTAGCTCGCGCGCCGCGCGCGGTAGAGGCCGGGGCCCTCGAAGAGCATCCGCTCGGCGCTGCCGCGCGCGTCGCTTGTCTCGAAAGCGCGCTTCTGCCCGGTCGGGGTCTGCGGGGCGCGGTGCAGCGTGAAATCCGGCGCGAGCATGAAACCGCGCTCGGTCGCGAGGTTGTAGCTTAGCTCGGTGCCCTCGACGACGTCGGCGCCCTGCTCGATACGCACGTTGCCCTTCGCGCTCACTTCCTCGGTGGGCTGCTCGTAGCGCATCCAGTCGGCGAACACGGCCTGCCCGCGCCGGCGAAGCTGCGCCGCCCCTTCGGCCTCGGTTTCCTTCTCCGCGTGCCCGCGCAGCCGGTCGGCTTCCAGGAACACCGGCAGCGCGTCGTCCCGTTGCGCCGGGGGCAGCAGCACGAGCGTCGGCTGGAGCTTCAACCGCAGGCCTTCCTGCGCCGCCGCCGCCCCCGCAAGCGCGCACAGCACGGCGAGCGAGATGCCCTGTAGCTTGAGCTTGTGCATCGGGGAGGGGGCGCGGCGAGGTGCTAAAATCTCACAATTCGCACGAGCGCGCAATTGTCCCCGTGAACGCAGCAGACACGCGGCGCGAGCAACTCGCGAGCTGGCTTGCCGAAGCGCTGCGCGGGGCTCCGGTCGTGCTCGAACCCGCCTCTTCCGACGCGAGTTTTCGCCGCTATTTCCGGGTAAGATCCGCCGGCTGCGCGTGGATCGCGATGGACGCGCCTCCCGGGCGCGAGGACTGCCGCGCCTTCGTGCGCGTCGCGCGCATGCTGCGTGACGCGGGGGTGAACGCGCCACGGGTGCTCGCGCAGGACTTCGAGCGCGGCTTCCTGCTCCTCACCGACTTCGGGACCACGACCTACCTCGCGGCGCTCGACGGAGCGAGCGCGCCGCGCCTGATCGGCGATGCGACGGACGCCCTCATCCGCTGGCAGCTCGCCAGCCGGCCCGGCGAACTGCCGCCCTACGACCGGGAGCTCCTCGGGCGCGAGTGCGCGCTCTTCCCGGAGTGGTACGTCGGGCGCCACCTGCGGCTTGCGCTCACCCCCGCCGAGAGCGCGATGCTCGCAGACGTCATCGACGCGCTCATCGCGCGCGCGCTCGCCCAGCCGGCGGTTTACGTGCACCGCGATTACATGCCGCGCAACCTCATGGTGACCGATCCCAACCCGGGCGTGCTCGATTTCCAGGACGCGGTCTACGGCCCGATCACCTACGACCTCGCCTCGCTCCTGCGCGACGCGTTCGTGAGCTGGGAGGAGGAGCGGGTGCTTGACTGGACCGCGCGCTACTGGGAAAAGGCGAAACGCGCCGGCCTGCCGGTCGCCGCCGATTTCGCCGGGTTCTACGCCGACTTCGAGTGGATGGGGCTGCAGCGTCATCTCAAGGTACTCGGCATCTTCGCGCGCATCCACCACCGCGACGGCAAGAGCGGCTACGTCGAGGACACGCCGCGCTTTCTGCGCTACGCCGGCGCCGCCTGCGCGCGCTACCGCGAGCTCGCGCCGCTCGCGCGGC
Organism: Burkholderiales bacterium; assembly: GCA_020854035.1. Taxonomy (GTDB): domain Bacteria; phylum Pseudomonadota; class Gammaproteobacteria; order Burkholderiales; family SG8-41; genus SG8-41. Next base: position 10,744 of record JADZGE010000121.1, on the reverse strand, counting down.
TGCTCGACCGGCTCGAGTCCGAGGCGCCGGCGGCGCGGCGGGCCGGTTGACGGCAATGCGCGCGATGATACTCGCCGCGGGCCGCGGCGAGCGCATGCGGCCGCTGACCGACCGCGTGCCGAAGGCGATGCTGCCCGCGGGCGGGCGGCCGCTCATCGTGCATCTGATCGAGCGCCTCGCGCGGGCCGGATTCCGCGATCTCGTCATCAACGTCTCGCACCTCGCCGGGGCGATCGAGCACGGTCTCGCCGACGGCGCGGGCTACGGTGTGCGCATCGCGTACTCGCGCGAACGCGATGCGCTCGAGACGGCGGGCGGCATCGCGCAGGCGCTGCCGCTGCTCGGGGCGGCGCCCTTCGTGGTGGCCAACTGCGATGTCTACACCGATTTTGACTTCGCCCGGCTCGCCGCCGCCGCGGAACCGGTCGCGCGCGGCCGCTTTGCCGCGCACCTCGTGCTGGTCCCGAATCCGCCGCATCACCCGGCTGGCGACTTCGGCCTCGCCGAGGGCCGGCTCGATGCGGGCTCGGCCGGGCGCCACACCTACAGCGGGATCGGAGTCTACGCGCCGCGCTTTTTCTCGGGCATCGCGCCGGGAGAGCGGCTCGCGCTTGCCCGCCTGCTGCAACCTGCGATCGCGCGCGGCGAAGTGAGCGGAGAGCTTCATCGCGGTGTGTGGATCGACGCCGGCAGCCCGGAGCGGCTCGCCGCGCTCGAGCGCGCGCTCGGGCGTTCGTGACGAATGCCGGGTGGCACGGGGCCCGCGGCGCCGATGAAGCGCCCGGTCCCGGTGCCCCGGTTGATGCCCTCTTGCGCGCGGGTCTTATAATCGGCGAATGAAAATGGCGGACACGGAAAGCGGCATCTACCGGGAGCGGCGCGCTCGGCTCGCGCGCGAGATGGGGGCGGGCGTCGCGATCGTTCCGACGGCGCCCGAGCGCACGCGCAACCGTGATTCCCATTACCCCTACCGCTTCGACAGCACCTTCTATTACCTCACCGGGTTCCGCGAGCCGGAATCGGTGCTCGTGCTCGTTGCTGGCGGGGAGCCCCGCAGCATCCTCTTCTGCCGGGAGCGCGATCCGGAGCGCGAGGTATGGGACGGTTTGCGCTACGGGCCGCAGGCGGCGCGCGAGGTCTTCGGCTTCGACGAGGCCCATCCCATCGGGCGCCTGGACGAGCTCGTGCCGGCGCTGCTCGCGGACTGCGATACGGTGTACTGCCGGCTGGGCGCGGACGCAGCCTGGGATGCGCGGCTCGCGGAGTGGCTTAACCGCGTGCGCGCCGAGGCGCGGCGCGGGGTCGCCGCGCCGACGGCGATCCGCGACGCGCACGCGCTGATCGACGAGATGCGGCTCATCAAGGACGCCCACGAAATCACGCTCATGCGGCGGGCCGCATCGATCACCGCGGCGGCACACCGCCGGGCGATGCGCGCGGCGCGCCCGGGCCGCGGCGAGTTCGAGATCGAAGCCGAGCTGCTGCATGAGTTCCGCAGCCGCGGAGCGCAGGCGCCCGCCTATACGCCGATCGTCGCGAGCGGGGCCAATGCCTGCGTGCTGCACTACGTCGCCAACGACGCGAGGCTCGAGGACGGCTCGCTGGTGCTGATCGACGCGGGCTGCGAGCTCGAAGGTTACGCCGCGGACGTGACGCGCAGCTTCCCCGTGAACGGGCGCTACAGCGGCGCGCAGCGGGCGATCTACGAACTCGTGCTCGCCGCCCAGGCCGCGGCGATGGACGCGGTCCGGCCGGGCGGCACCTGGGATGCGCCGCACACCGCCGCGGTGCGCACGCTGGCGCAGGGGCTGATCGATCTCAAGCTCGTCCCGGGCGGTCTCGACGAGGTCCTCGACCGCGAGACCTACCGCCGGTTCTACATGCACCGCACCGGGCACTGGCTGGGGCTCGACGTGCACGACGTGGGCGATTACAAGCGCGGCGGCGCGTGGCGCAGGTTCGAGCCGGGCATGGTGCTCACCGTGGAGCCGGGGTGCTACGTCCGGGCCGGCGAGGGCGTGCCGCCCGAGTTCGCGGGCATCGGCGTGCGCATCGAGGACGACGTCCTCGTGACCGCGGAGGGCCACGAAGTGCTTACCCGGGAAGCGCCGAAATCGGTCGCCGCGATCGAAGCGCTGATGGCCGGAGGCAATGGACCGTCCTGATTGCGACGTGGTGATCGCGGGCGCGGGACCCGCGGGCGGCGCGCTGGCGCTCGCACTGCGGGCGAGCGGGCTGCGGCTTGCCGTGCTCGAGACGCAGTTCTCGCCCATGGCCGCGGATCCCCGGCCGCTCGCCCTGGCTTACGGTACGCGGCTGCTGCTCGAGCGCCTCGACCTGTGGCGCTCGCTCGCGCCGGTCACGCCGATCCTGGGAATCCACGTCTCGCAGCGCGGCGGCTTCGGGCGGGTGATGCTCGACGCGGCGGCCGCGCGGTTGCCCGCACTGGGCTACGTCCTCGACTACGCGCGGCTCGCCGCCTTGACTCGCGAGCGGCTGGAGGGCGACTGGTGCGAATACCTGCCTGGCGCGAGCATCTGCCGGGTGGACGCGACGGCCGATGCGGTCGTTCTCGCCGTGCAGGGAGCCGGTGGCGGGATGCGGCGGATTCGGGCGCGCCTGCTCGCTGTCGCGGATGGGGGAACCGGCGCGGCAGGCGAGGCCATGCGCGCGATCGACTACGGCCAGGCCGCGGTCACGGCCCGCGTGGCAAGCGTCCTCCCGCACGAGGGCGTCGCCTACGAGCGCTTCACGCCGGAGGGCCCGCTCGCGCTCCTGCCCGACGGCGAGCGCTCCGCGCTGGTGTGGGTCACGGCGCCCGAGCGCGCCCGTGCGCTCTCCTCGGGGCCGGAGCCGGAATTTCTGGCCGGGCTGCAACAGGCCTTCGGCGGCAGGCTGGGCCGGTTTACGGCGGTCGAGCGCCGGGGCGTCTTCCCGCTTGCGTTGAAGCTCGCGCGCGATCCGGTCGAGCGGCGCACGGTGCGGATCGGCAATGCCGCGCAGACACTGCACCCGGTCGCCGGGCAGGGCTTGAATCTCGCGCTCCGCGACGCGTGGGAACTCGCCGAGGTGCTGGGCCGCGCGCCGCGCGAGGCTCTCGGCGAACCGGGCATGCTGCGGCGCTACGCGACGCGGCGCCGGCTGGACCGCGCCGGCGCGATCGGTTTCACGCACGGGCTCGCGCGCATCTTCTCGTCTGATCTCGCGCCGCTTCGGTGCGCGCGCGGGTTCGCGCTGGCCGCGCTGGCCGCCTCGCCGCCGGCGCGCGATTTCCTGGTGCGGCGCATGAGCTTCGGCGCGCGCGGCTAGCACGCGGCGCCCCGGGTATTCCCGGATTACCGGGGGCATTCCAGGGGCTTCGCAGCGCCCCGCTTGCGGGTTATCGCGAAACGCGCAAGCGTTGCTCGAATCTTTTTTCCTAAGTGCTTACCGCGCTTCACTGTTTGCGCGCAGCGCGCGCGCGGCGGGCGCCTGTGGGTTCGCCGCAACAGCACCAGGAAAAAGCGGCACGATTCACTTCTCTTGCTTGTGGCGAGCGCATACAATTAACGCCCTTTCACCGGAAGATCGCCCGCGGCCTCCCAAGAAGACGATTTCATGCAGATCGGCCGCCACCAGCTCACGAACAATCTCATCGTCGCGCCGATGGCGGGGGTCACCGACCGGCCGTTCCGGCAGCTCTGCAAGACGATGGGTGCGGGGATGGCGGTCTCCGAGATGGTCGCGAGCAATTCGCTCCTGTGGGGCTCGGAGAAAACGCGCCGGCGCGCCAATCACGACGGCGAGGTGGAGCCGATCGCCGTGCAGATCGCCGGCGCCGACCCGCGCATGCTGGTCGAAGCGGCGAAGTACAACGTCGACGCGGGGGCCCAGATCATCGACATCAACATGGGCTGCCCCGCCAGGAAGGTGTGCAACGTCATGGCGGGCTCGGCGCTGCTGAAGGACGAGCCGCTCGTCGGGCGCATCCTCGACGCCGTGGTGGGTGGGGTAGAAGTGCCGGTCACGCTGAAGATCCGCACCGGCTGGGACCGCGACAACCGCAACGCGTTGCGGGTCGCGCATATCGCCGCGCAGTCCGGGATCAAGGCCCTCGCGATCCATGGCCGGACGCGGGCATGCGGGTTTTCCGGCGAGGCCGAGTACGACACGATCGCGCGGGTGAAACAGGCGACCGCCATCCCGGTCATCGCCAACGGTGACATCAGGACCCCGCGGAAGGTGCGCGAAGTCCTCGAGTACACCGGCGCGGACGCGGTGATGATCGGACGCGCGGCGCAGGGCAGGCCGTGGCTGTTCCGCGAAGTGAGTCATTACCTCGCCACCGGCACGCACCTGCCGCCGCCGCCGGTCACGGAAATACACCGGGTGCTCGTCGAGCACCTGCACGATCTCTACTCGTTTTACGGGGAGTACACGGGTGTGCGCGTCGCGCGCAAGCACATCTCGTGGTACACGAAGGGGTTGGCGGGCTCCGCCGCGTTCCGCCACGCGATGAACCAGCTCGAATCGAGCGCGGCGCAGCTTGCCGCGGTCGACAGGTTCTTCGGGGAGCTTGCCGGCCAGGGACAGCACTTGATCTACGACGAGGCCGAGGCAGCATGAACAACGACAACGATATGGCTCGCATGGTGCGCAGGGCGGTCGAGGGCTATTTTCGCGACCTCGACGGCGAGAAGCCCTCGCACGTCTACGACATGGTCATCAACTGCGTCGAGAAGCCCCTCATCGAATCGGTGTTACATCGCGTGCAGGGCAATCAGACACACGCGGCCGCGATGCTGGGTATCAATCGCAATACGCTGCGCAAGAAAATGCGGGTGCACGGCATCAAGTTCTAGGAGTTGCGTCGGAGACTGTCCGACAAGCTCCCGGGAAATGGCGAATCGTGCACGGTGAATCGTGATTGGCGCGACGCGAATGCGTTGATCCGTTTGCCGGTTACCACTTGCGATTCACCGCCATGCCAGCCGTCACGCTTGCTCTCCTGAGCGTTTCCGACAAGACCGGCATCGTCGACTTCGCGCGCGGCCTCGCCGGGCTCGGGGTGGGCCTCCTTTCCACCGGGGGCACGGCGGCGCTGCTCAGGCAGGCGGGTCTGCCCGTGACCGAGGTTGCCGAGCACACGGGCTTCCCCGAGATGCTCGACGGCCGGGTGAAAACGCTGCACCCGAAGGTGCACGCGGGCATACTCGCGCGCCGGGACCTGCCCGGGCACCGCGCCGCGCTCGAGCGCGCCGGCATCCCGCCGATCGACCTGGTGGCGGTGAATCTTTATCCGTTTGGCGAAACCGTGGCCCGACCGGATTGCACACTCGCCGAGGCCGTGGAGAACATCGACGTCGGTGGCCCCGCCATGGTGAGGAGCGCCGCCAAGAATCATGCGCACGTCGTGATCGTCACCGACCCGGGCGACTATGGTGCGGTCCTGCGCGAACTCGCGGCCGGCGGCGCGATCGCGCCGCGGACACGGTTTCGTCTCGCGTGCAAGGCGTTCACGCACACCGCAGCCTACGACGGCGCCATCAGCAACTACCTGACTTCGATCGAGGACTCCGGGGCGCGCGCCGCGTTTCCGCGGCAGCTTACCCTGCAGTTCGAGCTCGTGCAGGCGTTGCGCTACGGCGAGAACCCGCACCAGCAGGGTGCCTTCTACCGCGAGCCGAACGCGCCAGCTGCGAGCCTTGCCCGGCTGCGCCAGCGGCAGGGCAAGGAGCTTTCCTACAACAATATCGCCGATGCCGACGCGGCGTGGGAGTGCGTGAAGAGCTTCCCGCAGTCCGCCTGCGTCATCGTCAAGCACGCCAATCCATGTGGTGCCGCGGTGGGCGGCGGGCCGGCCGAGGCCTACCGCAAGGCGTTCGAAACGGATCCCACCTCGGCATTCGGGGGCATCATCGCTTTCAACCGGGAACTCGACATGGCGGGTGCTCAGGCCCTCGCGCAGCAGTTCGTCGAGGTGGTAATCGCGCCCGGCTTCACGGGAGAAGCGCTGCACGTGCTGCAGGGCAAGGCAGGGGTCCGGGTGTTGGAGGTGCCGGCCGACGGCGCCGGCCTGGCCGCATGGGACTACAAGCGCGTGGGCGGGGGGCTGCTCGTACAGAGCCCGGACGACGCGGTGGTGGAAGCCGGCGAGTTCAAGGTCGTCACCCGGAAGCACCCGACCGGGGCGCAGCTTGCCGACCTCGCGTTCGCCTGGCGGGTGGCGAAGTTCGTCAAGTCGAATGCCATCGTTTACTGCGGCGGGGGCCGGACCCTCGGGGTGGGCGCCGGGCAGATGAGCCGCGTCGACTCCGCGCGGCTCGCCTCGATCAAGGCCGCCAACGCCGGGCTTTCGCTCGCGGGCGCGGTCGTTGCCTCGGACGCCTTCTTCCCGTTCCGCGACGGCGTCGACGTCGTCGCGGCGGCCGGGGCGATCGCGATCGTGCAGCCGGGGGGAAGCGTGCGCGACGCGGAAGTGATCGCGGCGGCCGACGAGCACGGCATCGCGATGGTGTTCACGGGCTACCGCCATTTCCGGCATTGATGCTTTCACCGCAGAGGCGCGGAGGCGCAGAGGAGCTGGCATAGTCATGAAAGGCACTTCTCCGCGTCTCGGCGTCTCTGCGGCCAATCCGGCATGAAGGTTCTCGTCATCGGGTCCGGCGCGCGAGAGCACGCGCTCGCATGGAAGCTCGTTGCTTCGCCCAAAGTGTCGCGGGTGTTCGTGGCGCCGGGCAACGCCGGCACCGCGCGCGAGGAGGGGCTCGTCAACGTGCCGCATGCGGGCGTCCCGGAGCTGATCGAGTTCGCCCGGGGCGAGCGGGTGACGCTGACGGTGGTGGGTCCGGAGGCGCCGCTCGCAGCGGGCGTCGTCGACGCATTCCAGGCCGCGGGACTTTCGATTTTCGGGCCGACCCGGGCGGCCGCCCGGCTGGAGAGCTCCAAGGAGTTCGCCAAGGAATTCATGCTGCGCCACCGCATCCCGACCGCCGAGTACCGCGCGTTCAGCGACCCCGGGCCGGCGCACGAATACGTCGACGCAAAGGGCGCACCCATCGTGATCAAGGCCGACGGACTCGCCGCCGGCAAGGGCGTCGTCGTCGCCGCGAGCCCCGGGGAAGCGCACGAAGCCGTGGACATGATGCTGACGGCCAAAGCCATGGGGCCGGCCGGCGGCCGCATCGTGATCGAGGAGTTTCTCCAGGGCGAGGAGGCGAGCTTCATCGTGATGGCGGACGGGCGCAACGCCCTCCCGCTCGCGAGCAGCCAGGACCACAAACGTCTCATGGACGGTGACGCGGGCCCCAACACGGGCGGCATGGGTGCCTACTCACCGGCGCCCGTGGTCACGCCCGGCGTGCACGCCCGGGTGCTGCGGGAAGTGATCCAGCCCGTGCTCTCGGGCATGGAGCAGGAAGGCACGCCGTACTCGGGATTTCTCTACGCCGGGCTCATGGTGACCGCGGGCGGCGCGATCAGGGTGCTCGAGTTCAACTGCCGCATGGGTGACCCGGAAACCCAGCCCATCATGCTGCGGCTGAAGAGCGATCTCGCCCGGCTGATCGAACAGGCGCTCGCCGGCGGTCTCGATCGCGCCGAAGCCGAGTGGGACACGCGGGTCGCGCTGGGGGTGGTGCTCGCCGCGGCGGGCTACCCGGACGCCCCGCGCAAGGGCGACGTCATCCGCGGCCTGCCGGCAGCCGCGCCGGACGTTCACGTTTTTCACGCAGCGACCGCGGCCGCGGGCGATGAAATCGTCACCAGCGGGGGGCGGGTGCTCACGGTGACCGCGTTGGGGCACAATGTGAAGACCGCGCAGCGGCGCGCCTACGAGATCGCCGGTCGCATCCATTTCGACGGGATGCAGTATCGCCGCGACATCGGGCACCGCGCCGCCGGCGTGCGCCGCGCGTGAGGCGCGCCCAGAGGAGCTCGATTTCCCGCCACCGGGATCGCGGAGAACACGGAGGAAGCGTGCGCACGGCCGGCATCACGGTGATCTGCGTGTCCTCCATGGCCGGATCGGGCTTCCCGGAACGGTGGTGACGACCCGGGAGACCGGCGCGCGGCCCGGGCTCCCCCACAAAGGATGACAGCCATGAGCGACAGCAGGTTCGACCGGGCCGGCGAAGACGTCGGGAACATCGTCGCGCTCGAACACGTGAACGTGACGGTTCCGGACCAGCGCCTCGCCACCCTTTTCTACGTCGCGGGCCTGGGCTTTACCCGCGATCCATACATGATGGTGGGCGACGAGAACATGTGGGTGAACGCCGGCCGGCAGCAGTTCCACCTGCCGAACCGCGACGCCCAGGTGCTGCGCGGCCATGTCGGCATCGTGGTTCCGGACCTCGCGCAACTGGGGGAGCGGCTCGAGCGCGTGAGCCCCGGACTCGCGGAAACGCGGTTCGGTTTCTCCCAGGTGAACGGCCTGATCGAGGTGACCTGCCCGTGGGGAAACCGCTTCCGCTGCCACGCGCCCCAGCCGCGCTTCGGCGACATGCGCCTCGGCGTGCCGTACGTCGAGTTCACGGTGAAGCGGGGCGCCGCACCCGGGATCGCCCGCTTCTACGAGCGTGCATTCAAGGTGAAGTGCGAGCTCGCCGCCGACCGCGGCTGCGTGAGCGTGCCCGCGGGCCCGGGCCAGCGCCTCCTCTACCGCGAGCGCGACGCGGCGTTGCCGCCGTACGACGGTCATCACATCGCCGTCTATATCGCGGACTTCTCCGGCCCGCACGCTTTCCTCCTCGAGCGTGGCCTCGTCACGGAAGAGACCAACGCGTACCAGTACCGTTTCAAGACGATCGTGGATCCCGACGGAGGTGCGCCGCTCTTCGAGATCGAGCACGAGGTGAGGAGCATCACGCATCCCCTCTGGGGCCGCCATTTCGTCAACCGCAACCCGGCACAAACCCTGCGGAGCTACGTGCGGGGCGGCGACGCCTTCGCGGGCTAGGATCTGGATCAGCCGCCGATGGACGCCGATACGCGCCGATGATTCTGCTGGCTGGATCATGCGATGAGTCCGGAAGGCGTGCCTTCGTAGCGACATCCACCAGCTTCGAGCCGTTGTGGTCCTTCCCCTGATTGGCGTTCATCGGCGTTCATCGGCGGCTGAATCGTTCTCGGGGCACGCCCTGAGCGCGGGACTGCGACTGGCCGCGTTCGCGGGGCGGTTCAGGAGCGATCCGTGGACGTCGAGGGCGTAAGGCGGTTCTTTCTCGGACTGCAGGACGAGATCGTTGCGGCGCTCGAACGGGCGGACGGCAAGCCGTTCGTGCGCGATGCGTGGGAGCGGCCCGGGGGCGGCGGGGGCATCACGCGCGTCGTGGAGGAAGGCGGGCTCTTCGAGCGCGCCGGGGTGAGCTTCTCCCACGTCTCGGGCGCGAGCCTGCCGCCGTCGGCCACCGCGTCGCGCCCGGCGCTTGCCGGGCGTTCGTTCCAGGCGCTCGGCGTCTCGCTCGTGCTCCATCCGCGCAACCCGCACGTGCCGGCGGTGCACCTCAACGTGCGTTTCTTTCTCGCGGAGCGGGCCGGGAGCGCCCCCGTGTGGTGGTTCGGCGGCGGGATGGATCTCACGCCCTGCTATCCGCGCGCGGAGGACGCCCGCCACTTCCACCGCGCCTGCCGTGACGCGCTGGCGCCCTTCGGCGCGGACCGGTATCCACGCTACAAGAAGTGGTGCGACGAGTACTTCTTCCTCCGCCACCGCAACGAGCCGCGCGGCGTGGGCGGCATCTTCTTCGATGATCTCGACACGCCGGATTTCTCCGGCGCTTTCGCGCTGGTGACGAGCGTCGGCGAGCACTTCCTGCCGGCGTACCTGCCGATCGTCGAGCGCAGGCGGGAGGAGCCCTACGGCGAGCGCGAGCGCGCATTCCAGGCCTACCGGCGCGGGCGCTACGTGGAATTCAACCTCGTCTACGACCGCGGCACGCTCTTCGGCCTGCAATCGGGCGGGCGCACCGAGTCGATCCTGATCTCGCTCCCGCCGCGGGTCGAGTGGCGCTACGACTGGCGTCCCGAACCCGGCAGCCCGGAGGAGAAGCTCTACACCGAATTTCTCGTGGCGAAGGATTGGGACCAATAGGGTCAGTGTATAGTTCTTGCCAGGCGCGACTCTGTCGCCCGCGGAAGTTTTGCACTGACCCTATTTGCGCTTTCACGGTCCGGCGACCGTCATGTCGAGATTTGACCCTATGGTCCGTTCCTCGCCGGGTCCTGTCGGAACGACCGGCGCCTGATCCGGTTCTCCCGGCGCATCTGCGAGTTGGATTTGGCCGTCGCGTTGTCTTGAGGCAGTACCAGTACAGGGAGAACCGGATCAGTCACCGGCCGCTCCGCCACCCGGCCGCGGGTGTTGGGGCCATGCGGCTGTTCTTGCAATGGGCCCGCTGGACCGCCCCGCCACCCACCCTGTTCGGTTGATGCACGTCGGCAGAGAAAACTGGTGCTCGCGCAGAAAGCGCTGATATCGACTCGATGCCGCCGGCCGTGCGGGCTGGCAGGCAAAAGACAAGATTTGACCCCATGACCGGTTGCCCGCCACTGACGCAACCGAAGGCGATCAGTCTCTAGCTCGATCGTCTGTGTCATTTCGGCATCTGCGGCAATTTCATGACGCCCAACGTCCCGGCTAACCTGCATTATTCATGAAACTTGCCGGTAAACGCGTTTTTCGGACGATTGATGCGATTTTCGCAGCTGGTTTCGGTGGCGAAGACGTATTGCTGAACCTGAATGCGCGCTGAGACATGGTTTG
>JADZGE010000120.1 GCA_020854035.1 Burkholderiales bacterium | reverse complement strand
CCGCGGCCGGATGTGTTTCTCGAACGCGCGGCGCTTGAGGCCGAGGTAGCCCCGGGCTTCGGCGTAGGTGAAACCGCGCTTATCCATACGCGCTCCCGTCGCTGCATTCCGGTCCGTACACGGCATTCAACTCGAGGGCCGGGCGCTAAAGTGCAGGCTCGCTTGAGCGATCAGCCGCTATAGCGGGATCGGATCCGCGAGGCGGTCGTGCGGCACGTGGGCGCCTTGGGTGCAACGAGACGGGATCGGGAAACCAGTCCCCGACGCGGAGGGCAATCGGTTCCGATGGCGGACACGGCGAGCTGGCGGGTCGGATTGCGGGCAGGTGCCATGGCCGACGAAGCAACGTAAGGCGATCGGTTTTCATGCAGCGACTCCGTTTCCTGTTCGTGGTGGGGTCGCGCGCGTGCCGCGCAGGGGCGGGGCTCGAGCGATCGGTGGTTGGACGCCAGCGCCCCTCGTGCGAAGCGCGAGGTCGAGTGGGTCCGCGGAGCGGGCGGCAGCCGCTCGAGGCTCAGGGGAACGCCGGTCGTGCAACGACCAGCGGGACAAATCGCGGGGGCGCAGCGGGTCGGCCGTCAGGCCGGCCGCGCTTGATGCGCCAAGCAGGGCGCCGCGCTTACGCGGACAAGGCTCAGCTCGAATGAGCTCGAAAAGGCGCGCACCGCAACGGGCTCAAGCGGTGGCGTGTGCATCGAGGGCAATCAAGCGTCGACTGTTGAAAGTCGTGCTCGAGCCCTGGCGCTCTAGGATCCGCTTCCCTTCAACGGTCCGATGCCGTCGGTGCCGGAAGCTCCCGGGCTGCGCCGGCGCGAAGCGCCGGGCAACGTCCACAACGCTACTGCATCTCGCGTGAATCAGACCCCCGGAGAGCGCAGCGTTTTGGCGGGCTTTCCGGGGGTATGCCCGGTCAGCGGCGGAGGAGTGCTATTGGCGACCCGCCGCAGGGAGGTCGGGGGGAAGCCGTCGGTAAATTTCTTCGACCTGACCGCTGACATCCACCAGCGCGTCCACGAGCGCCGGGTCCAGCCGCGAGGACCGCTCGGCGACGAGCCTCGCCCAGGTCTCCGCCCAGCCTGCCTCGACGGCATCAAGCCGAAGCGTGTCGAGGCGGTCCGCTACGGCCATGATCCGGGCCGCGAGCTGGATGTGATCGCCACTGAGTCCCGTGGGGTAGCCCCGACCGTCGAACCACTCATGATGGCCGAGTGCAATGAGCGCTGCGGCGCGCACGGGCTCCGATTCGTGGCCCTTGAGGAGGCGATAGCCAAGCGTCGTGTGCGCTTCGAAGCCGGGGGCGTGGCCCGTGCCCGCGTCCCCGACCCCACCCAGCACGCGCTCGGGGAGGGCGAGCGTGCCGACATCGTGGAGGGCGGCGCCGAGCTCGATCGCCTCGACCGCCTCGGAGGGCAACCCGGCTTCGCGCGCGAGCAACGCCGACACCGCACCGATGCGTGCTGCATGGTTCGCATCGGCGCCGTTACGCCCCTCGACAAGGGTCGCCAGCAGCAGCAGGGCTTCGCGCGCCTGACCCTTCAGGTGGCTCGTGCGCGTCTCGACAAGACCGGCGAGCAGGCTTGTCCGATCGCGGAGGAGTGCCTGCTGACGTGACATCGCGAGGAGATTCCTGCAGCGTGCCGTCCCCTCCGGCGGATCGATCGGCTTCTGCAGGAAGTCGTTGATGCCCTGTTGGAGTGCCCGGCGGCGCAGGTCGCGCTCCTCGACGATCGTCACCATGAGGACCGGCACCTCGGCGAAGTGCGAGAGCCGGCGCAGTCCGCGAACAAACTCCAACCCGTCCATCCCGGGCAGCCGGAAATCCGTGACGACGAGATCGGCGTTGTAGGCGCTCGCCCACCGCAACGCTTCCGGGGCGCCCCCGAACACGACAGGCTTGGTCAGCGGATCGGCCTGCACGGCGATCTCGTGAAGGATCCGGCGCGCGGTCGCCTGGTCGTCGACGATGAGAATCGGCTGCGGATCGCGCGGGGACTCGGCGCGCGCGTACGCGCCGCTCTCCTCGAGCCCGCGGTCCTGCTTCGAGAGGCCAAGCAGATAGTCGAGCGAGACGCTGTACGCCGTGGCGATCTCGCTCAACGTCTCGAGGCCCGGCAGCATCTCCCCGTTCAACCAACGCGCCGCGGTTGAGACGGAACGTCCGAGCCGGTTCGCGAGTGCGGTGGCGCGACCCTCCGCGGTCGCGGCGACGTCACGCACGTCGAGCGCCGCGCGCAGCCTCACCGAGAAGATCGCCTGCAGCGTGCTGCCGAGTTTTGCGTCACTTCCCAATCAATAACGATTCAAGTTCTGCGCGCATCGAGGCGCGCGAGCGCTTGAATTCCCAAAGGAAACTGCTGCAGGAGCTAGCCAGTTCCGTGCCAGCGTTTGCGTGCCACGCAAGCGTTTGCGTAACACGCCGCACGCTCCGTATGCGGTATTCCCTCACTTGACTCAGTCGCCGTAGGATTGGTCGTTGCCGCGCGTGTCCCCGCACGTGCGCACACGCAAGGGGGAGGGGCCATGCCGCTCGAAGCGCACGCAATCGTGGCGCCGGGCGACCAGCTGATGCTGGTTGCGCTCCTCGTCACCTTGGTCCGAGACAATTCGCCTGCGCTCGCGGCGGCGGCATCGGGAGGTGCTGTTGACGAGTCGCTTCTAAAGCGGCTCGCGCAGCTCTCCCTCACCGAGATCCATCGCCTGGCCGAGACGGGCGCCCTCAAGTTGGTCGTGCACTACGACAGCGACCAGGTCGCCTGGAGCCTGCAGGCGGCCGCGCGCAGGCACGCCGAGCAGGCACTCCTTCAGTACTTCGTG
>JADZGE010000119.1 GCA_020854035.1 Burkholderiales bacterium | reverse complement strand
TCCGCCTCGCTCTCCAGCCCGTCGGCGAAGGTGACCACGATCTTCTGCGAGCCGGCGACGACGTGCAGGTTGGTGAGGATGGTGCCCTTGTCGATGATCACCACGCCGGTGCCGGTGGTGCGCTCGATGAAGGAGCCGCCCTTGCGCACCTGCACGAGGCCGCGCACGCCGACCACCGACGCCCGGATCGCTTCGTAGGCCCGGGCCGGCACCGACGGCAGCGGCTTCGTCTCGAGCGTGCGCAGCACGGCGCGATCGATGTCGTCCTGCGTGAGCTCGCGCGGCGGCGCTTCCAGCATGCGCTGCCCGAGCACCACCGCGAGCATCGCCGCCACCGCCGCGAGCACGAAGAGCCAGCGCTCATGCCTGCGCAGGAACGCGCGCCAGCGCGATGGCGGGCGCGCCGCCGCAGGCGCCGGGTCGGCCGCAGGCGGTTCGGACACAGCCGCTGCCGGCGTCGGCATCCGGGCCGGCGCGCGGGAACGACTGTAGAGAGGCGCTCGTTTCATCGACTGCTGTCTGCCCTGCCGAGACACTGGGGCCGGCGCGTACCGGCGCCGGCCGGGGCCCGCACATTACGTACGTATTTTGCCGAGAAAACTCAACCAAGAGCCACCTTCGGAACGGTAGCACGTCGCGCCCGGCGGCGAATACCTCATCCCGTGCGGCGACATGCGCCGTACGCGGCAGGCCCGGGCGCCATGGCGGGCGGAAAGCAGGATTCATGCCCTGCGAATCAGCGGGTTGCGGCCGCATCTAGACGAACTGGCAGGCGCACGCGGCATGCGGTGCCGCCCGAGCCTGTATATGTCGGATAACTTTACAGAATCGGTCGAATTTCGCGCCCTGGGCGCGGCGGCGGTAGGAACACGTCCGGAAAAACAGCAACATACCTTCCTTGGTGTAAGTATTGCTTGGAACGTGCTGTTTCGCACTTTTTCGGCGCTAACAATGCCAAAGGAAGCCATCATGACCGGTCGCTCCGTCGCTCGCACCCTGCTCGCCACCACCCTGGTCGCCGCGTCGTTCACGGTGGCCGCCCCTGCATCCGCCATCACCACGACCCTCTACGACTTCATCGTGACCAAGAACGGGGCGCCGTTCTTCCTCGATTCGTTCGTGGACGGGCTCGCGCCGCCGAGCGCGCCGGACTTCGCCAACGCCACCGCGGCAAGCTACCGCGTCGGCGGCACCTTCCCGGCCGGGTCGGAGAGCGCAGGCCAGCTCACCGTCAGCAGCCTGAACGGCCTCGTCACGACCAATGCCCTGGGTGAGCGAGGGCTCGCCCAGCGGGCCACCCTGATCACCAACAACGACCCGACGAACACGGTGAACGGTCTCAAGCCCAATCACATCTTCACGGTGTCCGCGCTGGTGGACGTCGCGTCCGCCACCGGACCGGGCTCGTTCGGCGTCCGGCTGTCCGACCGCCAGGCGAACCCGCTGGGCGTCTGGTCGGTGAGCTCGTTCGCCGCGGTCGAGCTCGTTCCGAGCACGCAGGTCGTGCGACTGCGCGTCCAGGACTTCATCGACAGCCGGATCGACAACCTCTCGTCGATCGCGGTGCCGGCCGGCGTCGATCAGGTGCGGCTCGCGTTGTCGCACCCGACCGGCGGCAACGCGCAGGTCTTCGCGACCGCCGAGTTCTTCGACGACGGCGAGTCGCTCGGCGTGTTCAACCTGCCCGGCTCGGCGAGCATCTTCACGCACTTCGGCTTCACCCGCGCCGAATTCGCGGCCGGCGAGACGCTGCCGATCCCCGAGCCCGAGACCTACGCGATGATGCTCGTGGGCCTGGGACTCATCGGCTGGCAGCTTCGCCGCAAGGCGCGCAGCGCAAGAGCGCGGTCGCTCGTCTGATCACCGACTTTCACCCACAGGGGGCCCGCGATGCGTCGCGGGCCTTTTTGTTTCGGGCGGGGGGAGAGACGGCGGGCGATTCAGCGCGCCGGCGCGGAGCTCCAGACGGACTCCACCGCCGAGCGCACGATCTCGACCACGGGATCGTTGTGGCGCGAAGCCAGATAGATCAGGTGGAGCTTGGAGCACGCGGTCGCATCGCCCCAGATCACGATGCCGTCGCGCTCGCGTGCCGCCATCGCCACTTCCTCGCGCAGGAAGCTCAGGCCCACACCCGACAGGACCAGATTCACGATCGCCGTCTCCTGGTCCACTTCGATCAGGTTCTTCAGCGTGAGGCCGTGCGCACGAAACGCCTCGACCGTCATCTGGCAGAACGCGCTCTCGCGCGGAGTGACGATCCACGGCAGGCGGGCGACGTCGTCCCACCCGGCATCACACAGGCGCTCGCGCCACGCCGCGGAAGCGATCACCCGGTAGGTGATGTCCCGCAGCGGCACGGCGCGCATGTCCTCCGGCACTTCCCGGCCGAGGAAGAAGCTCGCATCGAGCTCGTGGGCGCGCAGCGCCGAGAGCATGTTGGGTGAATTGCGCTGGCGGATGTCGATGTCGAGCAGCGGATAGGTGAGGATCAGGTGGTTGGTGAGCGCGCCCAGCCGGATCACTTCGGGGTTGAAGATGGTGCCGAGGGTGAGCCGGCCCTTGATCCGCCCGCTCAGCTTCTTCGCCTGACTCGCGAGCTCGGTGGCAGCCGCGATCACGTGCTCGACGTGCGGCAGCAGGATCGCGGCGGCCTTGGTCGTCTGCAGCCCGCCGGGCCGGCGCTCGAACAACGCCACGCCGAGCTCCTGCTCCAGCGCCTTGATCTGCGCGCTGACGGCCGGCTGGCTGATGTGCAGGCGTTCGGCGGCGCGCGTCAGATGCCCCTCGTTCGCCACCATCAACAGCGTCTTGAGCTGATAGATCTCCACGCGTGCTCCTCCAGCGCGCGGCTCCTCCAGGCGCGGAGGAGGACCATCCGGATTTCCGATTCCCGACATCCATCGAAACGATTGGACCGGCCGGAAAGCGCTGCCTAGACTGAATCCGCGGTCTGCGATCCGGGGGATCGGCGGGCCGCCGCGGCGAGGGCTGTCGCGCGGCGATTGATTGTGCATCGTTCCCGGCCTGCACGGCAATCGTGCGCGGCGTCGGGACGGCGGGGGGAGCATGGAGCAGCGCCGGGTCGACCTGATCGTCGTGGGCTGCGGCATCGCCGGGCTGGCGGCCGCGGTGTCGGCGCTGCAGCACGGGCTCACCGTGGCGATCCTCGAGCGCGCTCCGCGCGAGGAGTACGGCGGCAACACCCGCTGGACCGAGTCGTACATGCGCATGAAGAACGTGGACGAGGTCAGCGACGACTTCGAGGCCTTCTTCGCCGAGAACTCGGTGCGCAACGTCGACCCGAACCTCGTGGTCGGCCTCACGGCGCCCTACGCGGAGTGGCCCGGCTACCTCAAGGCGCATGGTCTGCCCGACCCGGAGCTCGTCTCCACGTTCTCGGGCGCTGCCGGCCCCACCCTGCGCTGGCTGGAAGGCTTCGGCGTGCGCTTCGACCGCCTGCCCATGTACCTGCTCACGGTATCCGCGCCGCGGATCATGCCGGTCGGCGGCGGGCTCGCGCTGATCGAGGCCCTGTCCGCCTGGGCACGCAAGCACGGCGCACGGTTCCACTACGAGCACACCGCCCACGGACTCATCACCGACGAGCACGGCGCGATCGGCGGCGTGCTCGTCCGCAACGCGAGCGGTCTCTCGTTCGTGATGCGCGGCGGCGGCGTGGTGCTCGCATCGGGCGGATTCGAAGGCAATCCCGAGATGCTCGCCCGCTACCTCGGCCGGCGGGCCGAAGGCATCCGTCCGGTCGCGCGCGGCGGCTACTACAACAAGGGCGAAGGCATCGACATGGCGCTGTGCATCGGCGCAGCCCCGGCCGGCGATTACACC
>JADZGE010000118.1 GCA_020854035.1 Burkholderiales bacterium | reverse complement strand
TGTCTCAGCGCGCATTCAGGTTCAGCAATACGTCTTCGCCACCGAAACCAGCTGCGAAAATCGCATCAATCGTCCGAAAAACGCGTTTACCGGCAAGTTTCATGAATAATGCAGGCTAGCGGCTCCCGGTCCCCGGCCCCCGCCGTCCGTACTTGCGGTCGGCGCGGCGCACGAAAGCGTCGACGAGGTCGCGCGCGATGGAGCCGAACACGGGACCGACGAGCCGCTCGAGGAGCCCGCTCGAAAACTCGTAGGCGAGGCGAAACTCCACGCGGCAGCCGCTTTCCCCGAGCGCCATGAAACGCCAGCCGCCTGCGAGACTGCGAAACGGCCCATCGACCAGGGCGAGCGACATCTCGAAAGGCGGCTGCTTCGTGTTTTCCGTGGTGAAGCTCTGCCGGATCCCGCGAAAGTCGATGTGAAGCGTGGCGCGCGTGGTACGCTCGTCCCGGTGCAGCACGGTCGCCGCCGGGCACCACGGCAGGAATTCCGGGTAGGCTTCCACCGCGTCCACCAGGTCGAACATGCGCGATGGTGTATGCGGGACGATGATCGAGCGTTTCACCTCATGCATCGGCGGTCACTTTCGAGCATGGCCCGGATGCTCGAACGGGGTGCATGGCGCCGCGGGTACAATGGCCGCGGCATCCCTGGATGGCGCAGGCCGCCATGAGCATCGTACAGAACCGCAAGGCATTTCACGACTACTTCATCGAGCAGCGATTCGAGGCGGGCATCGCGCTCGAAGGCTGGGAAGTGAAGGCGATACGCGCGGGCCGCGCGCAACTGAAAGAGGCATACGTCATCGTGAAAGGCGGCGAACTATTCCTGATTGGCTGCCATGTGAGCGCGCTTGCCGCCGCGTCCACCCACGTGGTGCCGGACCCCGTCCGCACCCGCAAGCTGCTCCTGCATCGCGAGGAAATCGACCGCCTGACCGGGGCCGTGGAGCGCGCCGGCTACACGCTGGTTCCGGTGGACCTGCACTACACCAGGGGCCGGGTGAAGCTCGCGCTCGGCCTCGCCCGCGGCAAGAAGCAGCACGACAAGCGCCAGGCGGAGAAGGAAAAGGCGTGGCGCCGGGAGCAGCAGAGGCTGCTTCGAGTGAAGGCGTAGCGCCCACCCCCGCCCCGGAGTACAGGAAGCTCCACGGAAGGAGCCCATCCCCGTCGTTCCCTCCGCGAACCTCTGTCATCCCGCGACGGGGGCACGGGGGAACGGGAAGGCCCCTCGGATTGGAACCTGTCTCGGCAGCGGGCACGTGTGCGACGGAGGCGATCTGGGCGCAGGTCGAGGAGGAGAGCCCGAAGCAATATGTCGATATTGCGAGAGTTCCCGACGACGAAATGCGCCCAGAGCGCCCCGTCCCTCCGGGTTGCGGCCAGGACGGTCGGCTGCTGCGTTGCCCTCCTTGGCCATATCGACATATGCCCGTCGTCTGGCGCCTTGCATCCGGTCCGTCCTGGCCACAACGCATCACGTGCCTGCTGCCGAGACAGGTTCCCGGGAAGGGGCCCGTTCCCCCGTTCCTTACTTCCTCGCAAACAACCCCCGCACCGCTTCCTGGAGGTCCGCGGGCAGCAGGACGATCTTGCTGTTGGGCGAGCCGGCCATACGGTCCACCGCCTGGATGTACTTCTCGCCGAGCAGGAAGAGCATCGGCGCGTCGCGGTCGCCCACGGCGGCGGCAACCTTCCCGATCGCCTGCGCGGCGGAATCGGCCAGGGTGACCTGCGCGACCGCGTCACGCTTCGCGCTCTCGAGCCGCCCCTCGGCCTCCAGGATCATCGCCTGCTTCGCGCCCTCGGCCTTGGTGACGACGGCCTTGCGTTCCCGCTCGGCGGCGGCCTGCAGCTCCATCGACTTCACCATCGACTCCGAGGGCTTGATGTCCTGGATCTCGACCGACTTGATGGTGAGACCCCAGTCGATCGCCTCGTCGGAAATGCTCTCCTTCAGCCGCACCTTGATCTTCTCGCGCGAGGAGAGCGCCTGGTCGAGTTCCATCTCGCCCGTGATCGAGCGCAGCGTCGTCTGCACGAGGTTGCGGATCGCCTCGGCGAAATCCACGATGCCGTAGACCGCCTTGACTGGATCGGTGACCTTGATGAAGGCGATCGCGTTCGTGATGATCACGGCGTTGTCCTTGGTGATCACCTCCTGCTCGGGCACATCGAGGATGATGTCCTTGGTGATGACCTTGTAGGCAACCTTGTCGAGGTAAGGAATGATGATCGAGAGCCCGGGCGCGAGATTCTGGTGGAACTTCCCGAGCCGCTCGACGATCCATTCCTCCCCTTGCGGCACGATGCGCACGCCCTTCCACACGGTCACCGCGACAAAGACGAACAGCACGACGACGACGATCTCGAATCCCATGTTTTCTCCTCCCTCGCCTCGTGCGGATGCGCGGCACGGCAACCGCGCCGCCTCTCACGCCCGCGTGACCTTCACCATGTTGCCCTCGATATCGAGGATCCTGACGCGATCGCCGACGCGGTATTCCTCGTCCGCGAGCGCCTCCCACAGATCGTCGCCGAGGACGGGCTTCTGCAGCCGGATCTGCCCCTTCTCGTAGGGCCGGATATTCTTCGTCACGAGCCCGACCTCTCCCACGAGGCTCCCCTTGGACATCCCGGCCCGGGTCCGGTAATAACCACGCTTGAAGATTCGGAACCACAGCCATATCAGCACGACGGAGCCCGCGATCCAGACGATCACCTGCCAGGCGAGCGGTATGCCGGGAAAGACCGCGAGTAGGAGCCCGACCACAGTGGCGGCCGCGCCGAACCAGATGAGGAAGAAGGCCGGCACCGCGAGTTCGAGCAGCATCAGCACGATGCCGAGCACGATCCAGTGCCACCACAGGAGATCAGAGAGAAGGTGCACGGGACGAGCCGCCGCATGCGCCGGCGGGCGTGCTCACACGGGCACCGCCGGCGCGGCGCCCGCCGCCGAACGTCCGGCGAGCGGGATGGGTGGGGTGGCTGATGGGACTCGAACCCACAACACCTGGAATCACAATCCAGTACTCTACCGTTGAGCTACAGCCACCGTCGTCCGCCGCGCGGCGCAGGGCCAAAAGGGCAAAATGACCGGGTAGCGCGCCCTTCGCCGTGCAATTTGCCTGCTTGACTCTGCATTCCGCGCTGGAGCTGGTACGCCCGGCGGGACTCGAACCCACAACCCCCGGCTTAGAAGGCCGGTGCTCTGTCCGATTGAGCTACGGGCGCCTCAAGGCCAGGTCTGGCCGCACCCGGTACGGGCCTCTTGCGGAAGGCGGGACTATACCCTCCTCGCGCCGGGACGGTCAATTGAGCCGGCGCGCGGAGAAGCGGAACAAGTGAGGTTGCACCCCCTCTTGATTTCTGATAATAAAGCGCTTTTTTCGAGGCCCCCTCGCGCATGGCGACAGAATTGCACAAGCCGTTTCAGCCCTACAAGCCGAAGGGCAAGGAAGAGTACATGAATCCGCGGCAGCTCTCGCATTTCCGCAGGATGCTGGAGGAGATGAAGCGCGGCCTGTCGCAGGATATCGACCGCACCGTGCACACGATGCAGGACGAGGCGACCATATTCGCGGACCCGAACGACCGCGCGAGCCAGGAATCGGACATGTCCCTGGAACTTCGCAACCGCGACCGCGAGCGCAAGCTCATCAAGAAGATCGACGAGACCATCGCGCGCATCGACGCGGGCGACTACGGCTACTGCGACAGCTGCGGCATCGAGATCGGGTTGAAGCGGCTGGAGGCGCGCCCGACCGCGACGCTTTGCATCGACTGCAAGACGCTCGACGAGCTGCGCGAGCGGCAGGTGGCGAAGTAACGGCGGCCGGCGCGAGGCCCCGTGGAGCCTCGCGAGAGCCGGCGCCGCAGAAGGGACGCCCGCCGGGCGTCCCTTTTTTCGTGAGCGGCCGCCCGGCGCGGCGGGCGGTTGCAGCCTCAGCCGGCGGTCGTCGCGGCCCGCTCCTCCGCGGCGGCAGCCTTCATCGAAAGCCGCAGCCGGCCCTTGTCGTCGGCTTCCAGCACCTTCACGCGCACCGGCTGGCCTTCCTTGAGGTAGTCGGCCACCGCGTTCACGCGCTCGTTCGCGATCTGGGAGATGTGGAGCAGCCCGTCCTTGCCGGGCAGCACGCTCACGATCGCGCCGAAATCGAGGAGCTTCAGCACCGTCCCGTCGTAGATCCGGCCGACTTCCACGTCGGCGGTGATGTCCTCGATGCGCTTGCGCGCGGCCTCTCCCGCCTCGGGCGAGACGCAGGCGATGGTGACCGTGCCGTCGTCCTGGATGTCGATCGTCGTCCCCGTTTCTTCCGTGAGCGCGCGGATGACCGCGCCACCCTTGCCGATCACGTCGCGGATCTTCTCCGGCTTGATCTTCATCGTGAACATCCGGGGCGCCCATACGGAGAGTTCCGAGCGCGGTGCCTCGAGCGTGGACTTCATGCATTCCAGGATGTGCAGCCGTCCCTCGCGGGCCTGCTGGAGCGCGGCGTGCATGATCTCCTTGGTGATGCCCTCGATCTTGATATCCATCTGGAGCGCGGTCACCCCCTTCGCGGTTCCGGCGACCTTGAAGTCCATGTCGCCCAGGTGATCCTCGTCGCCGAGGATGTCGGAGAGCACCGCGAAGCGATTGCCTTCCTTGATGAGCCCCATCGCGATCCCCGCGACGTGCGCCTTCAGGCGCACCCCCGCGTCCATCAACGCGAGGCAGCCGCCGCAGACCGAGGCCATCGAGCTCGAGCCGTTCGACTCGGTGATCTCCGAGACCACGCGCAGCGAGTAGGCGAACTCCTCGGGCGGCGGCAGCATCGCCAGCAGCGCCCGCTTCGCGAGCCTGCCGTGGCCGATCTCGCGCCGCTTGGGCGAGCCCACGCGCCCGGTCTCGCCGGTGGCATAGGGCGGCATGTTGTAGTGCATCATGAACCGGTCGCGGTACTCGCCCTGCAGCGCGTCGATGATCTGCTCGTCGCGCGCGGTGCCGAGCGTCGCCGTCACGAGCGCCTGCGTTTCGCCCCGGGTAAAGAGGGCCGAGCCATGCGCGCGGGGCAAAAGCCCCGTGCGGATCGAAATCGGCCGTACCGTTCGCGTGTCCCGGCCGTCGATACGCGGCTCGCCGGCGAGGATCTGGTCGCGCACGATCTTCGATTCCAGCGAGAAGCAGATCTCCTTCACCGCGTTCGCTTCCGGCCCGCCTTCGGCGCCGACGCCCAGCTCGCCGAACACGCGCCGCCAGATCCCGTCGATCGCGTGCGAGCGCGCCTGCTTTTCCCTGATCTGGAAGGCCGCGCGAAGATCGCTCTCGCCCAGCGTGGCGACGCGCTCCGCGAGCGCCTCGTCTCTCGCCGGCGGCTGCCAGTCCCACAGGGGAGCACCGGCCTCCTCGGTCAGCTCGTTGATGAGCGCGATCACCGCCTGCATCTGCTGGTGGCCGAAGACGACCGCCCCGAGCATCACGTTCTCCGGCAGCTCGCGCGCCTCCGACTCGACCATCAACACCGCCTGCGCCGTGCCGGCCACGACGAGATCGAGCTCGGATGCCTTCAGCTCGGCGGCGGTCGGGTTGAGCAGGAACTGCCCGTCGGCGTAGCCGACCCGCGCCGCGCCGATGGGGCCGTTGAAGGGAATCCCCGAGAGCGCCAGCGCCGCGGAGGCGCCGATCATCGCCGGGATATCGGAGTCGACTTCGTTGTTGGAGGACACCACCGTCGCGACGACCTGGACCTCGTTGTAGTAGCCGTCCGGGAAGAGCGGCCGGATCGGCCGGTCGATGAGGCGCGAGGTGAGGATCTCCTTTTCGGAAGGCCTGCCCTCCCGGCGGAAAAAACCGCCCGGGATCTTGCCCGCGGCGTAGGTGCGCTCCTGGTAATCCACGGTGAGCGGCAGGAAATCCTTCCCCGGCGCCGCCTGCCGCGCTCCCACGACCGTCACCAGCACGACCGTATCGTCCATGTTCACGAGCACCGCGCCCGAGGCCTGCCGCGCGATCTCGCCCGTTTCGAGGGTCAGCTCTTGCCGTCCCCACGTCATCGTCTTCCTGATGTGCTTCAAAGGTGTCCCCTGCTCAAACAAAAAAGACCGCGGACGGCGGTCTCAGGTTAGCTGCGCCGTCGTGCGGCACGCGGGCAGCGGAAAAGCGCCGGTGGCGGCGTGCATCGTTACTTGCGCAGCCCGAGGCGGTCGATCAGCTGGCGATACTTGTCGGCGTTCGCCCTCTTGAGATAGTCGAGAAGCTTGCGCCGCCGGCTCACCATCTTCAGCAGGCCGCGCCGCGAATGATGATCCTTGACGTGCGTCTTGAAGTGCTCGGTGAGATCGGTGATGCGCGCGGTGAGAAGCGCGATCTGCACTTCGGGCGAACCGGTATCGCCGTTCGCGCGCTGGTAGTCCTTGACGACCTGCGCCTTCTGCGTGGTGGTGACTGACATACCGGGCTCCATGATGGGTCGCGTATTCTACTCTCTAACTCCCCGTTTTCTCAAGCAATAGTTGCCTTGCCGGAAACGCGCAGCCGCCCCGCGCGGCGCTCCCGCCGCCTCACGCTCCACCGGCCTGCGGAACCAGCCGGCGCGGCACGATCCGCCCGGCCTCCAGGACCTCTCCCAGCCCCAGAAACCGCCGGTCCGGGCCATAGAGGCGCGCGAGACCGGCGCTCGCCGCCGCTCCATGGCCGACCGCCTGACCGCGTGCGACGCGCCGCGCCTGTTCGGCGTCGAGGTCGCACCGCGGCAGGGCGGCGAGCAGGGCGTCGGGCGGCAGCAGTCTCGCCGCGCGCTCGACCGCGCTCATCGCCTCCAGTTCGGGCAGGGTCACCGCCGCGCTCAGCTCGAACGCGCCGACCGCCGTGCGGCGCAGCGCGGCGAGGCACGCGCCGCAACCGAGCTCGCGCCCGATGTCCTCGGCGAGTACGCGCACGTAGGTGCCCTTGCTGCACGTCACTTCGAGTTCCACCTCGTCCCCCGACATCGCGGCCAGGGAAAGCGTGCTCACGACGACCCGCCGCGGCGCGCGCTCCACTTCACGGCCGGCGCGCGCGATGCGATAGAGCGGTTCGCCGTCCTTCTTGAGCGCGCTGTACATCGGCGGCACCTGCTCGATCGCGCCCGTGAAGCGCGGCAGCACGGCCTCGACCGCCGCCCGCGTGATCGTGCCGGGGTTGCCGCCCCCGGTGCGCACGCCCTCGAGGTCACCGGTCGCGGTCGTCAGTCCCAGGCGCACCAGCGCCCGGTACGACTTCTCCGCGTCGAGCAGCACGTGCGAGAAACGGGTGGCCTCTCCGAAACAGCAGGGCAGCAACCCCGTCGCGAGGGGGTCGAGCGTGCCGGTGTGCCCCGCCTTGCCCGCGCCGGCGAGGCGCCGCGCCGCGCGCAACGCGGCAAACGAGGTGACGCCGGCCGGCTTGTCGAGCAGCAGCACGCCGCTGACGCCCCGGCCGCGATCGCCCGCCCGCGGCATGATCACTTGCGCCGGCGGCGCGCGGCGCGCGCCAAGGCGGTGCGAGCGGCATCCTCGGCGACGGCATCCTCGATCAACCGGCTGAGCCGCGCGCCGCGCTCGACCGACGCGTCGTACGCGAAGCGCAGCTGCGGCACGCCGCGCATCGCGAAACGGCCGGCGAGCTGGCTCCTCAGGAAGCCGGCCGCGCGCTGCAGCCCGCGCGCCGCCTCGGCGACCGCCGCATCGCCCCCGAGCCGGGTGAAATAGACCGTCGCGAGCTTGTTGTCGGAAGTGACCTCGACGCCGGTCACCGTGATCATGCCCACGCGCGGATCCTTCAGCTCCAGCCGGATGATCTCCGTCAGCTCGCGCTGCACCTGTTCCGCGATGCGGCGGCTGCGGGGATAGTCTCTCGGCACCGCCTCAAAGGTGCAAGGATGAAGGCTGACGGATGAAAGCGCCGCCCGTCCAGCGCGCCGGTCACCCTTGCGTCTTCGGCCTGCCGCCTTCCTCCTTCACAGGGTGCGAGCGACCTCGACCACCTCGTAGACCTCGAGCTGGTCGCCCACCTTGAGCTCGTCGAAATTCCTGAGCGAGAGCCCGCACTCGAAGCCGGCCTTCACTTCACGCACGTCGTCCTTGAAGCGCTTGAGCGAATCGAGCTCGCCCTCGTGTATCACGACGTTGTCGCGCAGCACCCGCACCTTCGCGCCGCCGCGCCGCACGATGCCCTCCGTGACGTAGCAGCCCGCAACCGTGCCCACGCGCGAGATGCGGAAGATCTGCCGTACCTCGACCAGCCCCAGGACGTTCTCCTTGCGCTCCGGCGCGAGCATGCCGGAGAGCGCCGATTTCACCTCGTCCACGGCGTCGTAGATCACGTTGTAATAGCGGATGTCTATGCCGCCGTGCTCGGCGAGCTTGCGCGCGGCGACGTCCGCGCGGGTGTTGAAGCCGATGATGACCGCCCTCGAGGTCGCCGCGAGATTCACGTCGGACTCGGTGATCCCCCCGACCCCGGCGTGGATGATGTTCACCTTGACCTCGTCCGTGGAGAGCCGCGTGAGCGCGTGCGAAAGACCCTCGTACGAGCCCTGCACGTCGGCCTTGATGATGAGCGAGAGCGCCTTCGCCTGCCCCTCGCCCATCTGCTCGAACATGTTCTCGAGCTTGGTCGACTGCTGCTTCGCGAGCTTCACGTCGCGGAACTTGCCCTGCCGGAACAGCGCGATCTCGCGCGCCTTGCGCTCGTCGCCCAGGACGAGGACGTCGGCGCCCGCCTGCGGGATGTCGGAGAGTCCCAGCACCTCCACCGGGATCGACGGGCCGGCGCTCTCGATCTGCTTGCCGCGCTCGTCGAGCATCGCGCGCACCCTGCCGAACACCGCGCCCGCCAGCACGACGTCGCCCTGCCTGAGCGTCCCGGACTGGTTGAGCACGGTCGCCACCGGACCGCGTCCCTTGTCGAGCCGCGACTCGATCACGATACCCTTGGCTGGCGCATCCCGCGGCGCCTTCAACTCCAGCACTTCCGCCTGCAGCAGTACCCGGTCGAGCAGCCCGTCTATGCCGGCGCCGGTCCGGGCAGACACCTCAACGAACATGGTGTCGCCGCCCCACTCCTCCGGCACGACCCCCTGCGAGGAGAGATCCTGCTTCACGCGTTCCGGATTGGCCTCGGGCTTGTCGATCTTGTTGAGCGCCACCACCAGCGGCACGTTCGCCGCCTTCGCGTGGTGGATCGCCTCCGTCGTCTGCGGCATGACCCCGTCGTCCGCCGCCACGACAAGCACGACGATGTCGGTCAACCGGGCCCCGCGCGCGCGCAGCGCCGTGAACGCTTCGTGCCCCGGCGTGTCGAGGAAGGTCACCGTGCCCTTCGGCGTCTCGACGTGGTAGGCGCCGATATGCTGGGTGATCCCGCCCGCCTCCGCGCTCGCCACGCGCGTGCGCCGGATGTAATCGAGGAGCGAGGTCTTGCCGTGATCGACGTGACCCATCACGGTCACGACCGGGGGGCGGGGCTCCAGCTTCAGCTCGTGCGCGGCGCCCTGCTCCTCCGCGAGGTAGGCGTCGGGTTCGTCCAGCTTGGCGCGCTTCGCGACATGTCCCATCTCCTCGACCACGATCATCGCCGTGTCCTGGTCGAGCACCTGGTTGATCGTCACCATGTTGCCGAGCTTCATCAGCGCCTTGATGACTTCGGCCGCCTTGACCGACATCTTGTGCGCGAGGTCGCCCACCGTGATCGTCTCGGACACGACGATCTCGCGCACGATGGGCTCGGTCGGCGCGGCGAACGCGTGCTGCGCCTCGATCTCCGCCCCGGCGTGCGCGTGACCGTGGCGCGCCTTGCGCGCCCGCCAGCCGAGACCGCCGGAGGCGTCCCCGCGCGTCTTGATGCTGCGCCGCTTGACCGACTCGTCCTTCCAGACGACCGGCTTCACCTGCTGCTTCTTCGCCTTCTTCTCGGCCTACTCGGCCTTCTCCTCGGGCTTCACTTCCGGCTTGTGCAGCGTGCCCTCGGCGAGCGGCGCGGCCGCGGGCGCGCCCTCCGCCGGTTGCGCCGGCTTCGCTTCCTCCGGGGCGCGAGCCTCCGCCGCCGCGGCTTCCGCGTCCTCCTTCCTGCGCCGCTTCTCCTCCGCATCCTCGGCCTGCCGCGCGGCCAGTTCCGCCTGGCGCTTCGCCTCGGCCTCGCGCAACGCGATCTCTCCGGCGTCGAGCACCGGCTTCGCGGCCTCGGCCACGGCCTCGGTCGTGTCGCGCTTCACCAGCACGCGCTTCTTGCGCACCTCCACCTGGATCGTGCGCGACTTGCCGAGCGCGTCGGATTTCTTGATCTCGGTCGTCTGCCGGCGGGTGAGCGTGATCTTCTGCTTGGCCTCGGCCGCCCCGTGCGACTTGCGCAGGTGATCGAGGAGCTGCGTCTTGTCCTTCTCGGTGAGCGGCGTGTCCTCCACGAGCACGCGCTTGATCCCGGCCGCCTGCAACTGCTCGATGAGCAGCGCCGGAGGCAGGCCCAGCTGCTGGGCGAACTGCGTGACGTTTATCTGCGCCATACCCGCTCCTCGTCTGTCGCGTGCCTCAGGAACCCGCCGCTTCCACGAACCACGGCGCCCGAGCGGCCATGATGAGCGTCTTCGCCCGTTCGGCGTCGATTCCGGTCGCCTCCACCAGATCGTCCGCGGCGTAGTCGGCGAGCGCCTCCTGCGTGCCGACGCCCCTCGCCGCGAGCAGCCGCGCGGTCTCCTTGTCCATCCCCTCGACCTTCATCAGATCCCCGATGTCGTGCTCCATCCGCTCCTCGCTGACGATCGCCTGCGTGAGCAGCGCGTTGCGCGCGCGGCTCCGCAGCTCGTTCACGGTCGCCTCGTCGAAGGATTCGATCTCCAGCATCTCGTCGATCGGCACGTAGGCGACCTCCTCGAGCGTCGCGAATCCCTCCGCCACGAGGATGTCGGCGACCTCCTCGTCCACGTCGAGCTTTTCCATGAACAGCGCCTTCATGCGCAGCGCCTCTTCCTCGCCCTTCTTCTCGGACTCCTCGAAGGTCATGATGTTGAGCTCCCAGCCGGTCAGCTCGGCCGCGAGCCGCACGTTCTGGCCGTTGCGGCCGATCGCCTGCGCGAGATTCTCCTCGTCGACGACGATATCCATGCTGTGCGCCTCTTCGTCGACGCGGATCTTGTTCACCTCCGCGGGCGCGAGCGCGTTGATCACGAACTGCGCCGGATCGGACGCCCACAGGATGATGTCCACGCGCTCGCCCGCGAGCTCGGAAGTGACCGCCTGCACGCGCGAGCCGCGCATGCCCACGCAGGTGCCGATCGGGGCGATCCGCTGGTCCTTCGAATGCACCGCGATCTTGGCGCGCGAGCCCGGATCGCGCGCCGCCGCCTTGATCTCGAGCAGCCCATCCTCCAGCTCCGGCACTTCGAGCTCGAAAAGGCGCACGAGAAACTCGGGCGAGGTGCGCGAGAGCATGAGCTGCGGCCCGCGGTTCGCCTTGTCTATCTTCCAGACGCACGCGCGCGCGCGGTCGCCCACGCGCAGGTTCTCCTTCGGGATCATCTGCTCGCGCGGCAGCATCGCCTCCAGTCGCCCCGATTCGATGATCGCGTTGCCGCGCTCCATGCGCTTGATGACGCCCGTGACGAGGTGTTCGTTGCGCGCCAGGAAGTCGTTGAGAATCTGCTCGCGCTCGGCGTCGCGGATCTTCTGCAGTATCACCTGCTTGGCGGTCTGCGCGCCGATCCGCCCGAACTCCACGCCCTCGATCGGCTCCTCGATGAACTCGCCGACCGCGATGTCGGGATTGATCTCCTGCGCCTCGTGCAGCTTGTACTGCCGGGCCGGCACCTCGATATCCTGGTCGTTCACGACCTGCCAGCGCCGGAAGAACGAAAATTCGCCCGTCGCCGGGTCCATCGCGGCGCGGACATCCACGTCCTCGTTGAAGCGCTTCTTGGTGGCCGAGGCGAGCGCCTGCTCGAGCGCGGCGCAAACGACGTTGCGATCGACGTTCTTCTCGCGGCCCAGCGCATCCACCAGCAACAGAATCTCGCGGCTCATCGTTGCCTCCGAACCTCTACACGTTGGGGACCAGGCGGGCGTTTTCCATCTCGGAGAGCGCGAGCGACACGATCCTGCCGTCCACGTCGAGCGCGATCCGGCCCGCGCCCGCCTCCCGCACCACTCCCGTGAAGTTGCGCCGGCCCTCGAGCGGGACGCGCATCCTGATGCGCGCCCGGTGGCCGGCGAAGCGCACGAAATCCTGTTCCTTCCTGAGCGGGCGGTCGAGCCCCGGCGAGGATACCTCCAGCCGGTCGTAGGCGACGCTCTCCACCGTCAGCACCCGGGTCAACTGGTGGCTCACGGCGGCGCAATCATCGAGGCTCACGCCGCCGGGCTTGTCGATGTACACGCGCAGGAGCCGTCCCCTGCCGGGACGTTCGAAACCCGCCAGTTCGTAACCCATGCCAGTCACGGTCGTTTCCAGTATGCCGTTCAAATCCATGCCACAAACAAAAAATGGGCTGGCCAGCCCATCTTTCACCTTCTCCCCGGAGTCGGGGCGAGAAGTGTAACAAAAATCACGCTCGAATCCAACAGGTTAAGCGCCGGACCGCCGCGCCGCCGCTCCCGAAAATCGAGCCTGCTCGAAGACCTTCCGGAGCCAGCCCGCGAACGGCCCGGACACGCGCCGGGAACGCCGCCGCGGGCCCGCCCGGCACGCTTGCCAGGAATCGTTTACTGTATATAATTACAGTATACGAGACCGGAGCACCATCCATGGACGAACTCACGTCGCGCCAGGCCGAGATCCTGCGGCTCATCCGGGAGCATCTGGCGAGCCGGGGCTACCCCCCGACCCGCGCCGAGATCTGCCGCATCATGGGATTCAGCTCCCCCAACGCCGCCGAAGAGCACCTGAAGGCGCTCGCGCGCAAGGGCGTGATCGAGATCGCGCCCGGCGCATCGCGCGGATTGCGGCTGAAAGAGGCGCAGGGCATGCCGGTGGTGGGGCGCGTTGCCGCCGGCAGCCCCATCCTCGCCGAAAGCCATATCGAGGTCCGCTACCGGATCGACCCACTCGTCTTCCGGCCGCGCGCAGATTACCTGCTGCGGGTACGAGGCTCGAGCATGCGCGACGCCGGCATCCTCGACGGCGATCTTCTCGCCGTGCACGCCGCGCGCGAACCCCGTCCCGGGGAGATCGTGGTGGCCCGCATCAACGACGAGGTGACGGTGAAGCGCTACCGGCGCAACGGAAACACCGTCCACCTGCTGCCCGCAAACCCCGATTTCAAGCCGCTCTCCGTGAACCTGAAACGCGACGCTTTCGCGATCGAAGGCATCGGGGTGGGCGTCATCCGCAACGGAAAGATGTTGTAGAGGATCGGCGTTCATCGGCGGTTTTGATTCTTCGTCCTGATTTTTCATGATTTCCGCCCTCGATACCGTCCTTCGGCATCCCGCCGTCTGGCGGGGCGGCGGTTGGGCGCGGGCCGTCACGCCCGGGATCCCGACGGGATATGCCGGGCTCGATGCCGTGCTGCCGGGTGGCGGCTGGCCCGTCGGCGCCCTGACGGAGATACACGTCGAGCGCGCCGGCGTCGGCGAACTGCAGATCTTCATGCCCGCCGCCGTGCGCCTGACCCGATCCGGAAGCTGGCTCGTGCTGATCGAGCCGCTTTACCTGCCCTACGCCCCCGCCTTCGCCGCGCGCGGCGTGATCCTGTCGCGGCTCATGCTGGTGCGGGCGGTGGTGACCGGGGAACGCCTCTGGGCGTGCGCGGAGGCGCTGCGCTCGCGCAGCTGTGGAGCGGTTCTTGCCTGGTTCGACCACGTGCACGAACGCGCCCTGCGGCGCCTGCAACTCGCGGCGGAAGACGGCAAAGCGGCCATGCTGCTGTTTCGTCCGGCGCGCGCCGCATCTACTTCGCCCGCGGCGCTGCGGCTGCACGTCGGGAAATCACGGGGACGCACGCTGATCCACGTGCTGAAGCGCCGCGGCGGCGCGCTCCCGGCGCCCATCGCTTTGGATCTGTACGAGCGGGAGGGAACGGGTCCCTTCCTGAACTTCCGAGGGGCCTTCCCGTTCCCCCCGCACCCCCCGTCGCACGAGGAATCATGCTCCCGGGAGACAAGCGGCGCGGCACGAACTTCCGTCCCGCGATAAGGCGGGACGCCGTCGTCGTCGTCGAAGCTTCCCTGCATTTCCCGGGATGTCTCGAGCAGTCATGTTGTGGCTGGCGCTTCGCTTCCCCTTGCTGCCCCTGGAAATCTTCACACGCGCAGTCGCCGCGCCGGGACCGCTTGCCATAGCCTCTTCAACCGGCGCGGGTGCCGGGATCGTGGTCTGCAACCGCGGGGCACGGGAACGCGGGGTACGGGCCGGCATGCCGGTGGCGGCCGCTTCGGCGCTCGCCTCCGGGCTGCGCGTTCTTGCACGTGATGTCGCCGCGGAGCACGCCGCCCTCGAACGCATCGCCGCCTGCGCGACCCGTTACACCTGCCTCGTCAGCATCGCGTCCTCTTCCGAGGTGCTGCTCGAGGTCGGCGGCTCGATGAAGCTCTTCGGCGGCCTCGACCGGCTGTGGGCGGCCATCGAACGCGAGACGGCATCGCTGGGCTATGCCGCCTGCCTCGCCTGCGCGCCGACCCCGTTCGCCGCGCAGCTCTTCGCGCGCGCCGCGATGCCGGTGAGGATCAGCCATCGCGACGCGCTTGCCGCCGGCCTCGCGAAGCTTCCCGTGGATGTGCTCGATCTTCCTCCGGACTTAATCGCGTTCCTGCACGAAGTCGGCGCTTCCAGCATCGCGGCCTGCCTGGAATTACCGCGTGCCGGCCTGGCGCGCCGTCTGGGTGGTGACTTTCCCGGCATGCTCGACCGCGCGCTCGGCCGGGCTCCCGATCCGCGCCCGGCCTTCCTTCCCCCGGAGAATTTCGCATCGACGCTGCAACTGCCGGCGCCCGCCGCGGACGCCGTGTCGCTCACGTTCGCCGCCCGGCGCCTGCTCGCCGAGCTGACCGGTTTTCTGGCGGCCGCCGGCAAGGGCGCGCAGAGCCTGCGTTTCACGCTGGCCCACGAAGGCCGCGGCGCAACCCGTTTCGACCTCGAGCTCGCCGCCGCCACCCGCGATCCCGGCCATCTTTGTGACGTGCTGCGTGAACGCCTGCAGCGCCTCGCCCTGCCCGGCCCGGCGATCGCGATCGCGCTGGAAAGCCTGCTGCTCCTGCCTCTGCGTTCGCGCAATCTCTCCTTCCTGCCGGACACGAGCGAGCACGCCGAAACCGTCACGCGGCTGGTGGAACGCCTGCGCGCGCGCCTGGGCGAGAAAGCGGTGCGCGGGCTCGCGCCGGTCCCCGACCACCGGCCCGAGCGCGCGTGGCGGGCGACCGAGCCGGGAGCGGAGACCGGGACCCCGCGCCCACGGCTTCCTCGCCCGCTCTGGCTGCTCGACTCCCCGCGGCGGCTCGCGGAGGTCGCCGGAGTGCCCCAGCACGAAGGTACGCTGACGCTCCTCGCCGGCCCGGAGCGCATCGAATCGGGCTGGTGGGACGGCGACGACATCGCGCGCGACTATTTCGTCGCGCGCGATCCCGCCTCGTCCCTCCTCTGGATCTACCGCGAGCGCGCC
Source organism: Burkholderiales bacterium (assembly GCA_020854035.1). GTDB lineage: Bacteria > Pseudomonadota > Gammaproteobacteria > Burkholderiales > SG8-41 > SG8-41. Next base: position 8,191 of record JADZGE010000118.1, on the reverse strand, counting down.
GGGAGCGGCGGCTGGTACCTGCACGGCTTTTTTGCGTAACGAGATAAAGGTGACGAGATACGGGTGACGTACAACCTGGCTCGTCGCTGTTTTTCGTCACCTTTAGTCGTCACCCGTAATCGTCACCCTTATTCGTCACCTGTCTCAATGCTGCCCGAATACGCCGAACTGCACTGCCTGTCCAACTTCACCTTCCTCCGCGGCGCCTCTCATCCGGAGGAACTGGTGGAACGCGCGCACGCGCTCGGCTACGGCGCTCTCGCCCTGACCGACGAATGTTCCGTCGCCGGCGCGGTCCGGGCTCACGTCGCCGCCGCTCGCCGCGGTTTGAAGCTCGTCATCGGCGCCGAAGCAAGTCTCGCCGACGGCCCGAAGCTCGTTCTGCTCGCGGCAAGCCGCAAGGGCTACGGCGCGCTCTGCGCGCTCCTCACCCGCGCGCGCACGCGGGCGGCGAAGGGTGCTTACCGCATCGAGCGCGGCGATCTCGAGGCGGGGCTCGCGGGCTGCATCGCCCTGCTCGTCCCGCCGGATGCGCAGGGCGCGTGTCCTCTCTCCCCCGCCGCGGAAGAAGGACCGGGCGAGGAGAACTGGTGGCTCGATGCCCTCGAACAGGCGCGTTTCGTTGGCGCGCGCTTTCCGGGACGCGCCTGGATCGCCGCGGAGCTTTCATGCGGCCCCGGCGATCGCGCCCGGCTCGCAGCCCTCGCCGCCCTCTCCGCCGCCGCCGGGCTGCCGCTTGCCGCCGCCGGCAACGTGCACATGCACGCGCGTTCGCGCCGCAGGCTGCAGGACGTGCTGACCGCGATTCGCCTCGGCGTCCCCCTCGCGGAAGCGGGCGGCGCGCTCCACGCGAACGGCGAACGGCACCTGCGCACCCGGCTCGCGCTCGCCCGCATCTATCCGCCCGGGCTGCTGGCGCAGACCGTGGAGATCGCCCGGCGCTGCGATTTTTCCCTCGCGAGCCTGCGCTACGAGTACCCCGCCGAGGTCGTGCCGGCGGGCGAGACGCCCGCGAGCCATCTGCGCCGCCTGACCCTGGAAGGCGCGCGCCGCCGTTTCCCCGGGGGCGTGCCCGCGCGCGTGGCCGGGCTCGTCGAGCACGAACTCCTCCTCATCTCGGAAATGCGTTACGAGCATTTCTTCCTCACCGTCCACGACATCGTGTGCTTCGCGCGCTCGCGCGGCATACTCTGCCAGGGCCGCGGCTCCGCCGCGAACTCCGCGGTGTGCTACTGCCTCGGCATCACCGAAGTGGATCCCTCCCGCATGAGCGTGCTGTTCGAGCGCTTCATCTCGCGCGAGAGGAACGAGCCACCCGACATCGATGTCGATTTCGAGCACGAGCGCCGCGAGGAAGTGATCCAGTACATTTACGGCAAGTACGGCCGCGAGCGCGCCGCGCTCGCGGCCACCGTGATCACGTACCGGCTGAAGAGCGCGTTGCGCGACACGGGCAAGGCGCTGGGGTTCGCCCCCGACCAGATCGACCGGCTCGCGGGATCGCTCGCATGGTGGGACCGGCGCGATGGGCTGCGCGAGCGCCTCGTGGAAGCCGGCATCGATCCCGACAGCCGCGAGGCACGGCTGCTCGTGGAGCTCGTGGAGCGCCTCGTGGGCTTCCCGCGCCACCTCTCGCAGCACACGGGAGGCTTCGTGATCTCGGGCGGGCCGCTCTCCGAACTCGTGCCGGTCGAGAACGCGGCGATGCCGGAGAGAAGCGTCATCCAGTGGGACAAGGACGACCTCGACCAGCTGGGGCTGCTGAAGGTGGACGTGCTCGCGCTCGGCATGCTCACGGCGATTCGCCGCGCGCTCGACCTCGCCGGCCGCCGCCGCGGCGCGCCGCTCACCATGCAGGATGTCCTCGACCGGGGCGATGACGCCGCGGTGTATGAAATGATCCGCCGCGCCGACACGATCGGCGTGTTCCAGATCGAATCCCGGGCGCAGATGTCGATGCTGCCGCGGCTCGCGCCGCGCGTGTTCTACGACCTCGTGATCGAGATCGCCATCGTGCGTCCCGGCCCCATCCAGGGCGGCATGGTGCACCCGTACCTGCGCCGCCGGCAGGCGCTGGAGCCCGTCACGTATCCGTCCGCCGCGGTCGAAGAGGTTCTGAAGCGCACGCTGGGCGTGCCGATTTTCCAGGAGCAGGTGATGCAGCTCGCGATCGTCGCCGCGGGCTTCTCCCCGGGAGAAGCCGACCGCCTGCGACGTTCCATGGCGGCGTGGCGGCGCAAGGGGGGACTCGAGCCTTTCCGCGAGCGGCTGGCAAGCGGCATGCGGAAAAATGGCTATCCGCCCGAATTCGCCGGGCAGATCTACCGCCAGATCTGCGGCTTCGGCGAATACGGCTTCCCCGAATCCCATTCGGCGAGCTTCGCCCTCATCGCCTATGTTTCGGCCTGGTTGAAGCATCACGAGCCCGCCGCTTTCCTCGCCGCGCTGTTGAACAGCCAGCCCATGGGGTTCTACGCGCCGCCCCAGCTCGTGCAGGATGCCCGCCGGCACGGCGTCGAAGTGCGACCCGTGGATGTCGCCGCGAGCGAATGGGAATGCACGCTCGAGTCACGAGTCACTCAAATCGATCACGGATCACCCGGAAGAATGATTCCTTCCCTCTCAGGGGAAAGGCCAGGATGGGAGTGGGGTCGACAATCGTTACCCCATCCCCACCCTATCCCTCCCCTTGAAGGGGAGGGAAATTTCATTCTTCCGCAACCCGCAGTGCGACTCGGCTTACTCATGGTGAAAGGTTTGTCGCAGGCAGCGGCGGAACGCATCGCGGCTGCCCGCGCGCAGGCGCCATTCGTCGGCGTCGAGGATCTCGCCCGTCGCGCCGCGCTCGATCGGCGCGATCTGCGCTGCCTCGCCGGCGCCGGCGCGCTCGCTTCCCTCGCCGGACACCGCCGGCTGGCGCACTGGCAGTCCGCCGGAATCGCGCCGCGCCCGCCCCTGCTGCGCGAGGCGCCGGTCATCGAAGCACAGCCCCCGCTCGCCGCGCCCCGTGAGGCGGAGGATCTCGTCGCGGATTACCGCAGCCTGGGACTGACCCTCGGGCGCCATCCGCTCGCGCTGCTGCGCCCCCGCCTCTTGCGCATGCGGGTCGCCACGGCTTCCGAGTTGAGTGCACTGCCCGGCGGCAGCCCGTGCCGCGCCGCCGGCATCGTCACCTGCCGTCAATGCCCGGGCACCGCCAACGGCGTCGTATTCGTGACGCTGGAAGACGAGACGGGTTGCGTCAACGTCGTCGTCTGGCGCCGCCTCGTGGAACGGCAACGCCGCGAACTGCTGGGTGCGCGCCTGCTTGGCGTCGACGGTCTGGTTCAGCGCGAAGGAGAAGTGGTCCACCTCGTTGCGCGCCGCCTGACCGACCACTCGCGATTGCTCGGAAGGCTCGCGACACGTTCACGGGATTTCCATTGAAATGGCGCACCAAACGAAAACGGCGCCGGAAACCGGCGCCGTTCCAGTCCGTGATGCTTCGGTCAGCGCCTTCGAGCAAGCGTCCTGCGCGACGCCCACAACCCCACGAGGCCCGCCGCGAGCAGCGGGACCGATCCGGGCAGGGGCACGTTGTTCCCTCCCGGCGGCGGCGGCGGCGGGGTGTATTCCGCCTCGATGCCGGTCACCTTGAACGCATCCTTGTAGCCGCCCAGCGAACCCGCGATCACCAGGTAGCGCCCGACCACATCCGGGTTGCTCGTGTCGTTCCGCAGTCCGGTGCCGCCGATGTCCGGATTGAGGGTGAGCTGCGTGAACCCGCCCGTGGGGACGCCACCGGCGAACGACACGGTGTTGAAGTCGATCGCACCGCTCCCGCCCAGCCAGGCGTCGACGTTGACCGAGCTGCCATTGCAACTTGGGGAGGTGTCGCTGCTCGACGCGCCATACATCTTGCAGGCGTAGCCGATCGTGAACGAACTCAAATCCCAGTAGTCGGAGCCGAAATCCACCACGAGCAGGTCATTGACGCCGCGATTGTCGATGGCGTGCTGGGGTGAACTCGCTTCGGTCGTGCTCGGCTGCACGTTGTTCGCGATCGCAATGCCGCCGCCGCTGCCCGAGTAGATGCGGATACGCGCGTCGAGCCAGTTCCCCGTATCCACAGGTGACGAGGTGCCGGACGCATTGAGGGTCGGCGTCGAATACGCGGACATCGTGATGATCGACCCGGTCAGCCCCGCAGTCGTGGTCTGGCAGGTCGTCGTGCTGCAGTAGATCGAACCCGACGTGAGGCCCACGCTGTTGAAACTGCCCCACGAGGCAGCTCCCGCGGACGCCGACAGCGACAACCCGGCAACGGCGACCGCGATTCTGGAACGATTCATCACTATCCCCTCGAACAGTTGCAGGCGCAGCCCGGAATTGAGGCTCCGCCCGTCATCAACCGACTAGCAAGCTTCGTGCCGGATTGCACGAGAAAACCATAAGTGATTATTCAAGCACGACTTTTCCGGAAGTACCGGCCGCCGCACGTGCCTTGTCGATCAGGGATTGTAAGATTTTCCGACACATCTTCTCCCGTATCGCGAAATGTTCCTGCCTGTCCGGGCCGCCGTCATTGCTTGAGCCGCCCGGCGAGCGCCTGCGCTTCGGCGAGCTGGGGAAATGCCGGCTTCTTCCCCAGCAACACGTCGAGCTCCGCCCTGGCGCGCCGGGTGTCCCCGATTCTCACCAGCGCCTGAACGAGGTGATAGCGCACCTCCGGGTTTTCGGGATCGAGTTCGACGGCCTTCAGCAGGTTCGGGACTCCCTCCGCGAGATTGCCCTGTTCGACGAGTATCCAGCCGAACGTATCTGCCACCGCGGCGTTCCCCGGCGCGAGCGCGAACGCCTGCCGGGCGTAGTCGAGCGCCCGGCGGTCGCCCGCCGCGTGGAGGTTCCACGCGAGATTGTTGAGCGCCCGCGCCGAGTTCGGCGTGCGCTTCAGCACGATGCGCAACTCGTCCGCGGCTTCGCGATGGCGCCCGGTGGCGCCCAGCACGTCCGCGAGGTAGAGGCGGGTCTCGATGTCGTCGGGATTCCTGTCGACCCATTCGCGCAGCGCGCCTTCGTTCGCGGCACGACCACTCGCGGCGCTCTGTGCCCGGTGCAGGCGCACCAGCAGAGCACCGTTCACCCGGATCGCGGCGGCCTTGCGATACGCCTCCACTGCCTTCGCGTACTCCTTGCCGGCGAGCAGCGCGTCGCCCTCGACGCGGTAGCCGAGCGCCTCGCGCGGGCTCTCCTTCTGGAGCCGGAGCCCGAGCGCGAGCGCGCGCTGCGCCTCGCCGTTCATCACGAGGATGTCGGCGAGCAGCGCCAGCGCCCCGCGATCCCCGGGCGCCTTCTCGAGGGCCGTCGCCACGCTCGCCGCGGCGCCCTTCGCGTCGCCCGCCGCGATATGCGCGGCGGCGAGCCGCAGATAACCCGACACGGCCGCCGGTTGCAGCGCGGTGAGCTTGGTGAGGGTCGCGATCGCCGCCCGTTTGTCGCCGGAGGCGAGCTGCGCTTCGCCGAGGATCGCAATCGCACGGGCATCGTAGGGATGCAGTTCGTGGGCCTGGCGCGCGGAGATGACCGCCTCGGCGGTCTGGCCGTGCCGAAACTGCGCATCGGCGAGCAGGAGCAGCGCGTTCGCCGAGTCGGGATGCGCCGCCAAGGCACGACGCACCCGCGCGACGCCCTGATCGTGCCGCCCCTGCGCGAGGTCGAGGCGCGCAAGGGCCAGCAACGCGGCGAGACTGGTCGGGTCCGCCTTCAGGATGCCTTCCAGGCGCTCGCGGCGCCGGTCGGGAAGACCCTGCCCGGCATCGACATCGGCGAGCGCCTCCAGCGCCTGCATGTTCGACGGATCGAGCTTGAGCGCCCGCTCGAGACTCACCCGCGCGCCGTCGAAGTCCCTTCGCGCGACCCGTACCGCCGCCAGAAGCACGTGGGTCGTCGAGAGGTCCGGGAGCCGCTCTGCGAGCCCGCCCGCGACACCTGCGGCGCGATCGAGCTGGTTGCGCCCGAGAAACACCATGACGAGCGCTTCGTCCGCGCGCGCATCTCCGGGCCGCAGTGCAATCGCCGCTTCCAGCCCGGCGACCGCGCGGTCCCGCGAGCCGCTCGCGAGATCGATCAAGGCAAGGCTTGTGCGCGCGGGCGCATTCGCAGGCTCAAGCTTGAGAACACGTTGCAGCATCTCGCGCGCCTGCCCGAAACGGCCCGTCATGCGGTAAGCGTCCGACGCCACCAGCATGAGCTCAATGTCGGTGGCTTGGGGCAGGAGCGGAGCAAGCACGTTGAGAGCGATGTGCGGCTGTCCTCGAGCGAGCATCGTCCCCGCGAGCATGCGCAGCACCTGCGGATCCGGGGCGTGATGCCTGAGGTAGGCCGAGAATGCTATCTGGGCCCGGTCGTAGCGTCCCACCGCGTACTGGGCCCTGCCCATGAGCAGCAGGGCGGGGCCGTCGTGCGGAATGACTTCGAGCAGCTTTGCCAGCTCGGCGATGGCGTCCACGTTTCGCTTCTGGCGGAACGCGAGCGCCGCCCGGGCAAATCGCACGCGCGGGTGTTGCGGCGCTGCCTTCTCGGCCGCTTGCAGGATGACGCGCGCCGAATCGAGGGCGTCCCGCGAGATCTCGAAAAGCGAGAGCCCCGCAAGGGCGCCGGGATGGTGCGGATTGAGCTCTACCGCCTGCCGGTACGCGATGCCGGCGGCATCGCTCTCGCCCGCGCGGCGCAGCATCTCCGCTTTCGTCAGGTGGGCATCGACGAGGCGGGGATCGGCGGCCAGGGCTTCCGCCAGGTGTCGTTCCGCCGCGGGGCGGTCATTCTCCGCGAGGGCGACCTGCGCGAGCCCCAGGTTTGCCGCCGGGGTCGCTCTTGCGTTCCTGGAAACGTGGAACTCCGTCTTCGCCTCGAGGAGCTTGCCTAGCCCCAGGAACGCGCGGCCTCGCAGGATCGCCAGCTCGGGCGAGCCGGCCGCCGCGCCGGCCGGAACGGACTTCAACGCTTCGAGCAACTCGGGGTACTTCTCGAGCTGGAGCAGGACCACCCCGAGTTCCGGCACCACCGCGGCGGCCGGCTGACCCATCTCCAGCGCCCGGCGCAGTGCGTTTTCGGCGTTGGGAAGCTCGCCGATCTCCGCAAGCACCTGCCCCGCGAGCAGGAGTACCGCGCCGTCGGACGCATGGTCCTTCAATGCATTGCGCACCTCGATCGCGGCAGCGGCGTAATCGCCCTTCGCGCGAAAGGCGTTGATCCGCTCCATGCTTCGTTGCGGTCCGGCCGAGCAGCCGCCGACGGCGATAGCGCAGGCGACCAGTATCGCGGCCGCACCCCACTGGTTCCGTCGCATTCCGTCCACGCGCATCCCGTTGCGAGAGCTCCATCCCAATCGTGCAATTGCCCGTCGCCTGCGTCAAGGAAGCGGGACCCGCCGCTGCCATCCTGCGTCCGCGGGGCCGGGTCGCCGGTATCCGCCCGGAGGCCCCAAAGAGCGAACGCCCCGCCCGGTGCGGGCGAGGCGTTCGCTTTCGTGGGTGCCTGACGATGTCCTACTTTCGCACGGAATACACCGCACTATCATCGGCGCTGAGGCGTTTCACGGCCCTGTTCGGAATGGGAAGGGGTGGGACCACCTCGCTATGTTCGTCAGACGTAGCTGTATGAGCCGTCGACTGTCAGCCGTGAGCTTTCAGCGAGAGCTCGCAATGGGAAGAAGTAAAGCGTGGGTGATTGCATCAGGCAAATCCGAATTCAACCGAGCCTTGGCCGGCAGCCGATGGCTGGCAGCCGGTAGCCCAGAATTATAGGATCAAGCCGCACGGGCAATTAGTACCGGTTAGCTCAAAGGATTACTCCTCTTACACACCCGGCCTATCAACGCGGTGGTCTTCCGCGACCCTTCAGGGGGATCAAGTCCCCGGGAAGTCTCATCTCGAGGCGAGTTTCCCGCTTAGATGCTTTCAGCGGTTATCTCTTCCGCACTTAGCTACCCGGCGATGCCACTGGCGTGACAACCGGTACACCAGGGGTGCGTCCACTCCGGTCCTCTCGTACTAGGAGCAGCCCCTCTCAACCTTCCAACGCCCACTGCAGATAGGGACCAAACTGTCTCACGACGTTTTGAACCCAGCTCACGTACCACTTTAAATGGCGAACAGCCATACCCTTGGGACCGGCTTCAGCCCCAGGATGTGATGAGCCGACATCGAGGTGC
>JADZGE010000117.1 GCA_020854035.1 Burkholderiales bacterium | reverse complement strand
ATGCGCTCGCAGCTGGGCGCGCTCTACACCCGCCCGCGCGGCCCGACCGAATCCACGGAATTCAGCCTCACCCGGTTCCTCGTGCCGAGGCTCTCGGACTACCAGGGCTGGTCGATGTTCATCGACTGCGACATGCTGTGCCTGGCCGACGTCGCCGAACTCGCGGCGCTCGCCGCGCGGTCGCCCGACAAGGCGGTGCTGGTGTGCCAGCACGATTACGTGCCGAAGACGGAGCGCAAGTTCCTCGACCAGGTGCAGACGAAATATCCGCGCAAGAACTGGTCGAGCGTGATGTTGTTCAACAACCCTCGCTGCGCGGCGCTGACACCGGAGTACGTGAATACGGCGAGCGGCCTGGACCTGCACCGCTTCCGCTGGCTGAACGACGAGGAGATTGGCGGGATTCCGCTGGAATGGAACTGGCTCGTGGGGGAGTACCCCCGCAATCCGCAGGCGAAGATCGTTCACTACACGCTGGGCGGTCCGTACTTCGACGAGTACCGCGACTGCGACTACGCCGCCGAATGGTTCGAGGAGCGGCGCCTCCTCAACGCCGCCACCAACCCCGCGCGAACCTAGCCGGGCGGGGCGCGGTCAGGCTTCGACGATCTCGAAGTCCTTGGTGATCTCGGCAGTCTTGCCGAGGATCGCGGTGGCCGAGCAGTACTTTTCGTGCGACAGGCGCACCGCCTGCTCGACGAGGTTGCGCTTGAGGTTCCGGCCCCGGATGGTGAAGCGGTAGTGGATCTTCGTGAACACCTTCGGATCGGTGGCCGCCCGCTCGGCGCTAAGGCTGACTTCGCAGCCGCTCACGTCCTGGCCGTTCTTCTTCAGGATCACCACCACGTCGTAGGCCGTGCAGCCGCCGGCGCCCGCGAGGACCACTTCCATCGGCCGGGGAGCGAGGTTGCGGCCGCCCCCCTCCGGCGCCCCGTCCATCGTCAACAGGTGGTGGCTTCCCGTTTCGGCGAGAAAGCTCATGCCCTCGCCCGTCCAGCGCACTTTGCAGTCCATGGCACCTCGGTTTGTAATCGCCTGATTCTAATGAATTTTGGCATTGTTGCGTCGCAGCAAGCTTCGGGGGATAATGACAGGGTCTCCTCCACCCGCTTTCAAATGGTGGATTTGGCGCAATCTCAACAGGTTGCGTCATTTTTTTGATACTATTCGCGCCTTTTCTCCGGCAGCCCAAGATGAAGACTTTCACCGCCAAAGCCGAATCCGTCGTTCACGGCTGGTACGTCGTCGACGCCCAGAACAAGGTGCTCGGCCGCCTCGCCTCGCAGATCGCCATGCGCCTGCGCGGCAAGCACAAGCCCGAGTTCACGCCGCACGTCGACACCGGTGATTTCATCGTGGTGCTGAACGCGGCGAAGATCCGCGTCACGGGAAAGAAGGAACTCGGCAAGAAGTACTACCGCCACACGACCTTTCCGGGCGGCATCAAGGAAACCGATTTCGCGAAGCTGCACGCGCGCTTCCCCGACCGCGCCCTCAAGCGCGCGGTGAAGGGCATGCTGCCCAAGGGCCCGCTCGGCTACGCGATGCTGCGCAAACTCAAGATTTACGCCGACGGCACGCATCCGCACGCGGCGCAACAGCCCAAGGCACTGGAGATCTGACATGGTCGGCGACTACTACTACGGCACCGGGCGTCGCAAGAGCGCGACCGCGCGCGTCTTTCTCAAGCCCGGCAAGGGCCAGTTCGTCGTCAACGGCAAGCCCGTGGACGAGTTCATCGCGCGCGAGACCGGCCGCATGATCGTGCGCCAGCCGCTCGAGCTGACCAAGAATCTCACCGCCTTCGACATCGTGGTGAACGTGCAGGGCGGCGGCGACAACGGCCAGGCCGGCGCGGTGCGGCACGGCGTGACGCGCGCCCTCATCGAGTATGATGCGGCGCTCAAGCCGGTGCTCAGCAGCGCGGGGCTCGTCACGCGCGACGCGCGCGAAGTCGAGCGAAAGAAGGTCGGCTTGCACAAGGCGCGGCGGCGCAAGCAGTACTCCAAGCGTTGATCGTCGGGACCCGGGTCCCGGCTTCCAGGAAAGAAGGCCGCCTCCGGGCGGCCTTTTAGTTTCGGGAGGATGATGCGCATGATTAAGGCCGGAATCGTTGGTGGTACGGGATACACGGGCGTCGAGCTGCTGCGGCTGCTCGCGCAGCATCCCGGGGTCGAATTGACGGCGATTACGTCGCGCCAGGAGGCGGGCACGCCGGTGAGCGCGCTGTTCCCCAGCCTGCGCGGGCGCATTGCGCTCGCCTTCTCCCATCCGGACCAGGCTCGGCTCGGGGAGTGCGATGTGGTTTTCTTCGCCACGCCGAACGGCATCGCCATGGGGGAGGCACGGGCGCTGCTCGACGCGGGGGTGCGGATCATCGACCTCTCGGCCGACTTTCGCATCCAGGACGTGGCCGAGTGGGAGCGCTGGTACAAGCTGAAGCACGCCGCGCCGGATCTCGTCGCGCAGGCGGTCTACGGGCTGTGCGAGGTGAACCGCGACCGGATCCGCGCGGCGCGCCTGGTGGCGAACCCGGGCTGCTATCCGACCGCGATCCAGCTTGGACTGCTGCCGCTGATCGAATCGCGCGCGGTGGACCTGGACCACCTGATTGCGGACGCCAAGTCGGGCGTCTCGGGCGCGGGCCGCAAGGCCGAGCTGCACATCCTGCACGCGGAGGCTGCCGACAACTTCTCCGCCTACGGGCTCGCCGGACATCGGCATTGGCCGGAGATCCGCCAGGGCCTCGCTCAGGCGGCCGGGCGCGAGGTGGGGCTGGTGTTCATCCCGCATCTCACGCCGATGATCCGGGGCATTCATGCCACGCTGTACGGCCGGATCGCGAAGGAGATGGATTTCCAGGCGCTCTACGAGCAGCGCTACGCCGGCGAGCCCTTCGTCGACGTGATGCCCGCGGGCAGCGCGCCGGACACGCGGTCGGCGCGCGCAGCCAACGTCTGCCGGATCGCCGTGCACCGGCCCAGGGAGCAGTCCCAGCGGCGGGACACTCTCACGGTGCTCTCGGTGATCGACAACCTGATGAAAGGCGCCTCGGGCCAGGCGGTGCAGAACATGAACCTGATGTTCGGACGGCCCGAGACCGAAGGCCTTCAGCAGGTGGCGGTGGTTCCCTAGCGGGAAGCGATGGCCCGTTGGCTCGCCAAGCTGCGCCAGCGCTTCGGCATCGCGGCGCCGAAGGTCGCGGTGCGCACGCACACGCCCTGGTACCTGCGCTGGCTGGGCCTTGCGGTGGTGCTCGGGCTTTCCGCCGCGCTGGCCGTCTGGATGTACGACGCCGGAAGACGCTTTGCCGGCTTCGACAGCAGCGAGGTCCAGGGGGAGTTGACGGCCGCACGTGCCGAACTCCTCCGGCTCCGGGAGGAACTCGACAAGCTCCGTGCCGTGGCCAACGCGGCTGACAGCCGGGTTTCGATCGAGCGCACCGCCCAGCAGAAGCTCGCCCAGCAGATCAAGGGCATGGAGCAGGACAACGCCCGCCTGCGCCAGGAACTGGCGATCTTCGAGAGCATGCTGGCCTCGGAAGCATCCGCCACGGCCCCGCTATCCATCTTGCGGGCCCACGTAGTACCCGATCTGCTGCCAGGGGAATACCGCTACAGCATCCTGCTGCGAGCCGCCGGAAGCCGCCGAGGCAAGGACTTCCAGGGCCGGCTGGAGCTGATGATTGGCCTGACGGAGGAAGGTCGCAGTGCTATGATCGCAGTACCTGGGCCGGCGGACCCGAACGCGGCACATTTCCGCT
>JADZGE010000116.1 GCA_020854035.1 Burkholderiales bacterium | reverse complement strand
TCGTAGACGTAGAACTCCATGCGGTCGAGCTCGCGCAGCAGGTCGTTCGGGAACTCGATGTCCGCCTTGTCGATCTCGTCGATCAACAGTACCACCGGCGAGCCCGCGGTGAACGCCTGCCAGAGCATGCCCTTCACGATGTAGTGCGAGATGTCGTGCACCCGCGGATCGCCGAGCTGAGAGTCGCGCAGCCGGCTCACCGCGTCGTACTCGTAGAGTCCCTGCTGCGCCTTGGTGGTGGACTTGATGTGCCACTCCAGCAGCGGCAGCCCGAGCGCCTGGGCGACTTCGGCGGCGAGGCGCGTCTTGCCCGTCCCCGGTTCGCCCTTGACGAGCAGCGGCCGCTGGAGCGTGATCGCCGCGTTGACGGCGAGCTTCAGATCGTCGGTGGCAACGTAGGCGTCGGAGCCTTGGAAGCGCATGGCGGTGAATTCCGGGCGATTTCCGGGCGGACCGGGAGGCAGACAGGGAACGGAATCGCTCGGGGGGAATTATATAGGGGTGCGACCTCAGGTACGGCCCGCCCGGGTCGAGGCGGTGCGCCGCAGCGCGGTGCGTTCCGGCCCGGGGAGATGGCGAGAACGCTCGCCATTGTCTTCTTGCGCAAAGCGGGCACGCTGCCGCCGGACCCCGTGGACCCAGCGGCGATGCCGTCCAGCGCGGAACGCGCGGGGGCCGTGCCCTCAGGAGGCGCAGGCAGTCGCCGGCATCGTTCGGGTCCGGGGGAGTTGCCGGGCAACGATCTCGTGAGCGAGAATACCCGCCCGCAAGGGGGAGAAAGTCCGTCGCCCGGCAAGAGAACGCCGTCGCGGCGTGCCAAGAAGACCGATCGTCAAGGAATGGAGAAGCTCATGAAGCGCTGGGAGCGGTTCGGTTTCATCGCGGGTCTGTGCCTATTCGCACTCGGCGCAGCCGAGCGCGCGGCGGCGCAGGCGTATCCCAAGGGAGTCACCCACGTGGTCGTGGGCAGCGCACCGTCCGGCCTGGGAGATGTCGTCTCGCGCCTGGTGGCGCAACAGTTGCAGGAGGCGTGGGGTCAGCCCGTCCTCGTCCTGAACCAGGTGGGAGCGGGCGGGCAGATCGCCGCCAGCACGGTGGCCAAGTCCGCGCCCGACGGGCAGTACATTCTTCTGGATACGACCACGTTCGTGATCCACCCGACACTGCACGCAAAGACGATCCCGTACAACACCCTCAGGGATTTCGCCTTCGTCACCCAGCTCGTCAGCGTGCCGATGGCGCTGTTTGCAAAGGCGGCGGTGCCCTACAACACGGTGCCGGAGCTGATCGCGTACGCCAAGGCGCAACCGGGCAAGGTCACCTACGCCTCGCCGCTTCTGGGCTCCGCCTCGCATCTGGCGGGGGAGATGCTCAAGATCGAGGCGGGGCTCGACATGATGCTCATACCCTACACCGCCAGCCCCAGTGCGATCATCGATCTCGTGGCCGGGCGCGTGGACATCATGTTCAACGCCTACGCTTCCGCGAAGGGCCTGGCCGATCAGGGCAAGATCAAGATCCTCGCCCTTGCCGCGAGCAAGCGGCTCCCCGGCATCAAGGAATACCCGCTGGTCGCCGACGCGGTTCCGGGGTTCAACGTCGTGAGCTTCCTCGGGTTGATGGTACGCGCCGGCACGCCGCGGGCCATCATCGACAAGATCCAGAGGGACAGCGCGAAGGGAATCAACAAGCCGGATGTCGAGGCGCGGCTCGACAAGCTCGGCATGAAGGTGGTCGGATCCACGCCGGAGGAGTTCGATGCGTTCGTGCGCGCCGAGACCACCAAGTGGGCGAAGGTCATCAAGGCCAGCAATATCAAGACCGATTGAGCGGGCGCCCGGCGCAATGCGCTTCGCGCGCGAGCTTCGGTGCTGCGGCGCCGTGGCCCGGCGCGGAGTTCGAGTGCACCTCGGGCCGAGCGCCGGAAGGTGAGCGGGTAGTGTGGAAGTCGAATGCCTCCGGTCTCGGATGAGCAATCGAGAGCGCCAGTGGGTGCCGGACGCGGATCGAGAGCGCCAGGGGGCGCCGGAGGCGGCGCCGTGGATGGATTGCGCAGCGAACGGTGCTGCGCCGTGATGTTGCGCAAGGGCATCCTGCGGCGGCGAAGTACTGCCAATATTCAGGGGGTTCGGAAAATGACGGAGGTCGAAGCTAGCTATACCGTGCTCAATCCCGCCGGCGAGCACAAGCAAGTGCCCGCCGTACCGCTGTCGGCGCGGCTCGCCGGTCTCGAGGGAAGAACGGTCTATTGCATCAGCCAGATCATCGGCGGCGCCGACGTCTTCCTGAAGAAGATCGCCCAGGCGCTGCCGCAGTACGCTCCCGGCGTGAAGACGGTGTTCGTTCACAAGACCACGGCCTACATGGCCGACGACCCGGCGCTGTGGAGCGAGATCGCGACCAAAGGCCACGCAGTCATCTACGGGTGCGCCGCCTGAGGGTCATGCTCCATGTGGGGTGCCCACTGGATCATGGAGTTGGAAAAGCGCGGCATTCCCGGCGTCTTCATCGTCGACCGGGGATTCGAGGCGGACACGCAGATCACCTGCGACAAGGAAGGCATGCCGCAGCTCCGCCGGGTCGTCGTCCCGCATCCCTGCGGCGAAGTGAGCGATGCGGAGTTGCCCAAGTACCTGCCGCAGCTGATCGATGCCCTGACGCGGCCGCTCACCGAGGCGGAGAGTTCGCCGCCGCCGCTGGAGATCGAGCGGCCGGAACGCATCGCCTTCGAGGGCACGCTTGCCGAGGTGAACCGGTTCTTCTACAAGCGCGGCTGGTCGGACGGCTTGCCCATCATCCCGCCCACCGAGAAGGCGGTGCGCGAGATGCTGAAGGGCACGAGCCATGCACCCGGCGAGGTGGTGACGACGCGCATGCTTCCCGAGAGCCAGACCGTCACCGTGGAGAAGGTCGCCATCGTGGGGGTGATGGCGGGATGCGAGCCGCGCACGCTCCCGGTGCTGCTGGCCTTGATCGAGGCATTCGCCAACGAGCGGTTTGCCTCGACGGTTCGTTCCACGACCTCGATCTCCTTCCTGGCGGTGGTGAACGGGCCGGTGGCGCGCAGGATCGGCATGAACGCGGGCGGCAACGCACTGGGTTCCGGAACCGGCAACCTGGGCAACGCCACGATCGGGCGCTTCCTCAGGCTCGCCATCATCTGCCTGGGCGGCTCGCGAAGCGGCGTCAACGACATGAGCAGCATCGGCAATCCGAGCAAGTACAGCTTCGCGTTTGCCGAGAACGAGGAGCGCAGCCCCTGGGAGCCGTTCCACGTTTCGCTCGGGTTCAGGCAGGAAGACAGCGTCGTGACCGTCATGACCGGGGGCTGGAGCCACAGCGGCCCCTTCGCCTGGCTGCAGGAGGACGCGGAGCGCGGCATGAACACCATGGCCGACGCGATCGCCCAGTACGAACTCCCCAGCGGCGCCGTGTTCATCATGGATCCGATGTCGGCAAGGCGTATCGCCGCGAAGGGCTACAGCAAGCAGGCCGCCGAGGAGTACATCCACGCGCGCGCCACACGCACGCTCGCCGAGTTCCAGGCCGATCACTTCTACGTGCCGATCGTCGAGCCGATCCTCGCCGGACACGACTGGTACGGCAAGAAGGCCGTCTGGTCGCCGGACATCCTGAAGCTGCGGCCGCAGGACCGCTTCGCGGTGTACCCGGAAGGATCGATCAGGATCATCGTCGTCGGGGGTGAGACGAACGCCCACGCGCAGGCATGGCAGATGTCGCGCCCGTCTTCGGCGCTGGTCGAGAAGTGGCAGTAACGCGGCGCGACGCCATCGTCATCGGCGGCGGACCGGCGGGGCTGTCGGCTGCCAGCGTCCTCGCGCAGGCGGGCCACGAGGTGCTGCTGCTCGAGAAGGAGTCCTTCGGCGGCTGGGTGATGAACCTCGAGCGGGTGATGGACTACCCCGTACGAGGCGAGACCATCGCCGGCAACGAGCTCGCGACGCGCATGATAGAGCGCGCGACTGAATGCGGCGTGCGCCTTCAGGTCGGGGAGGTCGTCGAGGTCGAGTCGTACTCGCGCACGAAGGCGGTGACCTGCAGCGACGGCAAGACCTACAGCGCACCGGCACTCGTGCTTGCAGGCGGCCGGCTGTCGGCGCCGCTCGGCGTGCCCGGCGAGCAGGCGCTCGCGGGCAAGGGCGTGATCCACTGCGCCGCCTGCGATGCCGGGCTGTACGCCGGGAAGACGGTCGCGGTCTGCGGCGGCGGCCGCGCGGGTCTCGTGGAGGCGCTGCTGCTGGCGAAGTACGCCGCGAGGGTCCATGTGCTCGAGGCGCAGGCGCAACCGAGCGCGCCCGCCGATGACCAGGAGCGCGCGCGGGCGCATCCGCGGATCGATATCCGCTGCGGCGTGCGGCCGCTCGAAGTGCGCGGCGAGACGTTCGTGACCGGGCTGCAAATCGCGCAAGGCGACGGCGAGGCGCTGCTCGCGGTGGACGGCGTTCTCGTCCACGTCGGTTTCACGCCGGCGACACCGTATCTGCGTGATCTGCTCGCGCTGGACGAAGGCGGGTACGTGGTCACTGGCGAGGGCGGCGCGACCGGGGTGAGCGGCATCTTCGCCGCCGGCGATATCCGGCGCGGCGCCGCGCGCACGGTGGCTGCGGCCGAGAGCGACGGGGCGGCGGCCGCGACCGCGGTGCGGCGCTACCTGGAGGAGTCGAAGCAATGAGAACCCGGCCACGAGGCTGTGCCGCCATCGTGGGCTTGCCGAACCGCTCGTGGTCTTGCGTTTCAACGCGCTCGGACCGATGCGGCCGCAATTTCCGGGTGGCGTGACGATCTCATCGCGCCGCGGCGGCTTGACGGGCTTTCGCCGATGAAGTCATACTCGACCGCACCGATGAGTCTGCTGCAGGGAAAAAGGGAGGTACGAAAGACTATGGATCCGAGTTCCACGCCGACCAGCCGGGAGGGGACGCAGTTCGAGGCGCAGTTCGAGGCGCAGTTCGAGGCGCAGTTCGAGGTATTGAGTCCGTGGGCCGAGGCGGCGCCGGTGCCGCTGCGCGGCATTTCGCCGCGTCCGAAGGAGCTGGACGGCAGGCGCATCGGCCTGTTCGCCAACGCCAAGCGTGCGTCGCAAACCGTCCTTCAGGCGTTCGAGCGGCAGTTGCTCGAGCGGGTGCCGGGTGTGACGACTTCCTGGTACACGGCGACCGACGAAACAGCCCTCCCGGAGATGCGCACTGCCGGCAAGGAGAAGTTCACCGCCTGGCTCGGCGGTGTGGATACCGTCGTTCTCGCCGCGGCAGACTGAGGCTCCTGCACGAAGTTCCTCGTGCACGATGCAGTGTCCGTCGAGGACTTGCATCGGCCCGCGGTGGTACTCGCGAACGAGGGATTCGTAACGGACGGGCGGTCTGCCGCGTCGAACGTGGGAATGCCGGGCGTACGGATCGTCGCCGAGACCATTCCGTGCGAGTGCACCATCGCAGAAGTCGCTGAAGCGGGCATTCGACTCGCGATGGACGACATCATCGGCGCGCTGGTGCGCCCGCTGACGCAGCAGGAAGCTGCGCCCGAGCGAACGCGCAAGGAAACACCCTCGCGCATCGTCTTCAAGGGTCACTTCGACGAGGTCAACCGGTTCTTCTACAAACGCGGCTGGGGCGACGGGCTGCCGCTCGTACCGCCAACCGAGGCGGCGGTGCGCGAGATGCTCGCCGGAACCGATCTGCCGCCCGATCACCTCGTCGGCAGGATCGAGCCCCGTTACGGCTTCGCGACCGTCGAGACGATCGCCGTGAATGCCGTGATGGCGGGCGCGCTGCCGATCCACCTGCCGATCCTGATCGCGTGCGTCGAGGCGCTCGTCGATCCGGCAGGCAAGTTCTCGGTCTACGTCACGAGCACCGGCTCCTGGGCGCCGTTCTGCATCGTCAGCGGTCCCGTGCGTCGCGACGCGCGCGTGAACGGCGGCTCCGGCGCTCTGAGCCCCGGGGACATCGCGAACGCGGCGATCGGTCGCGCCATTGGCCTGCTGGTGAAGAACATCGGCGGCGCGCGCAAGGCCGTGGAGGACATGGGGGTCCTGGGTAATCCGGGGAAGTACTCGAGTGTGATCGCCGAGAACGAAGAGGCGAGTCCCTGGCAGCCGCTGCACGTGGACCAGGGATTCGACAAGGACGAGAGCGCCGTGACGCTCTTCTATCCGAACAGCTATACGCAGCTCATGCAGTACGGGACGGACGAACAGGGCATCCTGAGCACCCTCGTCTACAACCTGCTTCCGGGAAGGTGCGGTCTGACCTGCTTTCTCCTCACCCCGGCGCAGGCGAAGACGCTCGCCGCCAAGGGCTGGACCAAAGCGCTGATCGCCAGGTACGCGTACGAGTTCGGGCGCGTCCCGGCCTACAAGCATCGAGCCCATCACGGGCTGATCTTTTCGCGCGAGCCGGGCACGCTGCCGCCGCATCCCATGGACCCCATGGCCGTACTGCCTGGGCCCGAAGACGTGAGAGTCGTGGTGGCGGGAGGCCCGGGTGCGTTTGCCGGCATCGTGAGCGGCGGGGGGCTGCCGGGCAGTCATTACGTGAGCAAGAAGATCCGCCTGCCCGCGGGGTGGGGAAAGCTCGTCGCCAGGTACGGGAACGTCGTCCCGAAGTACGAGACCTATTGATCGTCAAGGGAGAAACCATGAAGCACCGGGAGCGGTTCACCTTCATCGCAGGCCTGTGCGTATTCGCGCTCGGCGCGGCCGGGCCGGCGGTGGCGCAGGATTACCCCAAGGGCGTGGTCAACGTGCTGGTGGGCGGCCCGCCGGGAGGCCCGGGGGATTTCGTCGCGCGGCAAGTCGTGGCGCGGCAGTTGCAGGAGGCCTGGGGCCAGCCCGTCCTCACGCTGAACCAGGTGGGGGCGGGCGGCATGATCGCAGCCAACACGGTGGCCAAGTCGGCGCCCGACGGGCGGCACATTCTCGTGGACACCACCTCCTTCGTGATCAACCCGACGCTGCACGCGGCGACGATCGCTTTCGACACGCTCGGGGATTTCGCCTTCGTCACCCAGCTCTTCAGCCAGCACGTGGTGCTGGTCGCGCACCCGGCGGTTCCCTACAACACGGTGGCGGAGCTGATCGCGTATGCCAAGCCGCGGCCGGGCAAGGTCACCTATGCATCGCCGCTCCTCGGCTCCGCCTCGCATCTGGCGGGGGAGATGCTCAATATCGATGCGGGGATCAGGATCATGCACGTGCCCTACAACGGCAGCGCCCCCGCCACGCTCGATCTCGTGGCCGGGCGCGTGGATACCATGTTCAACGCTCTCGCGGCGGCGAAGGCCCTGGCCGATCAGGGCAAGCTCAAGATCCTCGCCCTGACCGACGGCACCCGGCCGGCGGACCTCAAGGAATACCCGCTAATCGCCGACACCGTACCGGGATTCAACGTGACCAGCTTCTTCGGATTGATGGTGCGCGCCGGCACCCCGCGGCCCATTATCGACAGGATCCAGCGCGATATCGTGAAGGCCATGAACAAGCCGGATATCAAGGCGCAGCTCGACAAGTTCGGCATGAAGATCGTCGGCTCCTCGCCGGAACAGTTCGACGCATTCGTACGCGCCGAGGTCGCCAAGTGGGCGAAAGTGATCAAGGCAGGCAATATCAAGGTCAATTGACCTTTGCGCTGGGTGCGTTGCGGGTGGCGCAGCGGGTGCGGTTGCGCAGCCGCGAGGATCGGTACGAAGTTCCTGCCTCGCGCGCGTATCCCGCGCGGATCACCCGCGCGCTGCATGACCGCCCGGGGTGACGTCGCGGCGCGCGAGAAACAATCTGTTCGTCAAGGGAGAAATCATGAGGTTCCGGAAGCAGTCCACTATCGTTGCGGGTCTGAGCATGCTCGCGCTCGGCGCGGTCGGGCCGGCGGGGGCGCAGGCCTACCCGAAAGGCGCGGTCAACCTGATCACAGGAGGTGCGGCGGGCGGCCCGCTGGACATCGTCGCGCGGCGTGTCGTGGCGCAGCCGCTGCAGGAGGCATGGGGCCAACCCGTGGTCGTCCTGAATCAGGTGGGGGTCGGCGGCATGATCGCCAGCAACACGGTGGCCAGGTCGGCGCCGGACGGGCGGAACCTTCTTCTGGAAACCACCGCGTTCGTGATCAACCCGACGCTGCACGCGGCGACGATCCCGTTCGACACGCTCAGGGACTTCGCCTTCGTCACCCAGCTCGTCAGTCTGCACGTGGCGCTGGTTACCAATGCGGCGGCGCCTTACAGCACGGTCGGCGAGCTGATCGCGTATGCGAAGGCGCGACCGGGCAAGCTCACCTATGCATCGCCGATCATCGGATCGGCCTCGCACCTGGCGGGGGAGATGTTCAACATCGAGGCGGGAGTCGACATCATGCACGTGCCCTACAAAGGCAGTCCCGCCGCCACGCTCGATCTGGTGGCCGGGCGCGTGGATACCATGTTCAACGCTCTCTCGGCCTCGAAACCTCTGGTGGATCAGGGCAAACTGAAGATCCTCGCCCTCGCCGCAGGAACCCGTACGGCGGATATCAAGGATTACCCGCTGATCGCCGACAGGCTACCGGGGTTCGACGTGACCAGCTTCCTCGGATTGATGGCGCGCGGCGGCACCCCGCGGCCCGTTATCGACAAGATCCAGCGGGATCTCGTGCAGGCCATGAACAAGCCGGACATCAGGGCGCTGCTCGACAAGATGGGTATGACGGTCGTGGGCTCCACGCCGGACGCGTTCGACGCGTACGCGCGCGTCGAGGTCGCCAAGTGGGGTAAGGTGATCAAGGCCAGCAATATCAAGCCCAACTGACCTCGCGCCCGGCTGGTCTGGGCGCCAGCCGCGTTGCAACGCCCGCGCCCGTTTCGGTCTTGTCGCTGACCAAGGCCGGATCCGACTCCTTGCCCCGGGGCGCCGCCGGCCCGCCCGGGGCGTTCCTTCATCCGGGGCGGGCCTTCAGGGTCCTGCGTCAGTCCCAGTACAGTCCGCGGCGAACGGTCTTCACGCGATAGAGCCGCCAGGGCAACGCGGTGGTCAGGTAAAGCGAGTTGGCATCGCTTCCGCGTCCGAAGCCGAGATTGGTGGTCAGCCCTGCGGCCGGCGGAGAAAGCCGTTCCACCAGTCTTGCGTCCGGGGCAAGCACCACGATGTCGCGCCTGCCCGCTTTCGGG
>JADZGE010000115.1 GCA_020854035.1 Burkholderiales bacterium | reverse complement strand
GCAGGGCGGCGGCGAGACGCGCGGCGAGGGCGCGGGTCGCCGCGGCGCCCGGGGTCGTCACGCCGGCGCGGAGCTCAGCGAAAATGTTCGTAGCCATGGTAGCCCGCGAGGGTCAGCCCGGCGTCGCGGTCGTCGGCGCGGCCCGCCTCGAACCGGCCGAGGCAGGTGAGACGGGTGCGGGGAAACCGCCGCCGCCACGCCCGCTGCAGCGCGTTGCGATCCGCGCGGCCCGCGACGGCGAACAGGAGTTCGTAGTCCTCGCCGTCGGTCAGGGCGCCCCGCACGTCGGAGCCGCGGCGCACGGGCAGCGCGGCGGCGTCAAGTCGCGGGGTGCTCCCGGCCGGGGTGAGGGCGCCGAGATCCTTGGCCAGGCCGTCGCTCACGTCCATCATGGCTCGCACTTCGGGCCGTCGGGCGAGCCACGCGCCCTCGGCCAGACGCGGGGTGAAGCGGAAATGATGGCCCGTGCCGCGGCTCCCCCCGAGTTCTCCGGTGACGTAGATCCAGTCGCCGCGACGCGCACCGGTGCGGGTGAGGAAACGCGGACCGGCGGCGGTGCCCAGCAGCGTCAGGCAGGCCGCCACCGTGCCGGCGCACTCGGCCACGTCGCCGCCGACAATGGCGACGCGGTGCCGCCGCGCCTCGGCGGCGAGGCCGCGATAGAACTGCTCCAGCCAGCGCCGGCTCACTCGCGCATCGAGGGTGATGGCGCGCACCGCGGAGACCGGATGCCCGCCCATGGCAGCGATGTCGCTCAGATTGCGCTTGAGCAATTTGGCGCCGACGGCGCGGGGCGGGACGCGGTCGTCGAAATGCCGTCCGTAGATCACCGGGTCGACGGTGAGGAGCTGGGAGCCGCGTCGGGCGGGCAGCACGGCGCAGTCGTCGCCGATGCCGAACGGCGCCCGGGGGGAGACCGGCCCCAGCCAGCGCCGGATGGCGGCGATGAGTTTCTCCTCGCCGAGGGCGGAGACGGCGGCGCGCGGATGATCGGTGAACGGGCTCAAGGTGGAATCAAAGAGAGACGCCCGAGAAGATGATGAAGAGCGTGTTCAGGTTGAAGCACGCATGCGCGACGATGGCGGTCTCGATCCGCCCGGTGCGTTCGTAGGCGACGGAGAAGACCACCGCGAGAACGACGAGCGGGGCGACGCTCGCGAGACCCTGGAGCGTGTGCCAGTTGACGTGCAGCAGGGCGAAGACGACGGCCGGGAGAAGGAGCGCGACGGCGCGGGGCATTCGGGTGCGCAGGTAGCGGAAGACGCCCGCGCGGAAGACCAACTCCTCGGTGAGCGGTGCGATGATGACGGCGAGTGCAATCATGATCGCCAGAAGCGCCGGCGAGTCGACCTCGGCGAACATCCCGATCAGGTCCTGCCGCTCGGCGGGCAGGCCGAGGAGTTTCAGCACGTATTCCCAGGCGTGGGCGGTGGCAAGGAGCAGGGGAATCGCCACGAGAAACGTGGTCGCGCCCGCGACGATGACGCCGCGCCAGGACTTCCGCGGTGCGAGGGCGGATCCGACGAGGCGGCGCCGGTGCAACACGACCCCGGCCAGCATGCCGAGCTGCGCGGCGGAGCCGTTGAGCACGGAGGCGGCGCTGCCCTTGAGCGCGAGCGCTTTGCCGACCAGCCCCGCGGTGGCCGCTGCGATGAAACTGCCGGCCATCACGAGCACCAGAAAGGTCAGAAAGTCCGCCACCGACACCTCCCACGCCGGCAGGCCCGCGGGGCGGGGAGCCGCCCGCGCCGCCGCACTGAACACCACCCGCCACAGCAGCACGAGTCCACCCGCGGCGAGGGTGAGCTCGACCGCGATCGCGAACGAGGCGTAGGAAACGGGCATGGGGTGACAACGCTGCCGGTTCCGCCGCCCGGCGCACGGAAAAACGCGCGGCGCCCCGGGGCCGGGAATCCACCGCCGTCGCGAGGCGGGTGGCGATCAGTCCACGATGCGGCCGTCGCGAAAGACGATGCGGCCGCCGACGATCGTCGTGCGCACGCGACCGGTGAGCGTCTGACCCGACCACGGGGAGTTGGCCGACTTGCTGAAACCAGCCTTGGCGTCGTAGCGCCACTTTTCCTCGGGATCGAAAAGACAGAGATCGGCGTCCGCCCCCTCGGCGAGCGTGCCGCCCGGGAGATTCAGCACCTGCGCGGGGCGGCGGGTCATGAGGTCGATGACGGTGGCCAGCTTGAAGCGGCTGCGGCGTACCAGGACATCCAGTACGACCGGCAGCGCCGTCTCGAGGCCGAGGATTCCGTTCGGGGCGAAGTCGAACTCCTTGTCCTTCTCGTAGTCGGTGTGCGGCGCGTGGTCGGTGGCGATGATGTCGAGCGTGCCGTCGCGCAGGCCCTCGATGAGCGCCTGCCGGTCGACCTCGGTGCGGAGCGGCGGGTTCATCTTGAAGTGCGTGTCGTAGGTCACGAGCGCCTCCTCGGTCAGTGCGAGGTGGTGCGGCGTGGCCTCGGCGGTGACGCGGGCGCCGCGGCTCTTGGCGCGGCGGATGACGTCGACGGAGAACTTCGAGGAGATGTGCTGCAG
>JADZGE010000114.1 GCA_020854035.1 Burkholderiales bacterium | reverse complement strand
GAAGTCGTGGCGCAGCTTCATCTGGACCCCGACCTCGATGTTGCAATCGGCGTAGAGGATGCCCTCCTCCGCCCCCAGCGGGCCGGCGAGAATGCGACTGGCGGGCGAGACGATCACGCTGCCGCCGGAGCAGTCGGGATTGCGCAGGAACTTCTCGCCCTCGGGCCCGACTTCGAGCCTGCGTATCATGTCCTCGTCGACCACCCCGCAGGCGGAGACGACGAACGCCTTGCTCATCTGCGCGAACGCCTGGGAATCGACCGCCACGCGATTCCGCATCGGGTCCCCGCTCGTGGGAAAGTGGTTGGGCCAGCTCATCACGTGAATGCGCGTGGCTTCGGCGGTGAGCGCGAATACAGCGAGCGGATTGGAGTTCTCGCCGCAGATCAGCCCGCTCATCGGCCCGAACTCGGTCGGAAACGCGCCGAACGTGTCGCCGTGCCCCCCCGCATGCACCAGCCGCTCGCCCACGGTCGGCATGATCTTCTGGTGTTTGCGGATCACCTTCCCGTCGGTGCCGATGTAGACCTGGGTATTGAACATGGTGCCGATCGTCCGCGGCAGCTTCTCGCACACCCCGATCACGACGTAGGCCGCCGCTTCGCGCGCCGCCGCGCACAAGGCTTCGATTTCCGGGCCGGGAATCTCCACCGAGTTTCTGAAGAGATCCACGGCGAGCCGGTTCGCGATCGCGCTGGTCGCCGGGTGGTGGTGATACCACACCGGGTGCGCCGGGATGAATCCTTCCGGAAAGCCGATCACGCGCGCGCCGTTTCCACCGGCCTCGCGGATCAGCCGGCAGGCCTTCTCCACCGAACCCTCGCGATCGAGAAAAACCGAGGCGGCCTGCACCGCCGCCACCTTGACCACCGGATACGAGTCCCCCGACTTGCTGCCCATGACAATCCCTCGCTCAGTAACGCATCACCTCGAGGGCACGCCCTGCGTGCGCTCGATCCATCGCATCATGATCCGCTGGATGATTCGACCACGCGCCGCTTTTCCGAGCGGCCGTCGTGGCCGCCCCAGGGGCCGACCCAAACGTCCTCGGGATCGCCGTGCCTCGTCAAGACGTAGAGCTCGGCGATCGGCTGCTGCGTGTCCTTCTCTGCGCTTACCAGCAGCAGCGGAGCCGATGGCTGGTCGCGGAAACCGCGCGCGGGCAGCAAGAGCCGCGGACCGCAGGCGAGGAAATCCTCCCCCATCTTCGCGCCGTAGACCGCCACACGTGCCGGGAGAAGATCGAACGGATCCCCGCGCCTGCCGCAAGAACCCTGCCGTGCATCGCTTTGTTCACCGTCCCGTCGTCATCCGCTCCGCTACTTCGGCCTCACGGCAATCATGTCCAGCTCAACACGCGCGCCCGGCGTGTTGAGGGAATTGACACAAACCGTTGTGCTTGCCGGTTGCCAGTCCCCGAAATACTCCTTGAGCACCTCCACCATCCCGTCCATATCGCGGATATCGGTCAGGTACTTGGTGATTTTCACGATATGACGAAACGTCAACCCCTGCGTTTCGAGTATCAGCTTGATCTTCTCCATCGAGCGCCGCGTCTGGGTTTCGATGTCCGGCGCATGCTGGTGCTCTTCCGGCACGTGCGGATGCCGATGATAAAGCGGGGACGGTGCCGACCCAGAGAGAAACAGGATATCGGCCGGCCCCTCGACGTTCACCGCGGGCGCATACGGCATGAACTTCCTCTGGTCTGGCCGCGGATGTACCTCGATGACTGCTTTCTCCAAATTGCGATTTTCCGCCATTTCCCTTCCCCCCGTTCTCGTCAATAATCCGTCCGAATTCGCGTTGCCTGCGGTTACTCGGGCTGCAGGCCGATCTCGCGAATCACTTTGGCCCACTTCGGTATCTCCAATTCGATCTGCTCCGAAAGCCGCTTCGGAGTGCTGCCAACGAGCTCGTATCCTTGCTCCAGGACTTGTGCACGCAGTTCAGGCAGTTGCAATATCCGCACGATTTCCGCGTTCAGCCTCGCAATGATCACTTCGGGAGTGCCGGCCGGAACAAAGAGCCCGAACCAATTCTCGACGGCATATCCCGGCAGACCCGACTCCGCGACCGTGGAGAGCGCGGGCAGCACGCGCGAGCGCTCCGCGTCAGCCACCGCAATGGCTCTCAGCTTGCCGGCCTTGATGTGAGAGAAAACGGGCGGCAATCCCGTAATCAGCAAAGAAGCATGGCCAGCAATGATGTCGGTGATTGCTGGCCCCATACCCTTGTGGGGAATATTTGTCGCCTCGAACCGCGCCATCTTCTTGAGCATCTCCATTCCCAGGTGAGAGTGGGTGCCGACGCCTGCGGATGCATAATTCAGTTGGCCCGGCTGCGCCTTGGCAAGCTTGATCAAATCGCGAACCGAGCGTACCGGAATCGAAGGATGCACGACCAGAACCGACGGCGTCGAGGCGACGAGCATTACGGGTGCAAGGTCCTTGACCGGATCGTACGGCAACCGCTTGTAGAGGCTCGAGGTGATGGTGAATGAGCTGGGCACGATCAAGAGCGTGTAGCCATCGGGCGCAGATCGCGCGACAAGGCCCGTTCCGATGGTCGCGCCCGCTCCGGGACGATTGTCAATCAGGAATTGCTGACCCAGTGTCGCGCTCAGTCTTTGCGCAAGCATGCGTGCAAGCATGTCAAGGCCGCCACCGGGTGCCGTCGGGACAACGACACGCACGTGCTTGGACGGATAGGTTTCTGTGGTACCGGCAGCACCGGCGGTGGGCACGACGAGAATCTCGACAAGCACTGCGAAGGTCAAACACAACATGCGCCGGAGCATGACGCCTCCTCGGCATTTCTTCGCGCCCGACTGATCCGCCATCCAATATTCCTCATTTCTGAACGACTTTCGCCCACTTGGCGAGGCGTTGTCAATAGGTGTGCAAGAAGATTCAGGTGGCTTGTTTCGTCGACTCGATCATCATGCGTACGGCAATTCCGTCCTTCAAATCCGGTCAGCACGACACTCAGCACGATCGCCGGGTGGTTCATGAGCCGGCGGGCGCGAACGTCCCGTCATCCGCCGACTCCCCGGCTGGCTACGGCTTCGCCTCGTACACGACCTTGCCGCCCACCATGGTGACGACGGGCTTGATGTCCTTGATCGCGTCCGCGTCGACCGTCAGGTAGTCGCGGTCAAGCACCAGCAGGTCCGCGTACTTGCCCGGCTGGAGCGAGCCGAGGTTGCCCTCCTGGAACACGACGACGGCGTTGCTGCGCGTGTGGGCGATGAGCGCCTCCTCGCGGGAAACCGTCGCGCTGTTCACCTTCCGGCCGCCCACCATCCTTCCCGTGACCGCGAACGCCAGGTTGTAGAACGGGTTCGACGTCGTGACCGCGGTGGCGTCCGAGCCGAGCCCCCACAGAATGCCGCTATCCTGGATCGCGCGAAACGGCGGCATGGTCCACGCCTTGCCGCCGTGTACCTCGTGCATCAGGGCACCCTGTATCAGCGGGCGCGTATGGATCTGGGCGTTCATGCCGAGGCGCTTCATGCGCTCGAGCTGCGCGGGCGTCACCTGGTCGAGGTGCGAGAACGACCAGCGCAGTCCCTTCATCGGCTTCTCGCGGTTCACGCTCTCGACCATGTCGAGGTAGGCGTCGATGGCGTCCGTCATCTCGACGTGGGCGTTGAGGTAGACGCCACGCTCGGCGAGCGCCACCATGATGCGGCGCGCCTGCGCGAAGGCCGCCGGGTCGAGGTTGCTCTTCGGACGCAGGAGCTGGGTCGTGATCGGCGCGAACACCGACTCGCCCCAGCCGACGTGGTCGAAGTAGTCGTTGCCCTGGAAGGGCTTCAGCGTGGCGATCTCCGCGACCACCTTGTCCACCTGCGCCGCGGTCGAAGGCTGGCGGATGGTCGTCCAGTAGACGCGGGCATGCAGCTCGCCCCGCTCCGCCAGGTACTGGTAGGGCGCGTAGTGTCGCGGGCTCATGCCGCGGCCGCCGGCATCGAGCCAGCCCGTGACGCCCATCGAGTTGAGGTAGTGGACGTACTTGCGCGTATTGGCGAGCCAGCCCGCCGCGTCCATCAGCGGGATCTTCGCCGCGACGAACGCGACGCCACCGGCGCCGCGCACGATTCCCGTGGGCCGGCCGGCGGCGTCCTTCTCGATGGTGCCATTGCCGGGATTCGGCGTCTTCGCGTCGATGCCGGCCGCCTTGAGCGCGGCGGTATTGAGATAGCTGTGCCGGTAGATCGCCTGCAGCACCACGGGATTGTCGGGCGCGATGCGGTCGAGCTCGGCGAGCGGGAAGCCGCGCGGGTCGTCGTTGAACTGCTCCTCGGACCAGCCCCCGAGCGTCGCGATCCACTCGCCGGGCCGCGCCGCCTTGACGCGCGCCGCGAGCATCTCGAGGGCCGCCTTGCGCGAGGTGACGCCGTCAAGCCGCAGTTCGTCGTGTTCCGCCGCGCGGATCCAGTGCGTATGCCCGTCGATCAGCCCGGGGATGACCGTGCGGCCTTCCAGGTCCATGACGCGCGTGCCGGCGCCGGCGCGCCCGCGGATCTCGTCGTTGCCGCCCACCGCGATGATGCGCGCCCCCCGGATCGCCAGCGCCTGCGCGATCGAGAAGCGCTCGTCCACCGTCACGATCTTGCCGTTGACGAGTATGAGCTCGGCGAGCTCGGCCTTCGCGGCCGTATCCACGCGCGTTGCGGTCGGCGCGCAGGCAGCGGCCGCACTCAAGAGAATGAATGCACATATATACTTGAATTTACTCATGTTATCTCCCCCCTTCCTGTCTCCGCGGTTGGTTCAGATGCCGCTTCCGGCGTCGCCGGCCTCGCGCATGTTGAGTGTAATGCAGGATCGCCCGTGCGCGCGGTCATGCGCTGAAACGCCGGCAAGTCGCGATCGCATGGCCGTGCCCGGGTCGAGCGCGCTTGCAGCTGGGGCGCACCCGCCGGTTCGGATCTGCCCTCGCAAAGCGCATCACCTGTTCGATGCGCCGGGCGCGACGGTGATGCTGGATCTCTGGGTGTACGTCCCCTGAAAGGAGGATCGATGGCGCTCCGATGCCTTGCCGCTCTTCTCACGGCCGCCGCGCTGGCGGCGCCCGCGACCGCGCCGGCGCAGTCCGACTTCCCGCCGCAACAGATACGCATCGTCGTGCCCTTCACCGCGGGCGGCGGCACCGACAGTCATCACGCGCATCGTCGCGGCCCGCCTCGCCGAGGCCTGGAAGAACACGGTGCTGGTCGATAACCGCGTCGGCGCGGGCGGCGTGGTGGGCTCGCAGTGGGTCACGCAGCAGAAGCCGGACGGCAGGACGCTCCTCGCGGTGGCGAGCGCATTCGCGGTGCGCGCCGCCATAGACCGCAGCGTGCCCTACGACGCGACGAAGGATTTCTCGGGCGTCGGCCAGATAGCGATCTCGCCGAGCTTCATGGTGGTGTCCGCCTCGCACGGCTTCGGGTCGCTGAAGGAGTTGATCTCCTACGCGAAGAAGCAGCCGCGGGGCGTCTTCTACACTTCGGCCGGCGTCGGCAGCACCGCGCACCTGCATGCGGCCGCGGTCGCGCACCTCGCCGGCATCCATGCCGAGCACGCGCCGCAACGCGGCACGCCGGAAGCGGTGACCGATGCGATGACGGGGCGCGTGCTGTACTGCTTCGCGCCCGGCCCCAACGCGATCCCGCTCGCCCGCGCCGGCAAGCTCCAGATTTTCGAGCTGTAGTGCCCGGAATTCGGCAAGCACGCCCGCACGGCGGTGGGTCACGTCGCCCTGCCCCGCGGCATTGCCGTGGAAATCAACGGCGAATTCGAGCTGCGCCCCCCGGGCGCCGAGTGATCGCGTCGAAGCCGGGCGACACGCCCGGAGTTCGATCCATCAGGAGATTCGCGCGCGCGAATCCCGCTGGCGCCGACGACTCGACGCGGGAATGGCGCCACGCGCACTTGCGGATCGTCCTCATTCCGCCGTGAGACCGATCGTCCTGATGAGCCGCCCGGTCGCGACGAGTTCCTGCTGGATCGCCGACCGGAACTGCGGCGGGGTGGCGGTTGCCGCCTCCACGCCCTGGGCCGCGAAACGCTCCTGCACCTCCTTCCCCTGAACGATCCGCTCGACGCTCGAGCGGATCCTGTCGAGTATCGAGGCGGGAACGCCCCTGGGCGCGAGCAATCCCGCGAAGGCGACGTAGCGGAATCCCGGGAACGTTTCCGCGATGGCCGGCATGTCCCCCATGAGCGCCGATCGCTGCGGCAGGGTGTGACCGAGTCCGCGCAGGCGCCCCGCCCTCGCGTGGCCGAGCATCGAGCCCGCCGAGCCGAACATCCACTGCGATTCGCTGGAGATCACGGCCGCGACCGCCGGCCCATTGCCCTTGTACGGCACTTGCAGGGACTGGAAACCGCCCGCCATCATCAGCGCGACCCCGTTCAGGTGGCTTTGCGAGCCGACGCCCTGGGTGGCCATGCGCAGGCTGCCCCGTCCGCTCCTGGCATGCTCGACGAAGTCCTTCACGCTCGTCACCGGCAGCGACGGATTCGCCACCAGCACGTTTCCCTGGCGCGCGTACTGCACGACGTACTCGAAGTCCCTCACGGGATCGTACGGCAGGTTCCTGCGGATATGGGGCGACACCGTCAGCGCGCCGAACGACGCGACGATGATCGTATAGCCGTCGGGCTTCGCGTTCTTACCGAGCTCCATCGCCAGCGTGCCGCCGGCGCCGACGCGGTTGTCGACCACGACCGGCTGCCCCAGCGCGATCCCCAACCGCTCGGAGACGATGCGTCCGATGGTATCGGTCGCGCTCCCCGGCGCGTTCCCCATGATGAGCCGGATCGGCCGATTCGGATAGGCGGTGGCTTTGTCGGCGCCGGATGCGCACGGCGCCGTCGCCGCAAGGGCGAGCACCAGCGGCCACAGGCGCCGGGCGGGACCCGGGACCGGATCTTTCTTGGGACGTGCAGGCAATTGCAAGGGCTCCCGTATGTAGAATATCGGGAATTGTCCGCTATTGCATCACCTTCCCCGAACGCCCGGTCCGCGGCATCATGTTCAAGCACACACCGATCCGGGAAGGCGAGAGATTCGATGGCCCGATCCGCACTCTCACCGAAGGGCATTTCCGGCAGTTCTCGGACCTGAGCGGCGACACGCATCCCGTTCATCACGACGCCGATTACGCCCGTTCCACGCGCTTCCTCAAACCGGTCGCGCATGGCCTGTTGCTCGCCGCGCTCACCGCGCTCGGCGCCTCCACCGGCAAAGACCGCTGCCATGGCTTCGTGTTCGTCGAACAGGGCGCGCGGTTTCTCAAGCCGGTTTTCGCCGGCGACACGATACGCCCCGGCCTCAAGGTCGAACGAATCTGGCGCGAAGGCCGCAGGCGGTACTGCCGCATGGCGACCACGATCACCAACCAGCGCGGCGAGACCGTGCTGGAGGGATTCCAGGTGTATCGAATCTTCGACCTCGCGGGTCCACACGAAGGATAGCGATGAGTGACGAGCGTTCCCCGATTTTCGGCGATCGCCCGTGGCCGGAACACTACACGTTCGTGCCCGCGATCCGCGTCGGCGGCACGGTCTATATTTCCGGGACCACGGGGACGGATGAAACCGGCCGCATCACGGCCCCCGGCGACATCGAGGAGCAGACCCGCCAGATATTCAGGAAATTCGAGGCGCTGCTCGCCTCGCTCGGGGGCTCCTGCGACGATATCGTCTCGACCACCGACTTCTTCACGACCACCGCGAATTACGAGAGGACGGCGAGGGTGCGGCGCGAGTTCTTTCGCAGGGGCTTCCCCGCCGCCACCGGTGTCCTCGTCGCCGGCCTCCTGCGCGAGCATGCGCTGATCGAAATCTCCGCGATCGCGGTCCTGCGAACACCTCGGCCCCGGCCGGCCGCCGACATCACTCCAGCCTGATCCCGGCCTCGCGGATCACGCGCCCCCAGCGCGCGTGCTCGCTGCGAATGAAGGCCGCGAACGCTTCCGGCGGCCCGCCGGCGGGCTCGGTGCTCTGGGAGAGCAGGCGATCGCGGATATCCGGCGCGGCGAGTGCCTTCACGATCCCGGCGTTCAGGCGGGTAACGACGTCACGCGGCGTCTTCGCCGGCGCAAGCCAGCCGAACCATCCCGACACTTCGAACCCGGGGAAGCCCGATTCGGACAGTGTCACCATCTTCGGCGCCACGGGCGAGCGTTTCGCGCTGGTAATGCCGAGGGCCCGCAACCTGCCCGCCTTGACGAGCGGCACCGCCACCAGCGCGACGCTGAAGTACGCCTGCACCTGCCCGCCCATGAGATCGGTCAGCGCCGGGCCGCCGCCCTTGTACGGGACGTGGATCACGTCGATCCCGGCCGCGGCGCGCAGCAACTCGACCGCCAGGTGTCCGGTCGTGCCGTTCCCCGGCGAAGCGAACGCGATCTGTCCCGGCCTCGCCTTCGCGAGCGCCACCAGCTCCTGAACGGAAGTCGCCGCGACCGCCGGGTGCACGAGCAGGATGTTCGGGGCGGTGACGCCCAGCGAGATCGGCGCGAAATCCCGCAGCGGATCGAATGCAACATCGCGGTAGAGGGCGGGATTGATCGCGACACCGGTCGCCGCCGTAATCAGCGTGTAGCCGTCGGGCACCGAGCGCGCCGTCATGGCGTAGGCGATATTGCCGTTCGCGCCCGGGCGGTTGTCGATGACGATCGGCTGGCCGAGCGATTCCGACACGCGCGGCAATACCAGCCGCGCGACGGTGTCGGCCACGCCACCGGGCGGCACCGGCACCATCATGCGTATCGGCTTGTCCGGGTAGGCAGCGGCGGCGGGGACGATCCCGCTCGCGGCGAGGCCGCCAATGAGTATCAGGTATCGGATCAGGATGGCTCCCGTCTGCGCTCAGCCGCGTTCCCGCAGCAGGAAGCGCTGGATCTTCCCGGTCTGGGTCTTCGGCAATTCGTCAACGAATTCGATCTCCCGCGGATACTGGTGGCGCCCCAGGTCGTGTTTCACCCGCTCGGCGATCTCGTCCGTGAGCTCGCGCGACGCCGAAACGCCGGACTTCAGCACGACGAATGCCTTCACGATCTCGCCCCGGGCGGCATCCGGCTTGCCGACCACCGCCGCTTCCGCGACACCGGCGTGCTTGAGAATCGCGCTTTCGACTTCGAAGGGACCGATGCGGTAGCCCGCGCTCTTGATGATGTCGCCGGAACGCCCCTCGAACCAGAAGTAACCCTCGTCGTCCCGTCGCGCGAGATCGCCGGTGCGGATCCAGCCGGAGCGCAGCGCGTCCGCGCTCGCCGCCTCGTCGTTCCAGTAGCGCAGCCAGTACCGGTTGTTCTCGTCGCTGCGCCGCGCCAGGAGCCCCGCCTCCCCCGCAGCGAGCTCCCGGCCCGACTCGTCGACCACCGCCATCTCGTGGCCCGGGCACGGCAATCCCATCGAACCGGCCTTCACCGTCATGTCGATGGCATTGAAATTGCCGATCGGCAGCCCGAACTCGGTGGCGCCGAAATGATCCATGGGCGTCGTGCCCCAGACCCGCCGGAAGAACTCGACCACCTCGCCGTTGAGCGGTTCGCCACAACTGGAAATGACGCGCACCCGCGCCCGAACCTCGCGCACGAAGTCTTCGCCGAGCGCCATCAGCGATCTCAGGAGGGTCGGCGTCGTGGCGAGATTGGTGACGCCATGACGCGACAGCAGCTCGAGGCAGAGCTGCGCGGTGACGTTTTGTTGCACGCAGAGCACGGTCGCGCCCGCCGCCAGCGCCGGAAGGTAGCAGCAAAGACCGTATCCCCACCCGGGATCCCCGGTCGGCCAGAAGAGATCCTCGTCCTCGCGCAGGTCGACGCCGTACCGGATGTAGGGCCAGATCGCGGCGAGCAGGTTCACCGCGATGACACAACCCTTGGGCTGCCCGGTCGAGCCCGAGGTATAGATGATCGCCGCCGGGTCGTCGCGCCGGCAGGCCGCTGGCGCGAGCTCGCCATCGGCTTCCGCCATGGCCGCGTGAAAATCGACGTCCCCCGCGCGCATGACGCCGTCCGGCGGTGACACGCACACGACGCGCTCCACCGCGCCCTCCGGCACCTGGTCGCGATGTTCATGATGGGTGCAGAGGAGCTTCGCCCCGCTGTGCCGCAGGCGAAACCGCACGCTGTCCGGACCGAAACCGGTGAAGATCGGCACGAGAACCGCGCCGGCCCTGAAGGCGCCGAGCATGGCGGCAAACGCTTCCGGGACGCGCGGCATGAGCGTCGCGACCCGGTCGCCCCTGCCTACGCCGAGGCGACGAAGCAGGCCGGCGAAGCGGGAACTCGATTCGCACAGCGCCTCGTAGCTCACGCGCCGCTCCTCGCCTCGCGGGCCGATCCAGCAGAGCGCGCTCCTGCCTCCCCTCCCGCGCCGCACCTGGCGGTCGATGACCGTCTCGGCGAGATTAACGCCTTCGCGACCGGCCCATCCCAGCCCGGCGAGGACATCGCTCCAGGCGAAGGACCGGATGACTTCGTCGTAGCGCTTCCTGCTCATTGCCCGGGTTCAGGCCAGTCCGTCGGATACGTCCGCTGCTTCCGCCTTCAGCTCGATCCGCGAGGCCTGCGCCTGGCGCAGGAGCTCGGCGATGACATGGCCCATCCGCCCGAGCCCGATCCAGCCCAGGCTGTGGCCGCGCAGGTCAGGGTTGACCATCGGATGGGCTGCGGGCGGGGGAGTTCCAGCGAGACGCCCGTGCTCCACGTTGTGGATTTCCTTCGCCGTCATGTTTGCGTCCGCCGCCCGATCGACTATGATCATATCGGATTTCCCTCGCGCCATCCGTTCGCTTTCCCTCCCATTGCCCGCGACCGGGCCGATGTCACGCCGGAGCAGACAACGTGCTGACAAGCCACGACCGCTACTCGTACCTGCCGATAACCGAGCGCCGTCCCTACGAGTGGCCGAACGGGACGCGGCTCGCGGTCTTCACCGTGGTGAACGTGGAGGTATTTCCGTTCGGCGAAGGTCTCGGCATTCCCATCGCGCCCGCGCAGCCCGAACCGGATACCGTGAACTTCTCGTACCGCGACTGGGGAAATCGCGTCGGTTTCTTCCGGCTGATCGAGTTGTTCGGGGAGTTCGGCTTTCCGGCCTCGATGTTCCTCAATTCCGAGCTGTTCGACCACTGCCCGCAGATCATCGACGCCATACGGGAGCGCGGCGACGAGATCGCCGCGCACGGGCGCACCAATGCCGAGCGCCAGGCCTCGTTCACGGAGGCGGAGGAGCGCAAGGCGATCGCCGAGGCCACGGAAACCATCCGGCGCCATATGGGCAGCTCGCCGGCCGGGTGGATGAGTCCCTGGGTCGCCGAGAGCCGCGTCACGCCCGACCTCCTGCAGGAGGCCGGCTACCGCTACCTCATGGAGTGGTCCGCGGACGATCAGCCGATATGGCTGAAGACGCGCGGCGGGCGGATCCTCTCCATCCCCTACCCGCGGCCGACCAACGACCTGCCGATGATGCACGCCTATCACCTTAACCCGGAGCAGTACGCCGGCGTGCTGATCGACCAGTTCGACGAGATGCTCCACCAGTCAAGGAACATGCCCCTGACGTTCTGCCTCTCCTTCCACCCCTATCTGTCGGGACAGGCGTTTCGCATCCGCCAGCTGCGCCGCGTGTTCAGGCACATTCGCGCGCACGCGGGCGAGGTGTGGCTCGCGCGCACCGGGGAAATCGCCGAGCACGCGGAGAGGCTGCCGGCGGGCGTGGTCCCGGGAAGCTGAACGCGTGCGTTGCGCCGCGCGCCGCCGGACGGGAAGACGCATCCCGGCTTCCGGCAACGGGCGGCCTCTGCTAGCATGATTCCGAATCGCGGGAGGATGGGGCGACATGAGACGCACGTCGATTCTTTCGGGGGCCGCCGCCTGCGCGGTCGCCCTTTTCGGCCCGCCCGTGGCGGCACAAGCGGATTTTCCGAACAAGCCGGTACGCATCGTCCACGGCTTCACGGTGGGCGGTATCTCGGACGTGCTCGCCCGCGCGATCGCCGCCCGCCTCGCGGTGAATCTCGGCCAGCCGATCATGGTCGATCCGCGCGGGGGCGCGGGCACGACCATCGCGTCCGAGCACGTCGCGCGTTCACCCGCGGACGGCTACACGCTCTTCCTTCAGGACATGACGACACACGCGATCAACGCGAGCCTCTACCGGCGGTTGAAGTATGACTCCGTGCGCGACTTCACGCCCGTCACGCTGATCGCGTTCACGCCGCTCATCCTGGTCGTTCATCCGTCACTGCCGGCGAAGAACGTGAAGGAACTGGTCGGGCTCGCCAGGCGCCACCCCGGCGAGGTCGCCTTCGGGTCTTCCGGCAACGGCACCATCGTCCATCTCGCCGGCGAGATGCTGAACGCGACGGGCGGGATCCGCATGACCCACATTCCGTACAAGGGCAGCCCGCAGGCGATCACCGGGCTCCTGGGCGGCGAGATCGCGCTGATCTTCGCGAGCATGCCCCCGGCGCTGCCGATGGTGGCGGCCGGCCGGCTGCGCGCGCTCGGGGTGACGACGCCGGAGCGCACCGCCGCCGCGCCCGAGGTGCCCACCATGAAGGAGGGAGGACTGAAGGACTTCGAACTCGTGCTCTACAGCGGCATCCTCGCTCCGCGCGGGGTGCCGCGCCCGATCGTCGACCGGTTCAACGCCGAATTCGGCCGGGTGGTGCGGCATCCCGACGTGCAGGCCGTGTACGCGAAGTTCGGCGCCGTGGCGATGACCGACACGCCGGAGGAATTCGCCTCGCACATCCAGTCCGAGATGATCAAGATCGGGAAGCTCGTGCAGCTCTCCGGCGCGCGCGTGGATTGAGGTCGCCCGATGCCCTCCCTCGTTCCGCAACACTCGCGTTACGACTACGTCCCGCTTACCGAGCGCAGGGATTACAGCTGGCCCGGTGGCAAGCGGCTCGCGTTCTGCATCACCACCAACGTCGAGGTCTACGCCTTCGGCAAGGGCCGCGGCCACGACAACGCGAAGCTCGGCGAGCCGCAGAACCAGCGCAACTATTCCTGGCGCGACTACGGTAACCGCGTCGGCATCTGGCGCCTGTTCGATCTGGCCGAGGAGCTGCGGATGCCGCTCGCGCACAACGCGAACAGCCTGCTCTACGAGCACGCGCCGCAGATCATGGAACGCATCCGCCGGCGGGGCGACGAGATCGTCGGTCACGGCCGCACCAACTCGGAGAACCTGGGCGATTTCCGGTGGGAAGACGACGAGGCGCGCATCATCCGTGAGGCGACCGAAACCTTCGCGCGGCACGAGGGACGGCCGCCCACGGGCTGGATGGGAGCGGGCGCCTACGAGAATCCATGGACTCCGGATCTCCTCAAGGAGGCGGGCTACACCTACCTGATGGACTGGCCGTGCGACGACCAGCCCTTCTGGATGCGCACGCGCTCGGGGCCGATCCTCTCGGTGCCCTATCCGGTCGAGCTGAACGACTCGCCCCAGGTGATCCACCGCCAGCACACCGGGCGCGAGTTCTGCGACATGCTGGTGGATCAGTTCGAGGAAATGGTCGAGCAAAGCGGGCGACACCCGCTGGTATGCAATATCTCGATCCACCCGTTCGTCTTCGGGCAGCCGTTTCGCCTGCGGCCGCTGCGCCGGGCGCTGGAGCACTGTTTCGCGTCCCGCTACATGGACCGGGTCTGGAAGTGCAAACCCGGGGACATCGCCGACTACTGCCTTACGCTCGATCCCGGGATCATTCCCGGCAGCGAGCCCGCGTGC
Source organism: Burkholderiales bacterium (assembly GCA_020854035.1). Lineage (GTDB taxonomy): Bacteria > Pseudomonadota > Gammaproteobacteria > Burkholderiales > SG8-41 > SG8-41. Next base: position 1,411 of record JADZGE010000114.1, on the reverse strand, counting down.
GCCGCGGGATGAACCTCGGCCCGCGATCGATTTGATCGGCTGATCGAGGATCACCGGCGAATCGTCGCGCGCGCGGGAGCGGCGCGGCAGGGCGCCGCTCCGCAGCCGGCCCGACGGCGGGGGTCCGCTGCCCTCAGAGCGAGGCCGGGCGCCTGGGCAATCCCAGCGATTTCTGGGCCGCCCACACGTACTTCATGTCGACGTACTTGCGCCACTCGAAGCCCTTCGGGAGCGTGCCTATCGTGCCGAGGCTCTCGACGAACTCATCCATGACCGCCGCGCTGTCGAAACCGCAGTCCGGGCTGATCATGTCGAGCGCAACCTGGTAGAGCTTCTTGAAATCGTCCGGGATCTTGTATCCCATCTTGATCATGATGTCGTAGGCCTTCTCCTTGTTCTCCGGCTTGAAGAGCCACTGGCGCGCCTTGATGTCGGCGCGGGTAAAGGCATAGGCTGTGTCATCGTTCTTCGAGAGCCATCCGCCCAGGGCGGCGTACGCCTCCTGCGGCGTGTGGTGCGGTTGTTCGTAGAGGAACTTGCCGCCCGCTCGCTCAAGCTGCGCCTTGTGGCGCGGCAGCAGACTCGCGGCGTCCACCTGCCCGTTGACGACCGCTCTCAACCGGCTGTCGGAACCCCCGCCCATGGGAACGAAGGTTACGTCCTTGTCCGGATTCAGGCCGAGCTTCTTGAGGATCTCGCGCTGGATCCAGGTGTTGCGCCCGTTGAGCTGGCCCCCGGTGATCTTCGCGCCCCTGAGGTCCTCGGGCCGGTTGATGCCCTTGCGCACGCCCATGATCCACCACTCGTTCTGGCGATAGCAGGAGATCATCTTGATCGGGAGCCCGCTCTTCAACCCGGAACCGAAGAGGACGTCGGTGTCGGCATGGGTGACGTCGAGGCTGTGCCCGATGAGCCCGGGCATGTACTGTTCCGAGAGCACCACTTCGAAGTCGTCGATCCCCACTTCCTTGAGATAGCCGAGAGACTGCGCGATGCGTACTGTCCACTGCGAGGCGTAGTTGGGGTTGTACTCGCCCATCTTGAACGCGTGCAGGTTCGCCTTCGCGTTTTGGGCGCTCGGCGTCTGGGCGCCGGAGACCGAGTCGAGCGTGCCCGCCGCGATGATGGTGCCGAGGACACCGGCACCGCCCTTGATCAGAAATTCCCGCCGTGGGAGATGGATACGGGCTTTCGGTCGATTCATGGTGTTTTCTCCTCGTTTCGTGGTTGATCAGGCCATTCCATCGTTCATCCCGGGTTTTTCGAAGGATGAGCGGTTACAGCGCGCTAGCCTGCATTATTCATGAAACTTGCCGGTAAACGCGTTTTTCGGACGATTGATGCGATTTTCGCAGCTGGTTTCGGTGGCGAAGACGTATTGCTGAACCTGAATGCGCGCTGAGACATGGTT
>JADZGE010000113.1 GCA_020854035.1 Burkholderiales bacterium | reverse complement strand
GCGAGGGCTTGAATCGCTTTCCGCTTCTCCGGCCGGATCCGCGGATCATTCCGCAACGCATACGAGACCGTCGCCAGACTGCAGCCCGCGGCGCGGGCGATTTGTTGCAGCGTGATCATGGCGGAGAAACGGAGCTGCCGGTCACCTCAGGCGGCCGGAAGCACCAAGGCAATCGGGGAATTGAACGGTTTCAAAGGGATAACAGTAGCCTCCTCCCCGGCGCCGGCTACACCCCTCCTACCCCGACGCTCCGGCCGGACCGTACCCGCCCGCCGTCAGCCACCCCTCCCCTGCGCCCTCGATCGATGAGACGTCTTCCCGTTCCCGCCGCGCTCGCCGGCACCGCGTTGCGGAGCGTCGCCCGTGCTCCCGGCACCCTCCCGCCATGAACGTCCTGTCCCGCTCCGTCGTGTGCCTCTATCTCGCCTGCACGCTCCAGGCGCGGGCGTCCGAGCCGTCGGTGACCGGTCCCGCGGCGCGACTCACCGTGACGCCGTCCGGCGACGTCGACGTGGCGATGGCCGACGGCGCCGTCGCGCGCTTTGCCCCGGTCGTGGCGGTTCTGGCCGCCCGCACGGATCCGAACCTCGAGATGCGCTGGGGCCAGTTTCCCGAGGCGGCAATGAAGCTGAGCGATACCGGCTCGATCTACAACGTCCTCACCTGGGGCCCCAAGGGCCCCGCCACGAAAGCCGCGGCGAAACACGTCGAGGACGGCTTCGACCCCACGGTCGATCGCGGCTACGGCGGCGGCCGCACCGCCAATCTCTTTGCCGCGGGCCGGCTGACGACCCTGCGCGCGCCCGCCAGTCGTTCCGACGGACGCACGATCACGTGGGATTTTCCCGCGAATGAGAACGTGACGATGCGCGCCGCGCTCGATCTGCCGGCCGATGGGACGGCGCCGCGGCTACGGCTCACCGCGACGGCTAAGGCAGACGGGTGGTATTCGTTCGGCTATGTCGGAGCACCCGAAACGCCACCCGCCGAGGTCGAGGAACTCTGGCAGCCGCTGATCTACAACGAACGCCGCTTCCCGCATGAGTCCTTTCTCGAGGCCGCGTATCGCTGCCCGCTGCCGACGACCCTGGTCACGCGCGCGGGCATCACGACCGGCGTGGTCGCGGATCCCACGGAGTATCCCTTCCAGCCGCTGCCGAACTTCGCCAACTCGCGTTTCGGCGTCGCCGTGCGCAACGCCCGCGGGCACGCACAGCCGATGCTGTTCGCCCCGCTCCTCGGCGGCGCGGGCTCGCGGATGAAGGCCGGTGAGTCGCGCGAGTTCGTCCTACGGCTGGTCGTGGCGCAGGCCCCGCTGTCCGCCACCTTCGAGCGGGTGGCGCGCTCGCTCTATGGCTTCGCCGACGTGCGACACAACGCCCTCGGTTCGCTCAACGCGACGTTCGAGCGCATGCTGGAGTTCGGGCTGAGCGAGTACGCGAAGTTCAACTCCGACCTGCGTGGCTTCGCCTACGACACCGATGTGCCCGGCGCGGTGAAGAACGTGTCCGCGTTGCACCCGCTCGGCCTCGCGCTCGTCACCGACCGCCCGGAAATCTACACCCGGCTCGCCCGCCCGTTGATGGAGTTCTTCGTTTCCCGCGAGCGCTTCCTCTTCACGACCGATCCCAAGGTGAAGGGCCAGTCGGCTTCGTCGCGGCTCGGCGGGCTCGGCGCGCCGCTCACCGAGTACGCCAACCTCTACGCCATGTCGGGCGCGCGCACGCCGTTCTTCCGCACCGCAGCCGAGGGCCTGTTCGGAAAAGACCGCGTGCTGAACCTTGAAGGCCGGATTCGCGGCGACAACTGGTCCAATGCCCTCGGCCTTTTCCGCGCGACGGGGGAGCGACGCTGGCTCGACCACGCCATCAAGGATGCCGACGCCTACCTGAAATCGCGCGTCGGGGTGCGCCAGCGGGACTATGCGGATCCCGATTCGCGCGGGTTGTTTTTCTGGACGGCGTTCACCCCGCAGTGGATCGAGCTGTTCGAACTCTACGAGGAGACGCGCGAGCCGCGCTTCCTCGCCGCGGCGCACGCCGGCGCGCGGGATTATGCCCAGTTCGTCTGGCTGGCGCCGCGCATCCCCGCAGGAGACGTGCGCGTGCACGAGGACGGGCTCGCGCCGGCCTATCGGAGCGGCCCGCGCTTTCCCCGCATCAAGGCGGAGCCCGCGACCGTGCCCGCCTGGCGCACCTCGGAGATCGGACTCACGAGCGAGTCGGCGCCGACGAGCAAGGGCGCGCGCGGCATTTTCCTCGCGTGCTACGCGCCGTGGATGCTGCGCATCGCCGCACTCACGAACGACGCCTTTCTCCACGACATCGCCCGCTCCGCGATCATCGGGCGCTACACCAGTTTCCCCGGCTACCACATCAACACCGCCCGCACGACCGTGTACGAGAAGCCCGACTTTGCACAGCGCGGGAAAGACGAGCTCAACTCGACGACGTCGATTCACTACAATCACATCTGGCCGCACATCGCGCTGCTGCTCGACTACCTCGTGGCAGATGCGTTCGCGAAGTCGCACGGGGCGATCGATTTTCCGGCGCGCTACGCCGAGGGTTACGGTTACCTGCAGCAACGCGTGTTCGGCGATCGTCCGGGCAAGGTCCACGACGAGACCGGCCTGTATCTCTGGATGCCGCGCG
>JADZGE010000112.1 GCA_020854035.1 Burkholderiales bacterium | reverse complement strand
GATCAAGCGCAGCGGCGGCCCGCCCCAGAGCAGCGCCGAGACGACGGTATTGGTGTCAAGGACGACGCGCACGGCGCTCGGCGCGGTAGGCGTCGATCTCGGCCTGGATCTCGTCTTCGGTCAGCGGAGGCAAGGCGACGGCGCCGAGCGCCGCGGCGCTCTCGGCGAACTGCTGGCCTGCCTTGCGACGAAGTTCGCGCTTGAGCATCGCCTCGATGGCCTGTGGGGTCAACAGCCCGGCGGCCTGGGCCTCGCGGGCGACCGGGTCGGGCAGCGTGAGGGTCAATTCCATCGTGATCTTCCTTTAGCCGCTACGCCGTGCGGCTTTCGATCTTGCGCTTCAACTGTCCGCGCTCGATAAAGGCATCGAGCAACTGCAGCACCTGGCGCTTCTCGGCGACATCGAGCTTCTCGATCTGCAACAGCCGCCGGCGCAACCGGCTATCCCCCTCTTGCTTGGCAAGGCGCGGCTTGGCGGCCGGCTTGCCGAAGAGCGTATCGATGCTCACGTTAAGCGCGGTGGCGGTCTTCGGCAGCAGGTTGGCTGGTGGATTCGCGTGGGGGCTCTCGTAGTAGGCGACCATGCGCTGGGAGATGCCGAGCTCCTGGGCGAGCTCGACCCGGGTGTAGCCCGCGGCCTTGCGCAGGCTCGCCAGGCGCGGGCCGAAGCCGGCGGCGGCTTCGGCGTGGAGTTTCCTGGGCATCTTCGGGCACCGATCCGTGAACGATGGCGAAGATTGTAGGGCGGGTTCTGGCGCGGGCATGGGGATGGCGGTTGACGTAATTACAATGATTGTATTTTACATTGACCGTAAAAAAGGCGATACGTTTTAGCGTTGACCCCCTTGACAGGTTTTTAGCCGGAGACCGAGACGATGGCGCGCATCCCCGCGGTGGAAATCGAGCGGCTGAAGCGCGAGGTGTCGCTCGAACGGCTGGTCGAGTCGGCGGGGGTGAAGCTCGCCCGCCACGGCACGGATCTGCTGGGCCTGTGCCCCTTCCACGACGACCGCGAACCCTCGTTGGTCATCAGCCCGAAGAAGAACCTGTGGCACTGCCTGGGCGCCTGCCAGGCGGGCGGGAGCGTGATCGACTGGGTGATGCGGATGAACGGGGTCTCCTTCCGGCACGCAGTGGAGCTGCTGCGTGCCGATCCCGCTTTAGCCGCTGGGGGCAAGCCGATTCGGCAGGCGACGGTGCCGAAGCTCGCCTCGCCGGTGGCGGCCGACGCGGACGATCGGAAACTCCAGACACCGGAAGACGCTCCAGGCGGTCTTTGCTCGTCCCACCCTCGCCTCCGTGGTGTTCTCCGACATGGAGGCATTGGTAAAGGCGCTCGGCGGAACGGTAGCCGATCGGGAAGGCTCTCGTGTCAAGATCACTCTGAAGGGGAACGAGTGGCGCTGTCACCGCCCGCATCCAGGAAAGGAAGCGAAACGATACCAAGTCGAGGAAGCACGAGAGTCGTTCGAGCGAGCAGGGGTGAAGCCATGAACACCATGAGTTACGCGGGATATTCCGCGCGGATCGAGTTTGACGAAAGAGACGACGTTTTCGTGGGCCGAGTGCCGGGTCTGCGCAGCATCATCAGTTTTCACGGGAAGACGGTTGGCGCACTTCGGTCCCAGTTCAGGGCGGCGGTAGACGATTACCTCGAGGACTGCAAGGCCCAGGGCATCACACCGGAGAAACCGGTCTCGGGGAAGCTGCTTTTGAGGGTTCCACCGGAGGTGCATGGCAAAGCACTCGTCGCAGCCCAGGCGCGAGGAAAGAGCCTCAACCAGTGGGCAACCGAGGCCCTACAGCGTGCTGTGGCAGCCGATGACTAACCGCCGGGTCGGCGGAACCGGCGAAGGGCTGTACAGTTCGGCGCCGGCGTCGCTGCGCGCCGCAGCGGGGTGATGGCAAGGCCCCCACCGAGCGCTTCGCCTCTCGCGACACACTCCCGAGCAGAGCGAGGAACCTCCCATCCGCATCGGACGGTCGCCGATCGCGGGTCGCCCAGGGGGCCGCATCACGAGGGGGCCGGGGCCCGATGCCCGGATGCAAGCCTCGCCCGACCGCCCCCCTGAAACGACCTCAGCCCGGCTTGCGTGCGACGACGAGGTAGCGGTTGAGGCTGAAGAAGTAATCGCCGGTCTGCGTGAGCGCGAGCACGTCTTCCTTCCACGCGTCGGCCTCGCGTGCGATCTCGCCCGGGCGGGCGGCGATGTACTTGGCGACCTCCTTCAATTGGCCGCCGCCGTAGTCCTGCTCGGTGGCGGTCAGCTCGACGATCGCGACGGCCTCGGCGCGCTCGACCACGAAGCCGGCGCGGCGCAGGGCGCCGGGCAGCGCGCGGCCGATGTGGGCGTCGGCATAGCGCTGCTTCCAGGAATCGCGCACGCGCGCCATGCGCGCCGGGTCGCGCGAGCTCCACACCGTCGAGCCCCAGTCGGTGTCGAGCACGATCGCGCGCCCGCCGGGCACGAGCACGCGGCGCAGTTCCTGCAGCGCGGCGTCGAGCTCGGGGATGAAGAGGTACACCTGCGCCGCGACGACCGCATCGAAGGAGGCGTCGGGATACGGCATCTTCCGCGCATCCGCCTTCTGCACCTCGACGTTCGGCATCGCGGCGCAGCGCCGCCGGCCGGCCTCCACCATCGGGTCGGCGGTATCGAAGGCACACACGCGGCCGGTCGGGCCGACCAGCGCGGCGATGTCCGCCGTGAGAAAGCCGGGCCCGCAGCCCACGTCGAGGATGCGCTCGCCCGGGCGGGCGGCGAGCGCCTCCAGCGTGCGCCGGCGCTGCTCGACGATGACGGGGATGGCGTAGTGCTGCTCCAGGCGCGCGGCCTCGGAGGCATCGAACTGGTGGATGGCCATGACGTGCTTTCAGGTCCGTGAGGTTCGGGAAGATCAGTCGAGCCGCGTACCGCTCTCGCGCAGGATGCGGGTCCACGCCTCCAGCTCGCGCTTGCCGCGCTCGGTGAACTGCGCGGGCGTGCCGCCGATCGGCTCCGCCCCCACCGCGAGCAGCTTGTCGCGGAATTCCGGCCGGGCGTGGATCGCGGTGACGGCCTTGTTCACGCGCTCGACGACGGCCGCCGGCGTACCGGCCGGCGCCATCACGCCGTTCCACGACGACGTGTCGAAGCCGGCCAGCCCGGAATCGGCGATCGTCGGCAGCTCCGGGAACAGCAGCGACCGCTTCGCCGTGGTCACGGCGAGCGCCCGCAGCTTGCCGGCCTTCACGTGCACCGCCGACGAAGTGATCTGGTCGAGCATCATCGGCACCTGCCCGGCCATCACGTCCACCAGCGCGGGGCCGGAGCCCTTGTAGGGGATGTGGTTGAGCTTGATGCCGGCCATGCGCGCGAACAGCTCGGTCGAGAGATGGTTGGTGCTCGCCGGGCCGGGCGTCGCGTAGTTGAGCCCGCCGGGGCGCGACCTGGCGTAGGCGATCAGCTCGGCCACGTTCTTCGCCGGCACCGAGGTGTGCACCAGCAGCAGGCTCGCGATGCCCGAGTGCAGGATGATCGGCGCGAGGTCGCGGAACGGATCGTAGGGCAGCTTGCTGTACGCGGCCGGGTTGAT
>JADZGE010000111.1 GCA_020854035.1 Burkholderiales bacterium | reverse complement strand
CGAGATCGAACGCCTCGGCGTGCTGCGGCACCGCATTGTGGCGCGGCAGGACTAGGAGGCTGCCGCCGCAGCGGCGGATCGCTGAACGCTCAAGTGCAGCGCATTCAACCCTGTAGGGCCGGACCTTGGTCCGGCCTCGAACGCGTTGTGGGCTTCGCTGCCCCAACAGGCGTCACCAAGGTGACGCCCTACAGGGATTCAACGTTCAACGTTCGGCGTTAAACGTTAAGCGTTCCCGCGCCCCGCGCGGGCCGGGCCGGGTCACCGGTTCAGCAGCGCGGCGACGCGGGTGCGCCCGCGCACGCTGAGCTTGGCGAAGATGGCGGCGAGCTGCGTCTTGATGGTGAGGGGACTGCGCCGCAGCTCGGCGGCGATCTCGGCCGTGCGCATGCCCTCGCGCACACGCATCGCGACCTCGCGTTCGCGCTCGGACAGGCGGGCGAGCAGGGCGACGGCCCCGGGGGAGAGCGGCCGGTGCCGGTCGCCGCGCGGGCGGCGGTAATCGAGCTGGATGTGAAAGGCCGGCGGCGTGCCCGGGCCCCCGGGCGTGTGCAGCTTGATCCGCGCGTGCAGCCCGCGCGCATGGTCGCTCACCACGCGCGGCTGGGCGGTGGCCTCGGACCCGGCGGCATGGTCGGCGGCGAGGGCGAGACAGGCGTTGGCGAGACCGGGCGGCAGGGCGAAGGCTTCGCGCACGCGCAGGGCGGCCGCCTTGCGCTCGCCATGGTTCCACACGGCACAGGCCCGCGCGGCCTCCACGTTGAACCACAGCGGCTGCAGCGCGCGGTCGAGCAGCAGCAGCCCGACCGGCACGTCCTCCAGCATGGTTTCGTAATGGGCGAGGCGCAGCGCGGCGCCTTCCGGCGGGGGTGTCGCAGGACGGGAGGACATGCTGCCAACATACAATCCTCCCGCCCGAGCACAAGCCGCGGCTTACTCCCTTTGGCTGATGGACCCGGCGCAAGGTCGCGGTTAGATTGCGGGCACCCCGCCACACCCACATGAGCACGACATTTTTTGAAAAGCCCGCTGCGTCCAAAACGACCGCCAATCCCCTCGGCCTGCGCGGGGTCGATCACATCGAGTTCATCGTCGATGACGCCGACCAGTGGCGCGATTTCTTCCGCGACAAATTCGGCATGGCAACGCGCTTCTACGCCGACGAGTCCACGGGCGTGAAGGGCCGCCGCGCCCACGTGGTGGGGCAGGGGCGCATCAATTTCATCGTCGCCGAGCCCCAGGGCCGCGGCCCCGAGGCGGACTTCATGCGCTGGCACCTCGACCGGCACGGCTGCGGCGTGCGCGACGTGGCCTTCCGCGTGAAGGACGCGCGCCACGCCCTCACCGAGGCCGTGCGCCGCGGGGCGAAGCAGGTGCGGGCGCTCGACGAGCACGCCGAGTTCAACGGCGCCGCCATCGCCACCTACGGCGACACCATCCACACCTTCATCGAGCGTAAGCCGCACACCGGCTTCGCCCCCGGCTACCAGCCCGTGCCCGGCGTGGTGGAGGACGGCGACATCCACTTCGCGATGATCGACCACGTCGTCGCCAACGTGGAGCACATGGATGAGTGGGTGAAGTTCTACGAGGAGGTCTTCGGCTTCGACCTCTTCATGCACTTCGACATCAACACCGGCCGCAGCGCCCTGATGTCGAAGGTCGTGAGCCCGACCGACGGCTGGGTGAAGCTTCCGATCAACGAGCCCTCCTCGGCCAATTCGCAGATCCAGGAATTCCTCGACCAGTACCGGGGACCCGGCGTGCAGCACATCGCGCTGCTCACGCCCGACATCATGCGGACCGTCGCCGAGATGCGGCGCATGGGGCAGGATTTCCTCGACGTGCCCGACACCTATTACGACGCGGAATTCGACGCCCGCATCGGCGCCATCGAGGAGGACAAGGAGGAACTCAAGCGCCTCAAGATCCTCGTGGACCGCGATCATGACGGCTACCTGCTGCAGCTCTTCACCAAGTGCGTCTTCACCCGCCCCACGCTCTTCTTCGAGGTCATCCAGCGCCGCGGCCGCGCCCTCGGTTTCGGCGAGGGCAACTTCCGCGCCCTCTTCGAGGCCATCGAACGCGAACAGGCCCGGAGGGGGACGTTGTGAGGGAGTAGCGAGTAGCGGGTAGTGAGTAGCGAGTAGCAGGCTTATCCACATGAAAGACACCGGACACGGTAGTTTGCCAATGGTAGGGTCCGGCCTCCGGACGGGCCGCAAGGCGCTGAGCCTGCCGAACCACCCGTCCGGAGGCCGGGTGCTACCCATCTATCCTCCACTCGCTCACGCTCGTAGCCACAGTCAATCCGCAATGGCCAATAGCCAATAAGCCATAACCAATAAGCAATTTTCCCCCATGCACTACCTCCGCCTCGGCTCCATCCCCCGCAAGCATCACGTGAAGTTTCCGCGCGAGGCCGCCGCGAGTTTCAAGGGCGAGGGGCTGCACTACGAGCATGTCGTCACCACCGAGGGCTTCGACCGCGCCTACTCGATCCTCTACCACACCAAGCCGCCGACCCGGGTGAAAAGCGTCGAGCGCTTTGCCGACTGGTCGCTCCAGCCCGGTGCGCCCACGCCGCTCCGGCACCACCACCTCAAGTCCGCCGCCATGGCCCGCTCGGGCGATCCCTACACCGGTCGCGTGCCGTTGATGTTCAACCCCGACATCACCTGCAGCCGCTGCCGGCCGGCGACCGCCATGGCGGCGGACTACGACTTCTACCGCAACGGCCGCAGCGACGACGTCATTTTCGTGTGGCGCGGCGCCGGCTGGCTCGAGAGCAACTTCGGTCGCCTGCGCTACCGGCAGGACGACTACAT
>JADZGE010000110.1 GCA_020854035.1 Burkholderiales bacterium | reverse complement strand
GCTAGAGAGGCGCATGCGCGATGAAGGCGGGGATGCCCGCCATCCGGAGCCGGGCGGTCACGGGAGGCGGATCAACGGATGGCCGGTCCTCATCCGGCGCGGGCCGAACCCGGCCATCAGGCCGGTTCGATGACCTTCGCGAGGTTGTCCACCGACACGGGGACTTCGGCGTAGAGAATGTCAGGGTGCGCGCCGTACTTCGCGGCGACCGTGGCTTTCCACTCGCGCGTGTAACACGCTTCGGCGGCGGCCCGGGATTCCCAGAAGTAGATGCCGCCGGCGCGCTCGCCGCTCTCCGTCACGTAGTAATGCTTGCGCACGAGCCCCGGCATGCCCAGGTACCGCGGCGCGGTTGACCTGAAGACCGCCGCTGCCTCCGCAACGGTCCACGGCTTCGGCAGTTTGAACGTCACTATCGATACGATCATCGGAGCTCCTCGGGGTGAGACCTTGCGTCGCGAAATCCAGGGTCTTGACATGACGGTCGGGGTCAGCTTGCCAGCGGTCAACGGTCACCCTTTCAAGACCCGATGGCGAAAAGGAGGTTCCGCGGCTCCTTCGCGGCGGTAAGCCGTGGCGAGATGAACGAGCTCGCAGCGTCGAGCGCGGAGCGGGTGGTCGGCCGGGAGAATGCCGAACGGGGCGAACTCATCGCCGCCAGTACCACCACGCAATTGCCGTGGCGGCCGATGCGCGGTCGGCAAGCAGGTCGATACCGATCTGCCACAGCGCCGAGACGAGATGACCGGGGTTGTTCGACCTTCCCCTCGATCAAGAGGTCGAGGTAACCGGGTGCTGTTGCCCACGCGAGCGACCACGCTGCCGCCAGCCCAGCCAGGCAAGTCAGCAACGCGCGACGCACCATTCGGTGTGTCGCCTGACGCGTCCGCTCGCGACACTTGCCGACGCCGTGAACGGGATCACGCGCAACCGCGATCGGCTGCCGCTGCCTCGGCACGAGCCGGAGCGCATCGCCTTACCGCCGCCGCTTCAGCTTCGCCGCGATCCGGAGCCTCAGCGCGTTGAGCCGGATGAACCCCTCGGCGTCGGCCTGGTTGTAGGCGCCGCCGTCTTCCTCGAAGGTCGAGATCGCGGGGTCGAACAGGGAATCGGTCTTCGACGCGCGGCCGGTGACGAGCACGGTGCCCTTGTAGAGCTTCACCCGCACCGTGCCGTTGACGGGCCGCTGGGTGTGGTCGATCAGGGCCTGGAGCGCGAGGCGCTCGGGGCTGAACCAGTAGCCGTTGTAGACCAGGCGCGCGTAGCGAGGCATCAGGTCGTCCTTCAATGCGACGACTTCGCGGTCGAGGGTGATCGACTCCATCGCCCGGTGCGCTTTCAGCATGATGGTGCCGCCCGGCGTCTCGTAGCAGCCGCGCGATTTCATGCCGACGTAGCGGTTCTCCACGAGGTCGAGACGCCCGATCCCGTGCCTGCCGCCGAGGCGGTTCAATTCGGTCAGCACGGCCGCCGGGGAGCGCCGCTTCCCGTTCACGGCCACGATGTCGCCCTTCGCGTAGGTCAGCTCGACGTACTCGGGACGATTGGGCGCCTTCTCGGGCGAGGCGGTGATGCGCCACATGGACTCCTCGGGCTCGTAGGACGGATCTTCCAGGATGCCGCCCTCGTAGGAGATGTGGAGGAGGTTCGCGTCCATCGAATAGGGCGCGGCGCCTTTTCTGCGCCGGCCTTCGATGGGTATGCCGTGCGTCCCGGCGTAGGCGAGGAGCTTCTCGCGCGAGGTGAGGTCCCACTCGCGCCAGGGGGCGATCACCTTCACGTCCGGCATCAGGGCGTACGCGGTGAGCTCGAAGCGTACCTGGTCGTTGCCCTTGCCGGTCGCGCCGTGCGAGATCGCGTCGGCGCCGGTCCTGCGCGCGATCTCCACCAGCCGCTTGGCGATCAGCGGCCGCGCGATCGAGGTGCCGAGCAGGTACTCGCCCTCGTAAACCGCGCTCGCCCGGAACATCGGGAACACGAAGTCGCGCACGAATTCCTCGCGCAGGTCCTCGATGAAGAGTTCCTTCACTCCCATCAGCTTCGCCTTGCGCCGCGCGGGTTCGAGTTCCTCCCCCTGGCCGATGTCGGCGGTGAAGGTCACGACCTCGCAGCCGTAGGTCTCCCGCAGCCACTTGAGGATGACCGAGGTATCGAGCCCCCCGGAATAGGCCAGTACGACCTTTTTCACTTCGCTGATGGTCATGGGTGAAACGTCAGATGTGAATTGTGAATCGTGGAAGGGGAAAGCCGGCCTGGGACGGGCTGGCGGCGAACCGGGTGGGAGCCCTGCCATACCCGGCGCACGCCGCCGCTCGCGGACTCAGCCGTTCAGGTCGACCACAGCTCGCCCTGCGTCTTCACCCGTCCCAGCAGCAGGTACTCCATCAGCGCCTTCTGCACGTGCAGGCGGTTCTCCGCTTCGTCCCACACCACGCTCTGCGGGCCGTCGATCACGCCGGCGGTGACCTCCTCGCCGCGGTGCGCCGGCAGGCAGTGCATGAAGAGCGCGTCCTTCCTTGCCGCCCGCATCATGCGCTCGTCCACCCGCCAGGCCTCGAAGTCGCGCCTGCGCTGCGCTCCCTCGGATTCGTCACCCATGCTGGTCCACACGTCGGTGGTGATGAGATCGGCTCCGGCCGCCGCCTCGGCGGGGTCCTCGAACTCCTCGTAGTGGTCGGTGCCGTAGAGCCCGGCGCGCTCGGGTTCCACCTCGTAACCGGGCGGGGTGGACACGTGCACGTTGAAATCGAAGGTCTCGGCCGCCTGCAGCCACGTGTTGCACACGTTGTTGGAGTCCCCGATCCACGCGACCGTCCTGCCGCGGATCGAGCCGCGGTGCTCGACGTAGGTGTAGATGTCCCCGAGGATCTGGCACGGATGGTACTCGTTGGTCAGCCCGTTCACCACGGGAACCCGGGAATGGGCGGCGAAGCGCTCGATGATCGACTGCTCGAAGGTGCGGATCATCACGATGTCCACCATGCGCGTGATGACGCGCGCGACGTCCTCGATCGGCTCGCCGCGGCCAAGTTGCGTGTCGCGCGTCATCAGCGTGATCACGGTGCCGCCGAGCTGGTGCATGCCGGCCTCGAAGGAGACGCGCGTGCGCGTGGAGTGCTTCTCGAACACCATGGCAAGCGTGCGGTCCCGCAGCGGCTGGTAGGCCACGTAGCGCTTGAACATGTCCTTGATCCAGCCGGTGCGCGCGAAAAGGTACTCGTATTCCTCGAGCGAGAAGTCCCGGAACTGGAGATAGTGCCGGACCGGCATGGCTGCGTGGGACGGTGATCGGTGCGGAAATCGGTCGGCCGGGGGGCGCGCCGGGCCCGGTCCATCGAGCCGCTAGGCGGATTGCATCGCGGGCTGCGGGGCCGATTGCCGCTCGAGGAAGGCGGTGATGAGCGGCACGAGCGTGGCGAGCAGTTCGTCCGCTTCCTCGCGGCGCATGACGAGCGGCGGCAGCAGTCGCACGACGTTGTCCACGGTGACGTTGACGAGCAATCCCAGTTCGAGAGCCTGCGTCACCAGCTCCCCGCAGGGGTAGTCGAGCTCGATGCCGATCATGAGGCCGCGGCCGCGGATCTCGCGCACGCCTTTCGACGCGGCGAGCCGCCGCGCGAACTCCCCGCGCAGGTAGTCGCCCAGCACGACCGCGTTCTCCATCAGGCGCTCTTCCTCGATGATGGCGAGCGTCGCGAGCGCGGCGGCGCACGCGAACGGGTTGCCGCCGAAAGTGGAGCCGTGGCCGCCCGGCTTGAAGAGCTTCGCGGCCGGCCCCGCCGCGACGCACGCGCCGATCGGCACGCCGTTGCCGAGCCCCTTCGCGAGAGGCATGACGTCGGGCAGGACGCCCGCGTGCTGGAAAGCGAACCACCGGCCGGTGCGTCCCATGCCGCTTTGCACTTCGTCGAGCATGAGGAGCCACCCGTGCGCCTCGCAGATCTCGCGCAGGCCGCGCAGATAGCCCTCGTGACAGACGTTCACGCCGCCTTCGCCCTGAAGGAGTTCGACGAGCACCGCGACGACGTTGCGGTTCGATTCGGCGACGCGTTTCACCGCGGCGAGATCGTCGAAGGGCACGCGCACGAAGCCCGTGACGAGCGGCTCGAAGCCCGCCTGGACCTTGCGGCTCCCGGTTGCCGAGAGCGTGGCGATGGTGCGGCCGTGAAACGCCTTCTCCATCACCACGATCGCGGGCGATTCGATCTCGCGTTCGTGCCCGTAGAGCCGGGCGAGCTTGATCGCCGCCTCGTTCGCCTCGCAGCCGGAATTGCAGAAGAAGACGTTCTCCATTCCGGAGAGCGCGGCGAGCCGGTCCGCGAGGCGCTCCTGCAGCGTTATCCCGTAGAGGTTGGAGGTGTGCACCAGGCGGCCCGCCTGCTCGCGCAGCGCCGCGACGAAGCGCGGGTGCGAGTGGCCGAGACCGCAAACGGCGATGCCCGCGACGGCATCGAGGTAGCGCTTGCCGGCGGCATCCCACAGCCAGACGCCCTCGCCGCGCTCGAAGGCGACCGGCAGCCGGGCGTAGGTGTTCATCACGTGCGTCATGCTCGAGGCTCCCGAAAGACACCCCTCAAAATGCGCACGGCGGCACGCGGCCGCCGTGTCGATCGTCCCGGCCATTCTGTCTCAACGGCCCCAGGGGCGCAAGCGGGCCGCCCGCACCCGCTGCCGCCGCGAAGGCGGGGGCTTGGTATATATTGTCGCGAGCCATGTTCGCGGGCTCTCCCGAAATCGTCATACAGGGCATCACGGAGTCGGGCCTGCCGTTCCGGCCGGGCGACTGGGCGGAGCGGCTGTGCGGGATGATGTCCGTCTTCGGCGAGGACCGGCAGCTCTCCTACTCGCCGTTTCTCAAGCCCATCATCGCGGCGGGCGTGCGCTGCGTGGTGGTGGACGTCAAGCTGGAGGAGACCGACCCGGCCGCGTTCCGCTTCCTGCTCGAGTTTGCGCGCGACAACGAACTGAAGCTTCGACCGGGCCGCAGGCAGAAGCGCCCGGAGGACCTCGCGGCCGAGTCGCCCGCGGCAGCCCCGCCGGCCGGGTAGCGGAACGACCCGGAGCGTACCGCCGCGTTCTACCCGCTTCGATCCTTCTCGACGGCCGCGCGCCCTATGCCATGGCCTTGATGCGCGCCGCGAGCCGGCTCTTGTGCCGCGACGCCGTGTTCTTGTGGATGATCTTCTTGTCGGCGATGGCGTCGATCACCCCTTGCGAACGCCGGAACACGGTGAGCGCCGCCTGCTTGTCGCCCGCGGCAATGGCTTTCCGGGTATTGCGGATGGCGGTGCGCAACTCGGATCTTAGCGCGGCATTGTGACGGCGGCGCTTCTCGGACTGGCGCGCCCGCTTGCGGGCCGAGGCAATGTTCGCCATGTGCTGTAAACTCCGGAATCGGTTCGGAAAAAGGCCGCCATGATACGGAGATTCCGGAGTTTGCGCAAGGCGTGCGAGGGGCGGTTTCCCGCGGCCGGATGAGTCTCCTGAATGCCCTTGCGACGGTGAGCGGCATGACGCTGCTCTCGCGCATCCTGGGATTCGTCCGCGACCTCGTCATCGCCCGGGTGTTCGGCGCGGGAGCGCTCACCGACGCCTTCTTCGTCGCCTTCAAGATACCGAATCTCCTGCGGCGCCTGTTCGCCGAGGGCGCGTTCTCGCAGGCGTTCGTGCCGATACTCGCCGAGTTCAAGGAGCGGCGGGGGCAGGCGGAAACGAGGCTGCTCGTGGACCACGTCGCCGGGGCGCTCGCCGTCGCCCTCGCGGCGGTCACCGCCGCGGGCGTGCTCGCCGCCCCGCTCGTCATCTACGCGAGCGCGCCCGGGTTCACCGTCACGCCCGAGAAGTTCCGGCTGACGGTCGAACTCCTCCGCGTGACGTTCCCGTACATCTTCTTCATATCGCTGACGGCGCTCGCGGGGGGCGTGCTCAACACCTACAGTCGTTTCTGGGTGCCCGCGTTCACGCCGGTGCTGCTCAACGTCTCGTTCATCGCCTTCGCGCTGTGGCTCGCGCCGTACTTCGACCCCCCGGTCGCGGCGCTGGCGTGGGCGGTTTTCGCCGGAGGCGCGGCGCAACTCGCGTTCCAGGTCCCGTTTCTCGCGCGGCTCGGGCTCCTGCCCCGCCCGCGCCTCGCCTTCCGCGACGAGGCGGTGCGCCGGGTGATCCGCCAGATGGCGCCCGCGGTGCTCGGGGTGTCGATCACCCAGGTGAGTCTCCTCATCAACGTGATCTTCGCCTCGTTCCTCGTTTCCGGCAGCGTCTCCTGGCTCTATTACGCCGACCGCCTGATGGAGTTCCCGGCCGGGCTGCTCGGCGCGGCGCTCGGCACCGTGCTTCTGCCGAGCCTGTCGAAGTATCATGCGGCGCGCGCGACGGAGGATTACTCGAGGCTGCTCGACTGGGGGCTGCGGCTCACGTTCCTCCTCGCGGCCCCCGCCGCGGCCGCGCTGGCACTGCTCGCCGTGCCGCTCGTCGCGACGTTGTTCCACTACGGAGCGTTCACCGCGGCGGACGTGATGGCGACGCGCAGCGCGGTCGTGGCCTACAGCGTCGGACTCGTCGGGTTGATCGTCGTCAAGGTGCTGGCACCCGGCTTCTACGCGCAGCAGGACATCCGCACGCCCGTCAGGATGGCGATCACGGCGCTCGTTGCGACGCAGGCGATGAACTTCATCTTCATCTGGCCACTCGCTCACGCCGGGCTCGCTCTCGCGATCGGGCTGGGCGCCTGCCTTAACGCGGCGCTGCTCTACCGGGAGCTGAGGCGTCGCGGTATCTACGTCCCGCGGCCCGGCTGGGCCGTGTTCTTTTTCCGGCTGACGATCGCGGTGTACGCGATGTGCGTGGTGCTGTGGGCGGCGGGCGGCGTTTCGGCCGAGTGGATCGCCGCGGGCGCCGCCGTCCGGGTGGCGCGGCTCGCGGGCGTGGTCGGGCTCGGCGCGGCGGCGTATTTCGGCGCGCTGTGGCTGCTCGGTTTCCGGTTGGCGGATTTCTCGAAACGGGTCTGAGATGCGCGTGATCGCTCTCGTGCTGGCGTTGTGGCTGCCCGCTCCCGTCATGTCGGCGCAAGCCCCCGGCGGGCTGCAGCCGTGGGGCGGCGGACCGGTTCCCCCGCTGCGATTGAAGGATCTCGACGGGCGCCTGCATCGGCTGGCGGACTACCGCGGCCGGGTGGTGCTCCTGAACTTCTGGGCGACATGGTGCGGACCGTGCCGCGAGGAGATGCCCTCGATCACGCGCCTGCGGAAGAAGCTCGCGGGCCGTCCCTTCGCCGTGCTGGCGGTCAATCTCGATGAGCCCGAGTCGCGCGTACGGAAGTTTCTCGCCGAGGTGCCGCTGGATTTCCCGGTGCTCATGGACCCGGGTGCGCGGGCGACGAAGGAGTGGAAGGTGCGGATACTGCCCGCCTCGTTCCTGATCGCGCGCGACGGCGGCATACGATACACGGTGACGGGGGAGATCGACTGGTCGAACGAGCACGTCGTGGCGCTCGTATCGGAACTCCTGTCCGGCCGCGCGCCAGCGACGGCACGGGCCGGGCCCGCGCGCTGAGCGGAGAGCGCTCTTCGCGGACGCTCGCGCGGGATCGCTCTCGTCACGCCCCGCATCGGCAAGGGCGAAACGCCGGGCGACCGGGCGCAAGCGGTCGTGCGCGCCGGTACGGCAGCGATTTGCATGGGCGTGAGCGCCGCGGAAGCGTCCCGCGCGGCGCTCCTCGCCGCCGCCGCCCCACGGGCAGAGCCGCCTCGCAGCGCGACTGCATTCGCGCACGACGCCGCGTGCGCGGCCCCGACCTGGTGGACCGGTCCGGACAAAACACGCTAGAATTCAAGCTTTTAGGCTTCGTCCCATGCGTGTTACGCGCGGCATGCCTGCCGCCGCGGCTACCCCGGCTGCGCTTACCATCGGCAACTTCGACGGCGTCCACGTCGGGCATCAGGCCATGCTGGCGGAACTGCGGCGCGCGGCCGACCGGCTCGGGGCGGCCGCATGCGTGCTCACTTTCGAGCCGCATCCGCGCGAGTTCTTCGCGCCCGACAAGGCGCCCACGCGGCTTACCTCGCTGCGGGAGAAGGTGGAGCTCCTTGCGCGATTCGGCGTCGACCGCGTGCACATCTGCCGCTTCAACTACCGCTTCGCGCAGACCACCGCCGAGGAGTTCGTCGAGCGGATCATCGCGCGCGGCCTGGCGGCGCGCTGGGTGCTCGTCGGCGATGATTTCCGATTCGGCGCGCGGCGGGCGGGCAGCCTCGCGATGCTGCGCCAGCACGCGCCGCGCTGGGGATTCGAGGTCGCGGCTCTCCCGAGCGTCACCCTCGAGGGGGAGCGTGTCTCCAGCACGGCGCTGCGGGAGGCGCTCGCCGCGGGGGAACTCGACCGGGCGCGCCGGCTTGCCGGCCGGTCCTATTCCATCAGTGGTCGCGTCGTGCGCGGGGACGGGCTCGGCCGCAAGCTGGGATTTCCGACCGCGAACGTGCAAATGAAACACAATCGCCCGCCGCTCACGGGCATTTTCGCGGTGACGCTCTCCGGTGCCGCGCAAGCGCCCCTGCCCGCCGTCGCAAGCCTCGGCGTGCGCCCGACGGTGAAGGAGCAGGGTGCGCCGGTGCTCGAGGTGCACGTGCCGGACTTCGCGGCGAGCATCTACGGGCGCCACGTGCGCGTCGAGTTCCTGAAGAAGCTGCGCGACGAGGAGAAGTACGCCGACCTCGCGACGCTCACCCGGCAGATCGCCCTCGACGTGGAACACGCGAAGGACTACTTCCGCCGCAGGCGGGCGGAGACGCAGCGAACGGCGGCAAGATGACCGATTACAAGAAGACGCTGAACCTTCCCGATACTTCTTTTCCCATGCGCGGCGACCTCGCCAGGCGCGAGCCGCTCATGCTCGAACGCTGGCGCGAGCAACGCTTCTACGAGCGCATCCGCAGGGCGCGCGAGGGCAGGCCGCGGTTCATCCTTCACGACGGGCCGCCCTACGCGAACGGCGACATCCACATCGGGCACGCGGTCAACAAGATACTGAAGGACATCATCGTCAAGAGCCGGACGCTGTCGGGCTACGACGCGCCCTACGTGCCGGGCTGGGACTGCCACGGCATGCCGATCGAGGTGCAGATCGAGAAGCAGCACGGCAAGAACCTGCCGACCGCCGAGACGCAGAGGCTGTGCCGTGCCTACGCGGCCCAGCAGGTCGAGAGGCAGAAGAAGGACTTCATCCGGCTGGGCGTGCTCGGGGACTGGGACAATCCGTATCTCACCATGGACTTCGGCAACGAGGCCGACGAGATTCGCGCGCTCGGCGTGCTCCTTCGCAAGGGCTACGTCTACCGGGGCCTGAAGCCCGTGAACTGGTGCTTCGACTGCGGCTCGGCACTCGCCGAGGCCGAGGTCGAGTACGAGGACCGCAAGGATTCCGCGATCGACGTCGGCTTCCCGGCGGAGGACCCGGAGCGGCTCGCGCGGGCGTTCGGGCTGCGCGAATTCCCCGCAGGCCCGGTCTGGGCGGTGATCTGGACGACGACGCCGTGGACGCTGCCCGGCAACCAGGCCCTGACCCTGCATCCGGATCACGATTATGACCTGGTGCGCACCGCGCGCGGGTTGCTCGTCCTCGCTTCCGAGCTGCGCGAAGCCTGCCTCGCCCGCTACCGGCTCGGACCGGGAGAGGTGATCGCGCGCCGCGCGGGCAAGGCTCTGGAGGGGCTGCGCTTCCGGCATCCGTTCTACGATCGGCTCGCGCCGGTTTACCTGGGCGAGTACGTCGCGCTCGATACCGGGACGGGCATCGTGCACACGGCGCCGGCGTACGGCGTGGAGGACTTCCATTCGAGCCGCCGCTACGGGATGAAGGACGACGAGATCCTCACGCCGGTGCAGGGCGACGGAAAGTTCGCGCCCGGCCTGCCACTTTTCGGCGCGATGATGATCTGGAAGGCGAATCCCGCGATCGTGAAAGCGCTGCGGGAGCGCGGTGCGCTGTTCGCGCAGGATTCGAACTTCGTGCACAGCTACATGCACTGCTGGCGCCACAAGACGCCGATCATCCTGCGCGCCACCGTGCAATGGTTCGCGGGCATGGAGGAGGTGCCGGGGTACTCGGGCGTGCGGCCCGCCGAGCCGCTCCGCGCGAGCGCGCTGCGCGGAGTCGACGCGACACGGTTCTTCCCAGCGTGGGGGCAGGCGCGGCTCCGCGGCATGATCGCGAACCGTCCGGACTGGACGCTCTCGCGCCAGCGGCAGTGGGGCGTGCCGATGCCTTTCTTCATTCACAGGGAGACGGGCGAAGCGCACCCGCGGACGCTCGAGCTGCTGGAAGAAGTCGCGCGGCGTGTCGAGAAGAGCGGCATCGAAGCGTGGCAGGATCTCGACGCGGCGGAGCTGCTGGGGGAGGACGCCGGGCGCTACGAGAAGGTGAGGGACACGCTCGATGTCTGGTTCGATTCCGGCTGCACCCACTACACGGTGCTGCGCGGCTCGCACCGGGCGCAGGGCGGGTTCCCGGCCGATCTCTACCTGGAGGGTTCCGACCAGCACCGGGGCTGGTTCCACTCGTCGCTGCTCGTCGCCTCCATGATGGACGGCACGCCGCCCTACCGCGCGCTGCTCACCCACGGCTTCGTGGTCGACGGCGGCGGCCACAAGATGAGCAAGTCGCGGGGCAACGTCATCGGGCCGCAGGAGGTCGCGGGCGAACTCGGCGCCGACATCCTGCGGCTGTGGGTGGCGGCAACCGACTATTCGGGCGAGCTTTCGATCTCGAAGGAGATCCTGAAGCGGGTGGTCGAGTCCTACCGCCGGATCCGCAACACGCTGCGCTTCCTACTCGCGAACCTCGGCGACTTCGAGATCGCCCGTCACCGGCTCCCGGTCACGGAATGGGTGGAACTCGACCGCTACGCGCTCGAACTCGCCCGCGCGCTCCAGGATGAGCTGGTGCGCCACTACGACGGCTACGAGTTTCACCTCGCCGTGCAGAAGTTCGTCAGGTTCTGCTCGGAGGATCTCGGCGGGTTCTACCTCGACATACTCAAAGACCGCCTTTACACGACGCCGCGCGAGTCGGCAGCGCGTCGCTCGGCGCAGAACGCGTTGTGGCACATCACCAACGCCCTGCTGCGGCTGATGTCACCGGTACTGAGCTTCACCGCGCAGGAGGCGTGGGAAGCATTCAATCGCGACCCGGGGGGGTGCATCTTCGAACAGGAATGGTACGCGCTGCCGGAATCGCACCTCGATCGGGGCGCGATCGAGGACTGGCGGAACCTGCGCGGTGCCCGCGAGCTCGCGAACAAGAAGATCGAGGAGAGGCGGGTGGCGGGACAGATCGGCTCGTCGCTGCAGGCCGAGCTGGATATCCACGCTTGCGGGCCGCTGCTGGCGTCGTTGACGCGACTCGGCGAGGATCTCAGATTCGTCTTCATCACCTCGCGCGCGAGCGTGCACGAACGCGACGCGATGCCGCTGGAAGTCGAGGTCTCTCCCAGCGCCCATGCCAAGTGCGAGCGGTGCTGGCACTACCGCGCTGACGTTGGGGGCATGCCGGAGCATGCGGGATTGTGCGGCCGGTGCGTCTCGAATCTCTATGGCACCGGTGAGCCGCGCGTGCATGCGTAGCGCTGCGGCCGAGGCCGTGCGCCGGCCGCGCGGGTCGTGAAGAGCGCCCGCTACTGGCTCGCGCTGGCGGCTCTCGTCGTGGTGCTCGACCAGTTCACGAAATATCTCGCGCGGCTCGCGCTCTCGCCAGGCGAGGCCGTGGTGATAGCGCCCTTTTTCAACCTGACGCTGGTGTTCAACACGGGCGCGGCCTTCAGCTTCCTCTCGGATCAGGCGGGGTGGCAGCGGGCGCTCTTCATCGTGATCGCGCTCGCGGCATCCGCGTGGATCGTCTGGCTGCTCGCCAGGCACCCGGAAGAGCGCCGTTTCGCGGCCGCCCTCACGCTCGTGCTCGGCGGCGCGATCGGCAACGTCATCGACAGGATCCTTACCGGCGCGGTTGTCGATTTTCTCGACTTTCACGCGCTGGGCTACCACTGGCCCGCCTTCAACGTCGCCGATTCGTCCATATTCTGCGGCGCGGTGCTGCTTGCATGGGATGCCCTGCGGCAGCGCCCGGCGGGCGGGAGCGGCGGAAGCGGCGCGACCACGCGGCGGCATGGCGAGAACCGGTGACGGCAGTCGCTGCGGCGGTCCGAGGGTCGCGCCCGGCGGCGGCGTTATAATTCACCGGTGAAGGTTCTCCTCGCCAATCCGCGCGGATTCTGCGCCGGCGTCGATCGCGCGATCGAGATCGTCGAGCGGGCGCTCGCGATACACGGCGCGCCGATTTACGTCCGGCACGAGGTCGTGCACAACAAGTTCGTGGTCGACGACCTGCGGCGCAAGGGCGCGGTCTTCGTCGAGGATCTCGTCGAGATCCCCGCGGGCGCCACCGTGATTTTCAGCGCTCACGGCGTGTCGCAGGCGGTGCGCCAGCGCGCGCAGGCACTGAAGCTGAACGTGTTCGACGCCACCTGTCCTCTCGTCACCAAGGTCCACGTCGAGGTGGCGAAAATGCGCGAGCAGGGTCGCGAGGTCATCATGATCGGCCACGCCGGGCATCCCGAGGTCGAGGGCACCATGGGCCAGGGCTCGGGCGGAATGTATCTGGTCGAGAGCGTGGAGGACGTGGCCCGGCTTGCGGTGCGCGATCCGGACAATCTGGCGTTCGTCACGCAGACGACGCTGTCGGTGGACGACGCCCGCGGCATCGTCGAGCGGCTGAAGGAGCGCTTTCCCGACATCGTCGGTCCCCGGCGCGACGATATCTGCTACGCCACCCAGAACCGGCAGGACGCCGTGAAGGCGCTGGCGCAGCGCTGCGACGTGGTGATCGTCGTGGGCTCGCCGAACAGTTCCAACTCGAATCGGCTGCGCGAGGTCGCGCACCAGCAGGGCGTGAGATCGTACATGGTGGATGCGGCATCGGAGCTCAAGGCCGAATGGCTGGCGGGCGCGCGCGTGATCGGCGTAACGGCGGGGGCGTCGGCCCCGGAAGTGCTGGTGAGGAAGGTGGTCGAGACTTTGCGTGGTCTCGGCGCGGAGAGCGTCGAGGAACTTTCCGGCACCGCCGAGAGGGTCGTTTTCCCTCTGCCCAAACCACTTGCCGAGGCGGCGCACGCGCCTGCGCCTGCCGCAGGCGGCTGACCAGGCCGCGACGCCCATGCTCTGGGGCCGCGCGGCCGTGCGCGTAGTACGCGGTCGAGTGTCGCTAGGGCATGCCCGGCTGGTAGGTGACCTCGATCAGCTTCTGGCTCTTCACCGCTGTGCCATTGCGCCGGGCCGGCGAGAAGCGGACTTCCTGCCACGCGCTGCGCGCGGCGTCGTCGAACACGCCGGCCGGTTCGGAAGCGGCGATTTGCAGCTTGCGCACCACGCCGCCCTCGTCGATGAACAGGCGTAACCGCACCACGCCGGCGACGGGTTCGCCGCGGAGATTCTCGGGATAGCGCAGCGCGACGCTGGTGATCGGCTCCGCGCGCACATCGACCTCGCTGGCAAGGTGCCACTTGTCCGGGACAGGCAGTCGGGAGCCGGTCTCCGCGGGCGTACTGCTCGTGCTGCCGCCGCCCGCGCGGGGCGGGCTCGAAGCGGTTGCCGGTGCGGTTGCGGCGGCGGCATCGGCGGACTCGTCCGGCGCCGCGGGTGCGCGGCCCGTTGCGAGAGTCGCACGCAGCTCCATGCCGGCCGCCGGCCGGTCGAATCGCGGCGCGTCGAGGCCGAACGGGTCGCTGCCGTATCCCGTCAGGAGATGGAGGATCGCGGAGAGCCCGATGAAGGCCGCGAGCCGGACACGGGTTCGCCCCGGGCAGCCAGCCATCCGTAGCCGTATCGCGGTCGACACAAACCGTTTACGGACGATAACACCAGGTCCTGAGCGGTTTTCCGCGGTACCGGCCCGGATCCCCTCACCACTTGCACAGGGCGGCGGTGGAGGGCGTACCGGAGGTGGACCAGCCCCGCTGGCCGGTACTCGTCAGCGTCAGGTTGCCGCAGTCCGCGTCGGCAAATGGTGCGTTGGGCGTTGCGACGAGTTGAAAGCATGAAGCCAGCGGGCAACCGGCGGTCGGCGCGGTGACGGTGACGCGGTAGGAACTGGTGGTGTCGGCCGGATTTTCCCCCGAGTACACGGCGGCGTTCGCCGCGAGGCCAACAAGGGGCGCAATGTCCGTCACGTAAGTGTTCCGGTCGGTGTAGTTGCGCTCCAGCACCTGGGCGATGCGCAGGAGCGCGGCACGGCCCTCGGCGCGCTTGCCTTTGCGAACATGGTCCTGGTAGCTCGGGTACGCGACCGCCACCAGGATGGCGATGACGACGACCACCGTCATCAATTCGATCAACGTGAACCCGGCCGACCGCATCGCTTTCGTCATCGCATCGCCTCCCAAGCCGCATCGCCCGCCGCGCGCTCGCACCGGGCTCTCGCCCGTGCTGCCCGCCGCGGCGCCGGTTGTCAATCCGCCAGGAGCTCCCGCCAGGACACTCTCCCGCCGGCGGCGCTCAAGCCTATCATGGTGGATGCGTTGCCACCACTCGATCCGGCCGCCAGTGCGTAGGCCAGCAACTGGCCGGAGGCGGCGACGAGCGGACCGCTGGTGCCGAGTATCTGGCTACCGGTGGTCGACCCGCCCGATGGCAGCCCTCCCGCGCGGATGATCGTCGGGGTGGGCGTTATGCCGATCGTGGATTGCACGCCGCTCACGAAGATCTGCTGTCCAGCGAAATCGACGGTGTCGCTGCTGTTGAGCAAGCCGTTCGCGTCCGTGTCGAGCACGGGAGCGTCGATGCGTCCCCCGGTCACCGGATCGACCACCATCAGGAAGCTCGAGCCGCCGAACTGACAGGGTTGCGTCAGGGGCAGCAGCGTCGTGAAGATGAGGCGCCCGGCGTTGAGGATCGGCCGGAACACGCTGCGCTCGCCCGTCGTGTCCGCGTTCGGGAAATCGAGCAGCCATCCCATGTGCTTGGGCGGTGAATCGCCCGCGTTCGGCGGCGTGGTGTCGGTTGACCAGTTGGGCTGATCGGGATTTCCGGGCTGCTGCAGGACCACGCGGAAGGTGCCCACGCCGCCCGCGCCAAGGGCGATGTCGTGCGGCAGGAGCTGGTTGCGACCGGTCAGCACGGTTTGATTGGCTACCGGCGCCGCATCGTTCTTGTCCCAGATCCCGTAGAACGATTGCACCTGGTAATTCGGGCCGGGCACGGCGAACGGATCACTCGGCTCGAGGTACTTGCCGGTGCCGAAAGCGATGATGAAGCCCTGCCCGGACGGGTGCAGCGTCGCCTCCGGCTTGGCCGTGATCGGCTGCCGCGTGCCTCCTGCATCGCGCGCCGTGAAGAGAACCACGCGGTTCGCCGCGGAACTCCAGTTCCCCGCCACGTTGCTGCTCACGTCGAACTTCCAGAGCTGCCCACGGAGGTCGCCGGCGTAGATGAAGTCGACGATGCCATCCGCGTTGATGTCCGCGGCGAGCGGCTGGGTCAGCCCGTTCGCGCGGTTCGCGGCATTGCTGTGCGGCGCCTCGATCCGGACGTAGTCGGTACCTTCCACCCACGTCCGGTCGGGTCCGGTCGGACCATCGAGGAAGATGATGAACAGGTAGGCGTAATCGGTGGAGTTGGTGGTGCAGTTGGCGGGCGTTCGGGTGACGACCGAATCGGTGCACGCCACTTCACCCGGCAGGACCTCGTTGTTGTTATAGCCGCCCGGCACGATCGCGGCCCAGCGGCCGTTGGCCATGCGGCGGATCACCGGCTGGCCGAAGACGTAGCCGATGTTCGGATCGTCGCGGTCGTTGAACTCCCACATCACGACATTCGCGGCGTTCGCTTCACTGAACTGGTCCGGCCTGGTGATATCGAGCGCAAATACACCCTGTCCACCCGCCGCCAGTCCGCTCACCAGTACGGTACGCCACTCGTTCGTGGCCCCCACCCTGATGAACGCGTCCCCGACTTCCGGCGAACCATCCACGTAGTAGCGGTGCTGGGTGCCGACATAGGTCTTCTCGGGCAGGCGGTTCAACCGGTTATGCACCATGCTCGGGACATAAGCCATGATCTCGCGCCCGTCGGAAGCCCGGAACGCGTGCAGCATCCCGTCGTTACCGCCGACGTAGATCACGGGCTCACGGTTGAGGTTGTCCTGGCGGAACTGCACGTAGGCGGAGTCCCCGAAGCCTGCGTTGGGCGCCCCCACGAAATTCGGGTTCGAATTCGCGATATCGCCGAGCCGGCTCACTGGTCGCGGGCGGAACGCGAGCACGCCGGCTCCCTCGTTGGCCTGGCTCCCGCGCAGGTACTCCAGTCGCTGCTGCCCGCGGTTGTCGGTCAGGTTGGTGCCGGGCGAGAAATTGAGGGAGGCGATGAGACCGGGGCTCAATTCCGACGGGGCGGGCGCAGCGGGATTCGCCGGCCACCGGAACGCAACCCCATCACGTACTGTCGGGGTGTCGTTGAAGGTGAGAATCGTGCGGCCAGCCGCGCTGATCGCGCCGGGCGAGGTGCTCGGCGTCGTGCCGGCCGGGGGAACGGTGCTGGTCGGGCTCTGGTAGTTCACGATCTGGCCAGCGTCCCACGTCGGGTTCAGCGCGATCTGACCGTCCGCTCCCACCGAGAAGGCGAGCACCTGGCCGCTCCAGTCGTTCGCGTTGAAGCGGGCCTGATAAATCGTCGTCCCCGTCTGCAACGACGTCGAGTTGGTTGCGACGGAGGAAGCCGACGAGTTCGACAGTATCGCGATGAACGCACGGTCGAGCGCGGCCACCAGGCCGAGCGGATTGTTCACCAGGAAGTAGGTATCCGGAACGCCGTCCTGGCCGGGCTGGCCGTTGGCGAGTCTGCTGTCCCACTCACCTTGCTGGTCGGGGAGGTTGTTGTTGTTGCTGTCCGTGAACGCGCCGTACTTCGACGCGTACCACATCGGATCCTGAAGCGTATTGGCCGCCGCCGAACCTAGGCTGTACACGGCCGTGGACGGTTGATCGCCCGCCTGGCAGTTGGCGCAACCGCCGGAGAGGTTCACCTTGGTGCCGCCCGGCAGTGACGGGTAGGGAGGCGAGGGGAATCCCACGGTGGGAACCGAGGCAGTGGGTGTGCTCGAGTTAAGCGGCAACAGGCCGGGCGGCGGCACGGCGCCGCTCCGCATGAACACCGGCACCGTCGTGCCGTCGGTATAGTTGAACCCCAGTATGCCGGAGTGGAAGTGCGGGCCGTCCTTGGTCGTGCCGCTGATGGTGTAACCGAAGCCCTGCCGGTTCACCGTGGACTGCGCGATCGCCGCGGTCGTGACCTCGATCGTTCCCGCTGCCGCGTCAAGCCGCCACTCCAGCGTGCCGTACATGTCCTGGTCGTAGTCCCCGCCCTGCTCCGAATCTTCCCAGTTGAGGTAGACCTTGCCCGTGGATATGAGTCCCGCGGTCTGCTGGCGAATGACCTTCAGGTCGACGAGCGCCCCGCCGCCGACGCAGAACGGGTTGACCGCACAGCCGAACGAGCCGAACGGTACTTCCAGCCGGTAGATCGGCTGGATCACGACCTTCTGGCCGGTCGTGCTGCCCGGCACCGGAATCGTGAGTTGCGGCACGTTGGTCGCCATCTGGATGCCGTAGGTCGTGACCTTGAGGGAGCGCGTATCCGACCCGGGTACGCTCAGCAGGTCGGTGCGTATCCGCGCGGTCTTGGCATGGTGTGCGAGACCCGGCATGAGATAGGAGCCGGCAACCGTGGGACCTTCCGGACAGATGCCCGACACATCGCCCAGCCCGGGAATGGTCTTGGGCGTGCAGAGTTCGTAACCGGGATTGGTGACCGGCGTGCCGCCCGCACCCAGGATCTTGCCGACGAAATAGGTCCCGCCGGTGATGCCCTCGGCATTGCCCACGGCCGTCGAAAGCTGCGCCGCGGTGGAACTGGAATTGATGCTGCTCGCCGAGGCGGGCCGCAGATCGTCGTCGTTGGTCGAAACGCTCGAGTTGAAGACCAGCACGTTGACCGGCGCGCAATAATTCGAGTTGTTGAGCGGGTCGCTCCACGAGGGCAGCGGCATTCCGAGCTGGTTGTCCTTCGAGCCGTTGTTGGCGAAGCTGTAAGCGGCGGTGGGTGTGTTGCCCGCGAAATAGCGCAACGATTCGAAGTAGACCTCGGCCGTCGGATTGCCCCAGCTGGTGCAGTTGTTCTCCACTATCGACGTCTGCTGGAAGTCGCAGTTATCGCCGCCCCCGCCGAGGTAGGTGCCGTCGCCGTAGTTGTAGCCCCAGATACGCGCATAATTCAGCGTGTTCACGATTCCCGCCGGCGTTGCCGCCGAGTTCGTGGTCCGCGGACTGCCCGGCGGAACGGACGGCGTCGTGAAAGTCCCGTCGGTCGCGATATTGACCTCGTTGGTGAAGGTGCCGACGTTCTTTCTCAGCACGCCGCCGGAGAGGTTCTTGCGGTAGCTGCCGGTTATCAGCCCGAAGTGGATGAGATCGACATCGCCGTATTCCTGCAGCAACCCGATCGGCTTGTAGTTCCCGTCGGGATACTGCTTACAGCGTTCCGAACCGAATAGCCCGGCCACGCAGGCCCGCACCCGCGCCACGTACTGGCCCACCGCCGTAGCGCCGGCCTGCGCGGTGCCGCTGCCAAGGCCGCGTTCCGCCTGCGAGGGATTCTCCGCGCTGGCCGGCATCTCCGACAGCGAGAACTGATTGCCATTGCTGCCCGGGCCTACGCCCGGCTGATTGACGTTGCCGCCGGTGAGTTGCGCGATTTTTGCCGAGCCGGGGCTGCCCTCGCTGCGCCAATAGCACTGGAAGCGCTCGTTCGCGCTCCAAAGCTGGTAGTTGCCTCGCGCAACCCGGATGAGCGGCGCAAGAGCGTTGGTCTGCGACACGTTGTTCGGCGCGGCCCCGGAGCCCACGGTCACGTTGCATATCGAGATGCCGGTCTGGCTGAGATTCGTGATGCGCCACGAGTTGTTCGAGCCCGACCCCACGATGCCCTTTACGTCCACACGCACCCGGACGACGCTGTTGGTGGTCACCCCGTTCAGAAACCGCTGCACGGTGCCGAGCATGCACGGCGTGGCTGCTCCCGAGCAGTCCATCACGCCGGCTCCTCGCCCCGGAAATGCCGCGCTCTCGAGGCGGATCTGATCGCCGGGATACAGCGCGTTGGGCCCCGCCGACATGTCCGTCGTGAACGGAATCTCGATATCCCAGGAACCGACGGGCAGAGCGACCTGCGGCCCCGCTCCGACGAGCACCGGGATGGCGGTGAAAGGAACCGCGCCGCTCGCAACCGCCGCGGCTTGCCCTGCGAACGTGTAGCCCGGAGCACCTGGCGCCAGAACGGAGTTCGGCCTGCACGGCTGGGCGGCGCCGGTTATCGGCGTTATCAGAGGAGGGATCTGGAACTGAACGTTCAGGCTCGCGAATGGCTGGGGCAACGCGGGAAAGGTCGCACCCAGGGAATTGTACGACCTGCTCGATCCAGGCGTATCGGCGCCGCAGACATTGGGAAGCGTGGCCGTCGTCGCGATGAACTGCGCGGGTGCCGTCGGCACGCCGGCGAACGGAGTGAGCTGCGCGATGTCGGTACCGTTGTAGTACTTGGCCCAGGCGTGCGCGTCGGGAGGGATGTAGGCTCGCTCGAGCACGGTCGTCGTGGCCGTGTCGGTGGAGCGCATGCCGCCGTAGAGGAGCTTCCGCACCGCGTCCATGCGCGACATCGTGGCCCAGTTCAGGAAGTTCCCGCTCCAGTTGCCGGCGCAGTAGCGGGCGGCGTCGACGAGGTTCGCTGGTTCGAACCGGTTGGTGGCGCTGTTGTAGTCGTAGCACTTGCCGGAATCGAAATAGCCGTAGTAGTCGATCGAGTGCTTGTAGGTTGTTTCGAGCTGGCCGTCTCCGTCGAGATCCGAGTAGTCGTTGTAGGCCTTCTTGTAGAGTTGCTGGTCCTTGGAGATGGTCAGCATCACCTGCGGCGGCACGTTCGCGCCGATGAACAGCGGCTGGTTCGCGAGCTGGAGGAACACTGCGCCGAACGCGCTCTGGGCGCTCATGCAGGTGAGCGCCGTCACGGCGATCGCCTTGTTGACCAGGGCTCGGGTTGCGGATCTCATCTCATGCTCCTGACGAACGGTCCACGGCTACAGGCGCAGGAAGACTTCCTGCAACGTCACCTCGGTATTCGGGTTGTAGCCGTAGCCACGCCCGGTAATGCGGTAGAAGTTGCAATAGTTCGGGTCGCCCAGCGAGCCGCCGAACTGGGGCAGGCACATGATCTCGATGTAATAGCGGGGTTGCCGCGGCAGGCCCGCCAGCGGCTGAGCGCCCGTGTAGGTTCCGTACTGCACGCTGGGCGAGGCGGTGAGGCTCGCGGTATTGTTGAATGCCGGGGGCACGCCGGTCGCCGCGTTGTAGGCAAACGGCCGGCACAAGCCCAGCGTCTGCGGCGCGACGACGCTCGTCCCGCACGATCCGTTGTCGGTGTCGCTGCCGTCGCCAAACCCGGTCTTGCCCGAGATCGACGGGCTGCGCGGCGCGTTGAACGGCGGGATCACGATGCCGTTGATGTCGCGCCGTGCATCCCGCAGCGCCGCTTCCGCGGCCTGGAACGCGACGCCCGAGTCGCGGGCGTTCCCGGCGAGTCTTTCCTCGAACGTGGTGGCGGTCATCGCCGTCACCCCGAGGATCGTGAGGATCGTGAGAAACAGCAGCGCAATCACGAGCACGGCGCCCTTCTGGCCGGCTCGATTGACGGGTTTCGTGACCATGGCGGGTTCAGGGAGTGCGGTTGCGCAGGTTGACGGTCGTGGTGACCAGACGGCGGATGCGCCTGTCGTTGTACGGGCCGAGCACGACGCTGCCATCGCCGAGCATGTCGTAGGTCTGCGTTGTGTCTGCCACGGCCTTGGACGTTGCCGTCGGGGTCTCGAAGAGCAGCGAGATGCGCACGCTAACGACATTGTTCACGTTGCCCGGCGGCGTGACATCCGGCGAGACATAGCGGTCGGCGACGAGATCGGCATTGACGTCCTCGCCGTAGAGAATCTGCATGCTCTGCACGTTGGGGACCACTTCGACGTTGTTCACGCCGTTATGGCAGAAAAGGGCATTGCGCCCGTTCGCGCCGACCGCGATATTGAAGCGGTTCTCGGCCATCATGCCCGCGTCGATCTTCACGCCGAGGCAGTCCACCGCGAAGCCGTCGGCGCCGGTGCAATTGGGCGGATTGTTCGACTTGCAGTTTGCGAGGTCGCTCGTCCTGTTGCCGCTGCCCTGGTAGCGGACGGTGATCTCGTCCGGGGCGGTGCCGGCGCCGTTCGTGGCGCCCAGGGCGATGTTGGCACCCGAAAAGACGTTGGCAGTCACCGAGTTCGCCTGGCTCTTGTATCCGGTGAGATGGATCGTCCGGATGAGCAACTGCTGGGCGTAGCGAATATTGTCCTGCATTCGCGACACATCGTCCGTGGTGGCAAATGTCTGCCGGCTGCCGAGAAAGAGTTGCGCGATCACGACCGTCAGCAACAGCCCGATCGTTACCGCGATCAGCAGTTCGACCAGCGTGACGCCGAGGCTTTGCGCCCGCTTGCGTGGCGCCGAGCGGTGAATGGGCTTCATGGATTGAACGAGGTGTACATGTACTTGAGTGCGCCCGCGACATTGGCCTGGGTGCGATCGTCGTACCACCAGATCTTCACGACGTAAGCGGCCGCTCCGACGCCGTCGCACCCGGGTGCCGCCGGAGTCGCCGCCTCGTTCGGCGTGCTGTCGAGGCAGACGATGCCGACGCCTCCGGGCAGCGCCGCCTCGATGCGCTCCTTCCATTCCCGCAGATCGTTTCGCGCCAGCGCTTCCGGCGGGCACCCGGTTGCCTGCGTGCAGGTCGGCTCGACCGAATTGTACGACGCGGTATTCGGACGGTCGTACTCGCCGCCGATCACGCCCAGGTAGTTCGCCTTCATGCGGTCAATGATGTCGGTCGTGAGGTTCGTGGCGGCCACGCGCAGGCTGGCGCTCTGGTTGTTCTTCAGTGCGAAGACCTGCAACCCCGCGAGACCGAGCAGGCCGAACGCGACCACCACGATCGCGATCAGGACTTCGAGGAGGGTGAATCCACCCTGGGTTCGTACGGGGTTCATCGCCAACTCACGGGTTGCAGACGGTGGCGGATGCACAGGTGCAGCGCACCGCGTGTGCCCGACCCGTTCCGGTGAGGGTCACGCGGCGCCCTTTGCCGCTCGCCTCGCCGGCGCTCACCCCCGAGACGGAAAGGTTGCGCGAGTCGCACATGTGAAATTCGATGTTCGGACCACCGCCACCGGGCGTGACCACTCCAGAGGGCCTGAAGCCGACGTACTGGCCGGCAGGGCCGGCGGGCGCGGCGGGCGCCGTGATACGCGTCGGCACGTCCTCGTCGGCACCGTCGATCTTCGGTGCAGTCTTGAGGATTGCGTCCGTGCCGTTGACCGAGCCGTAATCCGTGCCATCCACGCTGTCGGTAAAGACGATCCAGCCATAGCGCCACTCGGTGTTGGTGCAGGAGGTCCCGTTGTTGCTGGTGCAAATTGCGGTACGCACGCCGCGCTTCACCGCTTCCGAGCGCGCGACGTTGAGATCCGTCATGAGGTCGTTCGCGAGGGCGGTCATCCGGGCGTTCTTGACGAGGTCGCGCATGGAGGGCGCGGCGATGGTCGCCAGGACAGCGATTACCGCGACCGTGATCATCAGTTCGATGACGGTGAAACCGGCGTGCCGGTGGATCATTGCGGCTCCAGCGCTGCGTCCCGTGACGGTTGCATTGTGTTTGCCTGCCGCGCCGGAATCCAGAGCACTCCGATGGGCGGGCGGAATCC
This sequence comes from Burkholderiales bacterium, assembly GCA_020854035.1. Taxonomy (GTDB): domain Bacteria; phylum Pseudomonadota; class Gammaproteobacteria; order Burkholderiales; family SG8-41; genus SG8-41. The sequence goes on along the minus strand of JADZGE010000110.1, from coordinate 22,670 downwards.
GGTAACGAGTGGAGCGGCGGCGGCCCGGCACGGGGACCCGGCGTGACAAACCGCACGCCCGGCCGGGTTAGACACGATCTGGACGTTCCAATAGAATCCCCTGTCATGAAGTCGAGGTGCGGCCACTTCATCACCCGGGAAGGGCTGGCAGGCGTGCTGCGGGCGCACGGTATCAATCCGACGCGCCAGCGCGTCGAGATCGCGTTCGCACTGTTCACTCGCGCGGCGCACCTGTCCGCCGACCAGCTGCTCGCGATCGTGAATGACCGCCACTCGGAAACCTCCAAAGCGACGGTTTACAACACGTTGAACCTGTTCGTCGCGCGAAAGCTGATCAGGGAGGTGATCGTGGACCCGAACAAGGTCTTCTACGATCCCAATCCCGCCCCGCATCATCACTTCTACAATGTCGACAGCGGCGAACTGCAGGACATCGAGGCCGACGCCATTACCATCTCGGGACTGCCGGCGCTTCCCGAGGGCATGGTCACGGAGGAAGTGGACGTGATCGTCCGCATTCGTTCGGGAGTATAATCTCCCTCCTTGCCGTATCGGCCGGACATCCGCTGTAGTAGCTCAGCTGGTAGAGCAACTGATTCGTAATCAGTAGGTCGGTGGTTCGAGTCCACTCTACAGCACCACAATAAGCCCGCCTCAAGGCGGGCTTATTTCGATCGCGGCGCGGCCGCAACGATCGGGAGCGGGCGCCGCGGGTCACAGCACTCCCGAAATGCCGCCGTCGAGATTGATGCTGCTCCCGGTGACATAACTTGCGGCGTCCGAGGCGAGGAAGGCAATCACGTTTGCGACTTCCTCCGATTCGCCGAGCCGTCCCATGGGGATGTCCTTCGATACCTGCGCGTAGTACTCCTCGGGGGATTTCCAGCCATCGCGCTTGATGCGCCGCTCGTGCTGGCCCGACTTGATCTTGCCGATACAAATGGTGTTGACGAGGATATTGTCCGCGGCGAATTCCTTGGACAACGCCTTGGTGATGGCAAGGCCGGCAGCGCGGGATACCGAAGTCGGCATCGATCCGGCACCGGGCTGCTTGGCGCTGGAGATGGTGATGTTGATGATGCGCCCGCCGCCCTGCTTTTTCATGTGTGGAATGGCAAGCCGTGAACAGCGGATGGCGCCGAATACCTTCAATTCGATGTCGGCGTCCCAGGTCGCGTCGTCGGTTTCCAGGAACCTGCCGCGAGCCGAAGTGCCCGCGTTGTTCACGAGGACATCGATGCGGCCGAAGCGCTGGATGATCGCGTCCATGAAACGTTCAATATCCCGCGGCCGGCTCACGTCCGCCGGCACCGCGAGCACGTCGACGCCCTTCCCGCGAAGTTCGCCGGCGGTCTGCTCCAGCACGTCCGCCCGCCGCGCGCAGATCGCCACGCTCGCCCCTTCCTCGGCGAAGCGGAACGCCGTGGCGCGCCCGATGCCTTCCGTGCCGCCCGTGATGGCGGCAATCTTGCCCTTCAGCCCCAGTTCCATGATCCGGCCTCCGTCTCGTTTGCATCGCCCGCAGCATGCATCATCCGGCGCCACTGCGGCAATGGGCCGCGCAACGATGCGGCGCTTGCCCGAATGGCGTAGGATATCCGCACCCGCCGCCGTGCGGCTCGATGACTTTCACGACAACCGCATGAATCTGCAGGCCGCCGTCGCCCGCCCGGGCGCGGTACGACTTGCCGCCGTGCTTCTCGCGGCGCTCCTGTGGCCGGCGCCCGACGCCGCCTCGCAGGAGCGGGACGCACCGGCACCGTCATTGCCCGAAGCGCAGCCGCAACTCACCGTCGACGCGCTTTCGGTCGTGCGGGTACGCAGCAAGGCGGTGCCGAATGCCCGCTCCAATCGTACCCTGGGGCCGCAGCGTGAAGGCAGCGGCGTGGTGATCGACTCGGAGGGACTGGTCCTCACGATCGGCTACCTCATCGTCGAGGCCGAGACCGTCGACCTGCACGCCGCCGATGGGCGCTCGGTGCCTGCCTCGGTCGTCGGTTACGACTACGCAACCGGTTTCGGCCTGCTGCGCGCGCTGCGGCCGCTGCCGGTGAAGCCGGTCGAGATCGGGCGCTCCTCGGCGATAGCCGACCGCGAACTGGTCTTGATCGTCGGCTTCGACGGCGTCGCCCCGGCCTACGTGGTATCGCGCCGCCAGTTCGTGGGTTACTGGGAGTACCTGCTCGACGAGGCGATCTACACGGCCCCCGCGACCGTCAACTGGAGCGGCGCTGCACTGCTAAGCCGCGAGGGCAAATTGCTCGGCATCGGGTCGCTGGTGGTGACCGACGCGATGGGGCCGCGCAGCCAGGTGCCCGGCAACCTCTTCGTGCCGATCGACCTGCTGAAGCCGTTGCTCGGGGACCTCATCGCGCACGGGCGATCGTCGGTCCGTCCGCGCCCGTGGATCGGCGTCAACTCGCAGGAAGTGCAGGGTAACGTGATCGTGACCCGGGTATCCCCCGAGAGTCCGGCTGACCGGGCGGCCATGCGGGCGGGCGATATCATCGTGGGCGTCGCCGGGCAGCCGGTGAAGGGACAGGCCGACTTCTACGGCAAACTGTGGTCGACCGGGGAGGCGGGGGTCGAAATCGTACTCGACATTCTGCGGGAAGGGCGCGTCGAAAAGGTGTCCGTGCACTCCGTCGACCGCGAGAGCTATTTCCGGCCGAAACCGAGCCTGTAGAACCCTCCGGTCGCTTCAATAGGGCGGAAGCAGGCGCCGCAACCCGTGCGCCAGAACGAGAGGAACGAAGAGCAGGTTGCGCAGCGCAAGTTCGATCCAGTTCAGGCGCAGCACGCCGGCGCTGGCGCGTTCCTCGCAGCTTCGTGCGAGGCGTGCGCCGAGCCGTTCCATCCATGCAGTGGTGCGCGGCCATTCCCACAGGTCGCGCAGCCATTCGGCGGGAATGCCTTCCTTGCCCACGCGGGCGCCGATCAGTGCGCCGATGACCGCGCCGACGGTGTCGGTGTCGCCGCCGAGCCGCACCGCCTCGATCAGGGCGCCCCGGAAGTCCGTCTGTCGTCGCAGCCAGATCTGCAGCGCCACCGGCACGGTGTGATACATGTAACCGCTGACGCCCTTCGCGCAGCCGAGCGAGGCGGCGTAGGCCGCGGCGGATTCGCCGCGCGCCACGCTTAAGGCCATCGCGCGCATGAGTTCACCGAGCGCAGCGTCCCGCTCGCAGAGCGGGGCGAGCAGCGCGATGAACTCATCCGCGGCAATGTCCGCGTCGCGAGTCGCCGCCAGGTACGCGGCGAGGGCCACTGCCTGCGCCCCGTTCTGCGCCCTCGCGTCGTTGTGCGTGATGCGGGTCGCCGCGTGAACCAGCGCGCGCATGCGCGGCACGTCCGTTCCATGACACACGCCGATCAGCGCGCTGCGCATCGCCGGTGCGTTGCCGGCCGAGTTGACGCCGCTTGAGCGCGCCGGAATGCCGAGCCACAGCTTCAGGATCGCGCGCAGGGTGGCGAGGCCGATGCCGGCGGGCAGTCCCAGCAGCCAGAAACGCAGACGCCACGCGAAGTCGGCGCCAAGGCGGCGGCCCATGCCGTCCGGATCGCGGAAGTGTGCGGTCGCGATGAGCGACTGGGCGAGCATGCACGCGTGCTCGGTGTCGTCCGAGCACATGCCTTTGCCGAACGGCAGCAGCCTGTAGCCATCGAGCCGTGGAAAGAGGCGTGCCTGCCGGCGCCGGCTGAGCCCCTCGCAGGCGAGTCCCAGCGCGTCGCCGACCGCCGTTCCCAGCAGGCAGCCGACGATCGCGCGCTCCCTCGGATACGGCGGGCGCGGGCTCTCGGGGGCGGCCGCGACGAGGTAGTGGACGAAGGGCAGATCGTGCAGCCAGTCGCGGGCGCGCCAGGCGCGCAACAGGACCGCGGCGAGCGCGACCGCGAACAACGGGCCGCTGCCAAGGTCGATGACGAGGGGGAGCCAGTACCACGCGCGCAAGGCTTCGCTCGGCGAGAGCGCGAATGACATGGCTCCTGCGATGCCGCCGACGAGAACCACGGGCGCCGCCGCGCGTCCTTCGGCACCGCGCCACTTTCCCATGAGGATGGCGGTGTTGATGCCGTTCGCGGCCAGGAACACCGCGCCCAGCATGCCTGCAATTGCCCATTGCCCGAAGTCGCTCATGCTCGATCCGGCACGGATTCTATACCCGGGCTGCGCGCTGATCGCGCCGGGAGCCGCTGCCGCGAGTTCAGGGATCCCGTCGCGCTGTAGTATTATCGATACCACTGCGGGGACCGCGCTCCCGCGCGTGCCGCCGCCCCCTTCGCCAGTCAGCATGACGGACGCGTCCGCAATTCTTCGCGGCACAATGCCGCCGCTCGAGGTGCTGCGCCTCTACCCCGGGCACGACTACACGATCGAGGGCGCATTCCGGTCGCGCATGAACGCCGGCCCGGAGCGGGAGTTCCTCGTGTGCCAGGGACGCCGCTGGAACTGGGCGCGGTTTCACGATGCCGCGCTGGCGGCCGCGCGCATGCTGGTGGCGCGCGGCATCCAGCGCGGAGACCGCGTGGCGATCCTCGCGCGGAACAGCGACGCCCACGCGCTCCTGCTCGCGGCGTGCGCCCGCATCGGGGCGATCATGGTGCCGAGCAATCCCGAGTTCGGCGCGCGGGAGGCCGGCTATGTCCTGCGCCATGCCGGCGTTCGCGGCGTGGTGTGCGCCCGCGAGATGCTCGCGCTCGTGCGCGAGGCCTGCGCCGGCATCGAGCCCGGGCCATGGTTCCTGCTGGTCGACGGCCCGGCGCAGGGCGTCCCGGGTTTCTTCGGCGCGCTCGAGTCGGCGCCCGCCCTCGGGCTGCCGCCGCCGGCCGCAGCGGACGACACCTGCCTCATCATCTACACCTCGGGAACGACGGGCTTTCCGAAAGGGGCGATGCACAGCCAGAGGAACTTCGTCACGGCGGGCGAGGCGAACATCGCGCGCCTGTGGCTGCAGCCGCAGGACCGGCTGATGGTCGTGCTCCCGATGTTCCACATGAACGCGCTCTTCTACTCGCTGGCGGGGACGATCGCCGCCGGCTGCACGCTCGTGCTGATGCCGCGTTTTTCGGCCGGCGAATTCTGGTCGGCGGCGGTCGAGCACGGGGCGACCCAGGTCAACGTGATCGAGGCGATCGGGCGGATACTCGCGCGCCGGCCGCGGGCGGAATTCCGGCCCGAACACCGGATCACCCGGCTCTACGGTTCCCGCGCAGATTTCGTGGATACCTTCGTGAACGAGTTCCACGTGCCGATACTGCTTGGCGGTTTCGGCATGACGGAGATCCCGGGCGTGTTCTGCAACCCGATCGAGGGGCCGGTCAAGCATGGCGCGATGGGCCCGGTCGGCCGCCATCCCGACCCGTCGCGGCCGTGGGCGCAATGCAGGGTGGTGAACGACGCCGGTGAGGAACTGGGCACCGACGAGGTCGGCGAGCTGTGGGTGAAACACCCGATCGTGATGCAGGGCTACTTCCGGGATCCCGAGCAGACGCGGGCGGCATTCCGCGACGGCTGGTTCATGACGGGCGACCTCGTCCGGCGCGACGCCGACGGGTACTACCACTTCGTGACGCGCAAGAAGGACATCATCCGGCGCCGCGGCGAGAACATCGCCGGCGCCGAGATCGACCGGGTGCTCCAGGAGCACCCCGGTGTGTTCGAGGTCGCGGCGGTTCCCGTTCCCTCGGAGCTGGGCGAGGACGAGGTGCTGGTGGCGATCGTTCCGCGGCCGGGGGCGACGCTTACCGCGCAGGATATCGCGCAGTGGTGCCGGGAGCGGCTTGCCGCGCTCAAGGTCCCGCGCTTCGTGCTGTTCGCCGGGGAGTTGCCGCACACGCCCACGCACAAGGTCGCCAAGCACGTGCTCAAGGCGGATCCCACGCTCAAGTCGCGCGCCGTGGACCTCATGGCGGCGCGGTGATCCGTGCGATCGTGCCATCCGACAGGATGCATTTCGTGGAGACCTGTGTCACGCGACACAGTACCGGGGAGACACAACGATGCGGCCCTTTGAGGGAGTGAGGATACTCGATTGCACGCACGTGCTGGCCGGGCCGTTCACCGCGTACCAGCTCGCGGTGCTCGGCGCCGACGTGATCAAGGTGGAGGACCCGAACGAGCCCGACCAGAGCCGCGAAAGCGGCGGTGATCGTGCGCTCAACAAGGCGCGGATGGGTACGAGCTTTCTCACGCAGGGTTCGAACAAGCGCTCGATCGCGCTCGATCTCAGGATCGGGGGCGGCCGCGAGGCGCTGAAGCGGCTGGTGCGCGACTGGGCGGACGTCTTCATCGAGAACTACCGGCCCGGCGCGTTCAGGGCGCTGGGTCTCGGCTACGAGGATCTGGCACGGCTGAAGCCGCGGCTCATCTATGCCTCGCTGACCGCATTCGGACAGGATGGCCCGCGCGGCAACCAGACCGCGTACGACCACGCGATCCAGGCGAGCTCCGGCATAACCGCCGCCACCGGCACGCCGGAGAGCGGGCCGATCAAGGCCGGCGCCCCGATCATCGACTACGCGACCGGCACCATGGGTGCCTTCGCCGTGTCGGCGGCGCTCTACCAGACGCTGCGCACCGGCAAGGGGCAGTACATCGACATGGCGATGCTCGATGTCGCGCTCGTCCTGCAGAGTTCGCACATCACGGACTACTGCCACACCGGCCGGCATCACCAGCGGGCCGGCAACCGTATGCGCTTCGTGGAAAGTTCGATGCACGAGGCGGCCGACGGGCTGCTCCAGCTAGCGGCCTCTAACTCCCGGCAGCACCGGCGCTTCTACGCGGCGATCGACGAGCTCGCCGAGGCCGGGCGCGCGAGCCTCGACGAGCGCCACGCGCGCTACGAGGAGAAGCAGGCTATCGTGGCCGGGAAGATCAGGCGGAAGAGCGCGCAGGAATGGGAGGATTACCTGCAGTCGAAACATGTCCCCGCGACCCGCGTGCGCGAGCTGCCCGAGACGCTCGCCGACCCGCAGTTGAAGCACCGCGCCGTCCTCCACCGCCATGAAAACGTGCCCGGCGTGGACCGGCCGGTCACGGTGCCACTCGCGGCGTTCAAGTTCGATCACGACGGCCCCTCGATCGAGCGCCCGCCGGCGCGGCTTGGTGAGCACACCGACGAAGTGCTCGCGGCGGTCGGCTACAGCGCCGCGGAGATCGCCGCGCTGCGCGAGGCGAGGGCCGTCGCGTAGAGCGCCGCGGCGCGGGCGGCCCATGGCGAGGCGGCTTGCGCGCGAGTTCTACGACCGCGACACCGTGCTCGTCGCGCGCGAGTTGCTCGGCAAGCTTCTCGTTCATCGCGATGCCGGCGTCACGCGCGTCGGGCGCATCGTCGAGGTCGAGGCGTACCTGGGGCCCCACGATCTCGCCGCGCACTGCGCCCGGGGATTGACTCCCCGCACGCGGGTCATGTTCGGCCCGCCCGGACATGCCTATGTCTACCTCGTCTACGGCATGCATCACTGCATGAATGTCGTAACCCGCGCCGAAGGCGAGGCGTCGGCCGTCCTGCTGCGGGCGCTGGAGCCGGTGCGCAACGTCGAGGGACGCACGCGGGGACCGGGCCTGCTCTGCAGGGCGATGAACATAGACCGGCGCCTGAACGGGCACGATCTCGTGAGCACCGCGCTCCACGTCGCCGACGACGGCACGCCGGCCCCGCGCGTGATCGCCAGACGCCCGCGTATCGGCGTCGGGTACGCGGGGCGCTGGGCGAAGCGCTTGCTGCGCTTCTACATCGGGGGCAACCCGTTCGTGTCGCGCCCGTAGGCCCGGTGGCGGCGGCCGGGCCGCCCCCCGCGGGCGGTCGATGGCGCGAATTGCGCGTGTTTGGGCCGCCTGTTCCGGGCTTCGGGCGCCAGCGGGTCCGCTAGCATGGTGCCGATTGCGGGCGGATTCCCGAAGGCAGGCGCCATGGATCGACGGGGCATCGAGGAACTTGCCGGCGACGCGCGGCCGAGCGGCAGCGCGAAGCGGCGGGTTGCCGGACCGCCGTGCACACCCGCCCGCTTTGCGTCGCGGCGGCTCGTTTCCGCGGTGTCCGCCCTGTCCGGCTACCGGCGTGGCGATCCCGACTGTACGCTCGGTGAACTGCGCCTCGCCATGCTGGGGACCGGCTTCACGTGGTCCGAGGACGGGAGGCTCGTATACTCCACCGACCGCATCGTTCTCGTGAACGAGCTCGACGAGTTGATCGCCGCGTTCGGTGGCGGCACGAAGGCCGCGGATCTTTTCTCCTGACGCGCTCCGGCGCGGGGACGGCCGGGAAAGTCGGGGCATCGGCGCCGGTTACCGCGCCGCGCCGTCCTCATCGCCGAGGCTCTCCTGCGCCGCGCGGCGTTCGCGCCGTCCGCGGGCGGCGCGGTGGCCCGCCCCCGTGCCACGGGCTAGAATGGCGCCTCGCTCCACGGAGGCGGACATCGAACGCAACGACATCGGACTCGCCGTCATCGGCTGCGGGCGCATCGGCACGTTGCGCGCGCGACTCGCGGCCGGGCACCCCGCGGTACGCTATCTCGCGGTAGCCGATGCCGATCCGGCGAAGGCGCGCGAGCTCGCGCGGAAGACCGGAGCGCAATTTCATTCCGGTGACAACGACGAGGCGATCTCGCGCCCTGAAGTGAACGCCGTCGTGGTCTCCACGAGCGAGGGCGAGCACCTCGCGCCGATGCTGAAGGCGATCGAACTCGGCAAGGCCGTGCTGGTCGAGAAGCCGATCGCACTGACGCTCGCCGACGCGGAGCGCGTGATCGCGGCGAGCGGCAAGGCGGGCGCGAACGTGCGCGTGGGCTACAGCCGCCGCTACAAGGAGCGTTACCTCATCGCCAGGGAGCAGATCGTGCGGGGCCGCATCGGCCGGATCGTCGGCGGCGCGGCGCGGGTCTACAACTCGCGCTCGCAGGGCATGGCGGTGCTCTCGCGCGACCGGCACGCCACGCCCGTGGTCGATGCGCTCACCTACTACGTGGATCTCATGGGGTGGCTGATCGGCGGGGTGCCGCTCGCGGAGGTCTACGCGCGCGGCCAGAAGGGCGTGCTCGCCGAGGCCGGCTTCGAGGCGAACGACGTCGACTGGGCCGTGTTCACCTACGCCGACGGCACCGTCGTCAGCCTCGGCATCAGCTACGCGCTCCCGGACAAGTATCCGGCGCGCGGCCACGCGGCACGCGTGGAGATTCTCGGCACCGGCGGGGTGATGATCCTTGACGACGATCACACCGACCAGTTGATGTACACCGAAAAGGGTATCCCGCACGTCTACCTCCCGGATCAGGAGGTCAACATGGTGTTCCTTCAGAGCGGCACGCCCGGGGACTGGGCTCTGGGCGAATTCTGGGGGCCGATCGCCAACGAGACGCGCGCGTGGCTCGACCACCTTGCGATGGGCAAGCCCTGCGTGCTCGCGACCCCCGTGGAGGCGCGGGCCGCGCTGGAAGGCACGCTGGCGATCGAACGTTCCCTCGCGAGCGGCCGGCCCGTGAGGCTGCCGCTGGCGGGCCAGGTCTTCGATCGCGTGGAACGCGCCGCCGGGTATCCTCGATAACTGACGGGAGAGAACATGCGCCGCTACTGCACCGGTATCGTCATCGCCATCGCGCAGGCGGGGGCCTGCCCCGCGCTCGCCGCGCCGCCCGCGGCGGGGTCTGGAGACTATCCCAACCGCTCGATCCGGGTGCTCGTGCCGCACGCGCCGGGTGGGCCGACCGACATCATGGCGCGGGTGGTCGGCCAGCGGCTCTCGGAGTCTCTCGGGCATCCGGTCGTGATCGACAACAGGCCCGGCGCCGGGGGCAACATCGGTACCGCGCTCGTCGCGCGCGCACCCGCGGACGGCTACACCGTCCTTTGCAACAGCAGCGCGTTCGCGGTGAACGTGAGCCTGTTCGCGAAGCCCGGCTACGACATAAGGGATTTCGAGCCCGTCATCAACGGCGGCGTGATCGCGAACCTGATTTTCGCGCATCCCTCGCTGCCCGCGTCGAACCTCCAGGAACTCATCCGGCTCGGCAGGACGAAGAAGCTCGCCTACGCGTCGTCGGGGATGGGTACCACGCCGCACCTCACCGTGGAGCGGCTGCTGAAGACGATGGCCGGCCTCGACGTGACGCACATCCCGTATAACGGCGCCGCGCTCGCGACGAACGCCGTCGTGTCCGCGGAGGTGCCGATCGGCACCGCGGCGGTGACCGCGCCGGCGCCGATGCTCAAGGCGGGGAAGCTGAAGGGCATCGTCGTGACGAGCTTGAAGCGCACGGCTGCGCTGCCCGACGTGCCGACCGCGGCCGAGTCCGGATTCCCGGGCTACGAGGACTACACGTGGATCGCTTTTTTCGCGCCCCGGGGCACGCCGCGCGCGGTTGTGGAGAGGTTGAACGCCGATATCGCCGCCGCGCTCCGGACGCAGGTGGTGACGGAGCGGCTTGCCGTGCTGGGGTTCGAGTTCATGCCCAATACGCCCGCGGAATTCGCTAAGTACCTGAACCGCGAGGTCGCGAAATGGGGCAAGGTCGTCAAGGACTCGGGGGCTCGGGTGGACTGATGAGCGTCGCCGGTATGCCGCACGCCGCCCTCCCTTCGCTCCCGCCGCGCTCCCGAACGCACGCGGAAGATGCACGCGCTGCCGGAACGGCGCGATCGCGCGTTGCCTCCGGTGCGCGGCCGCTGATCCTCGCCGCGGTACTCGTCGCCGCGGCGGACCCGCTGGCGGCCGCCGAAGACGCGGCCGGCTATCCGGCGAAACCCATCCGGTTCATCGTCCCGTTCCTGCCCGGTGGCGCGACGGATGTCGTGACGCGAGTCGTGGCCCAGCGGTTGAACGAACACTACCGCCGGCAGGTCGCCGTCGTGGACAATCGGGGCGGCGCGGGCGGCATCGTGGGTTCGGAACTCGCGGCGCGGGCGGCGCCTGACGGTTACACCGTGGTCATGGGCACGACCGGCACGCATGCCATCAATGCGAGCCTGTACGCGAAGCTGCCATACGACCCGGTCCGGGACTTCGCGCCGGTCACGCCGGCCGCTTTGCTGCCGAACCTGCTGGTGACCCATCCGTCGGTCCCGGCGCGCACCGTGAAGGAACTCATCGCGCTCGCTCGCTCGCGCCCTCGCGAGCTCTCGTACGCCTCGTCGGGCAACTTTCTGTACCTTTCCGGGGCGCTTTTCACCAGCATGGCCGGTGTGGACATGCTGCACGTGCCGTTCAAGGGCGGCGCGCAGGCGATGCCGGCGGTCATCGCGGGCGAGGTCGCATTGTCCTTCGCCACGCTCGTGTCCGCGCTGCCGCACGCGGCGGCGGGGCGGCTGCGCGGCATCGCGGTGACGAGCGCGAGCCGCTTTCCCACGGCGCGCAACTACCCGACCGTGGCCGAGTCCGGCCTGCCGGGCTACGAGGCGGTCGCCTGGTACGGCGTATTCGCGCCCGCGGGCACGGCGCGCGGGCGCGTGCAGCGGTTGAACGCGGACATCGTGCGCATCGTGCAGTCCCCCGAGGTGCGGGAGCTCTTTCTCAAGCAGGGCGCCACCTCGTACGCTTCGGCGAGCGAGGAATTCTCCGCGGTGGTGCGCCGGGACATCGCGAAATGGGCGAAGGTCGTCGCGGCCGCGGGCGCGAAACCCGGCTAGCGGCGCTACCGCCGCTCAGACCCTCACCCGACCGAGGCCGTCGGCGACGATCACACCTAGCAGGCGGTCGAGGTCGGCCTTCACGCGGGCGAAGCCGGCGCTCCGGCGGAAGGTCGCGGTGTCCATGAACAGCTTCTTGTTGATTTCGATCTGGATCGAATCGATGCGTCGAGCGGGATTGCCGTGGCGGGCAATGATCTCGTTGCCGACGTAGGGATCGTTGATCGACACCGTGTAGCCATAACCGCGCAGCGTGCCGACCACGAGGTCGAGGGTGGCCGGGGAGGCCGTCCGGCCCCGGAGATCGCTGACGCAGAAATCCGCGCGCGGCCTGCCGGCATCGGGGTGCGTCGGCGCGCCGACCGCGGACATGCAGTGGCAGGATATGTGGCGCAGCAGTCCGAAGCGCCCATGAAGCGAGTCCGCGAGCCGCTTCAGCTCGGCGTGGTAGGGGCGATAGTACGCGGCGAGTCGCTCCTCGATTTCGGCCACGGTGAGGCGCCGCTCCTGGAAAGCCTCCCCATAACGCGAGCGCGTCTTGATGAGCCCGAGACCCTCCAGCGTGCGCGCCGAGGGCGCAAGCGGGCGCGGCCACTTCCCGTCCACCACCGCCGGATCCAAGTCCGATTCGTTCCGGTTGACATCCACCCAGGTGTTGGGAAACGAGCAGTAGAGGAGCGTCCCGCCCGCGGCCGGGGCGCCCGCCCAGAGCGAGTCCACGTGCATCGAGACGTTGTCGTGTACCGTGGTGAACGGCAGCGCGGTGCGGTACTCGGCGGGATATTCCCGCCCGCTGCGCGAGACGTCCACGAGCAGTGGCGCCGGCGCCCCGAGCGGCTCGTGGCGCAGGAACAGACCGGGTTCGACGTGAATCAAGGCGTGTCCTTCCACGAATGCAATCGACCCGCGCGGGCCCACCGAGGAGTGCAGTATACGACGGCGCGGCCGGCCGCCAGTCCCGCCGCGGGCGCAGCGTCCATCACGGCAAGCATGGCGCGCATTTCCCGTTTGACACTCTTTTGCGCCCGCGGCTAGACTCCCCCGGGATTTCAACGCCGGGTCGCGGCGGTGAAATCCCTGCACGAGTCCGCGTCGGAGAAACCACGGTTTTCCCGCTCGCTACATCCCGACTTCAACACGAGGAATTCGCATGCCCGCCAAGCTGAAGATCATCGACACCCGCGAAAGGAAGCACCGGAAGCTCACCCGCAAGGACGTGCACAAGGCCGCGCAACGGTTCAAGAACTGGGGCCGCTGGGGCAAGGACGACGAGATCGGCACGCTCAATTACACCACGGCCGAGGACATCGTCGCCGCCGCGCAGCTCGTGCGCAAGGGCAAGGTGATATCGCTCGCGCTTCCCTACGACCAGTACGGACCGCAGGGCGCGAAGAGCAAGTATCCCGCCCTCGGGCGTTTCAATCCCATCCACCTGATGACACGCACCGGCACCGACGCATATTCGGGGGTGCTGGACCAGCGCAAGATCCGCGGCACCGACGACATCATCATCATGCCGCTGCAGTGCGGCACCCAGTGGGACGGGCTGGGCCACATCATGTACTACGACCGCATGTGGAACGGTTACGACTGCCGCAACGTGACGAGCGCGGGCGCGCAGAAGGGCGGCATCGAGAAGACGCGGGAGAAGATGGTCGGGCGCGGCGTGCTGCTCGATATCGCGCGCGCGATGGGAAAGAAGTGGCTGCCCGACGGCTTCGCGATCACCGGCGACATACTCGACCATGCCGAGGAGAAGCAGGGTGTCGAGGTGCGCCGCGGGGACTTCCTGCTGGTGCACACGGGACACATCGAGCGTTGCCTCGCCAGCAAGAGCTGGGACGGCTACTCCGGGGGCGATGCACCGGGTTTCGCGTTTGAAACGGTGGAGTGGCTCCACAAGCGCCAGATCGCGGGCGTCGCCACGGATACCTGGGGCGCGGAAGTGCGACCCAACGAGACGGAGGACACCAACCAGCCCTGGCACTGGATCACCATTCCCATCATGGGGCTCGCGGTCGGCGAAATCTTTCACCTGACCGCGCTCGCGAAGGACTGCGCGGCGGACGGACGCTACGAGTTCCTGTTCGTCGCGCCGGCGCTGCCGGTCACCGGGGCGGTGGGTTCGCCGGTGAATCCCCTCGCGATAAAGTGAGGGCGCCGGAGGAGATCATGAACGGGGATCGCGGAACAATGAAGCGGGACGCACGCGGTTGCGCCCGGTTCGCGCGTTCCGCACCGCTTCTCGCCGTTCGCCGCTCGCCATCCATATTCGCGCTCTGCGGCAAGCTCGTCGAGAGTTTCGGTGTAAAGCTCGGGTAGCGGGCCGCTCGCGGCGGCGCGCTGGAACAGGACGGAGGCACTCGAAGATGGCGGCGGAACGGTCGAGGGCAGGGCGGGCACCGGGGCGAGCCGGCGGCAGGCGCGGCGGCGGGCGCAGTTATGACCTGCACAATCACGTCATTCCGCCCGGCGTGGTGGATGCGATCAGCCGCGACCCGGCGAGCTTCGGCACCCGCATCGAGGTGCGCGGCGGCAGGCGCTATTTCGACGCCCACGGCAGCATGACGGAGCTCTTGCCGGAGTTCATCGACGTCGAGGCCAAGATCGCGTGGATGGACCGCGCCGGAATCGACGTGGCGGCGATTTCGGTCGGGCCGCCGATCTATTTCTACTGGCTCGGCGCCGCGGTCGGGATCGAGGCGGCGCGGCTCGCGAACGAAGGCATCGCGCAGATGGTCGCGCGTTTTCCGCAACGGCTGCGCGGGATGGCTCACCTTCCCATGCAGGACCCCGACGCCGCGCTCGCCGAGCTCGAGCGTGCCGTGCGCGAGTACGGCTTCCGGGCGGTCGAACTCGGCACCTCCATCGAGGGCGTTCCCCTTGCCGACAAGCGCTTTCGCAAGGTGCTGCGCGCGATCGAGCAGCTCGACTGCTTCGTCTTCGCGCATCCCTACCAGTGCCTGGCGCAGGGCGGCATGGACGCGTACTACCTGCGAAATTTCGTCGGATTTCCGCTCGACACGACGCTGATGGTGGCGCACCTCATGTTCAGCGGCGCGCTCGACGAGCTGAAGAAGCTGAAGATCCTCTGCGCCCACGGCGGCGGCTACGTTCCCTACCAGCTGGGACGCTTCGCTCACGGCTACCGCGTGCGCGGCGAACCGAAGGTGAACGGCGCGAGCCCCCCGCGCAGGTTGTTCAAACGCTTCTACTTCGACGCGCTCACTCACGACCCGCAGGCGGCGCGACACCTCATCAACATGGCCGGCGCCGACCGCGTGGCGGTCGGGACCGATCATCCGTTCGACATGGGACCCGCCGACCCGCTCGGCGCCGTGGGCGCGATCCCGCGCCTGACGCCCGCCGAGCGGAAATGGGTGTTCTCGGGAACGGCGAAGCGCCTGCTCCGCGAAAGATAGCGGCCGTTGCGCCGCGCCACACGGTGGCGTAACCTCTTGATTCAATGCGCGTCATGATTTCCCGCAGCCGATTCTTCACCGCCTCGCTGTGGGCCGCGGTGGCGCCGGTGGGGATGCTCGTCGCCGGCGCGGTGTGGCTGGTCCTGTTTCCCGAGGTGCACAAGCTGGGAGAGATGGTCTACCACGCCGGCAGCCTGGCGCTGATCGGCGTTCCCCTGGCGTATACGGCCATCGTCGTGGCGACCTACCTCATCGGCCGCGTGCTCTACGAGTTGCGCGTGCTCTCGCGCATCGCCCTGATCGTGGTATACAGCCTGCTCTCGATCAAGTCGGCGCTCTTCCTGACCTGGTTCTTCGCCGCGGGGAGCATCGTCGATGTCGCCCGCTCGTTCGCGCTCTTTCTCGCGCTCAGCCTGATTGCCGCGGGGAGCGCCGTGTTCGTGTGGTGGCGTGTCGCCTCGCGCGCGACGTCCGAACCCGGCGGCGATCCCGCCGAATACCCGGTGCGGGTGCGCCGGCGCGCGCGCCGCAGCCTCTTCAAGCGCTTGCTGGGAAGACAGGACGCGGCCCGGTAACGCGCGCGTGGCGGGCGCGCGCCCTCGCGCGATGTCCCGGCGCCCTACCTGCCGCGATGAAAGATGTAGGCCTTGTTCGTGGTCAGCCGGTCGAGCCAGCGCGCCTCGCCGACCTCGATAACGTCAAGCACCGGGTGCTGTCCCAGTTTCGCATAGGCGCCCGCGCGCCAGTCCCTTTCAACGGAAGCGAGCGCCGCCGCCCGCGCCGCCTCGATCCCGTCGGCCTCGACGATGCGCGTCACGAAGAATCCGACGATCGGCGCGCCGGTTTTGGTGATGACTGCAATGCCGGTGCCTTCGATCTTGATCCGGTAGCGTGGCATGGGATGCGCCGTTGAGCGGGGCCTGCGGCACTACGGCGCCGAAGCGGCGCACCGGAGCGCGACCCCGGGGCGGTTCGGACACCGGCCGCGACTCCTCTCGTCCCCGGGCGGTCTCGATGGAGGAGTTTGCCGGAGCAATGCCCGACAAACTCTAGCGGGCGTCGAACATCTGCTTCAGGCGATTCACGGCCGAATGGGGACTCGTGAAGACCGTGCGCCCGGGCGCCGCCGGGATCCCCCGCGCCGCGCGCGCCATCGAGAACTGGCCGAGCACCAGCGCGTCGCACGAGCCGAGTTCGGCCGCCGCCGCGGCGATGAGCTTGTCGTGCTCCGCGCACCGGCCCTGCTGCAGCGCCGCAATGGCGGCCGGTACGGCACGCGTGCGGACGTCGAGCCTTACCCCGCGGTGCGAAGCGAGCTGCTCCAGTTCTGCCTTCAGCGAAGGAATGCTGGGTTCGAACGTCGCGAGCAGCGCGACGCGGGACCCTGCCGCGAGGGCGTCCTCAAGCATCGCTTCATTGGGCTTCAGCACCGGTATCCTCGCCGCGCGTCCTGCTTCCTCGATCGCGGTGCCGAACGCGGAGCAGGTGAAAAGCACGGCGTTCGCGCCGCAGCGCTCGCTGTAGCGGGTGAGATCGACGAATCGCTCGACGATCGCCGGTGTAACGCTGCCCGCCGCGGCGAGATCCGGCGCGAGCGAGTCCTCCAGGAGGTTCATCACGCGGGCCGCCGGCCACAGCTCGCGGAAGGCGTCGACCACCGGGTCGATGGCGACCTGCATCGCATGCACGAGCGCTATGCGGGGTCCGGTCATGGGACGGGGATTGTATCCCAATTGCCCGACGCACGAGGAGTGACGGGCGCGGGGTATCATCACGTCGTATCCGGTCCCGCACGGCCGGCGCGCAGGCTCGTTGGCGCCGCGTGCGTGCCTTCATGCGCATAACCGACATCAGGGAAACCGCGGTCGCGCTGAAATCGAACCTGCGCGACGCGGTGTTCGATTTCAGCGAGATGACGACCTCGGTCGTCGTGGTCGAAACCGATGTCGTGCGCGACGGCAAGCCGGTCACCGGGTTCGCGTTCAATTCCACCGGGCGCTATGCCTGCGGGGCGCAGATGCGCGCGCGCTTCATTCCGCGCGTGCTCGCCGCTCCGCCGGATTCGCTGCTCACCGTGTGCTCGCGGAGCGCTACAGCGGCGGCGTCTCGCCGCGGCGCGTGCCCTGCTATGTCGGCGGCGGCTGGTACGAGCCCGCCAAGGGGCTCGTTCAGTTGCAGGACGAGATCCGCCGGCGTCTCGACGAGGGCTACCGGACGATGAAGATCAAGGTCGGCGGCGTCCCCATCCCGGACGATCTCGGGCGCGTCGAGGCGGCGCTCCGGGTGGTGCGGGGGAGCGACCATCTCGCCGTGGACGCCAACGCCGGCTTCGACCGCGAGCGCGCGCTCGCCTACGCAGCGGCGCCCGCGCCCTATCGGCTCCGCTGGTTCGAGGAGCCCACCGATCCGCTCGGCTACGCCGTGCTCGCCGAAGTCGCGGCGACCTACGATTCGCCGATCGGCACCGGCGAGAATCTCTTCTCGACGCAGGACGTGGAGAACCTCGTCGCCTTCGGTGGTCTGCGCCCCGACCGGGATATCCTCCAGATCGACGTGCCGCAGTCCTACGGCATCGTGCAGTTCTCGCGCACGCTTGCGATGCTGGAGGCGCGCGGCTGGCGCCGGCAGTCGATCTTTCCGCACGGCGGCAACCAGATGACGCTCGCGATCGTCGGCGGGTTCGGCCTGGGCGGGTGCGAGGCGTACCCGGACGTGTTCGGCGTGTTCGCGGGGTTCGCGGAGGACGCGAAAGTGGCGGACGGGATGCTCGAGCTCCCGGAGCGGCCGGGGATCGGGTTCGAGGGGCAGAATGCGCTCTACGCCGTGATGAAGGAGCTGGCGGGGCAGGATTGAATTGCCGCGGGGATGACTGCGGGCACGAGTGGGAGCGGGGCGGGCGATGGCGGCCGGCGGGCATGGCAGCGGCGCCCGCCGCAAGCGAGTGGCAGGGCCTTGTCAAACGGAGAACACGATGATCGAACGCTACAACATCGCGCCGCCCGGGATATTCAACCGCCGGGTGCGGGGGCGCTACCTCTATTCGCCGATCGTCGTGGTCACGGGCGACGACCACGCGCACGTCTACGTCGCCGGCAAGACGGCGACACGGCCGGACGGGAGCGTGGTCGCCGTCGGCGACATGCGCGGCCAGATCGCGGTGGTGTGCGAGGGCGTGCGCGAGCTCCTCGCTTACGTCGGAGCGACGCTCGACGACGTGGTGCGTACCGTTACCTATGTCACCGACATCGACGCCTACTACGCGGTGTGCGAGGAGCGCTACCGGTACTTCTCCGGGGCGCTGCCGACCAACACGCTGCTCGGCATCACGCGTCTCGCGCACCCGGACATGCTGGTGGAGATCGAGGCGGAAGCGGTGCTTGATCCGTCGCGCCTGCGCAACCTGAAGGCGGGATGAGCGATCCGAACCACGAAAGACGAAGAACGAGGCCGCTCACCCGTCGACCATTAACCATCATCGAGTGCGTGCGCGCGGCGCTGTTGTCCCGCCGGGCCGTTACTCCTACCATGACCGCGATGCCTTGCTCCGGCGGCACCACATCGGCCGAGGCGGCGGCGCCGGCGAACGGGCCGGCCGCGGCGCCGGGAACCGTCGTCGTTCGCGACGAGAGCGGGCGCGGCTGGCTCGTGTTCGGGGCGCCGCGGCGCCTGCTCGTGGCGCGACGCCTCCCCGAGGTGCTGCCGCTGCTCGCGGAGGTCGAGCGCGCCGTGTCCTCGGACGGGCTCCACGCGGCGGGGTTCGTTTCCTACGAGGCGGCGCCGGCGTTCGACGATCGGCTGCCGGCGCTCGCCGATCCGGCGTTCCCGCTCCTCTGGTTCGGTCTCTACGAGGCGCCGCGCGCATTGCCCGAGCTGCCCGTGCCGTCCGCGCCGCCGGCGCCGGAGGCAGGCTGGCGCGCGTCGATGACCCGGGACGAGTACCGTGCACGCTTCGAGGCACTGCGCGAGTACATCCGCAACGGCGATACCTACCAGGTGAACTTCACCTACCGGCTGCGCGGCCGGGCGCTCGCCGAGCCGTGGCGTCTCTTCTGCGCGCTGGCAGGCGGCGCGGCGGCGCCCCATGCGGCCTATGTCGACGCGGGAGACTGGGCGGTCTGCAGCGCGTCTCCGGAACTCTTCTTCCGCCTCGAGGGCGAGACGATCGAGTCGCGGCCGATGAAGGGGACGGCTGCGCGCGGGCTCTGGCCGGCCGAGGACAGGCGCCGGGCCGCGGCACTGCGCGATTCGGAGAAGGAACGGGCGGAAAACGTGATGATCGTGGACATGGTCCGCAACGACCTGGGACGCATCGCGCTTACCGGCACCGTCGAGACGCCGCGGCTCTTCAGCGTGGAGCGCTACCCGACGCTCTGGCAGATGACCTCCACGGTGCGCGCGCGCACGAGCGCCCCGCTCGATGGCATCTTCCGCGCGCTCTTCCCGCCCGCGTCCATCGTGGGCGCGCCGCGGCGCCGCGCGATGGAGATCATCGCGGAACTGGAGACCGCACCGCGCCGGGTCTACACCGGCGCGATCGGCTACGCCGCTCCCGGGCGGCGCGCCCGGTTCAGCGTCGCCATCCGCACGCTGCTCGTCGAGCGGGCGAGCGCTCGCGCGGAATACGGCGTCGGCGGCGGCATCGTGTGGGATTCCGACTGCGCGAGGGAGTGGCGCGAGAGCGAGCTGAAGGCCCGGGTCCTCTTCGCGGGCGAGCGTCCCGTGTTCGACCTGTTGGAGACGCTCCTGTGGACGCCCGGGGAGGGCTACACGCTCATGCGGCATCACCTCGCGCGGCTGGCGGATTCCGCCGACTATTTCGGATTCGACATGAGCGAGCCGCGCGTTCGGGGAGAACTCGAGCGTCTGGCCCGCGGCTTCTCCCGTACGCCTCACCGGGTGCGCCTGCTGCTCGGCCGTGACGGCACGATCCGCTGCGAGGGACACGCGGTCCCCGGTGGGGATCCTTTCGACGATCCCGTCGTGGCGGCCGCCCCGGTCGATCGGGGTGACGTCTTCCTCTATCACAAGACGACGCGGCGGGCGTGCTACGACATGGCGCTGCGGGCGAGGCCCGGCGCGCGCGACGTGCTGCTCTACAACGAGGCGCACGAAGTCACGGAATCCACCATCGCGAACGTGGCGATCGAGATCGAGGGGGAGCTCTGCACGCCCCCGGTCGAGTGCGGCCTGCTCGCGGGTACCTGGCGCGCGTGGATGCTCGAGGAGAAGCGGCTGAAGGAGCGCGTACTGCCGCTTGCCGCGGTGCTGGCGAGTCCGCGCGTCTACCTCATGAACGCCGTGCGCGGAATGCAGCGGGTCCGCATCCTCAATCCAGGCGAGGGCGCCGAGGTCGTCAACAGCGCGGAACCGGCGCGGTGAACGAAGTCCGCTCCGCCAGCCGCCAGGGGGGATGCCCGCTGACGGCTGTCCACTGCCGGCTTCAATCCGGCGCGACGACGACCACGTGCCCGCGGCACACGTTGATGAAGGGCGCGGTCATGATCATGCGTCCCTCGAGATCGCGCACCTCCGCGCCGGTGACGGCGAAGAATTCCTTCGACTCGACCATGTAGTCGGTGATGCGGGCGCCCGCAACGAGCTCGATCTCGCCCTTGATCCGGTACGAGCCCGCGAGTATGACGACGCGGGTCCTGTTGTCGCTCTCGGCCATGGCTCACTCCTTTCGACGGGAACTCACGAGCTGCGGGGGTACTCGATACCGCAGACCCGGGATCGCTTCCCGTTACCCCTTTTTCTTCAGCGCCGCGGCGCGTATCGCGGAGAGCGTCGTGCGCGTCGTGATGGCCTCGGGATCGATCCTGAGCTCGATGAGCGCGGCCGTTCCCGCCTGGCGGGCCCGCTCGAAGGCCGGCGCGAAGTCGGCGGTACGCTCGACCGTCTCGCCGTGGAGCCCATAGGCGCGGGCAAGGGCCGCGAAGTCCGGGTTGCGCAGTTCGGTGCCGCTCACGCGTTGCGGATACTCCCGCTCCTGGTGCATGCGGATCGTGCCGTACATGCCGTTGTTCATGACGATGAAGAGCACCCGGGCGTCGTACTGCATCGCGGTCGCCAGTTCCTGCCCGCACATCAGGAAGTCCCCGTCACCGGAGAACGACACGACCGGGCGGTCCGGATGGACGAGCTTCGCCGCGATCGCCGAGGGCACGCCGTAACCCATCGCGCCGCTCGTCGGCGCGAGCTCCGTGCGGAAGCCCCCATAACAGTAGTGGCGGTGCACCCAGCCGGCGAAATTGCCCGCGCCGTTGGTGACGATGGTCTCCGGCGGCAGCCGGTCGCGCAGGAACGCCACGATTTCACCCGGGTGGACGGCGCCCGGCGCGGGCTCGGGGCGTATCCATTCTTCGTATTCCGCGCGAGCCGTGCGCGTCGCGCCGCGCCACGCGCGCGGCGCGACCGGCGCGAGCGCGCGTAGCGCCCGCGCGAACTCGGGCATGCCCGAATTGACGAGGAGATCCGCTTGGTAGACGCGCCCCAGCACCTCCGCGCCCGGGTGGACGTGCACCAATGCCGGCTTGGGCCGCGGCACGTCGATCAGCGTGTAACCGCCGGTCGTCATCTCGTCGAGGCGCGGGCCGATCGCGATGAGGAGATCGCACTCCTTCACGCGTGCCGCGAGCTTCGGGCTCGGGCCGATGCCAACGTCTCCCACGAAATTCGGCAGCCGGTTGTCGTACAGGTCCTGCCGGCGAAACGCAGTGCCCACGGGCAGCTCGTTCGCCTCCACGAAGGCGCGGATGTCGGCGCAGGCCTCGGCGTTCCAGTCGCTGCCGCCGAGCAGCACGAACGGCCGCTTTGCCTGCTCGAGCATCTCCCGCAGCCGGTGGAGATCGGCTTCGCCGGGATGGGCGGCGGCGCGCTGGTAGCGGGCGGTGTCGGAGGCCGCGGCCGTGCTGGTCAACATGTCCTCGGGCAGCGCCAGCACGACCGGGCCCGGCCGGCCCGAAACCGCGGTGTGGAACGCACGGCTCACGTACTCGGGAACGCGGTCGGCGCGGTCGATCTGCGCCACCCACTTCGCGAACTGGCCGTAGGAGCGCCGGTAATCGACCTCCTGGAACGCCTCGCGCTCCGCGAAATCGTTGCCGACCTGGCCGATGAAGAGTATGAGCGGCGTGGAGTCCTGGCGGGCCGTGTGCACGCCGACCGTGGCGTTGGCCGCGCCCGGGCCGCGCGTCACGAAGCAGATACCGGGCTGCCCGGTCAGCTTGCCGTATGCTTCCGCCATGTTCGCCGCGCCGCCTTCCTGGCGGCAGATGATGAAGCGCAGGCGCTCCCGGGTGTCGTGAAACGCGTCCAGCACCGCGAGGTAACTCTCGCCGGGGACACCGAACGCGAATTCCGCGCCGTGCACCTGCAACGCGTCCACGAGAAGCCGAGCGCCGGAGCGAGGAGCAGGGGCCCCGGTTTCCGGGGATGCGACCGCGGAGGCGATCGGGCGGCCGATGCGAGGAGGCTGATTACGCATGACGGAGCGGAGGCCGAGCGCCGGAGCGAGGAGCAGGGGCCCCGGTTTCCGGGGATGCGACCGCGGAGGCGATCGGGCGGCCGATGCGAGGAGGCTGATTACGCATGACGGAGCGGAGGCCGCGCGCCGGAGCGAGGAG
>JADZGE010000109.1 GCA_020854035.1 Burkholderiales bacterium | reverse complement strand
CGCAGATGATCGACGTGCGCATCCCCGATCCAGGGCAGGCCGCCGTGCCGTCCGCGGCCGAACGGGAAGCCGATGCCATGGCCCGCGCCGAAACCGCCCGGATCACCCAGCTCATCGCCGACGGCGAGGTGCAACTCGCGACGATCCGGCGTCAGCTCCGCGACGGCCGCGCCGAGGAGGCGATTGCGAGTGCCGATGCCGCGCTTGGCGGCCTGCCCGCGAATTCGCTCACTCAGAAGCTCATCGCCGATCTGAAGAAGGAGAAGGCCACCGCGCTGCTCGACCGCGCGCAGGCCGCCCTCAAGCGCGGTGATACCGCCGCCGCCCGCACCGCGCTGACGATGCACGGGCAGATTGCCCCCTCGAACTCGCGCTCCCAGGGCATCGAACGGCAGATCACGCGCGCCGAATCCGCGCCGGTCGTCGCCGCGGCCGATCCGGTGTTCGCCGCCGATCGCGCCGCCACCGCGCAGTTGATCGCCAAGGGGCGGGCGCAGTACGTCGCCGGCGACCTCGACGGGGCGCAGGAAACCTTCCGCGCCATCGAGGCCCAGGAGCCCGACAACACGGTCGCGAAGGGTTTTCTCCTGCGCATCGCCGAGGAGAAGACCGAGACCGGCGCGCTCAATCGCGAAAAGACCCGTGCCCAGCTGCTCGAGGAAGTGGCCAAGAGCTGGCAGCGGCCCGGCATCTACCAGGAGCGCACCCGCGAGGCGGATCCTGCCGCCGCCGTCGGTCCGCTGCAGAAGAAACTCACCGAGATCACGCTCCCATCCGTCAGCTTTACTCGCGCGCCCATCGGCGAAGTCGTCACCTCCCTGAGCGCGATTTCCGAGGAGTTCGACGTCGCGGCCACCGGTGGCACCAAGGGCGTCAACGTCGTCCTGCTCGACCCCACGAACCGCAATCCCACGGTCACGCTCACCCTGCGCAACGCCACGCTGAAGCGGGTGCTCGATTTCGTGACCGAGGCCGTCGGCTACCAGTACGAAGTGCAGGCCGACGCCGTCGTGGTCCGCCCGGGCGGTGAAACCACCACGCTCGAAACCCAGTTCTTCCCCGTCACGCGCGCAACCGTCCTGCGCATGACCGGCATGTCGTCGTCGAGCGGCGCGACCGCGACGCGCGACCCGTTTTCGCCCGCAGCCACCGCCGGCGGCGCCGAAGGTGCGCCGAGCGGCGGCGAGGCGGCATCGATGCGCGCGTTTCTCCAGCAGGCGGGCGTGAGTTTCACCGTCGAGGGCAGCTCGCTCGCCTATGACGGCTCCGCGATCATCGTCACGCAGACGCCGCGCAACATCGAACGCATCCGCAACATCCTCGCCCGCTACAACGACGTCCGCCAGGTCGAGATCGAGGCCAAGTTCATGGAGGTGCAGGAAGGCGCGCTCGAGGAGCTCGGCGTCACCTGGAACCTCTCCCGCCGCGGTGTGCCGCGCGTCAACCCGACCACTGGCGCCCCGATCCTTGACTCCAACGGCCGCCAGATTTTCGACCCGCAGGAAATGTACACCAGCGGCGGCGTCACCCGCTCGCTCATCGGCGCCTTCCCCAGCACGTCGAATGCGAATGCCCTCGTGATCAAGGATCCGGCGATTACCAATTCCGAAACCGATCCGAACCAGACCTCCGGCCAGCTCCGCGTGCCGGTCGCCCCCACCAGCGTCCCCGGTGCCGTCCAGCTCGCCGCCACCGCCAACGCCCTCGCGAACATCGTCGGCTTCGTCTGTGAATTCGACGTCAGCGCCGCCGTCCGAGCCCTCTCCCAGAAACAGGGCACCGATCTCCTGAGTTCGCCGAAACTCACCGTCCTCTCCGGCAACCCCGCCAACATCACCGTCGCCCAGGAACTGCGTTATCCGCAGAGCTACGGTGAAATCCAGAGCCAGGTCGGCACCGGTGCCGTCGCTGGCGGCGCCGCGGGCGTCACGATCACGGCGGGTACGCCGCAGGAATTCACGACCCGCAACGTCGGCGTCGAACTCAAGGTCACGCCGACCGTCGAAGAGGATGATTACAGCATCAGCCTCGACCTGAATCCGAAGGTCACGGAGTTCGAAGGCTTCGTCGAATACGGCGGCCCGAGCGTGGCCATCTCCGGCTCGACCACCGTCACCGTGCCGCCGGGCTTCTACCAGCCGATCTTCTCGGTGCGCGACATCGCCACCAAGGTCACCATCTGGGACGGCGCGACGCTCGTCATGGGCGGCCTCACGCGCGAGGAAGTCAAGAAGGTGAACGACAAGGTGCCGTTCTTCGGCGACATCCCGCTCGTCGGCCGGCTGTTCCGGTCCAAGGGCGAGAGCGCGCAGAAGCGCAACCTGCTCATCTTCGTCACCGCCAATCTCGTGAGCCCCGGGGGCTCGCCCAAGAAGCAGTCGCTCAAGAGCACACCGGCCAACTCGCTCTTCCAGAATCCCACCATCGTGACGCCGGCCAGCGCCGAACCGCGCACGCGCAGCGGGAGCAAGTAAACGCCTGTCACGCTCACTGACATGAAGAACTTCCTCCGGCGCTTTTTTGTCCCGGTTGTGGCGGCACTCTCGCTCGTGCCCGCAGCGTTGGCCGCGCCTCCGCAGAACGTGGTGGTCACGTCGCCTCCAAACGGATCGCAGGTTGCCGTCGCTCCCGGCTCGCCCGTGATGTTCACCGCGACTGCAACCGCCAGTGCCACCAACCAGACAATCTCGTCCATCGAGTTTCGCGTCAACGGTGTCGCGATCGGCACCGTCGTTGGCGGTGCGTCGTCAGTCACTCTCTCGACGCCGTGGCAACCGGTGGCTACGGGAATCTACACCCTGACGGCGGTCGCGACCGATAGCAGCTCCGCAACGGGGAACACGCTCACGTCGAATCCCGCGACGGTCAACGTGACATCGGTGTCCGCGCCGGTCACATCCGTTCAGTTCGCTGCCATCACCGCTCCCGCCAATTTCGCCACGGTCACTCAAAACTCCGACGTCTTCCTCCGTTCCACGGCAACGATGTCGAATGGCATCGTCGCGAGCGTCGAATTCCTCTCAACGGCGCCTCGCTCGGCACGGTCGCGACCGCGCCCTACAACCTCGCGGCCACCATCACGGCGGCTCCCGGTTCCTACTCGCTGATCGCGCGGGCGACCGCGAGCGACGGCGTCACGGTCTTCGACTCGGCGCCGATCACCCTCAATGTCGCCCCCGCCATCGGCACGGGCCCGGTCGTGAGCGTGCTCACGCCCACGCCCAGCGACACGATCGCCGTGGGCACCAGTGTCTCGGTCACGGCGAACGCGGTCGACGCCGACGGCTTCATCCCCAACACTGCGCCCGGCGGCGTCACGTTTTACGCCGATGGCGAGCCGATCGGCAGCAACGATCTGAACGCGCCCTACGCCGTGACCTGGACGCCCACCGTGGCGACGACTTACTCGCTGCGCGCGCTCGCGACGGACGACAAGGGCAACACGCGCCTGTCGCCGCCCGTGAGCATCGTCGTGCGCTCT
>JADZGE010000108.1 GCA_020854035.1 Burkholderiales bacterium | reverse complement strand
GGACGCCGAGAACCCGGTCAAGCTCGCGTTCATGCTCGAGGACAACAAGGTCGAGCTCGCCAACATCGGCGGCTGCTGGGCCACCTGCCACGAGGACTCGCGCACGATGCCGGGCGCAAAGGACGACAAGAAGACGAAGTACGTCGCCGGCGGCGCGCTGGCGGGCGGGAAGTTCTTCGACCTCGTGCAGTGGAAGGCGAAGGGCAAGCCCGCCGACGGCCACGTCGCCGACTCGCGCGTGATGGAGGGCGGCAAGGCGCTCGTCTCGGCCGAGGGCAAGAACGACGGCGGAACCTGGAGCGTCGTGTTCACGCGCAAGCTCGCGGGCGGGGAGGGCGACGTCGCGCTCGCGCCGGGCAAGACCTACAACTTCGGCTTCGCGATCCACGACGATCACTCGGCCGGCCGCTATCACCACGTGTCGCTCGGCTACACGCTCGGGATCGACGCGAAGGCGGACATCACCGCGGCGAAGCAGTAGTAATAGCTATAGTCAGGGAGAAGCGGGGCGCGCGAGGCGCTCCATCGGGACGGGGGAGCGCAGCGCGCTCCCCCGTTTCGTTCGCGGTCCGCCCCGGTGCGCGAGCGTGCGCAGCGCGGATCGGCTGCGCCGGTATGGCTACGCGGCGCGTCGGAATACTTTACAACTGCGCGCAGGCGGTCTGGCTCGCAATCCCGATTCTCTCTGCAAATCCGCGGTTTGTGAGGTTTGGCGCGCGACTTGCATCAGGTTCCGCGCGACTGGCGAGTTCGCCGGCATCGCGAACAGGGAGAGAAACCGCTATGAGCTGGATGTCGAGAGAAATGTTGCGCGCGAAGCCGGTGATGGCTTCAATCATGCTGTCTGCGCTGCTTGCCGTTGCCGCGCCCGCGGTCGCGGTCCCGACCAACGTGACGCTCGGCAAGCCGGTGACGGCCACTGGCGCCATCGGGGTGATCAGTCCCGCCGGCATCGTCCAGGGGTTCGGCGATGCCGTTGCTTATCCCCCTGCGCCGCTCTCCAGCCTGGTCGACGGCGCATATCTTCCGGAGGGTACCTACTGGCAGAGTGGCACCGTATGGTGGGACGAGAATCATTCCGGTTCCGCCGACAACATCATCGAGATCGACCTCAATGGTCTATTCCTGATCAGCTTCCTGTCGATCCAGGCGGACAACAACGACAAGTACGAGATTCTCGTTAGAGACCGCTATGGCGTCTGGGCGGGGTTTGTCCACGCCAATTCCCTCGCGGGCGCGGGAATGCGCGAGCGGGCCGGATCCTTTGCGCCGTTCGAGGCGACGGCGTTCCGCATCGACGCGTTCGACGGCGATCAGTTCTACTCGCTCTCGGAATTCCGGGCGATGGGCGAGGCGGTGCCGGAGCCGGGCAGCCTGCTGCTGATCGCGATAGGACTGGCCGGACTCGGACTCGGACGCCGCGGCCGGGCATAAGCGCTGGCCCGCACCAGCAGACCCCGCTGCGGCGGGGTTTGCTTTTTCGCGGGGTGCAAAGCGCTACTTCTTCCCCGACTCGCCCTTGAACGTGCTCTCCACCAGCGGCGGCGCGTCGAACTGCGGCGCGTGGCAGAGCGTGCACGCGTAGCGCCGCGCGTCGGCGACCTGCTGGCGCTTGCCGTCGGCGCCGACGAAGTGGCTGTCCGAGAGCCGCGGCGCGCCCTTCTTCTTGTACGCGTCCTCGCCGTGGCACTCGAGGCACTGGTTGTCGGCGAGCGTCACCTCGTCGAAATTGTCGGTCGCGTGCGGGATCAGCGGCGGCTGCCCCTCGAACGTGCGCGCGATCGTCTGCTGGTTGCCCGGCTTCGCGCCGAGCTGCTGGCGCACCGCCGGCGCCTGGTCGGGCGTCGCGGCGTCCGCGCCGCGCAGCGACTTGACGTCCACCGGCCCCAGGACCGTCGCGCAGGCGGCGAGCGCAACCGCCGCCGAAAGAATCAACCCGTTCCGTTTCATGTCCGAACCTCCTCTGTCGTGAGCCGCGTTTCGCGTCCGGCCGACGCCTCGTCCCGCGCGGTGCGCAGGCCGAAGCGAAAAACGTCCTTCGAGCACACGTCGATGCACCGCCCGCAGTTGGTGCAGTTGGGCGACACGATCGCCGGCCCGGCGCCGCGCGCGGCGCCCTTGAGCGCGGGCTTGATCACCTGCAGCTCCGGGCACACCGCGTAGCAGTCCATGCAGTCGTTGCATTGCGCCCGCCGCGCCGCCACCACCCGCAGCGGGCTCTTCAACGCGAGCACGCTGTAGAACGCGCCGACCGGGCAGACGTGCCCGCACCAGCCGTTCTGCGCGAAGAAGAGATCGAACAGGAAGACCGCCAGCACGATCGTCCACGCCGCGCCGATCCCGAAGATCAGCCCGCGATGGAACATCGACACCGGGTTGACGAGCTCCCACGCGATCGTGCCGGTCGTTACGGCAAGCACCAGCGTTGCGCCGAGCACCCAGTAGCGGAGCTGCCGCGGGATGCGCACGCCGCCCTTGATGCCGAGCCGGCGCCGCAGCCACACGGCGAGGTCCGTCACCACGTTCACCGGGCACACCCACGCGCAGTACGCGCGGCCGCCGACGAGGAAGTAGAACGCGGCCACGATCGCAACGCCGGCGAGGGCCTTAGTTTCCGGCGCGTGTCCCGCGAGCCACGACTGCAGGAGCACGTAGGGGTCGGCGAGCGGCAGAACGTCGAGCGTGTAGCTGAAGGCGAGGTTGCCCTTGACGATCCACACGCCCGCGAGCGGTCCCAGCAGGAAGAGCGCGAGGATCCCGAGCTGGGTCCCCCGGCGGACGAGCAGCCACTTGTGGGCCGCGAGCCAGCCCTTGCTCGCGACCGCTTCGGCGCCGGGCCGACCGGGGGTCATCGGGCTTCCTCCGGACGGCGCGCCGGCAGCTGGAGGGTGTCCTTGATGAGCGGGCCGCCCGCCTTTTCCTTCTCCTCCCAGCCGAGGCGGTAGTGCTTGCCCGGCGCGCCCTTCGCGAGCCGCACCGGCAGGACCTTGATCGCCGCTTCCTCCAGCACGCAGCCCTTCTCGCACTTGCCGCAGCCGGTGCATTTATCGGAGTGCACCACCGGAATGAACAACGTGTGCTTGCCGGTGCGCGCGTTGTGCTGCGGCTCGAGCGTGATCGCCTTGTCGATGAGCGGGCACACGCGGTAGCAGACGTCGCAGCGCAGGCCGAGGAAGTTGAGGCAGGTCTCTTGGTCCACCAGCACCGCGAGCCCCATGCGCGCGGCGTCGATGTCGGTGAGCCCGTGGTCGAGCGCGCCGGTGGGACAGGCCTTCACGCAGGGAACGTCCTCGCACATCTCGCACGGCCCGGTGCGCGCGACGAAGTAGGGCGTGCCGGTCGCGATCGGCTGTTCGGGGCGGGCAAGATCGAGGATCCCGTACGGGCAGTCGCGCACGCACATCCCGCAGCGGATGCACGCGCCCTGGAAGGCGCCTTCGGCGAGCGCGCCGGGCGGCCGCAGCGCCTGCGGCGGCACCGCGCGCGCCTGCTTGGCGTAGAGCGCGAGCCCGCCGGCGGCGAGGCCCACCCCGCAGGCCATCTTCGCCAGTCCGAGCAGGAACTGCCGCCGCGCCGCGCCCGACCTGTCCGCTTCGACGCTCACGTTCGCCTCGCGCCGCTCCGCCTCACGCCTTGACCACCTTCACTGCGCACTTCTTGAAGTCGGTTTCTTTCGAGATCGGGCAGGTCGCGTCCAGGGTGAGCTTGTTCACCAGCCGCCCCTCGTCGAAGAACGGCACGAACACCGTCCCCGCCGGCATCCGGTTGCGGCCGCGCGTCTCGACGCGCGTCGTCACCTCGCCGCGGCGGGTGACGAGCTTCACCGTGTCGCCGCGCTGGAGGCCGCGCTTCTTCGCGTCGTCGGAATTCATGAACACCCAGGCCTCGGGGAACGCGCGGTGCAGCTCGGGCACGCGGCGGGTCATCGTCCCGGTGTGCCAGTGCTCGAGCACGCGCCCGGTGCACAGCCACAGGTCGTACTCAGCGTCCGGCGACTCGGCCGCGGGCTGGTAGGGCAGGGCGAAGATCCACGCCTTGCCGTCGGGCTTGCCGTAGAAGCGCACGCCCTCGCCCTTCTTCACGTACGGGTCGTAGCCCTCGCGGTAGCGCCACAGCGTCTCCTTGCCGTCCACCACCGGCCAGCGCAGGCCGCGGGCGCGGTGATAGAGGTCGAACTCGCCGAGGTCCTTCGCCTTGCCGAGGCCGAACTGGCGGTACTCGTCCCAGATGCCCTTCTGGACGTAGAAGCCGAAGTCCTGCGACTCGTCGTTCGTGTAGCCCTTGATTACCGAACCGTTCACCCGTTCGAGCTCGGCGAGGGGGTACTTGTTGATCACGCCGTTCGCGAACAGGACGTCGTAGAGGGTCTTGCCGCGATACTGCGGCGCCTTTGCGAGGAGGTCCGCGGGCCACACCTCCTCGACCTTGAAGCGCTTCGAGAACTCGATGTACTGCCAGAGATCGGACTTCGCCTGGCCCGGCGCCTTCACCTGCTGGCGCCAGAACTGGCCGCGCCGCTCGGCGTTGCCGTATGCCCCTTCCTTCTCGGTCCACATGGCCGAGGGCAGGATCAGGTCGGCGGCGAGCGCGGTCACGGTCGGATACGCATCCGACACCACGATGAAGTTCTCCGGGTTGCGGAAGCCGAGATAGCGCTCCGTGTTCATGTTCGGCCCGGCCTGCATGTTGTTGGTCGTCGTCGTCCAGTAGAAGTTGAGACGGCCGTCCTTCAGCATCCGGTCCTGCAGCACCGCGTGGTAGCCGATCTGCCCGACGATCGTGCCGTCCGGCAGCTGCCACGTCTTCTCCGCGATTTGCCGGTGCTGCGGGTTCGCGAGCACCATGTCCGCCGGCAGGCGGTGCGCGAAGGTGCCTACCTCGCGCGCGGTGCCGCACGCCGAGGGCTGGCCGGTGAGCGAGAACGGGCTGTTGCCCGGCTCGGAGATCTTCCCGACCAGCAGGTGCACGTTGTAGACCATGTTGTTGACCCACGTGCCGCGGGTGTGCTGGTTGAAGCCCATGGTCCAGTACGAGGTGACCTTGGTCTTCGGGTCGGCGTAGGCCCTGGCGAGCGCCTCGAGCCTGTCCTTCGGCACGCCGGAGAGCTCGCTCACCTTGTCGGCGGTGTATTCCGCGACGAACGCCTTGAACTCATCGAAGGTGATCGGGCTGGAGGCGTCCGGGTTGCCCTTGACCTTTCCGTCCGCGCCCGCGTAGCCGTTGTTTCCGGCGGGGACCTCGAGCGGGTGGTTCGGCCGCAGGCCGTAGCCGATGTCGGTGACGCCGCGCCGGAAGCTCACGTGCTTCGCGACGAAGTCCTGGTTCACCGCGTTCGTCTGGATGATGTAGTTCGCGATGTAGTTCAGGATCGCCAGGTCGGTCTGCGGCCTGAAGATCAGTTCGACGTCGGCGAGCTCGGTCGAGCGGTGGCCGAACGTGGACAACACGAAGATCTTCACGTGCTTGGCCGTCAGCCGCCGGTCGGTGATGCGCGACCACAGGATCGGGTGCATCTCGGCCATGTTCGCGCCCCACAGCACGAACGCGTCCGCGTGCTCGGCGTCGTCGTAGACGCCCATCGGCTCGTCGGCGCCGAAGGTGCGCATGAAGCCCGCGACCGCCGAGGCCATGCAGTGGCGCGCGTTCGGGTCGATGTTGTTCGAGCGGAAGCCGGCCTTGAAGAGCTTGTTGGCCGCGTAGCCCTCCCAGATCGTCCACTGGCCCGAGCCGAACATCCCGACCGCGGTCGGGCCCTTCGCTTTCAGCGTGGCCTTGCACTTCTCCTCCATGACGTCGAAGGCCTGCTTCCAGGTCACGGGGGCGAACTCGCCGTTCTTGTCGAATTTGCCGTCCTTCATCCGCAGGAGCGGCGTGGTGAGCCGGTCCTTGCCGTACTGGATCTTGGAGAGGAAGTAGCCCTTGATGCAGTTGAGTCCCTTGTTGACCGGTGCGTCCGGGTCGCCCTGCGTCGCAACGACGCGGCCGTCCTTCACGCCGACGAGCACGCCGCAGCCGGTGCCGCAGTAACGGCACACCCCCTTGTCCCAGCGCACGCCGTCGGCCGCGCCTTGCGCCTGGGCGAGCGCCTCGTTCACGCCGGGGATCGTCACGCCGGCCGCGCTGGCGGTGGCGGCGATGGCGCTCGTCTTGATGAAATCGCGTCGCGTCATGGACATGATTCGCTCTCCTCTATGCGCTCTATTCGAATCGGGGCTCGTCGACGAGGGCTTCGTCGTGGTGGTAGACGAGGGCTGCGGACAGCACGCCCGGCAGCCGGCTGATGTCGTCGAAGGCGGCGGTCATGTCGCGGTCGGCTGCGCGCTCGACGGTCACGACCATGCGGCCTTCGGGGGAGACGGCGTGGACTTCGACGCCCGCGAGGGTCGCGAGGCGCGCGCGCAGCGACTCGATCTGGCCAGGCTGGGCCGCGACGAGGATGCCGGAGATGTTCACGCTGTCCGTCCGCATATCCCGGATGACATCCGGGTCTTTCCGCAATTTGAGTCCCCGGACGGCTCGAATCGTTTGACCGGAATCAAAGGGCTCTTGCGTTGCAACACAAAGAATTGATCGCGCGATGAAGGCGCCTTCTGCGCCCCGCGTCCGTGTTGCACACATCACGTTTTTGGAGCGCCCAATGAGGTCGGGGCTGGTGCTTGGATTCGCGCTCGCCGGGGCGGTGGGGTTCACGCCGCCGGCCGCCGGCGCGAACGGCATGGCCGAGGTGAAGATCGAGCACTACAAGTTCGACCCGCCCGAGCTGAGGGTGAAGGTCGGCACCACGGTGAAATGGGTGAACGGCGAGAAGCGTGCGAGCCACTCGGTCCTCTGGCTCGGACCGGGCGGGTTCGAGTCCGAGCGGATGTTTCCGGGCGAGTCCTATCAGCGCAGATTCGAGAAGCCGGGCGCCTATCCCTACAGCTGCGGGCCGCACCCCGAGATGAAGGGCCTCGTCGTGGTGGCGGAGTGACGCGCGGTCCCGCCGCTTTCCTCCACCGGATGCGCGCAGTCCTGCTCGGCCTGGTCGCCGCGGCGCTCGCGCTCCCGGGCCCGTGCGCGGCGGACATCGCGACCGCCTATCCGCAGGTCCGGACCTTCTTCCCGGACGCGGACCGCTTCGGCGAGCTCGAGGGGGCGCCTCCGGCCGCCCCGGTGTACCGCGGCGGCGAGCTCGTCGGCTACGCCTTCCTGACGAACGACGTCGTGCGCATTCCCGCGTACTCGGGCAAGCCGATCAACACCCTGGTCGGGTTCGACCTCGCCGGGCGCATCACCGGGCTCGAGATCGTCCACCACGAGGAGCCGATCCTCGCCGCCGGGATTAGCGAGGAGCGATTGCGCGCGTTCACCGCGCAGTACCGCGGCAAGTCGGTCTTCGACCGCGTGACGATCGGCGCGCCGCGCGAGGGCCACGTCGCCGTCGACGCCATCTCGGGCGCCACCATCACGGTCATGGTGCAGAACTCGACGGTGATGCAGGCCGCCCGGCGGGTCGCCGAGTCGCGCGGGCTCACGCCCGCGCTCGCCGCAGCGCGTGCCGCCGCACTGCCGCCGCTCGCCCCGCCGCCCGTGACGGTACCCGCGGCGCGCGCGCCACCGAGCCCCGCCACCGCAGCTACCGCCGAGTCCGCCGCCACCGCGCCCGCCGCCACTGCACCCGCCGCGCCGCTTGCGACGGACCAGCGCGCCCGGGCGCCCGCGCCGCCGCCGGAAGCGCGGGCCCCCGCGGTCGCCGCGTCCCCCGCTCCGGCCGGAGCACCGCTGCCGCCCGTCGTCACGTCCGCGCCCGAAGAGCCGCTCTGGATGGACGTCTGGCGCAACCGCAAGGCCGAAATCGCGCTCCTCGTCGCCGGGCTCGCGACCCTCGCCGCGATCCTCGTGTTCCAGGACTGGCTCGCGCGGCAGCCGACGCTGCTCTGGTACGTGCGGCGCGGGTTCCTGCTCTACACGTTGTTCTTCATCGGGTGGTACGCGCTCGCGCAGCTCTCGATCGTGCACGTGTTCACGTTCGTGCACGCGGTGATGCGCGACTTCTACTGGGAGAGCTTCCTGATCGACCCGATGATCTTCATCCTGTGGGGATTCGTCGCGCTGACGCTGCTCTTGTGGGGCCGCGGGGTGTACTGCGGGTGGCTGTGCCCCTTCGGCGCGCTGCAGGAACTCGCGAACCACGGCGCCCAGCGCCTGGGCATCCGGCAGCTCGAGTTTCCGGAGGTCGTGCACGAGCGGCTCTGGGCGGTGAAGTACCTCGTGCTGATCCTGCTCTTCGGCGTGTCCCTCCAGTCGACCCTGGAGATGGTGCGCTACGCCGAGATCGAGCCGTTCAAGACCGCGGTCACTCTGCGCTTCCAGCGCGAGTGGCCGTTCGTGCTGTACGCGGGCGCGCTCGTGGCGGTGTCGCTCGTCAACCGCAAGTTCTTCTGCAAGTACCTCTGCCCGCTCGGCGCAGCGCTCGCGATCCCGGGTCGCTTCCGGGTATTCGACTGGTGGCTGCGCCGGCGGCGCGAGTGCGGGCGGCCGTGCCAGACCTGCGCGCAGGACTGCGAGGTGCGCGCGATCCGGCCGACCGGCGAGATCAACGCGAACGAGTGTCACTACTGCCTCGACTGTCAGGTGACCTATTACAACGAGGCGAAATGCATGCCGCTCCTCGAGCGCCGCAACCGCCACCAGCGCGCCG
>JADZGE010000107.1 GCA_020854035.1 Burkholderiales bacterium | reverse complement strand
CGCCGAAACTCGTCGCACCGGTGGTGTTAACCGTCAGCGCCGAGGCCCCGTTCACCGTGCCACCGAACGTGATCGCGTTACCCCCCGTGCTCGCCACCACCGTCGCCCCCGCGCCGAGCGTCACCGCACCGCCATAGTTCTGGGCGCCACTCGTCGTCACCGCACCGCCGTTGATCGCGGCCGTGCCGGTCGTGGCGAGACCACCCAGCGATGCAGCCCCTCCTACCGCACCGGCGAGAGTCGCCAAAGCCGCTCCCGTGTTCAACGTGAGCGTGCGGTTGTTGCCCGCGGCATCCGCGTTGACGGTGCCGCCGAAGGTCACGTTGCCGTCGGCTCCGCTCCCATGGTTGGTATTGACGACCACGTTCGCCGCGAGCACGGCCGGCCCGGAGAATGTCACGGCGCCGGCGTTGCTGCCCGCTGTCGTCGCCACGTTGCCGGTGAGCGTGATCGTGCCCGTGCCGCCTCCGGTGCCGACCGTCACGCTGCCGCCAGCGGAACTGATGCCGCCGAGCCGGATCGATGGGTTCGTGCCGCCGCTGCCGCCGCTGCCCGCACCCGCTCCGCTGTCGTTGGTGCTGATGAGGAGCGTTCCAGTGCCCTGCAGCGTGATCGGCACGGCGCCGAGATTGATCCCCGCGGCGAACAGGGAACCGGCGTCGTCGCCCGCGTCATTGCGGGTCCGGAAGGTGACGTTCGTATTCGGCGAGAACGTGAGCCCGCTCGAAAACGAGCCGCTCGTCGTGATGCTGTGCCCCGCCTGCAGTTCCACATCGCTCCCCGCGCCGATCGCTTCCAGCCCGACCTCCGTGATCGTGGTAAGAGCCCCGGAGTTCTCGCCGAAGAGCACCTGTCCCGGGCTGTCGTCCGTGCCGAGCAGCGTGCTGTCAGTCGCGTCGGTACCGCCCGCGTTGCTCGTGCCCCCCTCGATCACGAGGTCCTGCGGGTCGAGCAGCAGTTTCCCCCCCGATCCCGCCGGCGCGGAGAGGTCGACCACGCCGCGAAACACGAGGCGCTCCTTGCCCGAGATCTCGACGAAGCCGCCGTTGCCGGAGCGCGCGCCACCTCGTGCCGTTACCTTGCCGAAGAATCCGGTGAGTTGCTCGGACCAGACGATGACGCGGCCGCCGTCGCCGGAATCGATTGCATCCGCGGCGATCAGCACATCGTGGCCGACGTAGGTCCGCTCGGCATTGGGCACCTCGGCGTTCGCTCCCTGGAAATCGCCGCCGACGAGAACGACCCCTCCTGCCGTCCGGCCGGAGGCGTTCAGCCTGCCATTCCCGACGAGGCCGACCTTCGGCGCGAGCAGCATGATCCGTCCCCCGGGACCATCCGTGCCGGCGGCGTCGATCGCGCCACTCGCGAGGAGCGTTCCCTGACGCGCTTCCACGCGGGTTGACCCGCCCGCCGCGCCGCGCGCCGCAAGGGTGCCCGCGCTGCCGACGATGACATCAGTCTGCGCGTCGATTTCAATTACGCCCCCCGCGCCCGAGGATCCTTCCACCGTGATCGTGCCGTCGAGTATGGCCGGGCCGGCCGCCGACTTCACGGTGACGGCGCCGCCGCTCCGACCGTCGGCGTGCACCGTGCCTCCGGCCTCCACCACGACGTCCGCCGCCGCCCGGAGATCGATCGTACCGCCCAGCAGTGCACCCGCGCTCGAGACGCGTCCACCCTCGGCAACCACCGCGCGTGTCGCCGCGCGGATCTCGATGCGCCCCCCGCCACCGGCGGAACCGTCCACGCTCACGGGCCCGGCAACGCGCACCGCGTCGCCCGACGAAGCGAGCGTGATCCTGCCGCCCTCGGCACCGCTCGCGCTGATACGCCCCGAGGGCTCCACGCTGACCGCCCGCGATGCGGATACTTCCACCACACCGCCGCGTCCTGTGCTCGATCTCGCTTCGACTGCGCCGGCGACGATCGCCTTGCCCGTCTCCGCCGCGACCTTTACCGAGCCTGCCGTGGGGCCGCTCGCGCTGGTCACGCTACCACTCTCCAGCGTCACGTCCGTGACGGCCTTGAATACGATCCTGCCGTTCTCGCCGACCACCGCGGTATTGGCGTTCGCCACTCCGCCGTGCCGCACGAGGCCCGCGTACATGCCTATCCTCCCGCCCTCGGCGATCAGTTGCCCGAGGTTCAACGCTTCGTTCTCCGGTGCCTTGATCTCGACGCGCAGCTCCGGCGTCCGCGCATCCACGAGCTCGATACTCCTGCCGGCCGCCAGCACGATCTCGCCCCGCGGCGTCCGGATGACGCCATGGTTCTCGACGTTCTGCCCGAGCAGGTAGACGGTACCGCCCGAGGGGGTGGTGATTCTTCCCTCATTGACGACCGCGCCCGCGCCGGGTGTTTCAGCGAAGCGATGGCGTCCCGCGATAAAGTCGGCGTCGGAGATATTGAGCGTGGATGCGACGAAGCCCTGGACGTCGATCACCCCGCTCGGGCCGATGGTGATGCCGCTGGGATTGATCAGGTAGACGCGGCCGTTCGACTGGAGGGTCCCCAGTATCGTCGACGGGTTGCCGCTCATTACCCGGTTCAGAACGGCGCTCGCCGCGGACTGCTGCATGAACCGCGTGATGTCCTGGCTCGGGATGGAGAAGCTCTGCCAGTTGATCACGGTGCCGGGCGCGTTCGTCACGGTCAGGACGTTGCCCTGCGTCACGAAGCTCGCCCGCCCCCGCGCCACCGTCGGGCCGGTCGGGTTGGCGCTCGAAAAATCCGCGGCAAAACATGATGCCACCGCGACCGCCAGCATCTTCTGCCGCCATGTCATCGCCGCTACCGCGCCGCAGACCGCCATGACCGTACTCCCAGAAATCGTCGCCGCGACCGGCATCGAACGGCAGCGCCGCGGCCGCATCGTTCGCCCGTGCCCCCCGGGCCCCGGAGTCTAACCCGGATCGCGTGAACGGCCGTACCGCAAGAACCCGCGGCGCGCGCCCCGCTACCACACCCAGGCCATCGAGAAGTGGCCCTTCGTGCTGCTGCGCTTGCCGTTGTATTCCTGCTGCTGCGTGCCGTCGTGAAACACGTAGGCGACGTCGAGCCGCAGCGTGAAGCCCGTCTTGTAGTTCATGCGAAGCCCCAGGCCGCCGCTGTCAAGGCTCGCAGCGGAGAGTTCCCCGGGCTGCACCTTGTTGCGGCGCACCGTGCCCTGATCGTAAAACGCGAGCAGCCGCAGGCGTCCATCGAGCTTCAACCGCTTCGCCACGTCCGGCGTGTAGATTTCCCAACTCGTCCGGTAACCCTTGTCGTTGGAGGTGTAGCGCTCGTCGAATCCGCGCACGCTGTCCGCGCCCCCGATACCGAACATCTCGCCGCTCACGAGCGCGTCGTCGGTGTACTGGCCGTCCACCCGCACGCGAACCTGCCAGTCCGCTCCGATCGGGCGGCTGTAGGTGAGACCCGCCCGGAACAACTGGTAGTCAGCGTTGCCCTCCGGGAAGCGCGCCCCAACCTGCCGGAAGTCGTCGTCCTGGCCGTCGCTCCCGCCCGGAATGTTCTGCTGGAAGGACAGGTAGTAAGTCAGATCCCCGCGCGTGTCCGTGCGCCAGGCCCCGCCGTAGGTGAGACTCAACGGATGCACCGTCACGTCGGGGACGAGCTTCGCGTTGCCGCCGACGGGCTTCACGTCGTTCTGATAGGCGCGATACTCCAGACCGTAGGTAAGGCGGTGCTCCACGTCGCCCCATCGCGGCAGGTTCTGGTTGTAGCGCGCGGCGAATAGGGAGCCCTGCCCGCTCACGTTGAAAAGGTTCTCCACCGTCCCGGAATCCACGTTCGAATAACCGGCGACGAGATCGAGCGAATGGCCGAGCGAGTAGAACGGGATCCGGTAGCCCACGCCGAACACGGTCACGTCGTTGAAGTTCTCGGGCGCGGTGATGAACTGGGTCGTGAGCACGTGGTCGCGGCCGAACAGATTGGCGTGCTGGAACGCGAGCCCGAGCCGCAGCGGCTGGGTGTCTTCGTTACCCGTGTTGTCGAGGCTGACGCTGTATCGCCTGGGGTCGAAGTCGACCACGCGGATCGTCGCATCGATCCGCTCCTCGCTTTCCCCGGCGCGCAACACCACCGCGGATTGCTTGGCCGGGTTCTCGTTCGCGAGCCGCACGCCCCGCGCGATCTCGTGCGAGCGGGGGGTCTCGCCCTCGCGCAGCGCCGGCACGCTCGCTCGGATGTTGGCTGCGCTGAAGTGCTCGTTGCCTTCGACGACGACGCGGCCGATCCGGGGTTCGATCACCCGCAGCCGCACTTCGCCGCGCTCCAGTTCCTGTTCCGGCAGGCGCACGCCGACCGCGCCATACCCTGCCTGCTGATACGCGCTCTGCAATGCTTCCAGCGCACGCTGCACGTCGCCGAAATCCTTGCCCGGTCCCGTGAAAGGCGCGAGCAGCCGCTCGATCGCCTCCTTGCCGAGGAGCGTGTTGCCCTCCACGAGGTACCGGGAAATCGCGAAGCGGGGCGCGGGTGGCGCCTCGGCGGGCACCGGGGCGAGCGCCTTCCCCCCGGCGGCAGGTTCCGTCTCCGCTACGGGCTTCGCGGGTGAGGCTTGCGCGAGACGCGAACTTGCCGGTGACAGCGCCCGCGTGCTCTCGCTCGATGTCGGCGCCCCGGCGGCATCGGGTTGCACGAACCCGGCGATGGCGAGCACGCCGACAAGAAGCGTTCTCATCCCGCTCACGGTGAGACTCTAGCCATGTTGTCCGATCGACCGCGTCGTGCTCACAGCCCGAGAAGGTCCTGTTTTGGATTTTATTGCAATAGCTTATGACCACGGAGTTAATGTGTTGCCACAACTCGACATGGCGGCAGGCTGACTGTTACAGTGTTGTTTTTTTGCAAATTTCCTTCATTCAGGCGACGCCATGTCTTCATCCTCGCGGCATTTCTCACTCTTGATACTCGGTTCGGGCCCCGCCGGCTATACGGCGGCGGTGTACGCGGCACGCGCCAATCTCAAGCCAGCCCTCATCACGGGGCTCGCGCAGGGCGGGCAGCTCATGACGACGACCGATGTCGACAACTGGCCCGCCGACCCCTCCGGCGTGCAGGGGCCCGAGTTGATGGAGCGCTTTCTCAAGCAC
This sequence comes from Burkholderiales bacterium, assembly GCA_020854035.1. Taxonomy (GTDB): domain Bacteria; phylum Pseudomonadota; class Gammaproteobacteria; order Burkholderiales; family SG8-41; genus SG8-41. The sequence goes on along the minus strand of JADZGE010000107.1, from coordinate 81,321 downwards.
GCCGAGCGCTTCGGTACCGACATCATCTTCGACCACGTGAACGCCGTCGATCTCGGCGCCACGCCGTTCTCGCTGACGGGCGACCAGTCACGCTACACGTGCGATGCGCTCATCGTCGCGACCGGCGCCTCGGCCATGTACCTCGGTCTGCCCTCGGAACAGGCGTACATGGGGCGCGGCGTGTCCGGATGCGCCACCTGCGACGGATTCTTCTACAAGGAACAGGATGTCGCGGTGGTCGGGGGTGGCAACACCGCGGTGGAGGAAGCGCTCTACCTCACGAACATCGCCCGGCACGTCACGGTCGTGCACCGTCGCGACCGGTTCCGGGCCGAGGCGATACTGGTGGACAAGCTGAAGGAGAAAGTCGCCTCCGGCAAGGCGAGCGTCCTGTGGGACCACGTGCTCGAGGAGGTCGTCGGCGACCGGAACGGGGTCACGGGAATGCGGGCGAGGAACCTCCGCAGCGGCGTCGTCACGGAACGGGCGTTGCACGGCATCTTCATCGCGATCGGGCACCGCCCCAATACCGACATCTTCGCCGGCCAGCTCGACATGGTGAACGGCTACATTGTTACCCGCAGCGGGCTCGACGGCAACGCCACGGCGGCCAGCGTCCCCGGGGTGTTCGCGGCGGGGGACGTGCAGGACCACGTCTACCGGCAGGCTGTTACCAGCGCCGGCAGCGGCTGCATGGCGGCGCTCGACGCACAGAAGTACCTGGAAGGCAAGGGCCTCATCTGACCCGGGTGCCGGCACCGGGTGGGGAGCGAAGCGCCGTGGGGGAGAACAGCCGGATGCGGAAGCGGCCGGTACCACCGGAAGAGCCGGGCAGCGCGGCGGAGCTCTTCCGGCGCGAACTCGGCGAGGTCGTTCCGCTGCGCGCGGGCGCGCGCGTCCATCCGGGCGGGGCCCGGCCTGCTCCCGTGCCGCGGCAGCGCATCGCCGACGAGAAGGCCGCGCTTGACGAGAGCCTGCGCGTCGCCTGGGACGGCGAAGTCGAAACCGGCGAGGATCTTCGCTTCGTGCGCGATGGCATCGGCGCGGCGACGCTCCGCAGGTTGCGCCGCGGCGAGTGGGTGATCCAGGACGAACTCGACCTGCACGGCCTGACGGTGCCCGATGCGCGGGAACTGCTGGCGGTCTTTCTGGCACGCGCCGCCCGCGCCGGCCTGCGCTGCGTGCGGATCATCCACGGCAAGGGCCTGCGCTCGCGCAACCGCCAGCCGGTGCTCAAGGCGAAGGTCGCCGCGTGGCTCGCGCAGCGGGACGAAGTGCTCGCCTACTGCCAGGCGCGGCCCGTCGACGGCGGCGGGGGCGCGGTCGTGGTTCTTCTGAAGGGCGGAAGGCGGAAGGCGGAAGGATGAAGCGGTGAGCGCGAGGGCCGCGTCGATTCCCCCACCGCCATCATCCCTCCGCCTTCGTCCTTCAGATCGCCGCCTCGTCGGTCTCGCCGGTCCTGATCCGGATCACCTGCGTCACGCTCGTCACGAAGATCTTGCCGTCGCCGATCTTGCCGGTGCGCGCCGACTTGACGATGGCATCGACCGCCGCGTCGAGCAGGTTCTCCGGCACCACGACGTCGATCTTGACCTTGGGCAGGAAGTCGACCACGTACTCCGCTCCCCGGTAGAGCTCGGTGTGCCCCTTCTGGCGGCCGAACCCCTTCACTTCCGTCACCGTCAGCCCGCTCACCCCGATTTCCGACAGCGCCTCGCGCACTTCGTCGAGCTTGAACGGTTTGACTATCGCTTCGATTTTTTTCACTGGGATCCTCCGTGATCCTTGGAGCCCTGTTCAGGCAGGGACGGCAACGGCCCCGCCGCCCGGGCGAACGAGGGACGAGCCCCGTGTCGTTACCGCGCCGCGCGGCTTAGGCGGCAAGGATAGCACACGCGATCAGTCGAACCGGTGGCGGAACCGGTTGGTGATGGGAAAGCGCCAGTCCTTGCCGAAGCCGCGCGGCGTGATGCGAATGCCGACCGGTGACTGGCGCCGCTTGTACTCGCTCAGCCGCACGAGGCTCACCACGCGCTCCACGTCGGCCCGGTCGTGGCCGCGGGCGATGATCTCCCGCGGGCTCACGTCGCCCTCGACGTAGGCCTCCATGATCGCGTCGAGCACCGGGTAGGGCGGGAGGCTCTCCTGGTCGGTCTGGCCGGGGCGCAACTCGGCCGAGGGCGCGCGGTCGATCACGCGCTGCGGGATCACCGGGCCGAGGAGATTGCGGTAGCGCGCGAGGCGGTAGACCAGCATCTTGTTGAGGTCCTTCAGCACCGCGAAGCCGCCCGCCATGTCTCCGTAGAGCGTCGCATAGCCGGTGCCCATCTCGCTCTTGTTGCCGGTCGTCAGCACGATCGCGCCGCTCTTGTTGGAAAGCGCCATCAGCAGCGTTCCCCTGATGCGCGATTGCAGGTTCTCCTCCGTGATGTCCTCGGGCAGCCCACGGAATTCCTCCGCGAGCGCGCTCCTGAAGGCGTCGAAAATCGGCGTGATCGCGATCTCGGAATAGCGCACACCGAGGAGCCGCGCCTCGGCGGCCGCGTCCTCCCGGCTCATCGCGGCAGTGTAGCGGGAGGGCATCATCACGGCGCGTACCCTCGCCGCACCGAGCGCGTCGGCCGCGACCGCGAGCGTGAGCGCGGAATCGATGCCGCCCGAGAGCCCGATCAGCGCGCCCGGGAACCCGTTCTTGCCGACGTAATCGCGCACGCCCGTCAAGAGCGCCCCGTAGACCTCGGCCTCCGGCCCGAGGGGCGGCGCGATCCCGCCGGGCAGTGGATCGCCGTCGGCCAGCGTGACAAGAGCGAGCCCTTCCTCGAACGCGGGCAGCCGGTGCGTCAGGGCCCCCGTGCGGTCCAGCACGAACGAACCACCGTCGAATACCAGCTCGTCCTGACCGCCGACGAGGTTCACGTATACCAGCGGCATCCCGGTCTCGCCCACGCGGGCGCGCATGACATCCTCGCGCACCGCCTGCTTGCCCACGTGGTAGGGCGAGGCGTTCAGCACCAGCAGCACGCGGGCCCCGGCGGCACGCGCCGCCTGCGGCGCATCTGCCACCGCGCCCTCACCGCGAGATTCGCCGCCGCCGCGGGCACCGCGCGCGGTCTCGGGTCCCTGCGCTCCCCACGCGTCCTCGCAGATATTGACGCCGAACGCAACGCCGTTCACGGCGTGGACGCACGGCGCCGTGCCGGGCTCGAAGTAGCGCTCCTCGTCGAACACCGTGTAATTGGGCAGGCGCTGTTTGTCGTAGACGCCGAGGACGGCGCCCTCGGCGATCACGGAAGCGGAGTTGAAGCGCCGGCCCGCCGCCCCGCGGGGGTGCCCGACGACGAGCGTCACGCCTTGCGAGCGCGCGGCAAGATCGGCGAGCGAGCGCTCGACGGCCTCCATGAAATCCTCGCGCAGCAGCAGGTCCTCGGGAGGATAGCCGCACAGGGCGAGTTCCGGCGTCACCACCAGAGCCGCCCCGGCGCTGCGGGCGCGCTCGACCGCGCCGAGTATGCGCTCGACGTTGCCCGCCAGGTCGCCGACCGTGGCGTTGATCTGCGCTACCGCGATCTTCATGGGTGCGGGAACCGCCGCGACGTGCTTCGCCGCGGCAATCATGCGGAATACGGGAGTCGATCCGCGCGAGTACGCGTGCCCTCGCGTTGCGGCGGGTTGATAATATATCACCGGCCGCGCGAGCGCATGGCGTCCGCAGCGGCGGGGCACGGACCGCTCGACGCCGAACCGGAACCGACGGCTCACCCACACGTGACGGTCGAAATCATAGACAGCCTCGCGAGCGTCGCCGCCGCGGACTGGAACCGGCTCGCGGGCGGCGAGCCATTCCTCAGCCACGAGTTCTTCTCGGCCCTGCATGAGAGCGGTTGCGCCACGCCGACGACCGGATGGACTCCGCAGTTCCTGCTGCTGAGGGGGAAAGACGGCATCGCGGCCGCGATGCCGCTCTACCTGAAGGACCATTCCTACGGGGAATACGTGTTCGACTGGGCCTGGGCGGACGCCTACCACCGCCACGGGCTGGAGTACTACCCGAAGCTCCTTTCCGCCGTGCCGTTCACCCCCGTCACCGGGCCGCGCGTGCTCGGCGCGTCGCCGCACGACCGCGACCGGCTCGTCGCCGCGGCGCTCGGACTCGCGCGCTCGCTGCGGGTATCGTCACTGCACTGCCTGTTCCCGACGCGGGACGAGGCAGAGCGGCTGCGGGCGCACGGAATGATCCTGCGCCACGCCGTGCAGTTCCACTGGTCGAACCCGGGCTACGCCGGCTTCGAGGAATTTCTCGGCGCGTTCACCCACGACAAACGCAAGAAGATCCGGCAGGAGCGCCGCAAGGTCACCCAGGCGGGCATCTCGTTCGAATGGCGCGAGGGCACGGAGATCACCGAGGGGCACTGGGCCTTCTTCAACCGTTGCTACCGGCAGACCTACCGCGAGCACCACTCGACCCCCTACTTGAACCTCGAATTCTTCCTGCGCATCGGGCGGACCCTGCCGCGGCATCTCGTGCTGGTCGTGGCGCACCGCGGCGCTCGCCCGGTCGGCGCCGCCCTTTTCGTGCGCGCCGGCGACAGGCTGTGCGGGCGCTCCTGGGGCGCGGTGGAGCACCACCCGGCCCTTCACTTCGAGACGTGCTACTACCAGGCGATCGAGTATTGCATCGCGCGGCGAATCGGCGCGTTCGAGGGCGGCTCCCGCGGCGAGCACAAGATGGCGCGGGGGCTCATGCCCGTCGAAACGTTTTCGGCCCACTGGCTGGCGCGGCCGCAGTTCGCGCGCGCGATCGAGGAGTTCCTCGCGCGCGAAGCGAGCGGCATCGCGCGCTACGTCGATGAACTCGCCGAGCGCAACCCGTTCCGGCGGCACGGCGCGAACCCCGCGCCGGCGCGCCAGGCGGCGGACGGCGGATCGTGACACTTCGCGGGAGGAAATTCGTGGCGACAGCAACCGGTCGCGAGCAGTGGGCTACGGACCGCCGGACGAGCCGGAGGCTGCACCGCCCGCCGCAGCCGCCCGGGGAGGCAGGTTGCGCCCTCTCCTCGGCAACCTGACGGGAGGCGCCGCGGCCGGACTGCGCACCATTCCCGTGCGACGGACGCGTGGATTTCACCAAGGCTTGTGACGGGAACCCGCAATGCGTTCTAGTATCGGGATAGCGGGGGGCAGGCCGGAGGCCGGAATGAAGTTCTGCAGCGACTGCGGCGCGGCGGTGACGCGGCGGGTGCCCGCCGGCGACACGCTCCCGCGCTACGTATGCGACGGCTGCGGGACCGTCCACTACCAGAACCCGCGCATGGTGGTAGGCTGCATCGTCGAGTGGCGGGACCAGGTCCTGCTCTGCCGGCGCGCGATCGAGCCGCGCTACGGCATGTGGACGGTGCCCGCGGGGTTCATGGAGAACGGGGAAACCACTTTCGAAGGCGCGATGCGCGAGACCATGGAAGAAGCCCATGCGCGGGTCGAGATGGGCCAGCTCTACGCGCTCTACAACATACCGCACATCAACCAGGTCTACATGCTCTTCCGCGCTCAACTGCTCGACCCCGATGTCAGGCCCGGCGCCGAAACGCTGGAGGTGCGGCTCTGCCCCGAGGATTCCGTGCCGTGGCAGGAACTCGCGTTCGCCACCGTGCGCAACACGCTGCGGCACTACTACGACGACCGGCGCCGCGGCGAGTTCGGCTTTCACATGGGCACGATTGAGCCGGTGAGAAAGTGATCACGGCCGGCCCCGCCGCTGTCGCCGGCCCGTCGTACGGGGTCGGTATTTCTACAGTTTCGCGCTCGTGGGGGGCGTGCCGGGATCGCCCGGGGTGCCGCGATCGAAGTAGCCGGCTCGGAAACCCTGGCTGTATTCGTCCCGGCCGACCAGGGCGGACATCGGCGCGCGCTTGCCGCGCCGCCGGAAGGACAGGCCGTCGACGTAGCCCTGCGCGTGCGCAAGTGTCCAGCCCTGTGCTTCGGCGAGAACGTGCGATTTCTCTTTCGCCGCCATAGGCAATGATTTCCCCGGCTCATCAAATGTCTCCTCCGGGAAGCAAGTTGCAGGCCAAGTGGACTGGGAAAAAATCACGGAACTTCATGAAAAAGAGGCAAAAAAAGTACTTGTTGCGAGGCAGCGCGGCAGCCGTTAGGCTCGATCGCTCGCGAGATCGTTCGAGACGTTCGTTGCAATGACGCAACAACGTTTGCGCGAGTCAAGGAAATCCCGCGAATAGTGGATTTTTGCGTATCTTTATGTAGAATCATGAAACTATCGCGGGTGTCTAACAAGTAACTTGAGATATCGGCGAACGGTCAATCGGCCATGAGAGCGGAAGCAGACAGCCGGAGGATCGGGCGCCAAAGTGCTCCCGCGCCACCAAGGAACCAGATGACGGCAATTGACGGTCAGCCCCGGCGCGAGACGGTTGCGCGGCATCGCGCATTTCTGTCAGCCCCGCTCCTTGCTTTGCTCGTTGCGTCCGCGGCGGGAAATGCAGGCGCGCAGGCCCTGAAAGAGGTCGTCGAAGCCGCGCTCGCCACGCACCCGCGCGTGCTGGCCGCCGACGCGCAGCGGCGGGCCGCGGCGCAAGACCTCGCCCAGGCGCGCGGGGGCTACTTTCCTACGCTCGACGTAAACCTGGGCGGGGGTCGCGAACGCACCTCGTCTCCGGACACGCGGGCGACCGGCGCCGACACGGTGCGGCTCAATCGGCGGGAATCCGGCGTGTTGTTGAGCCAGAACCTCTTCGCCGGCAACGCCACGATGAGCGAGGTGGAGCGCCAGAACGCGCGGCTGCAAGCGGCCGGGAGCCGCCTCGCGGAGACGCGGGAGGACATCGCGCTGAAAGCGGTGGAAGTCTACCTCGAGGTCCTCAAGAACCGGGAACTCGTCCGGCTTTCGAACGAGAATCTCAAGGACCACCTCGTCGTGCGGGACAAGGTCCGCCTGAGGGTGCAGGGCGGCGTCGCGCAGAAGGCCGACCTGCAGCAGGCCCTCGGGCGCGTGGCGCTCGCCTCGAGCGCGGTCACCGCGCGGGCGGGCAGGCTGCGCGAAGCCGAGGCGAACTACGTGACGGTGGTCGGCAAGGCTCCCGGCAACCTGACCGACCCGAAGCCGAGCGCGACGCAGACCGTCTCGGCCGGTGGCCTCGACCGGGCCCGGCTGCAGGAGGCGATCCGGAAGGCGACCGACACGGCGATCACGTCCAATCCCTCGCTCGGCGCGGCGAACGCCGAGGTCGCGGCGGCGGAGGCTGCCGTGCGCGGCGCGAAATCGCCTTATTTCCCGCGACTCGATCTCGAGCTTGCGAGCAACCGCAACGAGAACATCGGGGGGATCCCGGGTAACGTGGACAGCGACAGCGTCATGCTCGTCCTGCGCTGGAACCTCTTCCGCGGCGGTTCGGATCTCGCGCAGGAGCGCGCGTTCTCGGAGCGCCGCTACGCCGCGATCGACGGCATGGCCAATACGCGGCGTGATGTCGAAGAGCGCGTGGCCGTGGCGCTCAACGCCAAGGCGACGAGCGAGGAGCGGCTCGCCTACCTGCGCGAGCACGCGAGCCTGAGCGCCGAGGTGCTGGAAGCTTACAAGCAGCAACTCGATCTCGGGCGCCGCAGTCTTCTCGACGTGCTTAATGCCGAGAACGAGCTCTTCACCGCCCGCTCGAACCTGGTAACCGGCCGTTACGAGGACCTGTTCAATCAGTACGCGGTCGAGGCCGCCAAGGGGTTGCTGGTCGAAAGCCTCGGCATCAAGCCGGCCGAGTAGCCAGGGCGCCGCCACGCGCGGTCGACACAGGCGGGCGCCGCGGCGCCCGCCCGGGGGTTACGGTCCGCCAACGTCATGTCATCCGCGCAGAGCGCAGAGGTCCAGCCCGATCCGCGGGAGGAACCGGACGATTCGCTGCTGGAATGTCTGGCCATACTCACGCGCCTGCACGGACGCCCGGTCTCGCCGGACGCGCTCGCCGCCGGCCTGCCGCTCGAAGGACACCGCCTCACCCCTGCTCTCTTCGTGCGCGCCGCGGAACTGCAGGGCTATTCCGCGCGGGTGCTGAAGCGGGGCCTGCGCCGCATTTCGAACCTGGTGCTGCCCGCGGTGCTGCTGCTGAAGGACGGACGGGCCTGCGTGGCGACGCAGATCGGCACCGAGTCGTCCGAGATCATACTTCCCGAGTCCGGCATCGGGGCGAAGAGCGCATCCCTCGCGGATCTCGCCGGGCGCTACACCGGCTACTGCATCTTCGTGCAGCCCAGGCCGCGCGCGGACCGGCGCTCCGCGGACATCGCGCCCGTCTCCGGCAGGTGGTGGTTCTGGGGAACGCTGTGGCGCTTCCGGAGCTACTACGTGGAAACCCTCGTCGCGGCGGCGATGATCAATCTCCTCGCCCTCGCCACCTCGCTCTTCGTGATGAACGTCTACGACCGCGTGGTGCCGAACAATGCCGAGGCGACGCTGTGGGTGCTCGCGGCCGGCGTCGCGATCGCGGTCGGCTTCGAGTTCGTCGCCCGCACGCTGCGCGGCTATCTCCTCGACGTCGCCGGCAGGAAAGTCGATCTCCTGCTCGCGAGCCAGCTCTTCCGCCAGGCGCTCGGCATGCGCATGGAGGCCCGGCCCGCCTCCGCCGGCGCGTTCGCCGCGAACGTGCGCGAGTTCGAATCGCTGCGCGACTTCTTCACCTCGGCGACGCTCACGACGCTCACCGACCTGCCGTTCGTGTTCCTGTTCACGTGGATCATCAGCCTGATCGGGGGGCCGATCGCGCTCGTGCCGATGCTCGCCATACCGCTGCTGCTCCTCGCCGGACTCGTCGCCCAGTTTCCGCTCGCGCGGCTCATGCAGCGCCATCTCTCGGAGGCGTCCGCCAGGCACGGCGTGCTGGTCGAGGCGGTGGAGGGCGTCGAAACGCTGAAAACGCTCTCGGCCGAGGGCGAACTGCAGCGGCGCTGGGAAAACTACACGGCGCTCACCTCCCGGACCGCGCTCGAGTCGCGCTTCATTTCCGCGTTCGTCGTGAACCTCGCGATCCTCGTGCAGCAGGCGGTGACGATTCTCCTCGTCGTGTGGGGCGTCTACCGCATCGGGGCGGGTGAACTCACCGTGGGCGGCCTCATCGCCTGCACCATACTCGCCGGGCGGGCGCTCGCGCCGCTCGGCCAGCTCGCCGGCCTGCTGACGCGCTACCAGCACTCGCGCACCGCGCTGCTCGCGTTGAACCGTATCATGGATCTCCCGACCGAGCGCCCGGCGGAGCGCTCGTTCCTGCACCGGCCGGCGCTGAAGGGGCAGATCGAATTCGCCGGCGTCGGCTTCGGCTATCCGCGCACCAAGCTTGCCGTGCTGCACGGCGTGTCGTTCCGGATCGAGGCCGGCGAGCACGTGGCGCTGGTGGGACGCGTCGGATCCGGCAAGAGCACGACGCTGCGGCTCATGATGGGGCTCTACGAATCGGCGAGCGGGTCGGTGCTCGTCGACGGCACCGACATCCAGCAGATCGATCCCGCCGACCTGCGGCGCGACTTCGCCTACGTGTCGCAGGACGTGCGCCTGTTCTTCGGCACGCTGCGCGAGAACATCACGCTGGGTGCCCCGCTCGCGGACGAGGACTCGATACTCGCGGCGAGCCGCATCGCCGGCCTCGAACGCATGGTCGCGAACCATCCCCTCGGTTTCGATCTGCCCGTGGGCGAGCGCGCGGAGGGCCTCTCCGGGGGCCAGAAGCAGTCGGTCGCGCTCGCGCGGGCGCTGCTCGCCAATCCCCGCGTCTACCTCCTCGACGAGCCGACGAGCTCGATGGACCACAATACCGAGCAGGCTTTCATCGCGGAATTCCGGAAGGTCGCCGCCGGGCGCACACTCGTGCTCGCCACCCACAAGCCCGCGATGCTCGCGCTCGTCGATCGGCTGATCGTGCTCGATTCGGGCAAGGTGGTCGCCGACGGTCCGCGCGATGTCATACTGAAGGCCCTCACCCAGAACGCCTAGCGTCGCCCCCCGATGGCAGGCAACGAAATCGCCAGAATTCCCCGTCGCGACCTCGCGCGCGCCCGCGACCATACCGAGTTCATGGCGGACGTGAAGGCCGCGACCGTGCTCGACGCGAAGCCGTGGACGGGCCTGACGCTGCTGCTGCTCGCGGCGCTGCTCGCCGCGGGCTACCTCTGGGCGAGTGGCGCGGTGCTCGACGAGGTGACCGTGGGCGCCGGGCGCGTCATTCCCTCCTCGCGCGAGCAGGTGATCCAGAGCCTGGAAGGCGGGATCCTCTCCGAGCTGACGGTGCGCGAGGGCGACATCGTCGAGAAGGACCAGGTGCTCGCGCGCCTGGACGACACGCGCTTCGGCGCGTCGTTCCGCGAGAGCCACTCCCGCGTGACGGCGCTGCGGGCGGCCAATGCGCGCCTGCGCGCCGAGGCGAGCGGCGGCACGCCGGTATTCCCGGCGGACGCGCGCGCGGAGCAGGTCCGGGTGGAAACGGAGCTCTTCCACTCGCGCCGCCAGCAGCTCGAGGAGAGCGTCGCGGCGCTGAAGCGCAGCTTCCAGCTCGCCGACGAGGAACTGCAGCTGACCGCTCCGCTCGTCAAGAAGGGAGTCGTCTCCGAAGTGGAACTGCTGCGGCTGCGGCGCCAGGTGAACGAGCTTCGCGCCAATCTCCAGGACCGGCAGAACAAGTTCCGCGCCGACGCGCGCGCAGACCTCGCGAAGAACGAGGCGGAGCTCACGGCGATCGCGGAGGGTAACGCGGCCCGCGCGGACCAGGTGCGGCGCGCCGTGCTGCGCTCGCCGATGCGCGGCACCGTGAAGAACATCCGCGTCACCACCCTGGGCGGCATCGTGCAGCCGGGGCAGGACATCATGGAGATCGTTCCGCTCGAGGACCAGCTGCTGATCGAGGCGCGGATCAAGCCCTCCGATGTCGCGTTCCTCCGCCCGGGCCTGCCCGCGACCGTCAAGATCACCGCCTACGACTATTCGATCTACGGCGGCCTCGAGGCGACGCTGGTGCACATTAGCGCCGACACGCTGCGCGACGAGAAGAAGCCCGACGAGACCTACTACAAGATACAGGTGCGCACGCAGCAGTCCCACCTGAAGGACCGGGACGGTAACGCCCTGCCGATCATCCCCGGCATGACGGCCACCGTCGACGTGCTGACGGGCCACAAGACGGTGCTCGACTACCTGCTGAAGCCGCTGCTCAAGGCGAAGGGTAGCGCCCTGCGCGAGCGCTGACCGGCGGGCCGGAGCCCGACGGCGAACGCACATGGGAGAGCGCCGGCCCCGCCGTCCGCGAAACCGTGCGGCTCCCCCCGGGACGGCCGGCACCGCGGGTGAACTGCTCGAGACCGCGGCCGGGTTGCACCGCGCGGGGGATCTCGAGGGGGCCAAGGCGCTCTACCGCCAGGTGCTCGACGGCGATGCGGGGCATCCCGACGCGCTGCATCTTCTCGGCGTCCTCGCGAGCCAGCAGGGCGAGCACGAGCGCGCGCTGGAACTCATTGCCCGGGCGATTGCGCGGCGCGGCGACGCGGCGCCGTTCCATGCGAGCCTCGGTCAGGTTCATTCGCGGCTCGGCCGCGCGCGCGAGGCCGAAGCCGCCTGCCGCACCGCGCTGCGCCTCGATCCCGGGCTGCACGACGCGCGCTTGCGCCTCGGCAACCTGTTACGCGAGCGCGGGGACGACGCCGCGGCGGAAGCGTGCTTTCGCGAAGTGCTCGCCGCGCGCCCGGGCGACGAGCAGGCACGCGTGAACCTCGGCGTAACGCTCCGGGCGCAGGGCCGCCTCGACGAGGCGATCGCCGAGTACCGCGCCGCGCTCGCCGGGCATCCGGGGCTCGCGCTCGCGCACTGCAATCTCGGTAACGCCCTGCAGGCGAAGCACGACCTGCCGGGCGCGATCGCGGCCTATCGCGAGGCCGTGCGCGTCGAACCGGAGTATGCGGACGCGCACCTCAATCTCGCCCTCGCGCTGCTTGCCCGCGGCGAATTCGACGAAGGCTGGCGCGAGTACGAGTGGCGCTGGCGCTCACCGGGCGCGCTCAAGTGGAACGCCGTGCGGCGCGACTTCCCGGAGCCGGCATGGGACGGCGGCGATATCGCCGGCCGCCGGCTGCTCCTGCAATGCGAGCAGGGTCTCGGCGACGCGATGCAGTTTGCGAGATTCATCGGCGCCGCGGCGGCGCGCGGCGCGACGGTCATCCTCGAATGCCAGCCGGAACTCGAGCGCCTGCTCGCCACCTGCCGCGGTGTGACCGAGGTCGTTGCCCGCGGCAGCCCGCTGCCGCCTTTCGACGCACATTGCCCGCTCCTGAGCCTTCCCCGCGTGCTGGGTGCCGCGGCGCGGCCGATCCCGGCCGAGGTACCCTATCTCGCGGCGGATGCGCCGACGCGCGAGCGCTGGCGCGCGCGACTGGACGCCGGGCCCGCGGGACTGCGCGTGGGACTCGCGTGGGCCGGTATCTCCGAGCACGCCAACGACCGGAACCGGTCGCTGCCGCTCGCCGCTCTCGCCCCGCTCGCCGCCGCGAAGGACGCGGTGTTCTACAGCCTGCAGAAGGGCCCCGCCGCCACGCAGGGCAGGGCGCCCCCGGCCGGACTGCGGCTCGTCGATCTCACCGGAGAGCTTGCCGACTTCGCGGAGACAGCGGCCCTGGCGGCCGAACTCGATCTCGTCATCAGCGTGGATACCGCTGTCGCGCACCTCGCCGGGGCGCTCGGGAAACCGGTCTGGACGCTGATTCCGTACGTGCCCGACTGGCGCTGGCAACTCGCGCGCGAGGACAGCCCCTGGTATCCGACCATGCGCCTTTTCCGCCAGGATGCGGCGCGGGACTGGTCGCAGCCGGTCGCCCGCGCCGCCGCCGCGCTCGCCGCGATCGCGGGTACCGGCGCCGCGCAAGTCGCCGCGGCGCCGGAGCGCGATCCCGTGGCGCTGTTGAACGAAGCGTTCGGGCAATACCGGAGCGGGAACCACCCCGCCGCGGAGGCACTCGCCACGCGTGCCGTGGCGCTCGCGCCGGCCAGCGCGGATCTCCTTGGACTGCTCGCGGCACTGTGTCTCGCCCGCAGGGATTTCGCTGGCGGCGAGATCTGGGCGCGGCAGGCGTTGCGGCACGCCCCGGGCTCCGCTCGACAGCACGTGAGCCTCGGCTACGCGCTGCGCAGCCAGGGCAGGCTCGATGAAGCGATCGATTCGTTCCGGCGGGCGGTAGACCTCGAACCGCAATACGCGGAAGGCTGGCACCGGCTGGCGCAGGCCTTGCGTGCCGCCGGCGACCGTGCGCAGGCTCAGGCCGCCGTCGAACGGGCGCTCGTGATCGATCCGGGCTACCCCGCGGCTTGGTGCACCGCGGGGCACCTGCTCGCCGACCAGGGTCGCGCGCAGGCGGCCGCAGACGCGTACCGGGAAGCCGCCGCCCGCGATCCGGCGAGCGCGGAGGCGCGCGTTGGCCTCGGCACGGCGCTGCAGGCGCTCGGCCGCACGGAGGAAGCCGTCGCGGCGCACCGCGAGGCGCTGCGGCTGCGTCCCGACCTGCCCGAGGCGCACAACAATCTCGGCAACGCCTTGAAGGCGACGGGGCGGATCGAGGATGCCCTGTCGCACTACGACGAAGCGCTGCGGGCGCGTCCCGGCTATCACGAGGCGCTGCTCAACCGCGGCCTCGCGCTGCAGGAAGCCGGCAGGCACGAGGACGCCATTCCGTCGTTCGAGGCGGCCATCGCGGCGCGGCCGGGCAATGCCCTCGCGCACATGGCGCTCGGCACCGCCTGGCAGGACCGCGGCAAGCTCGGGGAAGCCGAGCGCTGTTACAGGGAGGCGCTGCGACTCGATCCCGATTATGCGGAAGCCTCGAGCAACCTCGGCGTCGCCCTGCAGGAGCTCGGCAGGCTCGATGAGGCCCTCGCCTGCCACGAGCGCGCGCTCGCGCTCAAGCCGGGCGACCCCGACGTGCTGGTGAACTACGGTGTGACACTCAAGGAATGCGGCCGGCTCGATGACGCGATCGCGCGCTACGAGGAAGCGCTCCGGGCGCGGCCGGGATTCGAGGGCGGACTCATCAACCTCGGCGCGGCCCTGAACGAGCAGGGACGGCTGCCGGAGGCGCTGGAAGCCTATCACCGCGCGGTCGCCGAGAATCCGGGCTCGCCCGAAGCGCACTGGAACAACTCCCTCGCCCTGCTCCTCAAGGGGGACTACGAGCGGGGCTGGCTCGAGTACGAGTGGCGCTGGCAATCGGAGACGGCGCGGCGCGCCCGGGTGAAAAAGCCGTCGTTTCCCGAGCCGCAGTGGGACGGCGGCGAATTCCCCGGCGAACGACGCATCCTGCTCATCGCCGAGCAGGGCTACGGCGACGCGATCCAGTTCGCCCGGTATGCGCCGCTCATCGCGCGGCGCGGCGCGCGCGTCACGGTGCAGTGCCACCGGGAACTCGCCCGCCTGCTCCGCGGCCTCGACGGCGTCGAGAGCATCGTCCCCCTCGGAGCGCCGCCGCCGCCGGTCGACACCTGGATTCCCATGCTCTCGCTCGCGCTCGCTTTCGGCACGCGCGCCGACTCGATACCCGCGGCGGTACCCTATCTCGAGGCCGAAGCCGACCGGGTCGCGCGCTGGCGCGGCATGCTCGCCGCCGATCCCGCGCGCCTGAAGGTGGGCCTCGTCTGGGCCGGGCGCGCGGAACACCGCAACGATCGCAACCGCTCGGCGACGCTCGCGCAGTTCGCGCCGCTCGCGCGCGTGGAGGGCGTGAGCTTCTACAGCCTTCAGAAAGGCACGCCGGCCGCGGCGGCCGCGGAGCCGCCGCCGGGAATGTGCCTGCACGATGTGAGCGGCATGCTGGAAGACTTCGCGGACACGGCGGCGCTCGTCACCGTGCTCGACCTCGTGATCACGGTGGACACGGCCGTGCTGCACCTCGCCGGAGCCCTCGGCAGGCCGGCGTGGGCCCTCATCCCGTTCGCGCCGGACTGGCGCTGGTTCCTCGAACGAGAGGATAGCCCGTGGTATCCGACCGTGCGCCTCATCCGCCAGCCGCGCCCGCGCGACTGGGCTCCCGTCATCGAGCGTGTGGCCGAAGCGCTTGCCGCGCTCGCCGCCACCCGTCAACCCGCCGTCGCAGCGGCGCCGCCCGCGCCGCTCCTTGGCCACGGCATCGCGGCCCACCGCGCGGGCCGGCTCGACGAGGCGGCGGCGGTATATGCGGGGCTGCTTGCGCGCGACCCGCGCCACGCGGACGCCCTTCATCTCACGGGCGTAATCGCGACGCAGCGCGGGCGCAACGACGAAGCCGAGATTCGCATCCGGCACGCGCTGGAAGTGAACCCGCGCGCTCCGGAATACTGGAACAGCCTCGGCAACGTCCTGCGCCAACTCGAACGCGCCATGGAAGCCGGGGAGGCCTACCGCGAAGCAATACGGCTGAAGCCCGGGTATGCCGAAGCGCACAACAACCTCGGGCTCCTCCTCAAGGCTGCCGGCGATCCGGAAGGCGCGTACACGGCGATCCGCGAAGCGCTGCGCCTGCAGCCGGCCTACGCCGAAGGACACGTCAACCTGGGCAACACGCTGCAGGCGCTGGCGCGCTACGAGGAGTCGCTCGCTTCGTACGAGGAAGCGCTGCGGCTGCGGCCGCGCTACCCGGAAGCCCTGATGAATCTCGGCAACGCGCTGCAGCGGCTCGGTCGCCTGACCGAGGCCGTCGCCCGGACGCGGCAGGCGATCGAAGAGCGTCCCGACTACACCGATGCGCACATGAACCTGGGACAGGCGCTGCAGTCGCAGGGCCGCGTGCCGGACGCCCTGTCGTGCTATCGCGCGGCGCTCTCGATGCGGCCCGATTATCCCGAGGCGCACTGGAACTACGCGCTCGCTCTGCTCCTCTCGGGCGAGCTGCGGGAGGGCTTCCGCGAGTACGAGTGGCGCTGGCGATGGAAGGATTTCCCCTCGCCGCCGCGTGATTTCACGCAGCCGCAGTGGCGCGGCGAGGACATCGCGGGAACGGTCATTCTGCTTCACGCCGAGCAGGTCTTCGGCGACACCATCCAGTTCATCCGCTACGCGCCGCTCGTCGCGGCGCGCGGTGCCGAAGTCGTGGTGGAGTGCCAACCCGAGCTCGTGCGCCTGTTCTCGGCGGTGCCGGGGATTCACCGGCTCGTGGCGCGGGGCGCCACCCTGCCGCGCTTTGACCGGCATTGCCCGCTCATGTCGCTGCCGCTCGCTTTCGGGCACGACCTCGGTGCGCTGCCGCGCGAGGTGCCGTACCTTGCGGCGGAGCCGGAGCGCGTGGCGGCGTGGCGCGAACGGCTCGGTGGCGGATTCCACGCCGGCATCGTGTGGGCCGGCAGCCCGCACCACAAGAACGACCGCAATCGCTCGCTCCCGCTCGCCGCGTTCGCGCCTCTCGCGATCGTACCGGGCGTCTCGTTCGTGAGCCTGCAAAAGGGGGCGCCCGCGCGCCAGGGCGCGAACCCGCCGGGCGGCATGCGGCTTGCCGACTTCACGGCGGAACTGAACGATTTCGCCGACACCGCCACCCTCGTCGCGAGCCTCGATCTCGTGATCTGCGCCGATACTGCCGTCGCCCACCTTGCGGGCGCCCTCGGCGTGCCGGTGTGGATACTGCTGCCCTGCGCCCCCGACTGGCGCTGGCTCCTCGAGCGCGAAGACAGTCCCTGGTATCCGACCGCCCGGCTGTTCCGGCAACGGCAATGGGGCGACTGGGACGAGGTCCTGGAGCGCGTCGCCGGGGCGCTCGCCGGGTTCGTCGGCCGGCCAGCCGCCGCGGCGAAGGCGCCTTCCGCCGCGGCGCTCGTGACGGAAGCCGCGCGCCGGCACCAGGGCGGCGACCCCGCGGCGGCGATTCCGCTCTACCGGCGCGCGCTCGCGCTCGACACCGGCTGCGCGGACGCCTGGCACCTGCTGGGAGTCGCGCTGCGCCAGTCGAAGCGGCACGCGGAGGCCGCCCGCTGCATTCGCCGCGCGCTCGGCCTGCAGCCTCACGGTGCCGCCTATCACGCGAGCCTCGGCAACGTGCTGAAGGACGAAGCACGGTACGAGGAAGCGGTGGCGAGCTACCGCGAAGCGCTGCGGCTAAAACCCGATCATGCCGAAGCGCACTACAACCTCGGCACGGCGCTCCACCACCTGAAGCGTGCCGCCGAAGCGGAAGCGCATTTTCGCGCTGCGATACGCCACAATCCCGCCTTTGCCGAGGCGTGGTACAACCTCGGCAACGTGCTGCAGGATCGCGACGCGCTCGACGAGGCGCAGCCGTGCTACGAGCGCGCGATCGAACTGAAGCCCGGCGACGCGAGGGCGCACTCGAACCTCGGAACGATCCACGTCCAGCGCGGCGAACCGCATGCGGCCATACGCGCTTTCGAATCCGCGGTCGCCGCCGAGCCCGGTAATCCGGACGCACACTGGAACCTTTCGCTCGCACTCCTGCTCACGGGTGACTTCGCCCGCGGCTGGCCCGAGTACGAATGGCGCTGGCGGACGGCGGACGGGCGCCGGCTGGAGCGCCGCTTCCCTCACCCGCGTTACGCCGGCGAAGACCCGCGCGGCCGGCGGATCCTGCTGCACGCGGAGCAGGGACTGGGCGATGCGATCCAGTTCGTGCGCTATGCCGCGGTGCTCGCCGAACGCGGGGCAACCATCCTCGTCGAGTCCCGGCCCGAGACAGCCCGCCTCTTCACGCGCGCTGCCGGCGTCGCGGAAGTCGTCGTCGCCGGAGCGCCACTGCCCGCCTTCGACCTGCACTGCCCGCTGCTTACGCTGCCGCTCGCGCTCGGCACCACGCTCGCTGCGGTTCCCGCGACCGTGCCCTACGTGACGGCGGACCCCAGCCTCACGGAGGCGTGGCGCGGGCGCCTTGCCGCCGGCGGGACGGGATTGCGGGTCGGGCTCGCCTGGGCCGGACGCCCCGAGCACCCCCATGACCGCTGGCGGTCGATCCCATTTCCTCTGCTCTCGCCCGTGTTCGCTGTCCCGGGAATCGCGTGGCACAGCCTGCAGAAGCCGCCGGCCGGCCGCGACGAGCGCCTGGCTGACGATACGCGGTTCCTGACGGACTTCGCCGACACCGCCGCCTTCATCTCCAACCTGGACCTCGTCATCACGGTGGACACTTCGGTTGCGCACCTCGCGGGGGCGCTGGGCAAGCGGGTCTGGGTGCTGCTCCCCCACGCCCCCGACTGGCGCTGGATGCTGGAACGGGAAGAGAGCGTCTGGTATCCGACCATGACGCTCCTGCGGCAGCCGAGGACGGGGGACTGGCCATCCGTGATCGAACGCACGGCGCAGCGGCTTGCCCGGTTCCGTGAAACCGAGACGCGAGCGTGACAGGTGTGCCCTTGTGCAAAATTGCCTCGCAAAGCGGCCAAAACAGGCCAAGAATCGTTGCGTAAATCAGACGCTCCGGCGCGGACTCCGCGGCCGTGGCGAGCGGCCGGGGAAATGTCACCAAAGTCCGCTGCTTATGCTGTAATATCAAGAACTAACTTGAGGTTTCACGACCCGCACGGGGGAGCTGAGTGGCACTATCGCTGAGAATCGTCGATGCGAAAGGGACGGCTCGCACCGTCCAGCTGAACCCCGGTGACCGCCTTGAGGTGTCGCCCGGCGACACGATCAGCGTGGTCGACCCATCCCAGGCAGCCGGCCTGCGCATCGAGCGCAGCGGGCGTGATCTCGTCATCGTCTACGCCGAAGGCCGAGTGACGCTCGGCGCGTTCTTTCCGGACGAGGCTCCCGCGGCCCGCGACCCGGCTGCCGCGCCGCCGGGCGAGTCGCCGAGCGCCACGCTCCTTTTCGAAAATGCCGATGGATTGAACGTCGTCACCGCCAGCGGCACCGAGACGCGCGGCGGCGGCGGCCAGCCCGTGGACACCGGCGGTTCGCTGCCGGAAGCGACAGCCCTTCCGGAGGCGTTCGGCGCCGCCGCCGGCGCGGGACCGTCAGCTGCCGGTGGCAGTGGCGGCGGTCTCGACGAGATACTCGGCGCCGAGAATCCCGTCGTGGCGGCCCCGCCACCGGATCTCCGCGGACAGGACGAAGGCGGGATGGGCGTCCCCACGTTGCAGTTCGAGCTCGCCTCGGTCGCGGCGGTCGAGGGCGGGAACCTCGTCTTCACAATCGTTCGGACGGGCGGGCCCCAGCCCGCATCGGTCACGGTAACGGCGGCCGGCGGTAGCGCGACCCGCGGCGCCGACTTCGTTCAGTTCGGCGACGGCCTGGTCTCGTTCGGCTCGGGCGAGATGACGAAGACGCTCACGATCGCCACGCTGACGGACAACCTGCTCGAAGGCACGGAAACCTTCACGCTGGAGTTGACCGGCACCACCAATGGCGCGAGGCTCGGAGTGTTGACGACGAGCGTGGGGTCGATCAGCGATCCGGGCTTCACGATCTCCGGAGGCAGCGCGAGTGAGGCCGGCATCGTCACCTTCACGGTCACCCGCACGGGTGATGCCCCGCTACCCCAGAGCGTCGAGTTCGCGACCTTCGACGGGACGGCCGTCACGACCGGGGGCCCGCTGGAAGGAAAGTTCGACTACGCCCCCGCGACCGGCACGCTCACCTTCAGCCAGGGCGAAACCGTCAAGACCTTCACGGTGGGCCTGATCGACGATGGGCTCTACGACAACACCTCGCCCGAAACCTTCGGGGCGCGAATCTTCAATGCCGCCGGTGGCGCGGCGATCACCGCCGGCACGGCAACCGCCACGATCACCGACAACGACCCCGCCCCCACCTTCCAGGTGAGCGCCGGCGCCGCCGACGTCGAGGGTGGCCAGGTCGTTTTCACGGTTACCCGCACGGGGGACGCCGAGCGTTCGCAGACGGTCAACTTCGCGACCTCCGGGATCACGGCGACGCAGGGCGCGGACTACGCGGCGGCGGCCGGGGCGCTGACGTTCACGCAGGGCGAGACAGCGAAGACGGTCAGCGTCACGCTGCTCGACGATGCGCTGTTCGAACTCGACCAGACCTTCCGCCTGTCGTTGAGCAACCCGAGCTTCGGCTCGGTCACGACCGCGAACGCGACGGGCACCATCCTCGACAACGATCCCGTGCCGGTATTTTCCGTGACGAACTCGGGCGCGATCGAAGGCACCGGGATCGTATTCACCGTGTCACGCAGCGCCGACGCGGAGGCCGCGCAGGCCGTGACGATCGGCACGCTGATCGGCGCCGGGGACACCGCGGGCGCGGGTGATTTCACGTCCCGCTCGAGCGCCCTCACCTTCACCCAGGGCGAGCTCGCGCGGACCTTCACCGTCGCCACCACGCAGGACATCCTGCAGGAGGGCAACGAAACGTTCAGCGTGTCGCTCGCGAGCGCCACCGGCGGTGCGGTGATCGGAGCGGCGAGTTCCGCGCAGGCGACCATCATCGACGACGACATCGCGAGCTTCATCATCTCGGACACGTCGGTGACCGAGGGCGGCAACCTCGTCTTCACCGTGATCCGGACGTTGAATGCGCCGGGCGTGAACCACTTCGTCGATTTCGCGGTCACGCCGGGAACGGCAACTGCCGGCACCGACTACGACAACAGCGGCCCGGTGATCTCCGGAGTTCTCACCTTCGCCGATGGCGTGCTCTCGCGCACCATCACGGTGCCGACCGCAGTCGACGGGACATACGAGCTCGCCGAGACCGTGCAGGTGACGCTCAGCAACCCGGCGACGAGCGGGGGCGCCCTGCCGTCCATCGGCGGCGGCACCGCGTTCGGCACGATCACGAACGACGATCCGGCCCCGAGCCTGAGCATCTCGGTTGATTCCGGCACCACGCCGGCCCCCGAGAACGGCACGGTGGTGTTCCGCGTCGTGCGCGCCGGGGACGCCCAGCCGGACCAGACGGTCCAGTTCTCGACCGTATCGGGGAGCGCGGTCGCGGGGTCGGATTTCACGGCCCAGAGCGGCACCCTCACCTTCACGCAGGGCGAGACGACGAGGCTCATATCCGTCGCGCCGATCGACGACGCGGTGTACGATTCCCAGGCGAACGAGCGTCTCGCCGTCACCCTGGGCGCGACCAGTTTCGGCGCCGTCACGACGGCCACCGCTACCGGCGAGATCGCCGACAACGAAGCCGCGCCGCAAGTCTCGATCTCCGACGCTGCTGCCGTGGCGGAGGGCGGCCTCGCGACCTTCACCGTGAGCCGCGACATCGGCTCGGACGCTCAGCAGCGGGTCGTGTACACCACGGCGAACGGCACGGCCGCCGCCCCGGGCGATTTCACCGCCGTCAGCGCCACCCTCACGTTCGCGCCCGGCGAACTGTCGAAAACCGTCACGGTCGCCACCGTGAACGACACGACCTTCGACAGCGCGCCGGCGGAGGACTTCTCGGTCACGCTGTCCATTCCCGGATCGAGTTTCGGTACGATAGGCGACGGAACCGGCGCTGGCACGGTGAACGACAACGACCCGGCGCCCGTCTACAGCCTGTCGGCGAACGGGCCGCTCGCCGAGGGCGATCCCGGCGCGGCCGGGACGTTCACCTTCACCATCGCCCGCGACCGGCTCGCCGACGAAGTGCAGGTGGTGAACTTCTCCACCGCGCTCCACGCGGTCGGTGCCGCCGACGCCGCGGAGCCGACCGATTTCAACCCCGAAAACCTCGACGTCACCTTCGCGCCGAACCAGTTGACGCGCACCGTGACCGTGGTCGCGGTCGCCGACACCATTTCGGAAGCGAGCGAGACTTTCCTCGGCACGCTCGCCACCGTCGCGGGCGGCGGAACGCTCTCGCTCGGCACCCCGGTCGCAACCGCCACGATACAGACCGACGACCCCGCGCCGGTCTACAACCTCGCGGTGAACAGCCCGTTGAACGAGGGCGACCCCGGCACGCCGGCAACCTTCACCTTCACGATTTCCCGCAACCGCGAGTCCGAGGCGACGGAGACCGTGGACTTCACGACCGCGCTCGGCGGTGGACCCGACGCCGCGGAGGCGAGCGACTTCGTCCCGCGCGCCGAGACCGTCACCTTCCTGCCGGGCGACGGTCTCGCGAAGACGCTGCTGGTCGAAACGGTCGGCGACACGCAGTATGAAGTGAACGGCGCGACTCGCGACGAGGGCTTCCGCGGCATCATCTCGAACGCGCAGGGCGGCGGCGCGACGCTCGGCACGATGACGGTCGTCACCGCGATCATCCAGGACGACGACGCGAACCCGGCGCTCGCGATTGCCGATTCGGCGGCGCCCGAGGGCGCGGGCGTCGTGTTCACGGTCACCCGGACGGGAGACGCCGAAAGCGTCCAGACCGTCCGGTTCGCCGCATCGCTCGGCGGCACCGGGAACCCGGCCGAAGCGGGTGATTTCACGCCGGTGAACGGCACGCTCACCTTCAATCCCGGCGACACCAGCCAGAGTTTCACGGTGCCGACCGCGGAGGACGGCTTGTTCGAGCTGGACGAGGTCTTCCGCGTATCGCTCACCAGCGCGACCGGCGGCGCCGTCATCTCCGGCGCGAGCGCGCAGGGCACGATACAGAACGACGACCCGGTTCCGGTGTTCAGCATCGGCGACCCGAGCGTGACGGAAGGCGGCGCGCTCGTCTACACCGTCACCCGGACCGGCGACGCTGCCGAGGCGCAAACCGTCGAGATCGGGCTCGCCGCGGGCGGCAGCGCGACGCTCGACGAGGATTACCTCGCGGGCGCGGGGACGCTCACCTTCACCCAGGGCGAGAGCTCGCGGACGTTCACCGTGGTCACGCTGGACGACGGCCTGCAGGAAGGCAACGAAACGCTGCTCGCCACGCTGGCGAACCCGGGCGGGGGCGCCGTCCTCGGAACGGCGACGGGCACCGCGACCATCGTCGACAACGACATTCCGACGTTCCGCATCGATGTGCTGAACGTGGCGCTGAACGAGGGCACCGCGGGAACGCTCACGTTCACGATCTCGCGGACACTCGATTCCACCGTCGAGCAGACGGTGGACGTGACGGTCGCCGCCGGCACGGCGACCTCGGGAGTCGATTACACCGCGTCGAACCAGGTCCTCACCTTCGCGCCGGGTCAGTTGAGCCGCACCTTCAGCGTGACGGTGACCGACGACGGCGCGTACGAGGCCGACGAGACCTTGTTCGTCTCGATCAGCAACGCGCAGGGCGGCGCGGCCGGGGCGAACATCAATCCGGCATTCGCCACCGCGACGGGGACGATCCAGAACGACGAGGCGGCGCCGCTGTTCAGCGTCGCGGCGGGTGCGGCGGGCGCCGAGCCGGGAACGGCGCTCACGTTTTCCGTCGCGCGCGACCTCAATGGCGCGAGCACGGTCGAGCCGGTGCAGACGGTGGTGGTGTCGAGCGTGGCCGGGGGCTCGGCGCTCGCCGCAACCGACTTCACGGCGGCGAGCCAGACGCTCACCTTCACCGGCTCCCAGACGAGCGCCACCTTTACCGTGCCCGTGCTGAATGACTCGGTGTTCGAGGGTTCCGAGACGGTGTTCGCGAGCCTCACCGGCGCCACCGGGGGCGCGAGCATCGTGGGCACGCAAAGCCTGGCGACCGGGACGATCAACGACGACGAGACGGCGCCGGATTTCTCCTTCACCGGCAATCCGGCGCAGGTCGCCGAGGGCAACGCCGTGGTGTTCACGGTCGCCCGCAGCGGCGCCTCGCAGAGCCCGCAAATCGTTGCCTATTCCACCGTCGACGGCACCGCGCTCGCCGGGTCGGACTACACCGCGCAGGGCGGGGTCCTCACCTTCACCGGCAGCGACACGACGCGCACCGTCACGGTCCTCACGACCGACGACACGCTCTTCGACAGCGGCGCCACGGAGAATTTCACCATCACCCTGGGGGCTACGAACTTCGGCAACGTGGGCTCGCCCGCGACCGGCACCATCTCCGACAACGAAGTCGCGCCGGCTTTCTCCGTCAGCGCCGGCGCGGCGGCCACCGAGGGCGGAGCGGTGGTGTTCACCGTGACGCGTAACCGCGGGGCGGATGCCGCGCAGACGGTCTCCTTCTCCACCGTGCCCGGCACGGCCCTCGAGGCCGGCAACGCCGACTACAACGGCGCCGCCGGAGTGCTGACCTTCACCGGCACCGAGACCACCCGGACGCTCACCGTCACCACGATCAACGATACGCTCTTCGACAGCGTCGCGACCGAGAACTTCACCGTCACGCTCGGCGCGACGAACTTCGGCACGATCGCCTCCGGGACGGCCACCGGCGCGATCAACGACAACGATACCGTCGCACCGGCCTTCTCGATAACCGCCGGCCCGACGCTCGCCGAGGATGGCGGGGGGATCGTTTTCACGGTGAACCGCACCCGCGGCGCGGACGCGACGCAGACGGTTTCCTTCACCACCGTCAATGGCACGGCGATTGCCGGGGCCGACTACGCCGCCCAGAGCGGGGTGCTCACCTTCACCGGCACGGAAACCTCGCAGACCATCACGGTCGCGGTGACCGACGACGCGGTGTTCGACGGCGCCGACCTGGAGAGCTTCACCGTGAGCCTGAGCGCGCCGAGCTACGGCACGATCTCCGGGGCGGTGGCGAGCGGGGTGATCGACGACAACGAGGCGCCCCCCGCCTACAGCCTGGCGGTGAGCGGCGCCGTCGCCGAAGGCACGCCGGGGGCCGCGGGCGCGTTCACCTTCACCATCACCCGCGACCGGCTCTCGGATGCCACCCAGGTCGTGAACTTCGCGACCGCGCTGCACGGCGCGGCGACGAACCCGGCCGAGGCCGGCGATTTCGCGGGCGTGAGCGCGACCCCCGTCACGTTCGCACCGGCCGATGCCACGCGCACCATCGTGGTGAATGCGGTCGCGGACGCGATTTTCGAGGCCGACGAAACCTTCCTCGGCACCCTCACCACCGCAGCCGGCGGCGGCACTCTCACCCTCGGCACCTCGGTTGCCACCGCCACCATACTGAACGACGAGGCCGCTGCACCCACGTTCTCGATCTCGAACGGCACCGCCATCGAAGGCGTGGCCGGGACGGCGGGAGCGCTCACGTTCACCGTGACGCGAAGCGGGGACGCCGAGGACCCGCAGACGGTCGCGTTCAGCACCGCCGACAGCGGCGCCGGGGCCGGCTTCGCGACCGCGGGGGCCGACTACACGAGCGCGAGCGGCACGCTCACCTTCACGCAGGGCCAGACGAGCGCCACGTTCACCGTGGCGACCCTGCAGGACGCCGCCGTCGAGGGCACCGAATCGATGGTGGCCGCGCTGGGCGCCGTCAATTTCGGCGGCGTCACGACCGCCACGGGCACCGGCACGATACAGGACGACGACGTGCCCGTGTACTCGATCGGTTCCCCGAGCGTGGCGGAGGGAGCGGCAGGCACGGGCGGTATCCTGACGTTTACCGTGACGCGGGACAAGGTGGCGGGCGCCGGCATCACCCAGTCGATCGACGTCCAGGTTGCGGGGGGCACCGCCGCCGCCGGAACGGACTACACGGCTCCGGGCGGCACCATCGTGCTCACGTTCAGCGAATCCGATCTCGCGCGGACGTTCACCGTCGCGGCCCTCGGCGATGCGCTGTTCGAGGCGAACGAAACGATACTCGCGACGCTCTCCAACATCCAGAACGTGAGCGGCCCTCCCGTCGGCGGCACGATACTGACGGGCACCGGGACCGGCACGCTGACGAACGACGACGCCACTCCGTCGTTCAGCGTGACCCCGGCTGCCGCAAACGAGGGTCTGGGCATCGTTTTCTCCGTCACGCGCAGCAACGACGCGCAGATGGACCAGAGCGTCCGGGTCTCGACCTACAACCAGGGCGTCGGGCCCGCGTTCGCGACGGCGGGCACGGACTACACGGCCGTCGATACCGTGCTGACTTTCACCCAGGGCGAACTCGCGAAGAACGTCACCGTCACCACGATCGACGATGCGCTGTTCGAGCTCTCCGAGGCCTTCGGGCTCACGCTTACGAGCGCGACGGGGGGAGCGAGCATACTCGCCGCCTCCGCCGCCGGCACCATCAACAACGATGCCGCCGGCGGCAACGACGCAATCCCCGTGTTCAGCATCTCGGGGGGCGCGGCGACCGAGGAGAGCAACGCCATCACGTTCACGGTCACGCGCGCGGGCGACGCGCAGGCGACCCAGACCGTCTCGTTCGCCACGGTCGCGGGGACCGCGTCCCAGACGCTGCCCGGGCAGGATTACCTCGGCGCGAGCGGCGCGCTCACCTTCACCACCGGCGAAACGGTCAAGTCCTTCACGGTCGCGACGATCGCGGACGGCTTGTTCGAGGGCGCCACGCCCGAAACCTTCACGGCGGTGCTGAGCGGACCCACCGGCGGCGCCGTGCTCGGAGCCGCGACCGGCACCGGCTCGATAACCGACAACGATGCCGCCCCGGTGTTCTCCTTCTTCAACCCGGCCGTCAGCGCCAACGAGGGCAACGGCGCGAACGGCGTGCTGACCTTCGCGGTGGTGCGCAGCGGCAACTCCCAGGCCACCCAGATCGTCAACTTCGCCACGGCGCTCGACGCCGCGGGCGCGGATCCCGCCGAGCCCGCCGACTTCGTCGCGTCGAGCGGCGCGCTCACCTTCACTTCCCTCGACGGATTCAACGCGACGAAGACCTTCACCGTGCAGGCTACGGCGGACACCGCGTTCGAGGGCGCGGAGACCTTCCTCGCGACCCTGTCCGGCGCGGCGAACGCCACCGCGACCGGCACGATACTGAACGACGACACGGCACCGGTCTATACCCTCGCCGTGAGCGCCGCGGCCGCCGAAGGAACTCCCGGCGCGGCCGGTGCGTTCACGTTCACCGTCACGCGCGACCGGCTCGCCGAGGCGACGCAGGTCGTCAACTTCGCAACCGGGCTCTCCGGCGCCGCGAACGCGGCCGAGGCGGACGATTTCACCGCCGTGCCGGCGACCGGGCTCACCTTCGCGCCCGGCCAGCTTGCGCGGACGGTGGTCGTGAACGCGGTCGCCGACGCGGTGTTCGAGGGCAACGAGATCTTCCTCGGCACGCTCACCACGGCGGCGGGAGGCGGCACGCTCACGCTCGGCGCGACGACCCTGGTCACGGCCACCATCAACAACGATGACGCCGCGCCGCTCTACAACCTCGCGGTGAGCGGCGCCGCCGCCGAGGACGGGCCGGCGGCCTACACGTTCACCATCACCCGCGACCGCCTCGCCGAGGCGACTCAGGTGGTGAACTTCGCCACGGCGCTCTCGGGCGCCGCCAGCGCCGCCGAGGCGGGCGATTTCACGAGCGTCGGCACGACCGGCATCACGTTCCAGCCGGGCGAGCTCTCGCGCACGGTCGTCGTCAACGCGATCGCCGACACCGTCTTCGAAGACAACGAGATATTCCTCGGCACGCTCACCACCGCCGCGGGCGGCGGGACCCTCACTCTCGGAACCGCGACGCTCGTCACCGCGACGATCGGCAACGACGATGGCGCCCCGACGTTCGCGATCAACTCGGCGTCCGCCACCGAGGGCGCCGCCGGAACCGCCGGCGTCCTCACCTTCGCCGTCACGCGCACCGGCAACGCCGAGGCGCCGCAGACGGTGCAGTTCGCCACGGTGTCCGGCACCGCGGGCGAGGGCTTCGACTACACGGGGAACAGCGGCACGCTCACCTTCACGCAGGGGCAGGCGAGCGCGACGTTCACCGTCGCCACGATCCAGGACGCACTGGTCGAGGGCACGGAGTCCCTCCTCGCGACGCTGGGGGCGACGAACTTCGGCTCGGTGACGGCCGCGACCGGCACCGGCTCCATCGTCGACGACGACATCCCGATTTTCTCGATCGGATCGGTTGCCGCGACCGAGGGCGCGCCGCTCACGTTCGCGGTCACCCGCGACCGGGCGGGCGTCGAGCAGTCGATCGTCGTGAACGTCGCCGCGGGCACGGCCGGCGCATCGGACTTCACGACGCCCGTCCCCAACCCGCTCACCCTCACCTTCAGCAACAGCACGATCGCCGGTGGACCGGGCTTCACGCAGACGTTCACCGTCGCCACGACCGCCGACACCGTGTTCGAGAACGACGAGACGGTGCTCGCCACGCTCGGCGCCATCAGCGGCGGCCCGGGCGGCAACATCAATCCGGCATTCGCCACCGCGACGGGGACGATCCAGGACGACGAGACGGCGCCGGATTTCGAGTTGACCGCGACGAGCGCCGGAGCGGAGCCGGGCACGGACTTGACCTTCACGGTCACGCGCAACCTGAACGGGTCGAGCTCGATCGAGCCCACGCAAACCGTGGTGGTGACCGCGCTGAACGGCACGGCAACGGCCGGGGCGGACTACACCGCGAGCACGCAGACACTGACCTTCACCACCGGGGAAAACGCCAAGTCGTTCGTGGTGCCGGTGTTGAACGACGGGCTCTTCGAAGGCGCCGAGACGGTGATTGCGAGCCTGTCGGGGGCGACGGGCGGCGCGGCCATCGGCGCGGCCGCCACCCTCGCCGGCACCATCAACGACGACGAGGCGGCGCCCACCTTCTCGATCGCCGACGCGAGCGTCGCCGAGGGCGCCGCCGGCACGAACGGCATACTCACCTTCGCAGTGGTGAGGAGCGGCGGCGCGCAGGCAACGCAGGTGGTGACCTACGCCACGGCGGCGGCGGGCGGGGCGGGCGACGGGGATGCGCTCGCCGAGGCGAACGATTTCGTGGCCACGGGGGGCGCGCTCACCTTCACTTCCCTCGACGCGGGGACGACCACCCGGTTCTTCACGGTGCAGGCCGTGGGAGACGCGGTGTTCGAGGCGAGCGAGACCTTCACCGTGACCCTCGGCGGGGCCGCGCCCGCGAGCACCGCCACCGGCACCCTCACCAACGACGATGGCGCGCCCGCCTTCTCGTTCGTGAGCGCGAACGTGGCCGGCGCCGAGGGCACGGCGGGTAACGGCGCGCTCGTGTTCTCCGTCGCGCGGAGCGGCAACGCCGAGGCGACCCAGGTGGTGAGCTTCACACCGGCGACGAGCGGCGCCGACAACGGCGACGTGGCCGCGGAGGCCGACGATATCGTGACCGGCGCGGGGTCGGTCACCTTCACCTCGCTCGACGGGGCGAACGCGACCAAGAGCTTCACCGTCGTCACGCAGGCCGACGCCATCGTCGAGGCGAGCGAGACCTTCACCGTGACCCTCGGCGGCGCGGCCCCGGCGCTCCTCGCCACCGGCACGATCAGCAACGACGATCTCACCGCGCCGAGCTTCAACCTCACCGCCGTCACCACGGGCGCCGAGGCGGGCCCGGCGCACCTCACCTACACCGTCACGCGAACCGGCAACGCCGAGGCGGCGCAGACGGTGGTGCTGAGCACGGTGAACGGCAGCGCCACGAGCGGCCTCGATTACACCGCGAGCACCCAGACGCTCACCTTCACCAAGGGTGAAACGGCCAAATCCTTCGTGGTGAACGTGCTCGATGACGCCCTCTTCGAGGGTGCGGAGACCGTGATCGCGAGCATGGCGAGCGCCACCGGGGGCGCGGTGATCGGGGCCACCGCGACACTCGCCGGCACCATCAACGACGACGAGGCGGCGCCCACCTTCTCCATCGGCAACGCGAGCGCCACCGAGGGCGGATTCGTCACCTTCGCGGTGGTGAGGAGCGGCACCGCGCAGGCAACGCAGGTCGTGACCTACGCCACGGCGGCCGCGAGCGGCGCGGGCAACGGGGACGCCGCGGCCGAAACCGGCGACTTCACCGCCACGGGCGGCGCGGTCACCTTTACATCGCTCGACGCGGGCACGACCACCAGGTTCTTCTCCGTGCAGACGAGCGCCGACGCCGTGTTCGAGGCCGACGAGACGTTCACCGTCACGCTCGCCGGCGCCGCACCCGCCGCCACCGCCACCGCCACCATCACGAACGACGACGCCGCGCCCACGCTCGCCATCACGCCGGCCTCCGCGACCGAAGGCGCCGCGATGACCTTCGTCGTGAACCGCATCGGCAACGCCGAGGCGACACAGACCGTCCAGTTCGCCACCTCCGACATCGGCGCCGTCGCGCCCGGCGACTACACGGGCAACAGCGGCACGCTGACCCTGACGCAAGGCCAGGGGACCGCGACTTTCACGGTGGCCACGGTCCAGGACACCCTGACGGAGGGAACGGAGACGCTGCGCGTATCGCTCTCGAGCGCGTCGTTCGGCACGATCGCCGGCGCGGGCACGGCGACCGGCTCGATCATCGACGACGACATCCCGATCTTCTCGATCAACTCGTCGTCGGTCGCGGAAGGCGGCGTGCTCACCTTCTCCGTTGCCCGCGACCGGACGGGGGCCACGCAAACGATCGAGGTGAACGTCACGGCCGGCACCGCGACGGCGGGGGGCGACTACACGGCGCCGGGCGGCACCATCACGCTCACGTTCGCCCCGGCGGATGCCACCCGGACCTTCACCGTCCAGACGACGGCCGACACCGTTTTCGAATCCGACGAGACCCTCTTCGCCGCGCTGGGCGCCATTACCGGCGGCTCGGGAGGCAACGTATCCGGTTCCGCGGGCACCGGCACCGGCACCATCCAGAACGACGACGCGCAACCGAGTGTCAGTATCGCGGCCACCACGGCCGGCAGCGAGACCGGACCGGCGGCGGTGACGTTCACGGTAACGCGCACCGGCACGGCGCAGGCGACCCAGACCGTGACGGTCAACGCAGCCATAGGGGGCTCGAATCCCGTCGCGGCGGGCGATTTCAGCGCCGCGCTGACCACGCTCACCTTCACTTCCCTCGACGCCTCGGGGGCGACACGAACGTTCACGGTGAACGTGACCGACGACGCGGTTTTCGAGCTTCAGGAGACGATGCTGGCAACCCTCGCCAGCGCGTCACCGGGCCTCACGATCGGCACCGGCACCGCGACCGGGTTCATCAACGACAACGATGCCGCTCCGAGCTTCAGCGTCACGGACGCCCAGGCGAACGAGGGCACCGGCATCGTCTTCACCGTGACCCGCTCGAGCGGCAGCGTGCAGCCACCCCAGACGGTGGTCATCAACTCGATGGTGAGCGGTGGCGCCCAGCCGGGCGTGGCCGAGTCCGGCGACTTCTCGGTGACCGGCACGACGCTCACGTTTACGCAGGGCGAGACGGCGAAGACCTTCACGGTGGCGACGACCGCCGACACCGTATTCGAGCCGAACGAAACCTTCCTCGTGTCGCTCAGCACGCCGAGCGGCGGCGCGACCATCAATCCGGCAGCGACCACTGCCACCGGCACGATTACCAACGACGACGCCACGCCCGCCTTCTCCATCGCCAATTCGAGCGGAGCGGAAGGCACCGCGGCGGACGGCTCGATCGTGTTCTCGGTGGTGCGATCCGGCAACGCCGAAACGGACCAGGTCGTCAACTGGGCGAGCGCTGCGGCGACGGGAACCGGCAACGGCGACACGGCCGCGGAGAGCGGTGACTTCACGGCGGCAAGCGGTGCCGTCACGTTCACTTCGCTCGACGGCGCCAATGCCACGAAGACCTTCACCGTGGCGACGGTCGCGGACGGCGTCTTCGAACCCGCCGAGACCTTCCAGGTGGTGCTCTCCGGAGCCGCCGGTGCGACCGCGACCGGCACGATCACGAACGACGAGGCGGCACCCGCGTTCAGCATCGGCAACGCCTCCGCGAACGAGGACGGGGGCGTCCTGACGTTCGCCGTGACGCGCGCCTTCGGCCCGGGCGTGACGGCGTCCGAGGCGGCGCAGGCCGTCTCCTACGCCACGGCCGACGCGGCCGCGACGGTGGCGAGCGGGGACTACAACCCGGCCTCCGGCGCGCTGACGTTCACCGGCTCGGAAACCACGCGGACATTCACCGTCCAGTCGAACACCGACGCCGTGTTCGAGAACGACGAGACGTTCACGGCCGCCCTCTCCGGCGCGACGGGCGGCGCGACGCTCGGCGCCCCGGCGACGGGCACGGGGATGCTCCTCGAGGAGGACGCGGCCCCCGTCGTTTCCATCGCCGCCTCGGCATCCGCCACGGAGGGATCGCCCGTCACCTTCACCGTGACCCGCGACCGCGTGACCCAGCCCACGCACACGGTCGTCTACTCGACCGCGCTGGGCGGCGGCGGGGACCAGGCGGAAGCCGGGGACTTCACGGCCGCGTCCAACGCCACGTTCACGTTCACGCCGGGGCAGTTGACGGGCACCTTCACCGTCGCCTCGACGCAGGACACCGTGTACGAGAACGACGAGAACTTCCTCGTCACGCTGGGATCGACCAATCTCGGCACGGTGAACGCCGGGGCCGCGACCGCCACCGGGACGATCATGGACAACGAGCCGGACCCGGTCTTCACGGTGAATTCTCCGAGCGCGCCCGAGGGCGCCAGCCTGACTTTCACCGTGACCCGCACGTTCGGCTCCGGCACGAGCTCGGAACCGGCGCAGACGGTCACGATAGCCACCAGCGACGGGACGGCGCAGATCGCGGACAGCGACTACACCGCGAATTCCGCGACCCTCACCTTCACGGGGGCCGAGACGACCAGGACGTTCGTGGTGGCGACGGGGAACGACGTCGCGCCGGAGGCGAACGAAACCGTGCTCGCGCTGCTCTCCGCGCCCACCGGCGGCGCGGTGCTCGGCGGCGCCGCAACGGGCACCGGCACGATCACCGACAACGACAACATCAACTTCAGCATCGCGTCCGCCGCGGCGACGGAGGGCTCGGCCGTCACCTTCACGGTAACGCGCAGCGCGGTGGGTGGGGTCACCCAGACGGTGCAGTTCTCGACCGCCGGGGGCACGGGGAGCGACCCGGCCGAAGCCGGAGACTTCACGGCCGTCGCGAACCAGGTCGTGACCTTCCTTCCCACGGACGGGCTCACCAAGACGGTCACGGTCGCCACCGTGCAGGACGGTATATTCGAGTCGAACGAGACCTTCCTCGTCACCCTGTCGAACGCGACGGGCGGCGCGACGATCAGCACGGCGAGTGCGACCGGCACCATCACGAACGACGAGGCCGCGCCGGCGTTCAATATCGGCACCGCCAGCACGACCGAGGGTACCCTGCCGGGAACGGGCGGCGTGCTCACCTTCTCGATAACCCGCACCTTCAGCGGCTCGACGACGAGCGCCGAGCCGGTCCAGACCGTCACGGTGAACACCGCCGACGGCACCGCGACGGTCGCGAACAACGACTACACGCCGGTTTCGGGTCTCACGCTCACCTACACCACCGCCGACGGCAACAACGCCACCCGCACTTTCACGGTGCAGGCCGTCGCGGACAGCGTGGACGAGGCGAACGAGAACTTCAACGTGAGCCTGTCGGGGGCGAGCGGCGGCGCGACGATCGGGATCGGGTCCGCGGTCGGCACGATCAACAACGACGACGCGACGGTGACCGGCATCGACCTCACCGCGCTGAACGGCACGAACGGCGGGTTCATCATGGCGGGCGCCGCCGCGAACAACCGCACCGGCTTCGCCGTGAGCGGCGGCGACATCAACGGCGACGGTTTCGCGGACCTCATCCTGAGCGGACAGAACGTCACCGGGCTGAGCCGGTCGCAGGCCGGAGCGGTGTACGTGGTCTACGGCAAGGCGTCCGGCTTTTCCAACATCGGCAACCTCGACACGCTCAACGGCACGAACGGGTTCAAGATCGTCGGCGCGCTGAGCGTCGAGCGGGCCGGCTACTCGGCGAGCGTGGCGGGCGACGTCAACGGCGACGGTTTTGACGACATCGTCATCGGCTCCTGGCGCGGCGGCTACAGCCTGGTAAACGCGTACGTCTTGTTCGGGGGGACGGGCTTCGGCGCGACGTTCGATCTGGCGACGCTCAGCGGGTCGAACGGGTTCGCCGTCACCAACATACCGAACGACAACGAAACGAACAGCTGGTCCCGCGTCGGCACGGCGGGTGACTTCAACGGCGACGGCTTCGCCGACATCATGATCGGCAACCCGCGCGGGGAGACCGGGGCGCTCACCAACAACGGGCAGTCCTGGGTCGTCTTCGGCAAGGCAACCGCCTACCCGGCCTCCTTCAGCATCGCCTCGGTCGGCGGCGCGGTGGCCGGGTTCGAGCTCGACGGCGGCACGAACAACCATCGGAGCGGAACCGCGGTCGGGACGGTGGGCGACTACAACGGCGACGGCCTCGACGACATCGCGGTCGGCGCGCCCGGCGGCAACCAGTCCTACCTCTACTTCGGCAAGACGAGCGGGTTCTCCACGGTCGCGCTCTCGGGCTTGAACGGCTCGAACGGCGGCTTCCGCCTGACCGGCAGCGGCACGCTCGGCTACTCGGTCGCCTCGGCGGGAGACGTGAACGGCGACGGCTTCGCCGACTGGTTCGTCGGCGCTCCGGTGGCGGGCTACGGGGCGAGCTACGTGGTGTTCGGCAAGGCTTCCGGTTTCGCGAACATCACCGCGGCGAGCCTCAACGGCTCCACCGGGTTCCGCCTCAACGGGCCGCTCAACTACGGGCAGGGCGGCTACTCGGTCAGCAGCGCCGGCGACGTGAACGGTGATGGGTTCGACGACATGATCGTGGGTGCCCCCGACTCCGTGTTCTCGGGGGGGCTACCCGGCATCGGCGAGTCCTACATCGTCTATGGCCGGGCGTCGTTCCCCGCGAGTCTCACCCTGAGTGCGACGATGTCCTCGACCGACGGTTTCCGGCTGTTCGCCGCCGTCAACGGAGACCGCACGGGTCATTCCGTCAGCGGCGCTGGCGACGTCGACGGCGACGGCTTCGACGATGTCATCATCGGCGCGCCGCGCAGCGACCCGTCCGGGGGCGCGGATGCCGGCCGCGTCTACGTCGTGTTCGGCACCCCGACCGGCGCGCTCGCCTTCGACGGCCGCGCCGCCGGATCCGGACAGACGTTCAGCGGTTCCGGCACCATCGTCGGCAGCGGCTTCGACGACACGTTGACGGGCGGCAGCGGCGAGGATGTCATCGTCGGCGGTCGCGGCAACGACACGCTGGCGGGCGGCGGCGGGGCGGACTCGCTCGCCGGCGGGGCGGGCAACGACACGCTCGCTTTCGATTCCCTCGACCGGCGGGTCGACGGCGGAACGGGCGTCGACACGCTGAGCTTCGCCGGGTCCGGCCAGTCTCTCGATCTCACGCTGGTGGCGAGCAACAAGTTCCGGGGGCTGGAGCGGATCGATCTCACCGGCACCGGCAACAATTCCCTTACCTTGAACGTGCAGGACGTGCTCGACATGACCGACACCGAGATTCCGGGTCTGTCGGGCGGTCTTGCCACCAATACCAATGTCCTGCTCGTCCGCGGCAACGCGGGGGACACCGTGACATCGTCCGGTCACGGCTGGGTCGCATCGGGCACGATCTCGGACGGAGCGGTCACCTACAACCATTACGTGTCCGGAATCGCGCACCTGCTGGTCGAGCAGAACGTGACCCAGGTCGTTTCCTGATCGCCGCGTCCGCGGATCCGCCACCGGGCGCGGCGCGAACGCGGCGCGCCGCGTCCCGGGGCCGCTTGCCAACGCCGCGCGTACCGCCGATACTGCGCGCCATGCAGCAGGCGGTTCCCTCCCCGCAGCGCGGCGTCGAGTTCCTCGCTTCCCGCCATTTCATCCACTGGCTCGTCGAGGCGAACGCGAGCCTCGCGTTCACGACCTACCATGCCGGCAAGCTCTTCATGGTCGGCCGCCAGTCGCCGGAGCAGCTCTCCGTGTTCGAGCGCACTTTCAACCGCTGCATGGGGCTTTGGGCGAGCGATGAGTCGCTCGTCATGAGCTCGCTTTTCCAGATCTGGCGCTTCGAGAACGCGCTCGATGCCGGGGAGAACCACAACGGCTACGACCGGCTCTACGTGCCGTTGCTCGCGCACACGACGGGCGACATCGACGTTCACGACATCGGCGTCGACCGCGGCGGGCGCATCGTGTTCGTCTCGACGCTCTTCGGCTGCCTCGCCACCGTCAGCGATTCGGCGAGCTTTCATCCGCTGTGGTGGCCGCCCTTTCTCACGAAGCTCGCGGCGGAGGACCGCTGTCACCTGAACGGCCTCGCGTTCCGGCTCGGGGAACCCGCCTTCGTCACCTGCGTCAGCCAGACCGACGTCGCGGACGGCTGGCGCGATCGCAGGCGGGACGGGGGCGTGGTCATCGATCTCGCCACGAACGCCGTCGTGCTCGAGGGCCTGTCAATGCCGCACTCGCCGCGCTGGCACCGGGACCGGCTCTGGCTGCTCGACTCGGGAAACGGGCAGTTCGGCTACGCCGACCTCGCGCGTGGCAGGTTCGAACCGGTCGCCTTCTGTCCCGGCTACGCCCGCGGCCTCGCCCTGCACGGCGATTACGCGATCATCGGCCTCTCGCGCCCGCGCGAGAACCGGACCTTCGCCGGCCTCGCCCTCGACGACGCCCTCAGGCGCCGCGACGCGCAGGCGCGCTGCGGCCTGCAGGTGGTGGATCTGCGCACGGGCGACGCGGTTCACTGGCTGCGGATCGACGGCGTTGTCGAGGAGTTGTACGACGTGACGGTGCTGCCGGGGGTGGCGCGGCCGATGGCGCTCGGGCTGATCTCGGACGAAATCCACCGCATGGTGCGGCTGGGCGCGCCGCGGCCGCTGCGCGAGAGCGCCTGAGACCGGCTGCCGCGCGCGCCTCGCCCGCCCCGCGCCCCGCCGGGGCGCTGGCCCGGATGTTGCTTTCGGCGGTGTAGAATTTCCCTTCTCCGATCGCCGCGCCCGGTGCGCCCTCCCGGACGCCCGCAACCACGAGGTGCAGCCCCGATGAGTCCTCGATCGATCGCCCGCGCTCTCCGCGCCGCGCTTGCCGCCGCCGCCCTCGCAACACTCGTCGGCGGCTGCTCGAAGTCGGAACCGGAGATCCTCGCGGACGCGCAGTCGCGCTTCGCCTCCGGTGACCTTCCCGGCGCCGCGATCGAGGCGAAGAGCGCGCTCGCGCGAAATCCCGAGAACGCGCGCGCGCGCCTGCTGCTCGGCACCATCGACAACGAGTCGGGCAAGTTCAAGGAAGCCGAGGCCGAGTTGCGCCGCGCGATCGAGCTCGGCCTCGTCGAGGGCGGAAGGGTCCACGCCGAACTCGCGCGAGCGCTTGTCGCCGACGGCCAGGCGGCGAAAGTCATCTCGGAGATCCGCCCGCTCGACAGCTTCGAGCCGGAGCCCGTGACGGTGATCCACGCCATGCGCGGGCGCGCCTACCTGCTGCAGCGCGATCGCGAGAACGCGAAGCGATCGCTTGCCGCCGCGGCCCGGACCGGTCCGAACCACGCGCAAACGGCGCTCCTCCACGCCCGGCTGCTGCTCACCGAGGCGACTCCCGCCGAGGCCCTCGCGGCGGTGGACGCGCTCCTCGCCGCGCAGCCGAAGAACGTCGAGGCGCTCATGCTGCGCGCGGACCTCCTGCACCTCCTGAAGCGCAGCGCCGAAGCCGCGCCGGTTTACGACGCGATCATCGCGCTGCGCAAGGGGATGATTCCGGTCCACGTCGCCCGCGCGACGCTCATGATTCACCTGAACAAGCTCGCGGAAGCGCGCAAGGACGTCGAGGCCATCGCGCGCGTGTCGCGCAACATCCCCGTCGGCCACTACCTGAGGGCGCTGGTGCTGGTGAGGGAAGGCAAGCTCGCCGACGCCGAGATCGCCGTGCAACATGCGCTCAAGATCCTGCCGGACTACCCCGCGGCGCAACTGCTGGCGGGACTCATCGCGCACTCCCGGGGCTCGCACGCCTCCGCCGAACAGATCCTCTCCAAGTTCCTCGCCCGGCACCCGTCCAACCTCACCGCCCGCAAACTCCTCGCAGCCGCCCAGATCGAGATGCGCAAGGGCAAGGAGGCGTTCGAGACCCTCGAACCGGTGCTGACCGCGAAGATGACCGACCACACCGTGCTCGCCATCGCGGCGGACGCGCTCTTCCTGGGCGGCAGCCTCGACCGCGCCGGGGAGTACTACCAGCGGGCCCTTGCCGCCAGGCCGGACGACCCGAAGCTGCGGACTTCGCTCGCCGCGGTGCAGTTGCAACGCGGCGAAACGGAGCAGGCGCTCGCGGAGCTCGAGGCCCTCTCGAAGCTCGAGGGCCCCGGGCAGCGCGCCGATTACATCCTCATCACGACCCTCTACCGGCGGGGAGACTTCGCGAAGGCTCTCGAAGCGGTGACGCGGCTCCAGGCGAAGGAGCCGAAGAGCCCCGTCCCGCACAACCTGGCGGGGATCATCAATCTCGAGCGCAAGGATCCGGCCGCGGCGCGCAGGAATTTCGAGCGCGCCCTCGAGCTCGACCCGCGCTACTTCCCCGCGGCCGCGAACCTCGCGACGATCGACGTCGCCGAGAAGAAGAGCGCCGACGCCCGCCACCGGTTCGAGCAGATCGTCGCGAAGGACCAGAAGAACGTGAGGGCGATGCTGGCGCTCGCCGAGCTCGCGTCGCGCGAGAACGACAAGGCGGCGGCGCTGAAGTGGCTGGAGCGGGCGCGCGCGGCGCGGCCGGGCGCGATCGAGACGCTCGGCATGCTCTCCGCGCACTACCTCTCGGTGGGCAACGCCGCGAAGGCACTCGAGTACGCCCGCGAGGCCGCCTCGCGCAACCCCTCCAGCCCCGCCGCGCTCGACGTGCTGGGCACCGCCCAGATGGCCGCGCGGGAATACAACGGCGCGATTCAGAGCTACGTCAAGATGACGCAACTCGCCCCGCGCCAGCCTGCCGCCTACTACCGGCTGTCCGTCGCGCAGCAGGCCGGCGGCGAGGCGAAGGGCGCGGAGTCCACGCTGCGCAAGGCGATCGAACTCGATGCCGCCTATGTTCCCGCGTGGGCGGCGCTCGCGGGGCTGCAGATCAACCAGGGCCGCACGGATCTCGCGCTGAAAACCGCGGCGGAGGTGAAGCGACTCGCGCCGCACGCGGCGCAGGGCTACGAGCTGGAAGGCGAAGCGCTGCTGCGCGCGAAGCGTCCGGCGGAAGCCGTGAAGGCCTACGAGGCCGCGTTCGACCGCAGCCGGACGGGAAGCAACGCGGTCAAGATCTACGTGGCGCGCACCCGCGCGGGTAGCCGGGCGGAAGCGATAGGGGGACTGGAGCAGTGGCTCGAGCGCAACCCCCGCGACCAGGCGACGCGTCTGGTACTCGCCGACGCCCATCTCGCCGACGGCCGCTTCGGGGCGGCCGCGGCGCACTACGAGCAGGTGCTGCAGGCCGCCCCGAAGGAGATACTTGCGCTCAACAACCTGGCGATCTGCTACCTCGCGCTCGGCAATCCCAGGGCGGTCGAGGTGGCGAAGCGCGCGCACGAAGTGGCCGGCAACGATGCCAACGTCCTCGACACCTACGGGTGGGTGCTCGTGGAGAACGGCAAGGTGAGCGACGGCCTGCCGCTCATCGAAAACGCGAAGCGCCTCAAGCCGGGGAGCGACGAGATTACCTACCACCTCGCGGTCGCCATGGCACGCGCCGGCAACAAGAGCGGCGCGCGCCGGGAGGCCGAGTCGGTCATCGCGATGAAGAGCGCCGCCTACGGCAACAAGGCGCGCGAGCTGCTGAGCGGGCTGTGACGATCGTTTCCGCGCGGTGATCAGGCCGCAAGCCGGGCAAGCGCCTCGGCCAGGCGGGAGATGGGGCTGGACCAATCCCCGGGAGTCTCCTGGCGATATAGCCGCAGCGTGGGGTACCACGGGCTGTCGTCACGGTCGGTGAGCCAGCGCCAGCACGCGTCGAACCGGGAGAGCATCCACACCGGCTTCCCGAGGGCCGCGGCAAGATGCGCGACCGCGGTATCGACCGATATCACGAGGTCGAGCGCCGCGACGAGCGCCGCGGTATCGGCGAAATCTTCCAGCTCCCCGGCGCGATCGACGAGCGTCATGCCGGCGGGCGGTGCCTGGGTCGCGGCCGGGCCTTTCTGCAGGCTGAAGAAGCGCACGCCGCCCACCGCCGCGAGCGGGGCGAGTTGCGCGAGCGTGAGGCTGCGGCGGCGGTCGATCCGGAACGCCGCCGGATTGCCGGCGCGCGATGAACCGGCCCAGCAGAGCCCGACTCCGGGGGTGCCGGATTCGCCGACCGCGGCGCGCCAGTACGCGACACGGTCACGCGGCGGCGCAAGGTACGGCGTCGCGGCGGGAATCGATGCGAGGGTCGTTCCGAGCGCGAGCGGCAGGCTCATCATCGGGCACTGCAGATCGAACGGCGGCAGGGCTTCGCCGCGCGCTACCACCGTCGCGATGCCCGGCATCCCTTGCAGCAGGCGGGCGAGCGGGCGCTGCACTTCCAGGATCACCCGCGCGCCGAGCGCGGCAAGATGCGGCGCGTAGCGCACGAACTGGAGCGTGTCGCCGTAACCCTGTTCGGCGTGAACGAGGATGGTCTTTCCCGCCGGCGGCGGCGAGCCCAGCCAGAGCGGCTCACGGAATCCGCGCTCGCGCTCGGCGCCGCGTATCCGCCAGCGCCATTCGTACTCCGGCCAGCCCGTCTCGTACTCGCCGAGCGCGAGGCGCAGCGTGCTCCGCTGGAAGCGCGCGCCCGCGTGTCCGGGGTCGATATCGAGCGCTCGCTCGAGGCTGGCGAGCGCCTCGCCATGGCGCTGGAGATCCTTGAGCGTGGCGCCGAGATTGTGATGCGCCTCGGCCATCCCCGGCCGGACGCGGATCGCCTCCCGGTACGAGGCAATTGCGTTCTCGAAGCGGCCGAGGTCGTTAAACGCGTTGCCGAGGTTATTGTGCGATTCCGCGTGCTCCGGCGCGATCGCGATGGCGCGGCGGTAGGACGCGATCGCCTCGTCCTTGCGCTCGAGCGCGCTCAGCGTGTTGCCGAGGTTGTAGTGCGCGAGCGCGTAGTCCGGCCGCAACGCGATGGCCCGCTCGTAGCTCAGGCACGCCTCGTCGCGGTACCCGGCGGCGGCGAGCGCCCTGCCGAGGTTGTTGTGGGCCGCGGCCATGGCGGGGTCGAGCACGGTCGCCTGCCGGTATCGCGCCATGGCCTCCACGGGCCGCCCCGACGCATCAAGGGCATTACCCAGTTGGTGGTGCGCCTCCGCGCACCCGGGGTCGCGGCGGAGCACGCCTTCGAGGAGCGGCACCGCCTCGGCCGCCCGCCCCTGCCGGATGCAGAGCGAAGCGAGCGCATTCACCAGATCCGGGTGATGTCCCCGGGAGCGCAGCAACTCCCGGTAGAGCCGCTCGGCCTCGGGGAGACGGCCGGCGCGATGCAAGGCCTGCGCCTGCGCCAGCCCGCGCGAGAGCGCGGAGCGCTCGCCCTCGCCCCGAACCGGAGTTCGCCGGGCCTTCACCGCCACCTGCCTCCTTCCCGCTCGCTGGCACGGATGTCGCCGGCCGCCTTCATGATCATTCCGCGGGAGTATAAAAAAAGCGGCCCCGAGGGGCCGCTTTCAGGATCCAGAGACTGAATCGCGAAGCGAAGGATCAGCCGGCCGGCCGGCTCACGAGCGCTGCTTCGCGCGCCGGCGGAGGTTCATCGCACCGAACGCCGCGAGGCCGAGTCCCAGGAGCGCGAGGGACTGCGGTTCCGGCGCCTGGGTCAGCACGCTCGACGAGGCATCGCTTTGCAGGTGCACGTCGCAGGGGCCGCTGCCCGCACCGCCACACGAACCGACACCGATGTTGTTGATGCCGTCACCATAGTCCGGCGCGTTGCCGACCACCTGGTCGGACGGGTTCGCCTGCTTGAACGGCGAGCCGCCGCCCTGCTCGGTGTGCTCGATATCGACGGACAGGCTGTCGATGTCGGTCAGGAAGAAGGCGCCGTCGTAGGAGACCGTATTGACCGCGAGGGTGAGCGTGCCAAGACCCAGTGTGCGCGTCGTGACTCCGCCGTCCACGTCGCTACCGTCCGAACTCTGGTCAAGACCGCCGATCGTGGTGCCGGTCTGCGTCAGGGACGCGGTATCGACGATGTCGGCTGTTCCACTGTAGATCAGAGTGCCGGGGAACGCGCCGCACGGAGCGGTCTGGTTGGCGCCGTAGCCGCAGCCCGTCACGTCGCTCGTGACCGCGGAGGTGTGATAGTAGATCTCGAAGAAGTTCGACGACCCCGAGGGCACCGTCCCGGCCGCATACTGGATCGCGCTGCCATCGGCCGTCGCGTCCGCCCACGTCCGCAGCTGGTAGGTCAACTGGCCCGGGAACGCCCCGCCGTAGGTAAAGCCGCCGCCGCCTGCCTTCAACATCGAGCTCAGGAACGACTGCGAGTAGATTGCGACCGGGTTGGTCACGGTGCCAAGCGGCGTCGTGTCCGCTATCAACAGGTTGCCCGGCGCCCAGTCGAAGACCGAAATGTAGAACTGGTCGACGCCGACAACGTTTGCGCCCGCGCCGCCGTTCACGTCGAATAGCACGCTGCCGGCCTGCGCGGTTCCGGCGAGCGCCATGCCTACCGCCGAAGCGATCAGGGCTTTCTTGACTGCATTCATCTGGGACTCCTTTCGGTTCAGTTCTGGATTCCGACTACCTGGATCCTTCGCCCACGGGTAAAGCACGTAGCGTGCCAGATTAATTTATTGTTAATTTTTCAATAGTTTACGAAAATACCCCGGTGCGTGGCGCCGGCCGAGGCAGCCGAAGTGTAAAGATTTCTGACAGCGCCAGCCCGACGCGCGCTCCGGGACACGCGGAAATAGTCTCCATCCTTTTGAAATTGCATGATTTTCCCGCACTGTTTCCACCACATCCCTTGTTAAATTTTCTGACAGGACCCGTGACCGGCACCGCGAACCCCGGGAGTATATCGGTCCTCGTCGCGACCAAGTTCTCAAGCGGCTGTCAGGAGCAAGCCTGGCAGGCTGCCACGCCACAAAGATTGCTCAAGTAATTGACTTCTTGCATAAAACTTGCGGTATCCCGCGAACAGCAGGGCATATCGAGGCAATCCTCGGGGGCCATTACGTTCAGGGCCGTTCCCGCTTTGCCCGCCACTTGACCGTATGCGCGCCAACCCGGATGGTCCCCTCGATCGTTTCCGCCCCGACCCGGCCAGTGTAGACCGCGTCGGCGGCAGTAAGGACGATCTCCTCGCCGCGGACTCTGCCCGTCACCATCGTCTCCTGATCGGCCGCAACCAGGCTCCCGGAAACCATCTGGTAGTCCTGCTTGAGGCGCAGCTCGCCCTCCGGAAGGATCCAGCGGCCGGCGACCTCCGCAGGCACGATCCAGAGAAATCCCCTGCAGTAGACCTTGCAGTGCTCGGTCACGGTAACCGACTGGTCCGCTTTCCATTCGCCCATCTCGAAGGAATTCGACACGATGCGCGTGCCGGGCGCGAGCTTGAGGAGCGCCGGCCGAAGCCTGAGATTCAGATCGGGGAGGAGAAACAGGGTGACGACCGTGGCCTTCGAGTAGTCGCTCTGGAAGATGTCGGCCTTCTCGAAGCGCGCCCGGTCCCCGACGCCCTCCTTCGCCGCCGCGCGCCGGGAGAGTTCCACGAGGTCCGCGTTGTACTCGATACCGAGCGCCCGCGCCCCTCGTTTTGCCGCCGCGATGACGAGCCGCCCGTCTCCCGAACCGAGATCGATCACGTAATCCTTCGCCGACACCCGGGCCAAGTCCAGCATGCGCCCGGTGAGCGGGGTCGGCGTGGGCATCCAGATCACGTCCTTGCCCTCTTGCCCGGCCTTCGGCTGGTAGCTCGCGCCGGGCTGCGCGCTCCACGCCGCGACCGCGGCCGCGGCGAGCACGCAGGCGGGCAACGCCCGCAGCAATCGCACGAGGTTGCCGGGCCCGCGGGCCATCACGAATTTCATTTCCGCAACTGGCGCAGGAGTCCGAGCGCCTCGTCCCGCTCGGGAAACGCCGTCTCTCCGGCAAGGAGCCGCTCCAGTTCCTCGCGCGCCTTCACCTTGTCACCGGACTTGAGCCACGCCTGGGCGAGGTGGTAGCGGATGGCGGGGGCCTTGGGCGCGGCGGCAACGGCCTTTTGCAAGAGCGCCGTCGCGCGCTT
This sequence comes from Burkholderiales bacterium, assembly GCA_020854035.1. Taxonomy (GTDB): domain Bacteria; phylum Pseudomonadota; class Gammaproteobacteria; order Burkholderiales; family SG8-41; genus SG8-41. The sequence goes on along the minus strand of JADZGE010000107.1, from coordinate 37,427 downwards.
GTAGTCGCCCTGTTCGACCAGGATCCACCCGAGCGTGTCGATGATCGCGGGGTTATCGGGCTTGAGCTTGTGCGCGCGTTCGGCCGTTTCGAGCGCACGCTTGTCCTTCGCCTGCTGGTAGGCCCAGGCGAGGTTGTTGAGCGCCACCACGTTCTCGGGCTGTTTGCCGAGGAGCCACTCGTAGTGCTCGATCGCGACCTTGTACTTGCCCGCCTTCAGCCCCGCATCGGCCGCGTAGAGTCGTGCCGGCACGTCCTCGGGCGCCATCTTCAGCCACTGCGCGAGGCGGGCATCCGCTTCGTCCGGTTTTCCGGCCCGGCTGAACGCCGCGTGGAGCTTGATCGCGAGGGCGCTGTTCCTGCCGAGCCCGAACGCCGTGTCGTATGCCTTCGCGGCCTGCGGATACTGCTTCTGCGCCATCAGGACGTCACCCTCCATGACGTAGCCGAGCGGCGACTTCGCCGATCGCTTCTGCGCCTGGCGGGCAATGTCCATCGCCTGGGCATAGCGCCCGGCGCGGATCTCCAGGTCGGCAAGCGCCATCTGGGCCTCCGGGAAATCGGGGCGCAGTTCGAGCGCCTTGCGCAACGACCCGCGGGCGCCCGTGTTATCACCGTTCAGCGACTGGGCACTCGCGAGGCGGTAGTGCGCCATCGGCGACTTCGGCTGCAGCGCCGCAAGGCGGGTGTAGGTAGCGAGCGCCTGGTTCTTCTCGCCGGCCGCGATCTGTATCGAGCCCAGTGTCTCGAGCACCTCCGGGTTATCCGGATTCGCCGCGGCGGCCTGCTGCGCGATCCCGAGCGCCTTCTTCGCGTCGCCCGCCTGCGCGTGAAAGCGCGCGAGCATGAGCTTCGGTTGCACGGTCCCCGGGCTTGCCCGGCCCGCCCGCTCCAGCCACTCCACCTGCTCCTTCTCGGTCGCCCCGATGCGCGGCCCCAGATTGGCGAGCGCGAGCAGCGCCTGCACGTTGTCCCTGTCCTTCTGCACGATCGCCTCGATCCGCCTGCGGGCGTCCTGCGGCTTCTTCTCCTGCAGATCGAGCTGCGCGAGGTTGATCGCGGCCGGGAGGTAGGTGGGCCGCAGCTCCAGCGCGCGCTCGAGTTCGCGGCGCGCGGACTTGACGTCCTTCTTGCCGAGGTAGGCTGCGGCTTTCAGGTTGTAGGTGAGCGGGTTCTCGGGCTGCTTCTTCTCCAGTGTCTGCGCCGCCTTCAACGCCTGGTCGAAGCGCGAGCGCTGCAGGTGCGTCGTCACGAGCAGGATATCGGCCTGGTAACGCGTGGAATCGAGTTCCACCGCGGCCTCGAGGTCGGCGAGGCCCGAGTCCGCGTCACCCCCGGCAAGGCGGCTCACCGCGAGGCCGGTGCGCGCGCCGGCGCTCTTCGGATCGATCTTCGCGGCTCTGTCGAAGTACTCGCGCGCCCGGGCGAAATCATTGGCCTGCATGGCGAGTTCCCCCGCCATGCTGAGCAGCATGGTGTCACCCGGCGCCTGCGCGAGCGCGGGCGCAAGCACTTCCTGCGCGCGCTGCGTGTTGCCGGTGCGGGCGAGCGAGGAAACGAGAAGCCTTCGGGCGTAGAGGTTGCCGGGCGCGCGCTCGAGCACGCGCGCGAGGTGGGTTTGCGCCTGGACGTGCGCGCCGAGCGCGTATTCGACGCTGCCGGCGAGCAGCACGCTCGGCATGTGGTTCGGCGCGACCTTCAGCACCTGCAGCACCGCCTCGCGGGCTCCCGCGTAGTTCTTTTTCCGGAACTCGAGCAGGCCCTCGGTATAGCGCACGAGCGGGTTGCCCGGCGCGAGCTTGCGCGCCTCCGCGAGTACTTTGCCCGCCTCCTCGGTGTTGCCCGCCGCGAGCAGGGTGTTGATGAGTCCCAGCCGCGCCGGGACGTTCTCGGGATTGAGCTCGATCACCTTGCGGTAACCGGCGGCCGGATCTTCGCCCCCGCGCATGCGATTCAACTCGGCTCGCATCAGCCATGCCTCCGCGCTCTTCGGCGCCGCCTTCACCGCGCGTTCGACCAGAGCGGCCGCCTCGTCGATCTTCCTGTCCGCGACGGCAAGGCGCGCGAGCCCGAGGAGCGCGTCCACGAGCTCAGGCTGTTTCGCCAGGGCCTGCTCCAGGAGAGCGCGCCCTTCCTTCTCGCGCCGCAGGCCGAGTTCGGCGAGGCCGCGCAGCGCCGTGAGTTCCGCCTGGACCCCGGGGCTCGTTACGCTCTCGGGCCGGACCTCGTCCCGGACCTTCTGGAATTCGCCGATCGCGAGCATCGCCCGGGCGAGCGGCACGGCGACCTTCGAGGGGTCGTGGCGCAGCTCCGCGGCGCGGCGCAGCTCCTTCTCGGCGGACGCGAAATCGCCGGTCGCCGAATACGCCATACCGAGCTGAAAGCGTGCCTCCGCATTGTCGGGCACCGCCTGGACGGCATTCTTCAACTGTATGATGGCGGCGCCGTAATTGCCCTTGTCCTGCTCCGCCTTTGCGGCGGCGAGGAGCTTTTCCGGATCCGCGCCTCTTGGCCCGCAACCGGCAAGCACGAGGACGCACGCGACAAGCGCCGCAAGCCGTGCCATCAGGCCATCCATCACGAACATCGACGCTCTCCTCGTCTGGGCACGGAACGGGACAGGACGGAACCGCGCTCCGGGATCATACTGCAACAGTACGGCGGGCCGCAGGCGCCGCGTCCGTGCGGCCCGGGCGAACCAGGCCAGGAACCCGGCCGCGGGCCGCGCCGGCAACGCTCAGAGTGTCACGAGGTCGACGGGGTCGTCGATTTTCGTACGGCGCCCCCCCAGCGGGAGAAACCCGCCTCGGGCGCCCCGGCGCGGCCGCCGAAGCGTGAGAAAATACCGCTCAGCGCGAGTTCGCCTGCCGCAGCACCATGGATTCCGCGCGGGCAGCATGCGCCGGGCCGCTTCGCCGCTCGAAGTAGCCGGCCCGGAAGCCGAGAGAATAGTCGTCGATTCCCACGAGTGCATGCAGCGTGGGCGCTCCACCCAATCGGCGCGAAGTTTCACCCTCGACAAACCCCTGCGCAAAACCCGGCGACCAGCCCTGTTGTTCAGCCAGCACCCTGGACTTTTCGGTGGAAAGCAACTTCATTGAGCCTCCGCGATGAATGCAAAGGCAGGCCAATGCAAGTTCCGGGCCAGAAAGGGGAACCGCGGGGACCCGAACGGGTCACGACGATCGTACGGAACCGTGGCATGATGGCACGGAACTTGCCCGTCGCCGCCGCCCATGGAACTTTCAACCGGCACCGAAGCCTATCGGGTCTGCCGATGAGACAAGCCCGATTTTCCAGGCTGCCCCGTCTCGCGCTCTCGCGCGTGGGGACGCTGTCCTTGACGCTCGTGCTTGTCGCGGCACTGGCGGGATGCGAATCGCCCGAGAGTCTCGAACGCAGCGCCGGCGAGTATCTCGCACGGGGCGACCGTCTCGCGGCCTCGCTCCAGTACCGTGCCGTCCTCGCCAAGGACGCCGGGCGGGCGGAAGCGCACTTTCAATTGGGCCGCATTCTCGCCGACTGCGGTGCCTGGCCCGAGGCGGAGAACTACCTCAAGCGGGCGCTGGAGCTCGGCAAACCCGCTGCCGACGTGATCGCGGTGCTCGGCCCGGTGCTGATCGAGCTGGAGAAGCACAAGGAGCTTCTGGCGCTGCTGGAACCGGACCCGAAGCGCCCCCTTCCGAACGACCCGAAGGTGCTCGCGGAGCACGCGATCCTGCGAGGGTATGCGTTGCTCGGGCAGCGCGACGCCACCGGCGCCAACACGCAGTTTCAGCTCGGGCTCGCCGCGCTTCCCGACCGGGCGAAGCTGGGCCTTGCCCGGGTCGCCGCCGCCCGCAACGAGCGCGCGGAAGCGGAACGTCTCGTCGGCGAAGTCATTGCCTCCCATCCGGACAACGTCGATGCGCGCCTCGCGCGCGCCGAGATGCTGCGCGGCGCCGGCCAGGCCGAGAAGGCGCTTGCCGAATATGCCGAGGCCGCGCGCATCGCGCCGGGGCGGCTCGATGCCCGGATGTCCTACGCGATTGCCCTCATCGCGTCGGGGCGGGTGGCGGACGCGCGCCCGTTGCTGGACGAGACGCGCAAGACGACCCCTCCCATGCCCATGCTTTACTTCGCGGAGGCATTGATCGATTGCCGCGAGAAGCGCTACCAGCAATGCGGAGACAATCTCGAGCGCGTGTTCGTGGTGTTGCCGCGCTACATGCCGGCCGTGCTGCTGGCGGGGCAGAAACATTTCGCCACGGGCAACCTGGAAACCGCGCAGGACGCGTTCCTACGCTACCTGGAGCGCTACCCGGGAGACCTGCACGCCCGCAAGATGCTGGCGGCGACGCTCCTCGCAAAGAACCAGCCCCAGGGCGCACTGAACCTGCTCCTGTCGATGCGGGAAGCAGCCCGCGACGACCCCCAGCTCCTGGGCCTGACCGGTCAGGCCTACCTCATGCTGGGCGATCTCCGGCAGGCGCTCGAGTCGCTCGCGAAGGCGGTCAAGGTCGCACCCGGCGATCCCGAGGCCCGCACCGCGCTTGCGATGACGCATCTGGCGGGAGGATTGCGCCGGCGCGCGGAAGCGGATTTCCGCGCCGCGGTCGCGCTCAAACCCGACAACCCCAAGGCCGACTACGGGCTCATCATGCTGCTTCTCGGCGAGAACCGCGTCGAACCGGCTCGCGACGCCGTCGCGGCACTCGAGCAGCGCCTGCCGAAGAATCCCGAGACCTACATGTTGAAGGGGGTCGTGGCCCGGCACGCCCGGGAATTTCCGGCCGCGCGCGCGGCGTTCCAGCGGGCGCGCGAACTCGACCCGTCGTTCTTCCCGGCTATCCAGGAGCTCGCGGAAATGGACATGCTGGACGGGAAGCCGGACGCTGCCCGCGCGCGCTTGCAGGAAGTTCTCAAGGGCGCGCCCACGCACCTTGCGGCGCAGCTCGCGCTCGCCCAGGTCGAGCTGCGCAGCGGCCGGCGCGCGGAGGGGCTGGCGTCCGCGCGGCGTGCCGCCGACGCGCATCCCGGCTCGATCGATGCGCTCCTCCTGGTCACGGAAGCACTCGCCGAGGCCGGGGAATTGAACGAAGCGATCGGCGCCGCCCAGCAGGCGGTCAAGGTGCGCCCCCGCAATCCGCGCACGCTCAAAGCACTCGGTCAGCTCCAGATGGCCAGGAAGGACTACGGCGCCGCCGCCACGACCTTTACGACCTTGACGAGCGCCCAGCCGGGGTCTGTCGAGGCGGTGCTCCTGCTTGCCTCGGCGCACATGGCGGCTGGGGATCTTCGAACGGCAGTGGCAGTCGCCCGGGCAGCCCTGAAGCGCAATCCACGCAACCCAGAAGCGCGGGAACTGGTCGGAAACATCCTCCTGCAGGCCAAGCGTTACCCCGAGGCAATGGAGCTTGCCCAGGCGTTGCAGCGCAACAGTCCGAAAGCCGCGCTCGGTTACTGGCTCGAGGGGAGGACATGGATTGCCCAGGGAGAGGCACGGCGGGCCGTCAAACCTTTTGAAACCGCGGTGCGGCTGGAGCCGACCGCGAAGATGCTGATCAGCCTGCACCAGGCGATGGCCCAGGCGAGCCCGGGCTCGGAACGGGATGGCTCCATCGAGGAGTGGGTCAGAAAGCACCCGGAAGACACCGCCACGCGGATGTACCTGGCCGACGCGCTTGGAGCCAGAGGCAAACTCAAGGACGCGATCTCACATTATGAAAGCATCGTCCGGGATAACCCGATGGACGCCCGGGCTCTTAACAACCTCGCGTGGGCGCTAGGCAAGAGTGGCGACCCTCGCGCCATTGAATTCGCCGAACGCGCGTTCCAGATCAGCCCGGCTACGGCGGCCGTGCTCGACACCTATGGCTGGGCGCTGGTGAACCGGGGAAAGCTCCATGAGGGCATACAGATGCTGTTGAAGGCCGTTTCGCTGGAGACCAGCAATCCGGAGATCCGCTACCATTTGGCCAAGGCGCTCATCAAGGCTGGGGACCGGGCACGTGCGCGCCTGGAACTCAAGGCTGCATTGGGCGGGTCCGGGGCGTTCCCGGAAGCGGAAGAGGCACGCGCGCTGCTCGCCTCGCTGGGGACGTAGGCCCCCCCGGTGGACAAGCCTGCTTTGCCCGGAACGAAATGCAGGCTTTGACCGCTGCCGGATCTTGCACGGGCGTTGTCGGGTTTTCTTACAGGTTTTTTGGGCCTCCGGCGGCGCGGCCCGTTCCAGCCCGGAGACTTTGATGTTTTGTTTTACAATGACTTACCTCGCAATCCTGCAACCTTGGCCAGGGTATTGCCGGTTCTGTCGGCGTGAAGGTTTGTCGGATTTTTTTACACGAGGGTCTGGTTTCGCTGCCGCCGATCCAAGCCACGGCAGCCTGAGAAACATGGACTCGTTATGAATCAAGTGCTTATACAGTCACGTCCGGGGCTTGGCCCGCAATTTGCTTTGTCTCCCCGCAAGATTGCGTGTTGCCGAGGGCAGGGGTCGTCCGGAGGGGATGCCCGGTCACCGGCGAAACGCGGAGAGAATGAAAGAAGAGCAATGAAACGCATCCCGTACTGTCTGGCGCTGGTATTCGGATCGCTGGTGGCTGGCCCGGCCGTTGCGACGCAGTGGCTCTCCTCCACGGCAACCGGGAACGCCAACGAGATGACGATGACCGTCAACGTGAGCGGCGTCGATCAGGTGGTGAAGGTCCGCGCGTATTCGACGCAAACCGCGAGCTCCACCAGTTCCACCGCCAGCAACGGGCTCTTTACGAGCAGCGCCAACCTCGCGCTCTTCGGCGGCGGATTCGGCATCGGCAACGTCATCTCCGGCGACACCAATGAAGGGTCCCCGCCCGAGCACGCCGTGGACAACAACCAGATCTTCGACGTGCTGGTGTTCGAATTGCCGGGCCAGAACTTCGACCTCGAAGCCTTCCGGCTGGGCTGGGCGCAGGAAGGCTCCACCGGCGGAGCGGCGGACATTTCCGTCTTCTACGGTGGCAACAACCTGGGCGCGAATTACAACTTCGCCAATACCTGCTTTACCGGCTGCGCCAATACCCTTACCAGCGCGGGGATGGGCTTCTCCGATATCACGAATATCCTGCGGCGCAGCGATACCAACCAGTTGATCGGCCCGGCGCCCGACAACAACGCGCCCTCGGGCGTCAGCATTACCGCTGACGGCACGCAGCAGGGGCGATACCTCGTCATGGCCGGCGCGCTGGGCGGTTCGAACGACAACTTCAAGGTCGACATGATCAAGGCTAGCGGTGGCGGGCCCGGCGGCGCGCCGGAGCCGGCAACGCTGGCTCTCCTGGGACTGGGATTGCTCGGCATGGGTGCAATCCGGCGGCGTGGGAGCCGCGCGTAACAGGCCCCGGATTTCTTCCCGATTCGCGGCACGGCATTGCGCCGTGCCGTTTTCGTTTCAGGCCCCCTCTTCCGGCTTTGCCACGCCGGGCGGCTTCAGGCCATGGCGGCTGATCAACTGGTAGAGCGTCGGCCGGCTCACGCCGAGGAGCTGCGCCGCGTCCGCCACGTTACCCTCCACCCGCGCGAGCACCCGCGCGATCGCCTTGCGTTCCGCTTCGTCCCGCACCTCGCGCAGGTTCACCGGTTCGGGAGCCCCGTCGGGCGCGGCGATCCCGAGGTCCGCCGCGCCGATCTGCGAGCCCTCGGCCATGATGACGGCGCGTTTCACGCAGTTCTCCATTTCCCGCACGTTGCCGGGCCAGCGATAGGACTCGATCGCATCGAGCGCGTCCTGGTTGAAGCCCATCGGCTGGCGCCCCTGCTGCTGCGCGAACCGGCGCATGAACGCGTGCGCGATGAGCGTCGGATCGCCGGAGCGCTCGCGCAGCGGCGGGATGTCGACCACGATCTCGCTCAACCGGTAGTACAGGTCCTCGCGAAACAGGCCTTCCTCGATCAGCTTCTTGAGGTTCCTGTGGGTTGCGCACACGATGCGGACATCGACCGGGATCTCCTCGCGCCCGCCCACGCGCTCCAGCACGCGCTCCTGGATGAAGCGCAGGAGCTTCGCCTGCAGCGGCGGCGACAGATCCCCCACCTCGTCCAGGAAGAAGGTGCCGCCGTCGGCGTACTCGATCTTTCCCCTCGTCTGCTTGTTCGCGCCCGTGAACGCGCCCTTCTCGTAGCCGAAAAGTTCCGACTCGAGCAGGTTCTCCGGTATCGCGGCGCAGTTGATCGCCACGAAGCGCTTGGCCGCCCGCGGACTCAACTGGTGCACCGCCCTCGCGAGCAACTCCTTGCCGGTTCCCGATTCACCGATGAGCAGCACCGTCGCGTCCGCAGCCGCCACCTTCTCCACGCTCCGGCAGACCTTGAGCATTGACGGATCGCGCGTGATGATGCCCTGGGTGGGAGAGTCCTGCGTCTCCCTGAGACGGCGGTTCTCCTGCTGCAGGGCGTAGAGGCGGAACGCGCGCTCGATCACCAGCCCGAGTATCTGCGGCTCGAAGGGTTTCTGGTAGAACTCGTAGGCGCCGAGGCCGATCGCCTTCACCGCGTTGGCGCGATCCTGGTTGCCGGTCACCACGATCACCTTGGTGTCCGGCAGGAGCGAGAGCATCTGCTCGAGGGTCGCGAGTCCCTCGGACGCGCCGTCCGCATCCGGGGGCAGCCCGAGATCGAGCGTGACGACGGGAGGCTCGTGCCGGCGCAGCAGGGCGAGCGCGCTCGCGCGATCCCCGGCGACGAGTGTCTCGTGCGCGTCGAAGCTCCAGCGCATCTGCTTCTGCAGACCCGGATCGTCCTCGACGATCAGCAGAACCTTACCGTCCTTCTGCAAGCTCCGCTCCCATGTCCGCCTGACCTTCCTCGACCCGCCCGGCCACGTGCAGCGGCAGCCGCACGCGGAACACCGTGCCCTGCGCTTCGCGACTCTCCACTTCGATGCGGCCGCCCAGCTCGCGCACGTACTGCTGCGCCTCGTAGGTGCCGATCCCCATTCCCGCCGCCTTCGTCGATTCGAACGGCTTGAACAGCCGCTCGCGCATGAAGCGCTCGCTCATGCCGCAGCCGGTGTCCGCGATCTCGATCAGTGCGGAGCCATTCTGCCGCAAAACCCGCACCGATACACTACCTTCCGGCGGCGTCGCGTCCACCGCGTTCTGTATCAGGTGTCCGACCACCCGCTCGAGCCGTACCCGGTGGGCGACCACGCACATGCCGCGATCCCGCAGTTCGAGCGCGGGCGCGGGCTTCGATGCGGAACGCATCGACACCGCCTGTTCGACCATCTCGTCCAGCGTGACCGGGACCGGCGGCTCCAGCGTGTAGCCACCGCGCAACTGGAAGAGCAGCCGGCTCATCTTCTCGACCGAGTGGGCCACCGTGCCGATCATGTCCTCCTGGAACGCCGGCTCATGGCGATGGCGCTCCGCGTTCGACAGGAGCAGCGAGAGCTGCGCCACCAGGTTCTTGAGGTCGTGCACCACGAACGCCGACATCCGGTTGAACGACTCGAACTGGCGCGCCACCAGCAGGGCCCTCGCCGCCTCGAGCTGTGCGAGGTAGCTCGCCGCCTGGCGCCCGGCCGTCTTCAGCAGATCGTTCACCTCCCAGTCGAGACTGATCCTCGCCTGGGAACGCGCCAGCACCACGAAACCGAGCAGCCGCTCGTGCAGGATGAGCGGGATCGCGAGCCACGCGAGCGGCATGGGCCCGAGCGCATCCGGCACCGCGACGCCATCGTAGATCTCCGGGTGCGCGGCGCATTCACCGAGGTCCACCACCCACTGGCGCGACTGCATGAGCCTCACGAACGGGCTGTCCGGCGGCAGGCTGCTTTTCGCGGGAGGCGCGTTCCAGCGCGCGACGAGCTCGATCTCGCCGCTCTCCTGCGTGAGCCAGAGCGTGCCTCCCGGGCTGTCCACGAGCCCGGCGATCGCCTGGATCGAGCGTTCCCGCAGCTGCGCGCCGGGCTCTCCCTCCGAGAGGGTGCGCGTGAAGCGCAGCCACTCCTCGCGGTAGTCGTAACGGTAGCTGAAGAAATTCTTGCTGAGAAACACGCGCAGCCGTGCGCGCAGCGTCCCCGAGAAGAGAATCGCGGCGAGCAGCATCACCGCGCCGAACATGAATGTCACCTGCAGTACCGCGCCCCATTCACCCCCGAAATAGCGCACGTAATAGCCCGCAAGCGCCATCACGATGAGGTAGGCGGCCGCGCCGAGCATCGCGGTTGAGTGGAACACGAAGCGCCGCGAGATCGCGACGTCGAGGGCGAGAGCCGGGTTGCGCGCGGTCGCGATGGCGAGCAGCGGCACCGCGAGCGCGTTGACGATCCCGCGTGCCGCCCAGACATCGGGATCGACGCGCCGGAAGAGGAGCGCGTCGGAGTAGAGGTAGAAATCGCAGGCGAAGACGGCACCCAGCCCGAGGCACAGGAACTTGACGCCCCAGCGCTGCTGGGAATTGACATTCCGGTAGAGCTGCTCGACGAGGACCAAGCCCGCCAGGGCGAGCGCGAGCCGCGTGAATATGACGGTCGCGTCCGGGCGCGCGGCGAGCGCGGGACCCACGGCGAGCGTGAGCGCGAGGGCCGCGGCGCACAGGGCGAGGACGCCCGCCGCGGCGATACGAAGTTTCCCCGGGCGGGCGCTGCTGTAGCCGAGCAGAACGAGCAGCAGCGCCACCCAGATCGTGCTGCGCAGCACCTCGAGCGACTCGGTGGCGCGCATGCCGCTGCCCATGCCCGCGGCGACCCAGACGGCCGCGGCCGCCCATATCACCGTCGCGAACGCGCCCGCGGCGAGGAGAAGCCCGGCGAGCCGCCCGCGCCAGCTCAGCACCAAGAGCACGGACAGAAAAAGAAACGCCGCTGCGGCAGCGGCGTAGCTCGCCGTCCCGACCGTCACTGGCATCGGCTCATCCCCGTCGCGGCGGGCGGCAACCGGTCGTGCGCGACGTTCCGGTGGAAGCTAGCGCGCCCCCTTGCCCCACAGAACGACCTGCACGGTGTCGATCAGGATCATGAGGTCGAGGAAGAGGCAATGGTTCTTCACGTAATAAAGATCATATTGGAGTTTTTCTATGGCATCGTCAACCGACGCGCCGTAGGGGTACTGCACTTGCGCCCAGCCAGTGATCCCCGGCTTCACGCTGTGTCGCAGGGCATAGTAGGGAATCTGGCTCGTCAACTGATCCACGAAGAACGGGCGCTCGGGCCGCGGACCGACGAAGCTCATGTCGCCCTTTAACACGTTGATGATCTGGGGAAGCTCGTCGATACGCAGCTTGCGGATCACCCGGCCGACACGCGTCGTGCGATCGTCGTCGGCGGCGGCCCAGCGGGGCCTCCCGTCCTCCTCCGCGTCGTTCCTCATGCTGCGGAACTTGTAGAGCGTGAACCGGCCGCCGCCCGCGCCGACACGCTCCTGGCGGTAGAGCACGGGACCCGCGCTCTCCAGGACGATCAGCAGGGCGGTCACCACCATGACGGGTAGCGCGATGGCGAGCAGTCCCAGGCTCGCCGCGAGGTCGAAGAGGCGCTTCACCACGCGGCGTGTCCAGCCCTGCCGGAAGCCCTCGCCCAGCACCATCCAGCTGGGATTGATGGATTCGAGCAGCATCTGGCGGTACTCCCGCTCGAAGAAGGTGGCAAGCTCGGTCACCTTCACGCCCTGCAAGCGGCACTCGAGCAGCTGCTGCACCGGGAACCCGCCGCCCCGCCGGTCGCGAACGGCGATGACAATCTCGTCGACCTCGTGCTGCTTCGCGATGGAGAGCAGCGTCTCGCCGGGCGCCACCGGCAGGACGTGCGGCAGCGGAATGTAGTGCTTCGTCGGCCTCAGCGCGACGTATCCCACCACGACGTGGTTGGGATTGCGCTTCGCGAACTCGGCAAGCCGCATGACCCGGGACCCCGTCCCGAGTACCAGCACGCGCGACTTGAACCAGCCGAGGTTACTCCACCGGATAAACGCGACCCGCACGATGCCCGTGCCGAGCAACGCAACCACGAGGGCGCCGCCCAGCTGGTAGGTTCCCATGTGCAGTTCCGGCACGAGGTACGACACGACGCCGGTCAGGAGGAAACCCAGCACGAAGGCCCCGGCGAGCCGTGTGCCGGTCGAAGGTGTGTTGTCCGAGATCCCTGGCTGGTAGAGGCCCATGCTTGTCATGAGCGCCAGCATGCCGACCACGAACACGATTGCCTGTGGCGGCATCGACAACCACCCGCGCGCGATCTCCGCACCCGGGTCGGACAGATTGAGCGAGATGCCCACGTAGGCCGCAAGCACCAGGACGAGCGCTTCAAGCCCCGCGAGGAATATGAGCCGCCCGGGAACGTAATGGCTGAATATGGGGATCATGCGACCTGCCGGCCCGCAAGGTGCGTACCAACGCCGGGCGCGCGACACATCCGTGAGAAATTCAGTATTTTCATGATGTTAAGAATTGAACCCGGCACCGGCGCGAAGCCTCTGCGGTGCGTCCTGCCCGAATCTCAACGCGGCTGTCGACATCGCGACGCCCCGATTCTGTCGGATTTTTTTACAGAATGACCGGGCAAAAGTCCGGTTCATTCGTTACCTCATTGATGTTGAAGAAACTTTTTGTTCTGGCTTGGAAATTGCATTCGACCCCGCGCGATGTCGGAACTCCTTGGGTGGGCGATCATTGTGGGCCTGGCGATTGCGATCGCCGGCATCGTCATGCTGTCATCCCAGATCGAGCAGAACACGCGGCGCACGCTCGAGGTCATGATCCAGAACAACGAGCTCCTGCTCGCGCAACTCGGCGAGGACGCCCGGAACGCCGCGCCAGCGGGAGACACGATGGCGACGCTCGTCCTCGAGCGGCGCCGCGGCGCGCGTCGCAACGGCGCCGCCCGGCTTGCGCCTTTCGCCGGCGAGCGCCGGGTGAGAGCGGACCGGCGCAGCGGCGGGATCGGCGCCCTGCCCTGAAACTTCCTCGCGCTCACGGCACGGGGGCGAGGCTGCGAACGTACCAGCCCATGGCTTCTTCGAGGCCGTCACGCATCCGGTGGGAAGGCGCGTACGCGAGGAGCCGCTGGGCCTTGGAAATGTCGGCCTGCGAGTGACGCACGTCGCCTTCGCGAAACTCGCGATAGCTCGGGCGGCAGGCGGCAACCCAGGGAAAGTAGCCCGCGAGCAGCTTGCGCTGAAGTTCGAAGAGCTCGTTCAGCGTCGTGCGCTCGCCGACCGCCACGTTGTAGACCTGGTTCACCGCCGCCGGGTCCTCCACGAGGCTCGCGAGGATATTCGCCTGCACGGCGTTCGCCACGTAACAGAAGTCCCGGCTCGTTTCGCCGTCGCCATTGATGTAGACCGGCTTGCGCCCGATCAACTGGCCGATCCACTGCGGAATGACCGCCGCGTAGGCACCCTCCGGGTCCTGGCGAGGGCCGAATATGTTGAAGTAGCGCAGGCCGACCGTCTCGAACCCGTAGCAGCGCCCGAAAACGTCGGCGTAGAGCTCGTTCGCGTACTTCGTCACGGCGTAGGGCGAGAGCGGCCTGCCGATTTCGTCCTCCACCTTCGGCAGTCCCGGGTGATCGCCGTAGGTCGAACTCGACGCCGCGTAGACGAAGCGGCGCACTCCGGCATCGCGCGCGGCGACGAGCATGTTGACGAAACCGGTCGCGTTGGCGTCGTGGGTCGCGAGGGGATCGTCGAGCGAGCGCGGCACGGATCCGAGCGCCGCCTGGTGCAGCACGACATCGGCCCCTACGCAAGCCCGGCGGCAGTCGGAGAGGCTCCTGATGTCGCCCTCGATGAAGGTGAAGGCACGCCGCGCCCCGTCGAGCTCGCCCGCTCGCGCTTCGTCGAGGTTGCGGGCGTAGCCGGTCGCGAAATTGTCGAGCCCGGTCACCGTCTGGCCGAGCCCGAGCAGCGCCTCGACGAGATGCGATCCGATGAAGCCCGCCGCGCCGGTGACGAGCCACCGGCGCGGCCGGCCGCGCAACGCTTCCCTGGCGTCCTCGTACCGGATCGGCATGCCCGGATTCAACCGTCCCGTCGCGCCACGGAATCAGAGGCGCCAGACAGTGAGGCCCGCGCGCTCGAACGCGGCCCGGTCGAACTGGCACTTGACGTCGATGAAGCATCCGCCCGGCTCGATCCTTTCCAGATACTCCGCGAGCGGCTTTTCCGTGAACTGGCGGTGCGCGACGGCGGCCACCACCGCGCTCGCGCGCGGCAGCGCCTCCCAGGGCTCGAGCGCGATGCCGTACTCGTGGCGCGCCTCGGCCGCGTCGGCGACCGGATCGTGCACGTGGACCTCCATGCCGTAGGAACCAAGCTCGTTGATGACGTCGATCACCCGGGTATTGCGTATGTCCGGGCAGTTCTCCTTGAAGGTAAGCCCCAGCACGTTCACCTTGCTGCCCTTCACCGCGGTGCCGCTCCTGATCATGTGCTTGACCGTCTGCTCGGCGATGAACTTGCCCATGCCGTCGTTGATGCGCCGCCCCGCGAGTATCACCTGCGGGTGATAGCCCAGCTTGTCGGCCTTGTGCGTGAGGTAGTACGGGTCCACCCCTATGCAATGGCCGCCGACGAGCCCGGGGCGAAACGGCAGGAAGTTCCACTTGGTTCCGGCCGCGGCGAGCACCTCCATCGTGTCGATGCCGATGCGGTCGAAGAGGATCGCGAGCTCATTCATGAGCGCGATGTTGAGATCGCGCTGCGTATTCTCGATGACTTTCGCCGCCTCGGCGACCTTGATGCTCGAAGCGCGGTGCACGCCCGCGGTAACGACGCTCTCGTAGAGCGCCGCCACCTTCGCGAGCGTCTTCTCGTCGTCACCGGACACGACCTTCCGAATCTTCACGAGCGTGTGCTCCCGGTCGCCGGGGTTGATGCGCTCGGGCGAGTAGCCGACGTGGAAGTCCTTTCGCCACTTCATGCCGGAGAACTTCTCGAGCACCGGGATGCATTCTTCCTCGGTGGCGCCCGGATAGACCGTCGACTCGTAGACCACGATCGCCCCGTGCTTCATGTGCCGCCCCACCGTCTCGCTCGCCCCGAGGAGCGGTGTCAGGTCCGGCTGATGCGCATCGTCCACCGGCGTGGGAACCGCGACAATCACGAAGTCGGCCTCCGCGATCGCGGCCGGATCCGTCGTGCAGGCGAGCCCGCGTGCCGCCTTGAGCTCCGCTTCCGCGACCTCGCCGGTTGGATCGATGAATCGCCGGTAGCTTTCGATCTTCGCGCGGGCGAGATCGAAACCGACGGTCTTCGTCTTCTTCCCGAATTCGACCGCGAGCGGCAGGCCCACGTATCCAAGACCGACGACTGCGACAACGCTCATTGCGGGGCGCCCAGATTGAATGACGACGGGTACGCTCGAACAGGGCGCGGCTGCATGCAAGATCCGGGCCACCGGCGAGGCGGCCAAGTGTAATGGCAAACCGGTAAAATGACCACCGATGAGGCCGGTGTGTCCGCCATACGTCCGCCGACTGATGTTGAACGGCTCGCTGCACGCGTTCTTTAGGCTCGCGTGGGGCGCCGGCCTGATCCTCGCCGCCGCGTGCGCCCGCGGCGCCGATCTCGCCGAGACCATCACGCAGGTCAAGCCCTCCGTGGTCGGCATCGGCACTTTCCTCAAGCTGCGCAACCCGAACGTGCAATTCACGGGCACGGGCTTCGCGGTGGGAGACGGCCGCTACGTCGTCACCAACTTCCACGTGGTGGCGAAGCCGCTCGACGAGGACAAACGGGAATCGCGCATCGTGCTCGTCTCGCAGGGCGGCGAGCCCTCCCCGCGCGGCGCGGAAGTCCTCGCCACCGACCGCGAACACGACCTTGCCGTGCTGAGGCTCTCGGGCGAACCGCTGCCGCCGCTCGCCATCGGTGATTCCGGACGGGTGCGCGAGGGCCGGGCGCTCGCCTTCACCGGTTTTCCCATCGGGATGGTTCTGGGATTCCATCCGGCGACACACCGTGCGATGGTCGCGGCGATCACGCCGGTCGCGCTGCCCGGCATCACCGCGCGGCAACTCACGGCGAAATCCATCTCCCGCATCCGCGATTCCGCCTACCGCGTGTTCCAGCTCGACGGCACCGCCTATCCCGGCAACAGCGGCAGCCCCCTCTACGATCCCGACAACGGAACGGTGTACGGCATCATCAACGCGGTCTTCGTGCAGGGCACCCGCGAGGCGGCCATCAGCCGGCCGAGCGGCATCACGTACGCGATCCCCGCCGCCTACATCCGCGACCTCTTGCGCGAGGCGAAGGTGCCCGGCTTCGCCGAGTAAGCCGTGCGTCCGCGATTTGCGCCGCTCGTTCGCGTTCGTGAAACGCCGGCGAATCACGTATGCCCGCGCAGCGGCGGGTATACGGGATCGATCTCCTCCAGCGGCACGCCCCGTCCCGGCGGCGAGAGCGGCGCGTAATCCCGGAACGCGGCCGGGGCGAGCCGCCCGATGAACTCTCCCATGTCGGCGAGGCGGACTCCCTGGCGCACGAGGTACGCAAAGTAGGTGTGCCGCAGCACTTCGGCGGTCACCTCGCGCGCGTCGTGGAGGCCGGCGTCGTGGGCGGCGCACGCGATCAGGCCCTCGATGTCGTCCGCCGTCAGCGGCTCTCCCCGCGAATTGACGAGCGGCGCCGCGGCCGCCCCCGGCCGGCTCCTGCGCTCGATGAGCAGCCGCCGCAGCGGGTCCCGCAACGTGCAGGATCGGGTGGAGACGCCCGGAACCCGCGCGACGTTCGCGGCGAGATCCACTTCGGAGAAGCGCAGCGCGGCGAGTTCCTCCGCGGAGAGCCCGCCAAGCAGCCCCGCGATGGCGAGCCGCGCGTCGGGGGCGGCCGCCGACCACAGCGCGCGCACTTCCCGTTCCGACAATTCCCGCGGCAGGCGCTCCGCGGCGAGGGGCAGGTACGCCGCACCCGCGCCGATCAGCCGCCCGGGCGCCGCGCTCTCGCGGACCTCCCACTCCCGCGACGGGAGCGAGATGTTGATGACGGGCTGAACGGGCGCCGCCGCCTGCGCGGCGGGCCGCCGGATGAACTCGACGAACCATACTGCCAGGAATCCCAGCACGCCCGAGCCGGCCACGCCGAGCAACGCATCACGCCAGTAATCCGGCCGGTCCGGCCGCGTCGGCACGCCGGGCCGCGCGAGCACGACAAGCCTCGGGCGCACGGCCTTCGCGCGTCCCGCGAGATCCGTCACGCGCGCCGCGGCGGCGGCGCGGGACTCGTCCAGCCGGGCGACCTCTCGTGCGATCGCGGCATGCTCGGCGAAGCGGGCGCTGAATTCCTGCGTCTCGATGCGGCGGGTGGAGAGATCCTTCTCGATTCGCGCGACGGCGTGCCGCGCACCCGCGAGGTCCTCTTCGGCCTTGTGCAGCGCCTGCGCGGCGGCGACCTTGCGCTCGGCCGCGATCTGCTGCTCGATACGCGCGAGACCGGCCGCCATCGCCTTGTAGCGATTGTCGATCGCGAGGTAGTTCGGGGTGTACTCCTGCTCGAGCCCCCGCATGCGCTCCTTCAGCTCGGCGGCGCGCCGCTCGAGGTCCGCGACGATCGCCTGTTGCGGCAGCCCCGCGGGCAGTTTCCCGGCCGCGAGCACCCCGCGCAGCGCGGCGAGCCGCGATTCGGCGGCAAGATCGCGCGAGCGTGCCTCCGCGAGCGCCGCGGTGAGGCGCTTCAGCTCGGAGGCGGCGCGGTTCTCGTCGCGCTCGGCGGAGACGATGCCGTGCTTGCGGCGGAATTCCTCCAGATCGCGGCGCCGCGCCGCGAGGTCGCGCTCGCGGTCGCGCTCCTCGGCGCGCGCCGCTTCGAGCCCGGCGCCCACCGCGCGGGCGTCGGACTGAGCGTGGCGGGCGACCCAGGCGGCGATCCAGGCCTCGAGCGCCCGCGCCGGGAGCTCGGGCTCTCCGCCCTCCGCGCGGAGTTCGACCACGCTCGTGCCGGGGACGGGCGCCGCCGCCAGCATCGCGCGCGCCGCCGCGGGCGCCATGCCGAGCGCTTGCGCGACCCGCTCCACGAGTTCGCTGCCGGTCAGGGACTGTACGACGTCGGGCAGCGCCCCGGACTCCGAACCCGGTTCGCTCCCCGGGTTCGACCGGCCCGGCGCCTCGAGCTGCACGCGCGCCGTGCTGACGTAGACCGCCGGCCGCGCGAATACCCACGTGAGGCTCGCCGCGCAGGCGAGGAGAAAAACCGGCAGGAAGATGCGGGCCCGGGAGCCGGCGGACGGAACGGGAAGCGGAAGCACCATGGGAGCTCCGGTGACGCGGGCCGCGGTTCTGCCTTCCCCGGGGCGACGACCACCCCCGCACGGTACGGGCGTGAGGTGAGGCCCGCGTGCCCGGGCGGCCCGACTAGAACTGCGCCCGCTTCAGTCGTTCCATGACCGGCGAGGGCTCGACCACCGCCGCGTTGAACGGGTGCGTGGCGTTGCGGTACACGCTGGTGATCTTCCTCACGTAGTTGCGCGTCTCGGGAAAGGGTGGAATCCCGCGGTAGCGCTCGACGGCACGCTCGCCGGCGTTGTAGGCCGCGAGCACCAGCGCGACGTCGCCCTGGAAGTACGCGAGCAACCACCGCAGGTAGGCGAGCCCGCCCTTGATATTCTCGACGGGGCTGAAGACCTTCGTCACGCCGAATCGCTCCGCGGTCTCCGGGATGAGCTGCATGAGGCCCTGCGCCTTCCTGGGCGAGACCGCCACCGGGTTGAAGGCGGATTCAACCGTGATTACGGCGAGTACGAGTTTCGGATCCACCGCGTACTGCGGCGCCAGCCGGTGCACGAGCTCCTCGATCTCGGTCCGGTTGCGGGGATCGTCCTCGGCGACCCGGACCGGCGGCGGATCCGGGAGCAGACAGTCCGGGAGTTTCGTGTCGGGATCGCGGCGCACGTACTGCAACAGCTTGCCGGCGTACTCGTGCCCTTGCGCGGCCGCCAGCTCGAACAGCGCCGCCGCAATGCCGTCGTCGCGGGCGACCCCGCGCCCGTTGGCGTAGATCCAGCCCAGCTTGAACTGGGCCTCCGCATGGCCCGCCTTGGCGGCACGGCAATAGAGCTGGTTCGCGCGCTCGAAATCCTTTGGCACACCCTCGGCGTGCTCGTAGCGGCCGGCGAGCTGCGTGAGCGCCGCCGGGTCGCCTTGTGCCGCCGAGGCCTCCAGCGCGGCGAGGTAGGTATCGAGTTCGGCCGCCTCGCCCCCAGCCGCGCAGGCGGCGAGAGCGATCGAGACGAGAATGGCGCGGGACCTTTGCACCGGGAATACTCACTCGGCGGAATCCGCCGCACCCTTGCAAGAATCAGGCCAGATCCGGGATCTACGCTCGCCCGGGGCGGCCCGAGGCCGCGTTGCCGTCAGGGCAACCACGAGCGCCGCGCGGTCGGGCAGGGGTGTCGAAAAATAGACAATCGACACGAGGCGTGTCTCCGCCTACGCACGCCCGTAGACGTCACCAAAGCGCACGATGTCGTCTTCCTCCAGATAGGGGCCGCTCTGGATCTCGATGATCTGGAGCGGGATCTTTCCGGGATTCTCGAGGCGGTGCCGGTGCGTCTTGGGAATGTAGGTCGACTGGTTCTCCTCGAGGTACATTTCCTGGTCGCCGTTCACGATTCGCGCCGTGCCCGCGATGACCACCCAATGCTCGGACCGGTGGTGGTGCATTTGCAGCGACAGCTTGGCGCCGGGATTGACGACGATCCGCTTGATCTTGTAGCGGTGCCCCTCCTCCAGCGTCGTGTAGCTCCCCCACGGGCGCGCCACGGTGAGGTGCGTTTCCGTGAGATCGGGGTGATCCTCCTTCAACCGGGCGACGAGGACCTTGAGATCGGCGGCCTGATCACGCTGGCAGACGAGCGTGGCGTCGCGTGTCTGCACCACCGCCATGTTCTCCAGCCCCAGCGTGGCGAGCGTGCCATGATCGCTCCAGAGGAGATTGTTGCGGCTGTTGACGTGAACGACGTCGCCCTGCGTCACGTTGCCCGCCTCGTCCTTGGCGCGCTGCCGGTAGAGCGCATCCCAGCCGCCGAGGTCGCTCCAGCCCATTTCCACCGGCACGACCGCCACGTTGTCCGCGTGCTCCAGCACGCCGTAATCGATGGAGGTGTTGGGCAGATCGCGGTAGGCCTTCGCCGGTGCGAAGCGCTCGCCTCCGGCAAGCGCCGGCAGCGCCGCGTGCAGCGCGGGCTGGCAGCGCTCGAGGGTCGCGAGAAACCGGTCGGCGCGAAAGACGAACATGCCGCCGTTCCAGAAGTAGTTGCCACGGGCGAGAAAACCCTTCGCGGTCTCGAGGTCCGGCTTCTCCACGAAGCGCGCGACGCGCCGCACCCCGGGGGCCGCCGCCGGAAGGAAATCGCCCGCCTCGATGTAGCCGTAGCCGGTCGCGGGTTCGGTGGGCCGCATCCCGAAAAGCGCGATGCAGCCCGCCTCGGCCGCCGCTTCGGCCGCCTGCCACGCAGCGAGAAACGCCGCGCTGTCGGCGACGGCATGGTCCGAGGAGAACACGCCCACGACCGCGTCCGGGGCGTCGCGCGCGATGCGCGCGGCGGCCCACGCGATCGCCGGCAGCGTGTTGCGTCCCATGGGTTCGGCGAGCACGCCGTCGGCAAGGCGCGCGTCGACCGCGTGCAACTGCCCGGCGACCTCGAAGCGGTGGTCGGCGTGCGTTACCGTGACGACGCGGGCGGGCTCGACCCTCGGCGCAAGCCGCCGTGCCGTCTGCTGCAGCAGCGTCTCCTTGCCGTCGAGCGCGAGGAGCTGCTTGGGCATGGCGGCGCGCGAGAGCGGCCAGAGCCGCGTCCCGGAGCCTCCCGCGAGGATCACGGCGTAACGCCTCGAGGCCGGCACCGGCCCCGCGGCCGGCAGGATCACGGTATCGGAGACCGGTGTGTCCATGGCTTGCGTTTCCCCCGGGGAACAAGGCCGGCGCCTGCCGGGCAGACGTAAGGTTACGGTGTCGCCGGCAGAAACTGAAGCCGGATTTTCGGCACCCCACCCGAGCAAATTGCATGCCAGCCGACCCCCGCCGCCGGGTTCGGCAACCCCGTCGCTCCCGGTTTTCCAATGGTGGCCCTCCGCGCCCTCCTTCAGCGAGAGCGGCGCGCGCTCGCGGAGGCGGCGCCCGGGACCGCGCGCGCTTCGCGTTCCCCGTCTGGCGCGACGGCCTCGAACAGCGGCAGGAACACGATGACGCAGAAGAGCAGCGTAAGACGCGTGACGTCGAGCAGGCTGTCGAAGAGACCCACCACGAGGAATCCCGCGAGGCCCGCGAGCGCCGCCGCCGCGAGCGGGTCCGCGTCGCGGGCGCGCCGCGCGTATCGCCACATCGCGACCATCGTGAGGACCGCGACGAGCACGAGCCCCGCCAGCCCCTGCTCGAAAAGCAGGTGGAGCTCGAGATTCTTGGCGTGCCACGGCAGGTGATGGTGGTCGCTCGAGAAGAACCACCACGCGCTGCCGTCGTCGAAGCCGCCGTTACGCACGAGGTTGCGCCCGGCCGCGTCGAGGAGCGCCACGTTGTCCACTTCCACGTAGGTCCGCGCCGTTTCCACCGCGAGCAGGAGGTGCACCGGGCGCGCGCCGAACCAGTGCGGCACGGCGAGCCCGCGCGACACGAACTTCCGCTCGTAGTGCCGCCATGCGCCTGCCTCCACGTCCGCATCGAGGCGCTCGTGCGTGCAGCCGGCGGGGTAGATCAGCCACTTCTCGCACAGGATGACGACGAGGCGGGATTTCGCGTTGCTGCGCGCATCGAGTGACAGGCGATAGACACCGTCCGGGGCGAACTCGACGATCTGGAAGGCACGAAGCACTTCGCCGTAACCCAGGCGATAACGCGGGCCGCCGAGCCGCAGGAGGCCATTGCCGCCGTCGCGGCGATAGAGTTGCACTCCCGGAATCTCGCCCTGGGGATTGCGCCAGAAGTACGCGCGGGGGAAGGCGCCGAGCCCCATCCCGAAAGCGGCCGTGCCGGGGTCCCGGTCGATCATCGACACCACGCCACGCCAGTGGAGCAGTCGCTCGCTGAAATCCTGCGCAAGCGTCGCGAAGCGGCTTTTTACGTAGGCGTTGCTCGCGACCGGCACGAAGAGCGCGAGCGCGGCCGCCGCAAGCACCGCCGGCACGATGCTCGCCTTGCCGAGACGCCAAAGGGGCGGCGCCGCCCAGCGATTCAAGCCGACCAGGCAGCCGGCGACGGCGAGGGCGAGCAGCGCATCCGGGAGCGCGGCGTGCCCTCCCCAATGCCGGGCGATGAGCACGGCGCCAAGGCACAAGAGCGGCAGCGATGCCAGCGCCGCCGCGATGCCCGCCCGGCGATAACGGTCGCTCCGCCAGTGAACGAGCACTCCGCAGGCGAAGAGACCGAGCGCGCCGGCGTAACCGGCATAGGCGCCTTTGGGCACCCATGCCGCCGCCGCGACCATCACGGCGGCGGCCAGCAGCGCCGCGCCGGCGAGCATCGGCCGGAAGCGGTCGCGCCAGTCGATCGCACCGGCGTAGAAGGCGCCCGCGAATACGCCGAGCGCCGCGGCGAGCGTCCGGTAGCCGCCGGTCGCGAATACCCGCACCGCAACGTAGCTCACGATCGCGAGCGCGAGCAGTGCCGCAACGACGCGCGCCGGACCCGGCCTGTCGCCGGAACGCGCCCGGGAGAGCGCGAACCACAACACCACCGCCAGCGCAACGCCGTAGGCAAGGTAGGTCGAACGGGTGAAGGTCACGAGCACGCCGTAGGTGCCGAGCCCGAAGGCAAGGACCGCGGCCGCGGCGGCTGCGGTCCTCCGGGATTGGAGCGCGATCGCCGCCGCGAACGGCAGGGCAAGGACGAGGTAGCCGTCGAGCGCGGCCCCGCCGGTGTGCATGTCGGAGAAGCTGCCGGTTGCGCGATATTCGCTCGAGAAATCCATCAGCCCCGGGAAGGCGAGCCGCTCCCACAGCACGGCGAAAGCGGCGAGTCCGAGCCCCACCGCCATGCCCGGCAGGAAGGTCTCGCGCAGCGCATCCCGCGGCGCTGCCGGCGCCCGCGCGAGGAGCGGCAGGAGCAGAAAGGCGCCGAGGTAACCCACGAGCACCCGCGCCGCGTTGTACGGCGTCTGGTAGCTCGCGAAGGAATTGACGTCGACGGCGGGTAGGCCTTCCAGCCCGCGGTACGCGCTCGCGAGCGTCGCGCCGGCGAAAAGCGCGAGCAGCACCGCGGCCCCGGCCGCGAGCCGGCGCTGCGGCGCGAGCGGGGCGAGCCGCCAGTAGCCGACCGCAACCGTCGCGAGGACCAGGAAATCGCCCTCGCGCACGTAGAACCAGCCGGTCCACGGCGAGAAATCGAGCACCGGCAAGAGCGCGGGAACGGCGAGCAGCCACAGGTGCGGCTTCACCCAGAGCGCCGCCGCGTAAGCGAAAAGCGCCGCGCCCGCGATCGCGGCGCCCGGCGGATAGCGCGCGACGAGTGCGGCCAGCGCCGCGGCAGCGGCGATTGCGACGGCGCGAAAGACGAGCAGCCGCGCCGCGCCCGCGCGACGCCGTTCACCGGGCTCTCTCGACATCTTCAGCAGGATGTATCGGTCTCGCGCAGGACCCGGGGGCCTCCCGCGGCGGCTCGCTCTCCCCGCGCGCCTGCGCTTCCAGGGGTGGGTGTGACCAAGGGTACCCGCGGCGGATGTTACGATAGCGCGCACGCGGCGACAACGCAGCACCGGCGCGCCGCACCCCGACGCAGTACCTGCCCGCGGCGCATGTTCCACCTGCCACGCTACCTTCTCCTCGCGGTCGCGATCGCCTGCCCGCTCGCGCCCGCCGTGCCCGGCCTTGCGCGAGCCGGCGCATCCGATGCCGCGCGCGGCGCCGAGCAGCCGCGAGTGCTGCGCGTGGGCCCGGGCCGCACCCTTGCCCGCCCGAGCGACGCGGCACGGATCGCCCGTGACGGCGACCTGATCGAGATCGACGCGGGGATCTACGAGGGCGACGCCGCCGTCTGGACGCGCAACCGCTTGACGCTACGCGGAGTCGGCGGGCGCGCGCAGTTGCGCGCCGCCGGGGCTCACACCGAGGGCAAGGCGATCTGGGTGATCAAGGGCGCGGATACGACCGTGGAGCGCGTGGAGTTCTCCGGGGCCGCCGTGCCGCATCGCAACGGTGCCGGAATCCGCCAGGAAGGTCCGGGGCTCACGGTGCGCGAGTGCCGCTTCTCCGGCAACGAGAACGGCATCCTGACCGGCGCGCATCCCGCAAGCGACATCGTCATCGAGCGCTCGGAGTTCGCGGGCAACGGCTCCGGCGACGGCTACAGCCACAACATCTACGTGGGTGGCGTGCGCCGCTTCACGCTGCGCTTCAGCCATGTCCACGGCGCGCTCGTCGGCCACAACGTGAAGAGCCGCGCCCGCACCAGCGAAATCCTCTACAACCGGATCATGGACTACGCCGGGGGCAGGACGAGCTACTCGATCGATCTGCCGAACGGCGGGCTCGCGTTCGTGATCGGCAACGTGCTCCAGCAGGGGCCGCTCGCCGAGAACGACGCGCTCGTCGCGTACGGCGCGGAAGGGCTCGGCCCGCACCGCAACGAGTTCTACGCGGCGAACAACACGCTGGTGAACGACTTGCCGGCCGGCGGGCGCTTCGTGTTCCTGCGCCCGGGCGCGGGTGTTGCCTGGATCGTCAACAATCTTTTCGTGGGTCCCGGGCAGATCCTCGACGGCCACGCGGAACTCTGGAGCAACGCCCGGGCGAGCCGCGGGGATTTCGTGGACGCCGGCGCCCACGACTACCGCCTCGCCGCGGGCGCCGCCGCGATCGGCGCGGCCGTCAATCCCGGCCGAGTGAACGGCTTCGACCTTGCGCCCTCCGCGGAGTACGTGCACCCGGCGCAAAGCCGCGCCCGCCCGCGCAAGGGCCGGCTCGACCTCGGGGCCTTTCAGTACCGGGGCGGCGCTGCGTCACCATGACTTAAGCCACTCCCCGGTAAACCGCGCGACCTCGTCCCGCCATTCGCGCCGCGAGAAAGTGTGATTGGCCCGCGGGAGATCGCGGCGTGCCACGCGGTCGGCGGCGATGAGTCGCCGCCAGCCGCGGGAAGTGGCGACAAGGTCCTTGAATTCCTGCGCGGTGAGATCGTCGCCGCTTAGCACGAGGAGCACGCGGCCGCGAAATCGCCTGAGCCCCGCCTCCATGCGCTCCCGCAGGTCCGGTACCGGTGTCCCTGGCGGCGCCGCGGCGCTGGTGCCCGCATCTGCCGGGGTGCCGGTCGTTCCCGCTTTCCTCGCGAGAGCGCGCAGGTCGGCGATGGCCTTGCGCCAGTCGAATGCGCCCGCGGCTAGCTTGCGCCAGAAGGCCTTGTCGAAAAGGCGTGCGAGATAGTAGTGGCGGAGGTAGGTGCGGGCCGCGCCCTGCTCGGTATGGACCCAGGGGTTGAGCAGCACCAGTCCCGTCACGCGCGGGTCCCCGCCTGCGTAGAAGAGCGCCGCCGAAGCGGCGTCGCAGAGCCCCCAGACGACGACCCCGCGCAACCCCGGCGCGTTCTCGGCGAAGCAGTCGATCGCCGCGCGGATGTCCGGGCCCACGTCCTCGAAATTGCGCGCCACGCCGCCGCTGTCGCCCATGCCGCGGTAGTCGAACCGGAACGCCGGCACGCCCCACGCCGCGAGGGCGCGGGCGAGCAGCACGAACTGGCGGTGGCTGCCCGCGCGATACTGGGGACCACCGACCACGATCAATACGCCCCGCGCGGCAGGGGCGGCCACGGGGTGCAGCACGCCCACGAGCGTTTCGCCCTCGCACTGAAAGACCACCGCCTGTTCACCGGGGGCCATGTATGCGTGCGCAGGTCAAACCCGGATCAGCCGGCGAGGCTCGCGTCCGTCGCATCGAGCAGCGCCTCGCACTGCGCGATCTCGACGGTCGTCCAGAACGGGTCGCCGCTCACCGCCACGGCGCGAACGTCGAGCCCGCGCGCGCGCCACGCATCGAGCACCCGCCGCGAGGCCGGCGCGGGCTCCGGGCCGGCGGACGCCGCCACCTCGAGCCAGTGCACGCGCCGCGCGGCCGGCGTGAAATCGGCAAGGCGCACGCCGTCGATCGCCGCCGCCAGACGGGCGTCGAGGTCGTAACCGGCAACTTCGAGCGATCCCGCGGCCGCGAGCGCCGCGCGCAAATCCGCGACGCCCGAGCGCGCGGCGCCGGACGCGATCATTTCACCGGCAAGCTGCAACCGCAGGAACTGGGTGAGAAACTGCTCGCCGTTCACGACCGGCTGCCACAGGAGGAGTTCGTCGATATCCCGCTGCGCGTCGCGCGCGACATCGGCCGCGAGCGTCGCGCCGAGCCGCAGTCCCCACAGGCTGACGGGACCCGGCACCCGCGCGCGCAGCCAGCCGACCGCGCTCGTGACATCGCCGCGCCACGCGTCCCAGCGCCCCTCCCCGGATTCTCCCGCGCTGTCCCCGCAGCCGAGGAGGTCGATCTGGAGCACCGCGCGCCCCGCCGCCGCCAGCCGGCGCGCCTGAAGGGCGGCCATCCGGCGCGACTTGTTCATTTCCTCGGCGAAGGGGTGGACGTACACCACACCGCCCGCCGGCACGGTTTCGCGGGCGGCCGGACGGAACACGCAGAAGCGCCCTCCCGGCTCGCCCGGCAGGAAGAACGCTTCGAGGCACTCAGCGGGCAAGCTTCTGTTCGACGAACCGCGCGAGGCTCCCCAGCGTCTCGAACGCGGCGGCGCCGATCTCGTCGTCGGATACGGTGAAACCGAAGTGCTCCTCCAGCGCCGTGATGAGGCTTACCACCGCCATCGAGTCGAGCTCCGGCACCGCTCCGAGGAGCGGCGCGGCGGCGTCCATGCGCGTCACGCGGTCGCGAATCTGCAGCGTGCTCCCCACCACGGCTTTCACATCGTCAAGCAGTCCGGAGGTCGTTTCCATGATCGAGGTACTCCCGTTGCCATACCGGCGCGGCGCGCCCCGGGTTGCGCGCCCCGCCGCCGCGGCGATGCGGAATATGCGTCACGCCGCACACGGTGTCAAACCAGCGGGGCCCCGCGCGGCGTGTCGAATTCTCGACGACGGCGTGCGTCGTTCAGACGCGCATGGGCTCGCCGGCGCTGCCGCGCACTGGCGCCGCCCGAACACCAGCAAATACAATGCCGGGTTTCCGGCGCGACCGATCGCGCTCGGCACGACACCATGGGCGATCGTATCGAAGGCAGTGCGATGAAACGGGTATTGATGGTCGCCTTTCATTTCCCGCCGCTCGCGGGCAGCAGCGGGATCCAGCGCACGCTGCGCTTTGCGCGCCACCTGCCGCGCTTCGGCTGGGAACCGCTCGTGCTGACGGCGCACCCGCGCGCCTACGAGCGCACGAGCCGCGACCAGCTCGCCGACGTCGGCCCGGACAGGGTCGTGGCGCGCGCCTTCGCGCTCGACGCCGCGCGTCACCTCGCGATCGGCGGGCGCTACCCGGGCTTCACCGCGCGGCCCGACCGCTGGGCCGCATGGTGGCTCGGCGCGGTGCCGGCGGGAATCGCCATGATCCGCCGGTACCGCCCGGCGGCGATCTGGAGCACCTATCCGATCGCGACCGCTCACGCGATCGGCAGCACGCTTCACCGCGCGAGCGGCCTGCCGTGGATCGCCGACTTCCGCGACCCGATGGCGCAGGAAGGCTATCCCGCGGACCCGGCGGTCTGGACGAGCTTCAAGCGGATCGAGGAAGCGGCGCTCGCGCGCGCCGCCTGCTGCGTGTTCGTTACGCCGGGCGCCCTCGCCGCCTACCGGCGCAACTACCCCGCCGTCTCCCCGGAGCGCTTCGCGATCATCGAGAACGGCTACGACGAGGAGAGCTTCGCGGGACTCGATCCCCCCGCGGCGGACGCGCCGCTCACGGCCGGCGCCGTGACGCTGCTCCATAGCGGCATCGTCTATCCGTCCGAGCGTGACCCGACGCAGCTCTGCGCGGCACTGCGCGCGATGCTGGATTCGGGCACCCTCGCTCCCGGAGAGCTGCGCCTGCGCTTGCGTGCGCCCGGTCACGACGGACTTGTCGGCCGGCTCGTCAGGGAGAACCGCCTCGAATCCGTCGTGGAAGCCGCCCCACCGATTCCCTACCGGGACGCGCTCGCCGAAATGATGCGCGCCGACGCGCTCCTGGTCCTGCAGGCGGCGAACTGCAACGAGCAGATTCCGGCGAAGGTCTACGAGTACCTGCGCGCCCGCCGGCCGATCATCGCCCTGACCGACCCGGCGGGAGATACGGCGGGACTGCTCGCCCGCTGCGGCGTGGAAGACATCGCCCGGCTCGACTCGGCGGAAGACATTGCGCTTGCCCTGCGGCGGTTTCTGGACCGCTTGCGGGCTGGCCGGGCGCCGCTGCCGCTCGCAGCCGAGGTGGCGAAGGCTTCGCGGGCGGCGCGCGCCGCGGAACTCGCCGATCTGCTCGACCGCATGTCGGGACGGCCCGGCGCCTGACAGGGCGCTCGCCAAACTGGAGCCGACCAGGAAAACAAGGGCGGGTACCGACCTCCGTTTCCTCGGTTACCTCCTCTTGCCATCGGGTCTTTGCGGTCCCGGCGGTCGTGGCGCGAGACAAGCAACGGATTTTTCACGCGAAGGACGCGAAGGAAGCTCGAGGGTGATCGCGCAGCCCGGCACGGATGTTGCTTACCCTGCGTCGCCGTTATACGACGCCTGCCCGCAGCAGGTCATGCATGTTGAACGCACCCACGACTCGCGCCTCACGATTCACGACGAGCAGGCCGTTAATCGAGAATTTCTGCATGTATTGCACGGCTTCGGCCGCGAGGCGGTCGTCGCCTATGGTATGAGGCGTGCGCGTCATGACATCGGCCACGCGGGCGGCGCCGAGATCGGTGCCCCTGCCGATCGCCCGGCGCAGGTCCCCGTCGGTCAGCACCCCGGCGAGCGTGCCGTCCGCGTTGACGACCGCGGTCATGCCGAGCCGCTTGCCGCTCATCTCGAGCACGGCCTCGGTGAGCGTCGCGCCGGCGCCGACGCGCGGCAGCGCCTCGCCCGCGTGCATGACGTCGGTCACGCGCACGAGCAGGCGCCGGCCGAGCGCGCCGCCCGGGTGCGCGCGCGCGAAATCGTCGGCATCGAATCCGCGCGCCTCCAGCAGAGCGAGCGCGAGCGCATCGCCGAACGCCATCGCGGCCGTGGTGCTGGAAGTGGGCGCGAGTCCCAGCGGACACGCCTCCTTCTCCACGGCGGCGTCGAGAACGACATCCGCCTCGCGCGCGAGCGTCGAGGCAGCGTTGCCGGTCAGCGCGATCAGCTTCGCCCCCCGCCGCTTGAGGAGCGGGAGTATGGCGAGAAGCTCGGGCGTTTCCCCCGAGTTCGACACCGCGATGACCACATCGTGATCCGCGATCATGCCGAGATCGCCGTGGCTCGCTTCGGCCGCGTGCACGAAGAATGCCGGCGTGCCGGTGCTCGCGAGGGTCGCCGCGACCTTGCGCGCCACGTGGCCGGACTTGCCGATACCCGTGACGACGATGCGCCCGGAGCAGGCCCGCACGACATCCACGGCGTCGACGAAGCGCCGATCGAGACGATCGGCGAGCGCCTGCACCGCGGCCGCCTCCGTCGCGAGGACGTTGCGTCCCAGCGCGAGGAGCGCCTCCCTCGCCGCGGGCGGCGGCGTTCGATCGGATCGCGACATGGCTATTCAGCGGCGGCGCCGCGTATCATCGCACAGAAGATGCATCGATGCGTCCCGGATCGCCCGCGATGACGGCGGGAGAGAACTCGACGGACCGCGGGCCGGGCCCGTGGGCGCGCGCCCGGAGTTTTCTTGCCGCCGCCCGGCCCATGGGGTGGAAGGACGGCTGCCTCTTCGCGGCGAGCGCCCTGCTCCGGCGGCTGTCCTCGGGCAGGTGGGCGCTCTACAAGTACTACTTCGTCGCCCAGCCCGTATCCGACCGGCCGCTGCTGCCGGCCCGGCGCGGCACCACGCTCGAAGTGCGGGAAATTCCAGGTGACGACCCGCTGGTGCGGGCGTTCCCGCGGCCGCGGCGGGTGATCGAGGAGCGCTTCCGGCAGGGGGCCGTGTGCCTCGCCGCGCTGGAGCGCGACGCGTTCGTGGGATTCATCTGGTTCGTTACCGGTCCGTACCGGGAGGACGAAGTGCGCTGCCGCTACGTGCCCCTGCCCGAGGGAAGCCGCGCCTGGGATTTCGACATCTACCTCGTCGAGTCGCACCGCAACGGCATCGCGTTCCTCAAGCTCTGGGACGCGGCGAATCGCTATCTCGCGGCGCGCGGAGTGGTGAGTTCGCTCAGCCGGATCTCCGCGTTCAATACCGCTTCGCTCCTGTCCCACTACCGCATGGGCGCGCGGCGCGTGGGCGCCGCCCTTTTCCTCGTGATCGGGTCGTGGCAGCTCGCGCGCTCGAGCGTCGCCCCGCGCTGGCATTTCTCGCGGCGACCGGAATCGTTCCCGGACTATCGATTCGAACCGCCGGCGCCGTGAGCGAAACGCGGCGGCGGACGAGCCATGTACAATCATTCCTTTTCCACGCGCGCCACGCCATGCGAGCGCGTGTAGCGCGCGGGCGGCCCGAAACGGACATCCGGCAATGCCACAACTGCTGCACGAATTGATCCTGGAATCCGCCGGCAGGTGGCCCGGCTCGCGCGCGCTCGCCTGCCAGGACGCGAGCCTCGACTACGAGGCGCTGGCGCAGCGCACCGCGGCGGCGGCGGGCGCCTTCCTCGCGCTCGGGCTCGGGCGCGGCGAGCGCGTCGCGATCTACCTCGAGAAACGCCTGGAGACCGTCGTCGCCGCGTTCGGCGCGGCGCGCGCAGGCGGCGCGTTCGTGCCGGTGAATCCGCTGCTCAAACCCGAGCAGGTCGCCTACATCCTCGCCGACTGCAACGTGCGCATCCTGGTCACCTCGGCGGAGCGGCTGGAACTCCTCGCCGAAGCACTCGGCGCCTGTCCCGATCTGCGCGCGGTTCTGACCGTCGACGCAGCCGGCGAGCGCCCGGCGGCCGCGTTCACCGTCGCCGCGTGGGAAACCTCGCTCGCCGGCGCGGGCGAGCCGCGCCCGCATCGGGTCATCGACACCGACATGACGGCGATCCTCTACACCTCGGGCAGCACCGGCAAGCCGAAGGGCGTCGTGCTCTCCCATCGCAACATGGTCGCCGGCGCGGCGAGCGTCGCGCGCTACCTGGAGAACCGCCCGGAAGACCGCGTGCTCTCCGCGCTGCCGCTCTCCTTCGACGCCGGCTTCAGCCAGTTGACGACCGCGTTTCACGCCGGGGCGAGCGTCGTGCTCATCAATTACCTGCTGCCGCGCGATGTCGTCGTCGCCGTCGACCGCTACCGGGTCACGGGTCTCACCGCGGTGCCCCCGCTGTGGATCCAGCTCGCGCAGCTCAAGTGGCCGGAGAAGGCGCAGGCGAGCCTGCGCTACATCGCCAACACCGGCGGCCGGATGCCGAGAGCGACGCTCGATCTCCTGCGGGCGGCGCTGCCGCGCACGCTCGTCTACCTCATGTACGGGCTCACCGAGTCGTTCCGGTCGACCTACCTTCCCCCCGCGGAACTCGACCGGCGGCCCGATTCCATCGGCAAGGCGATCCCGAACGCGGAGGTGATGGTGGTGCGCGAGGACGGCACGCCCTGCGACCCCGGCGAGCCGGGAGAACTGGTGCATCGCGGCGCGCTCGTCTCGCTCGGCTACTGGAACGACCCGGAGAAAACCGCGGAGCGCTTCAGGCCCGCGCCCGGCCAGCCCGAGGGCCTGACGATGCCGGAGATCGCGGTGTGGTCGGGCGACACCGTGAAGCGGGACGAGGAGGGTTACCTCTACTTCATCAGTCGCCGCGACGAGATGATCAAGACCTCGGGCTACCGGGTGAGCCCGACCGAGGTCGAGGAGGTGATCTACGAGACGAAGCTCGCCGGGGAAGCCGCGGCGCTCGGCATCCCGCACCCCGTGCTGGGACAGGCCATCGTCGTCGTCGCGACCCCGCGCCCGGGCTCGGACCTCGATGTCGAGGCTCTGCTCGCGCAGTGCCGGGTCCGCCTGCCGGCGTTCATGGTTCCCGCGCGCGTGATCGCGCGCGAAGGCAGTCTCCCGCGCAACCCCAACGGCAAGATCGACCGGAAGCACCTCGCGCAGGAGTTTCAGGGGCTGTTCGAGCCGCCGATGAACGCCGATGAACGCCGATAGGAGCGCATCGAGGGGCGCGCAGCGGAGCCCGGGGAGGTCGACGGGTTTCCGGGTATCGGCCCGTGCGTGCCTGTCGGGCTGGAGTCGCGGAAACCAGCGATCAGGAAAACCGGTCATGAGGACCGATCCCGCTGTCGCAAGTCATGGCTGCCGTTATCGGCGTGCGTCGGCGTCCATCGGCGGCCATCTCTGCTGAATGCCATGAACAGCGCAAAACCAGGCCACGCCCCCATGACGCTGTTTCCCGTCGTGGACGACTGCCTCACGATCGGCGGCGTCGTCGTGACCGAGCTTGCCCGCCGCATCGGGCGCACGCCGTTTTACGCCTACGACGCCGCGGTGATGGCCGGGCGCGTGCGCGAACTGCGCGCCGCGCTGCCGCCGGGGATCGAGCTGCACTACGCGATGAAGGCGAACCCGATGCCGGAGGTCGTGCGCCACCTCGCGCGCCTCGTCGACGGACTCGACGTCGCTTCGGCGCGCGAGCTCGAGATCGCGCTCGCCGCGGGCGCGAACCCGGCCGGGGTGAGCTTCGCCGGCCCCGGCAAGACCGGCGCGGAGCTCGCCGCGGCCCTCGCCGCCGGGATCGTCGTCAACCTCGAGTCCGCGCGCGAAATGGAGCGCCTCGCGGCGCTCGCGACCGCCGCCGGAACGCGCCCGCGCGTAGCCGTGCGCGTGAACCCGGACTTCGAGCTGAAGAGCTCCGGCATGAAGATGGGCGGCGGGCCGAAGCAGTTCGGCGTGGACGCGGAGCGCGTGCCGGAGCTGCTGTCGCTGATCGGCGCGCTTCCCCTCGACTTCCAGGGCTTCCACATCTTCAGCGGCTCGCAGAACCTCGATGCCGGGTCGATCATGGAGGCGCAGGAGAAGACGATCGAGCTCGCGCTGCGGCTCGCGGTGGACGCGCCCGCGCCGGTGCGGCTCATCAACATCGGGGGCGGTTTCGGCATCCCGTATTTCCCCGGCGAGAAGCGGCTCGACGTCGCGACCGTGGGCGCAAACCTCGCCCGGCTCGTCGCGCCGGTCCGGGACAGGCTGCCGCTCGCGAAAGTGGTGATCGAGCTAGGGCGCTACCTCGTGGGCGAGGCGGGCGTCTACGTCTGCCGCGTGATCGACCGCAAGGTCTCTCGCGGACGGGTTTTCCTCGTGACCGACGGCGGCCTCAACCACCACCTCGCCGCCTCCGGCAATTTCGGCCAGGTGATCCGCAAGAACTACCCGGTGGTGGTCGGCAACCGCGTGCGGGGCGCCGCGCGCGAGGTCGTCTCCGTCGTCGGGCCGCTCTGCACGCCGCTCGATCTCCTCGCCGACAACATGGAGCTTGCGCACGCGGGCGAGGGCGATCTCATCGCCGTGTTCCAGTCGGGCGCCTACGGGCTCACCGCGAGCCCGACGGCATTTCTGAGCCACCCGGCGCCGGCGGAGGTACTCCTCTGATGCGGCGATCAGGAACCGCGATCACCCGAGCGCGCCGGCAGCGCGGCGCGCCTGCGCTCGAAAGCCCAGGCGTGCGCCACGATCGTCTCGAGACTCTGGTAGCGCGGCCTCCAGCCGAGCCGCTGCCGGGCGAGCGTCGCGTCGGCGACGAGCCGTGCCGCGTCTCCCGGACGGCGGGGCGCCGCGTCGACCGGGATGCGCCGGCCGGTGACGCGCTCGGCCGTGGCGATGACCTCCTTCACCGAGAAGCCCGTGCCGTTGCCGAGATTGTAGGCGGCGCTCCCGCCGCCCCCGAGCAGCGACTCGAGCGCGAGGAGATGCGCGCCGCAGAGGTCCGTGACGTGAACGTAATCGCGAACGCAGGTCCCGTCCGGCGTATCGTAGTCCTCGCCGAAGAGTTTCAGCGCCGGCCCGCTGCCCGCGGCGGCGCGCAGCACGAGCGGTATCAGGTGGGACTCGGGCTCGTGCCGCTCGCCGAGCGCACCCGACGGATCGGCGCCGGCCGCGTTGAAATAGCGCAGGCTAACGGACTTCAGTCCGTAGGCCCGGCCGTAATCGGCGAGGATCGCTTCGACCATCAGCTTGGTGCGCCCGTACGGGTTCACCGGCGCGAGCGGGTGCGACTCCGGGATCGGAACCTCGACGGGCTCGCCGTACACCGCGGCGGTCGAGGAGAAGATGAACTTGTCCACGCCGGCCTCGCGCATCGCGTCGATCAGCCGCAGGGCCTTGACGAGATTGTTCCCGTAGTATTTCGACGGATTCGCGGTGGATTCACCGACCTGGATGAACGATGCGAAGTTCATCACCGCGGCGATCCCGCGCTCCTTCAGCAAGCGCGTGACGAGTTCCCGGTCGGCGATGTCGCCCTCCACGAACTCCCCGCCCTGCACCGCGTCGCGATAACCCTCGCTAAGATCGTCGAGCGTCACGACACGGTGGCCCGCGTCGAGGAGCGCCCGCACCATGTGCGAGCCGATGTAGCCGGCGCCCCCGGTAACCAGTATCGCTGCCATATGCGTGCCCGAAACCTGCCGCCGCGCGCGCTCGCGCGCCGGGTAACCGGCAAAGTGCCGCATTATCCACGACAGGCGCTGGCGCCTCAAGGCGCGCCGCGCGGCGGCGCCGGCATCGCCGCGCTCGCCCGCCGGCCCGCAGCGGCGGCCGGCGCGATACGGTCCACGGCCACACCGGGAAAGACGCACCCATGAGCGGCATCTGTGGCTGGTTCGATCCCGCGTGCCCGGGCGATGCGGCGCCCGGCGCCATCGACGCGATGGCCCGCGCGCTCGCTCGCTTCGACGGCACGGTCCCGGTCACGGTCGCGGCCCGTTACGGCGCGATCGCCGTCGCCGCGCCCGCGGGAACGGCACACCTCCACGCCGGCGAGCACTGCCTCGCGGCGCTGTGGGGACGCCCGCGCTTCAGCGACGCGGAGCTGGCGGCGCTCGCGCGGCATCACGGCCTCGCCCGCGCCTTCGCCGAGGGTTACGCGCGCCGCGGCGCGGACGTGCTGCCGCTCATCGCCGGCCCGTTCGCCGCCGCGATACTGGACGGCGCGCGCGGAACGGCGCTCGTCGCCACCGACCGCATGGGCGTGCATCCGGTCTCCCACGCTGATGGCGGCGGCAAGCTCGTGTTCGGCTCCAAGCTCGATGCGATCGGCGCGTTCCCCGGCATCGCGACCGGTATCGACCGGCAGGCCGTCTACGACTACGTGCACTTCCACATGATTCCCGGTCCGCGCACGATCCACGCCGGGCGCACGCGCCTGCTGCCTGGCACCTGCCTCGAGTGGCGCGCGGCGGGCGCCACGACGCGCCCGTACTGGGAGATGCGTTACGTCGAGGACGAGCGGCGCCCCTTCGCGGAGCTCAGGGAGGCGTTCCTCGCGCGCGTGCGCGACGCGGTGCGCGCGGCGGCCGCGGGCGGCGGCGTGGGCGCGTTTCTCTCCGGCGGCACCGACAGCTCGACCGTCGCCGGCGTCCTTACCGAGGTGACCGGGGAGCCGGCGCGGACCTACTCGATCGGCTTCGAGGCGCGGGGCTACGACGAGATGTTCTACGCGCGCTTGGCCGCGCGGCATTTCGGCACGCGCCACCACGAGTACTATGTCACGCCGGACGATGTCGTCGCGGCGATCCCGCGCGTCGCCGCGATCCACGACCAGCCTTTCGGCAACGCCTCGGCCGTGCCCGCCTACTACTGCGCGCGCCTCGCGCGCGAGGACGGCGTGACGACTCTCCTCGGTGGAGACGGCGGCGACGAGCTTTTCGGCGGCAACGAGCGCTACGCGAAGCAGCACCTCTACTCGCTCTACAGCGACCTCCCCGCGTTCGTGCGCAAGGCGCTGATCGAGCCGCTCGCGTTCCTGCCGCCCGAGGCCGGCGTGCTCGGCAAGGCGCAGCGCTACCTGCGCAATGCATCGCTCCCGATGCCGGAGCGCTACGACCATTACAACCTGCTCGAGCGGCTGGGACCCGGGACCGTCTTCACCGCGGAATTCCTGTCGGGAGTCGATCGCGACGCGCCGGCCGCGCGCATGGCCGAGGCGTACGCCGAAGCGCGGGCGCGGGCGCTCGTGAACCGCATGCTGGCCCTCGACCTGCGCTACACGCTCGCCGACAACGACCTGCCGAAGGTGTCGCGCTCCTGCGAACTCGCCGGAGTCGAAGCGCGCTATCCCCTGCTCGACGACGCGGTGGTGGCGTTCTCGGCACGGCTCGAGCCGCGCCTGAAGCTCCGCGGCACGAGACTGCGCTGGTTTTTCAAGAAAGCGCTGCGCGGTTTCCTGCCCGAGGAGATCATCGCGAAGACGAAGCACGGTTTCGGGCTGCCGTTCGGCCCGTGGCTCGAGGCGCACGATCCCCTCAGGCGGTTCGTGCTGGAGAAACTCGACGCCCTGCGCGGGCGCGGCATCGTGCGCCCCGCGTTCCTCGACGAGCTCACTTCCGTGCACGTGAGAACGCACGCCGGCTATTACGGTACCATGGTGTGGGTGCTGATGATGCTGGAGCAGTGGTTCGAGTGCCGCCGCACGGGATGAAAGCACCGTCCGGTCGTCACCGTCGTTGCCGGCCCGCTTTGCCCGAGCGATGCCGGAATCTCGGTGCGTCTTCCGGGGATGGTGCGCCGGGAACGCACGCGGTATTCGCCCGCTTGACGCGTTCCATGGTGTCCCCATAAGCTGCAAGAAAATCCATTCCCTTCGTACCCCTTCGAAGATGGAATGGTTATTGCTTTTTCGTTTTCCTGGCCGCGCCTCAGTCGGGCCGCGCCGTTACCCAGGGCTCCCAGGCAGAGCGCCATGGCTCACGAGGATTTCTCCAGAGAGCAAGAGGTCAAGATATCGAGCGAGCGCGGCTTCGGCTGGGTGTTTACGGCCGTGTTCACGATCGCTGCCGTTTGGCCAGCGCTCTTCGGTTCCGGGATCCGCTGGTGGTCGCTGGTCGCGGCCGGCGTCTTCATGGTGGCGACGCTGGCGGCGCCTTCCGTCCTCGCGCCGCTCAATCGGCTGTGGCTGCGCTTCGGCCTCCTGCTGCACCGCGCCATGAGTCCCCTGGTGCTGGGGTTCATGTTCTTCATGGTGGTAACGCCGCTGGCGTGGATCATGCGACTCACTGGCAAGGATACCCTGCGCTTGCGCCGCAAGCCGGGCGACGCAAGTTACTGGATCAACCGCGATCCGCCGGGCCCGAAGCCGGAGAGCCTGAGGAACCAGTTCTAGGAGGCGCCATGTCGTTGCCGAGAGAGTTGTGGCATTACATGCGGGCGCGCAAGAAGTACTGGCTGCTCCCGATCCTCGTCGTCATGGTTCTTCTCGGCGGTCTCATCGTGCTCGCGCAGGGCTCGGCCGT
>JADZGE010000106.1 GCA_020854035.1 Burkholderiales bacterium | reverse complement strand
GTGCGCGCGAGCCCCTGGAGGCTGCCGTCGAAGAGCGACACGTGGGTCGGGCGCAGCGTCTCCGGCAGGGTCGCGGCGTCCACCGCGAAGCCGTGGTTCTGGCTGGTGATCACCACCTGGCCGGTGTCGAGGTCCTTCACCGGATGGTTCGCGCCGTGGTGGCCGAACTTCATCTTCAGCGTGCGCGCGCCGGAGGCGAGGCCCATGAGCTGATGGCCAAGGCAGATCCCGAAGACCGGGATGCGCGTCGCATCGAGAATGCGCCCGATCGCCTCGATCGCGTACTCGCACGGCTCCGGATCCCCGGGCCCGTTGGAGAGGAACACGCCGTCCGGCTTCGCGGCGAGCAGCTCCGCGGCCGGGGTCTGCGCCGGGTAGACGGTCACCGCGCAGCCCCGGTCGGCGAGCATCCGCAGGATGTTCCGTTTCACGCCGTAGTCGTAGGCGGCGACGCGAAAGCGCGGCCGCTCCAGCCGGGCAAATCCCGTGCCGAGCCGCCAGGATCCCTCGGTCCACTCGTAAGCGCGCCGGGCGCTCACCACTTTGGCGAGATCCATTCCCGCGAGACCCGGAAACGCCCGCGCCCGCGCGAGCGCCTCGTCGGCCGCTATGCGTCCGGCCATCACGCAGCCCGACTGGGCACCCTTCTCACGCAGGATCCGGGTGAGCCGGCGCGTGTCGATCCCGGCGATCGCGACCACCCCGTGCCCCTGGAGGTACTCGGGCAGCGTTCGCTCGGCGCGCCAGCTCGACGCGCGCAGCGGCAAATCGCGGATGACGAGCCCGGCGGCGTACGGCCGCGCCGACTCCTCGTCCTCGGCGTTCACGCCGGTGTTG
The DNA here is from genome assembly GCA_020854035.1 of Burkholderiales bacterium. Lineage (GTDB taxonomy): Bacteria > Pseudomonadota > Gammaproteobacteria > Burkholderiales > SG8-41 > SG8-41. Next base: position 3,249 of record JADZGE010000106.1, on the reverse strand, counting down.
CCGATGTGCGGATAGGTGAGCGTGACGATCTGCTCGCAGTACGAGGGATCGGTCAGGATCTCCTGGTAGCCGGTGATCGCCGTGTTGAACACGACCTCCCCGACCGCGGCGCCGGGGGTGCCGATGGAGTAACCGGAAAAAAGCGAACCGTCGGCGAGCGCGAGCAGGGCAGGCGACGGCGCGGCAGACACTTCCGGGATCGACCTCTCGGGTAGCGGCGAACGGTGGGACAGGTTCGTTCCGCCCGTTCAATTGAGCCGCGATTATATCGCAGCGCAGCAGGGGTGCGGGCTCAATCCATCCGCGGCGCGGCGGGGACGACCCGCTTTGCGCTCCACACATGCTCGCGCTGGCCGCGCGCAGGATCCGACACGACGACGACGCCGCGCGCCTCGTCGCCGGCGACCTTGCCGCGAAACTGATAGCGCACCGGGTTGCGCGTCGGACCCACCTCGAGCTGGAACGCGAGCGCATCGCCGTTCAGGGACGGTGCGAACAGCCGGGCCGGCGCCCCGGCGACGGCGCTCGCCTGGCCGGTGAGCCGCTGGAAGCGCTGCTCCAGCGTGAAATCGAGCGTCGCCGTCTTCCCCGCGAGCGGGATCGCCGCCTGCCACCGCCCCGCCACCGGTGCGGGCACGTGCCACAGGTAGAGATAGCTGACGCCGACCTGCCCGACCTTCTTCTCGGGCACCGGGAGCGTCTCGCGCTCGTCGGGCAGCCAGTCGCCCATGTGGTAGTCGTGCGCGACGACGCGTGTGCCGGGCGGCAGCGCGAGGAGCTTCGGCCGCAGCTTCAGGTTCATGTCCGGCAGCAGGTAGGTAGTGACCACCGTCGCGCCGGCGAGATCGGTCTCGAACAGGTTCTGCTCGCGAAAGGTCGCGCGCGCCGCGACGCCTTCGCGCTGCGCCGCCGCGGTGGCCACCCCGAGGAGATGGCGGTCGAGATCGACGCCCAGCGCCCGCGCGCCGCGCTTGGCCGCGGAGACGACGACGCGGCCGTCGCCCGAGCCGAGGTCGATCAGGTAGTCGCCCGCGCCGACGTTCGCCATGCGCAGCATCGTGTCGACGACGATCTGCGGGGTCGGCACGTACACCACGTCGCCGACGCCCTGCTGCGCCAGGGCGGCGACCGCCGGCGCGAGCAATGCGAGCGTGGCGAACGCGACGCGCCGCACGGCCGGCTACCTCAATCCGAGCACGTCGAACATGTCGTAGAGCCCCGCCCCGCGGTCTGCAAGCCAGCGGGCCGCGCGCAGCGCCCCCATGGCATAGGTCGCGCGGCTGCCCGACTTGACGGCGACCTCGACCCGTTCGCCCTCGCCCGCGAAGATCACGGTGTGCTCGCCGACGATGTCGCCGCCGCGGAGCGCGTGAATGGCAATCGCCTTCGGGTCACGCTCGCCGGTGATGCCTTCGCGCCCGTAGACGGCGCAGGACCCGAAATCGCGTCCGAGCGCGCCGGCCACCGCTTCGCCGAGCCGCAGCGCGGTGCCGGAGGGAGCGTCGATCTTGTGCCGGTGGTGCGCCTCGACGATCTCGACGTCGTAGGCGTCGCCCAGGATCCGCGCCGCCACCTCGGCGAGCTTGAAGGCGACGTTCACGCCCACCGCGAAATTCGGGGCCAGCACGATCGGGATCCGCCGCGCCGCCGCGACGATCTCGTCCTTCTGGGCCGGGGTGAACCCCGTGGTCCCGATCACGGCGCGCTTGCGCGCCGCGACGCACGCGCGGACGTTCCCCACGGTCGCCTCGGCCCGGGTGAAATCGATCAGGCAGTCCGCCGCGCCGATTGCCGCCGCGACGTCCGCGCCGATGCGTACGCCGCAGGTCACGCCGAGCGGCTCGCCCGCATCGTGCCCGGCCTGCGAGTGCCCCGCGGCCTCGAAGGCGGCGCCGAGCTCGAGGTCGCCCGCGCGCAGGATGCCCTCGATCAGCGTGCGGCCCATGCGCCCTGCGGCGCCGGCAATCGCAATCTTCATTGCTTCTGCTCGGCCTGCTTCTGCTCGGCCGCAGGCGCAGGCGGTGTCTGCTCGGCCGCAGGAGCAGGTGGCGTCTGACCGGCTGCGGGTGCGGGCGGCGTCTGCTCGGCCGCGGGGGCGGGCGGTTTTTGCTCGGCCGCGAGCGCGGGCGGCGCTTGCCCGGCCACGGGCGCCGCCGGCGCAACGGATTTCTCCAGGCCGGTGGTGACGTCGCCCTCCACGCGCACCAGGCGGTCGTTCTCGAAGAACACCGACAGCCGCCGCTCCTCGATCTCGCGGCTGCCCGCCCGCCCGCGGCGATAGACGTAGTCCCAGCGGTTGTCGTGGAAGATGTCGACGAGCAGCGGCGTCCCGAGCACGAAGCGCACCTGGTCGCGCGTCATGCCCGACTGGAGCTGGGACACCATTTCCTGGGTAAGGTAGTTCCCCTGCTGGATCTCCATCCGGTAGACGGAGAACACCCCGAGCGGATTGCACCCGGCGACGAGGGGGGCGAGGGCGAACACGAGCGGCAATGCGCGCATCGGTAAGGCGGAAGCGGTTCTCGGCACGATGCAAAGCCGCTATGATAGTCGAAGCCCCCGCCTGGACGCGGCCCGCACCTCACCACGCCACCCATGTCGAACGCGCAAGACCTCAAGACGATCGGCCTCAAGGCGACCGCCCCGCGCCTGCGGATCCTCGAGCTGTTCGAGAAGAGCACCGTTCGTCATCTCTCGGCGGAGGACGTGTACCGGCTGCTCATGGGCGAGGGGCTGGACGTGGGCCTCGCGACCGTCTACCGCGTGCTCACCCAGTTCGAGCAGGCGGGGCTCCTCAGGCGCCATCACTTTGAGGCGGGGAAGGCGGTATTCGAGCTCAACGACTCGAGCCACCACGATCACCTCGTCTGCATGCAGTGCGGGCACGTCGAGGAGTTCTACGACCCGGAGATCGAGAAGCGCCAGGGGCGCATCGCCAAGGAGCGCGGGTTCGCGATCCGCGACCACGCACTGGCGCTCTACGCGGACTGCACGAAGCCCGACTGCCCGAACAAGAAGTAGCCCTCCGGACTGCGCGACGCGCGGCCGGGCTCCCGCGCACTCCGCGCTTCCCGTTCCTGCATCGGAAACCCGCATTGGAAACCCTTCTCGCCTCGACCGTCCTCGTCGCCGTCGCGGAGATCGGCGACAAGACGCAGCTCCTGTCCTTCGTGCTCGCGGCGCGGCTGCGCCGCCCGGCCCCGATCATCTGGGGCATCCTCGCCGCGACGGCGGCAAACCATGCGCTCG
>JADZGE010000105.1 GCA_020854035.1 Burkholderiales bacterium | reverse complement strand
CACTCGCACAACCCGTTTCCCGCTGACGGCCCACAGGGGGCCCGGAATGTAGTGGTAAAGAACCCCGCACGCTCCGCAACTACTTGAATTCGTAACTTTTTAAAAACCGGCGTGTCAAACTTGGGTTTGAACCGTCCGCCCGCGGGGCGCGCGCGCACGGCAAGCCGCCGCGCGGGCGCGATTTCCGCTTACGGCGCTCCGAGCAGCAGGTAGAGGCTGAAGCGCCCGGCCTCTCCGACGCCGGCGCCGAAGTAGGCGGGGCCGGCGAAGGTGTTGGCGCCGAGGAATACCGAGCCCGACCAGATCGTGCCGCCGAAGGGCAGGCCGTCGAATCGACCGTGCATCTGGGCGGCTTCGACCGCGCCACCCACGTACACCCCGGTGCCCAGTATGTCGGGGAGGGGGAGGGCACGGTTGTAGTACATCGCGCGCCCGTACCCGAAGCGCTGGCCCGAGAATTCCCCGATGCGGTAGGCCGAGAGCCGCAGCGGCCCGCCCAGGGAGAACGCCTCGTATGCCGGCATGCCGGAATGGAGGTCGGTCCCGGCCGCGAGGGTCAGATTCACGGTGTGCGCGCCCCAGCTCTTCGCCCCCGTAATCGAGCCTTCGAGGCGCTGGTAGCCGCGGTCGGAGCCGAACGACTTTTCGGCGAAATAAGCCGAGCCGACGGCGCGGAAGCCGCTCCGCGCGAACCACGCGTGATCGAGCTGATCCACGATGGCGAGCGCGCGCGGGCCGGCCGTCGTCTCCCTGCCTTCTGGCAGCCCTGCGGACCCGGTATCCAGGCTCGCGTCCACCCGTCGCCATATCGCTCCCAGCCGCGCTTCGCCGAGGGTCCCCAGCGTCGCGCCGCCGTCGATCCCGACGCGCGCGTCGGCGACGTCGTACTCGGCGATACGGTTCTCCCCGAAGAACACGCCGCGGCTCGTCCGCCCGATCCGCGCGTACGGCGAGACGAAATAGCGGCCCCGCTCGTGCACGGGCTGAAAGAACTCCGTGTGGAGATAGCTCGACTGCCCGACCTGCGCTTCCGTCAGCCACTCTCCGCCCAGCCGGTTCATCCACGTCTTGCGGTACTGCAGGAGCAGGTTGAAGATGTTTTCGCCCTGGAAGTCGGTGGCGAGCCCGAGACCGAAACGCAGGTAGTCCGGGCCCCATTCCTTCTCGCGCGGGGTGATGACCATGACGCGGCCCGCCGGTCCGTGGTCGATGCGGTAGTCCACGCTCTCGAAGTCGCCGCGGCCGTAGATACGCCGCAGGTCCTCCCCGATTTTCTCCTCCGTCAGCTCCTCGCCGGGCTTCAACTGCACCAGCGAGCGCAGGACCTCGGGGTTGGTACGCGTGAGGCCTTCGAACCGGATCTCGTCCACCTTCCCGAGCCCGGTGCGCGCCAGCGTTTGACGGCTGCGCAGGGTGGCGTACTCCCCGGGCGGCAGGCTGTAGCGGCGGAGCCGGTCCGCGAGCTTGCGCGTCGCCTCTTCGCCGATGCGGATCGCATCGGCGGACCGCTCGAAGCTGCCGGCCGAGATGTCGCCGAGGTCCGGCGCGATCAGCACGTCGCTCGCCCGGAGATTGCGCAGTTGCTCGTCCACGGTGGCCTTGCCGAGGAAGTTGAGAAGCTGCGCCGAAACGGAGAGCGCGGAAGTGATTTCCGAGCGCTTGAGCGGCGGCGTGGAAATGTTCACCGCGATCACGACGTCGGCGCAGAGCTTGCGGGCTTCGTCGATCGGCAGGTTGTTGGCGATCCCGCCGTCCACGAGCAGGCGCCCTCCGATCTCGACCGGGGCAATCGCGCCCGGCACCGACATGCTCGCGCGCATCGCGTGCGGAACGCTTCCGGTCGCGAGCACCACGGCCTCCCCGGTCTCGATGTCGGCCGCGATCGCCCGGTACGGAATGGGCAGCTTCGCGAAATCACGGACGCCGACGGCCTGCTCGGTCATCACCCGAAAGAAGGCCTCGATGGACACTCCCGCGATGACACCCTTGGGCAGCGCCAGCCCGCCGTTCTTCACGCCCCATTCCGGCGCGAAGAGCGTCTTGTAATCGTCCACCTTGCGCCGGCTGGAGATCTCCCTGCGCTCCGGCTGGTCGCGGAAAACGTCGTTCCAGTCGGCGCCCCGCACCATTTTCTCCAGCCGGTCCGCCGGATTGCCCGACGCGTAGGCCCCGCCGACGATCGCGCCCATGCTGGTCCCGGTCACGCAATGCACCGGCACCCGCAGTTCCTCCAGCACTTTCAGCACCCCGATGTGCGCAAGGCCGCGCGCGCCGCCGCCCGAGAGCGCGAGGCCGATGCGCGGCGCGGCACCGGGGGTCGCGGCGGTCGCGCCACCCCATGCCGAAGCCTGAAAGAGCAGTGCGAGCCCCAGCGCCGCGCAGTGCGCGGGCGCGAGGACCCGCGCAACGGACCGGCGCGGGTAAGCGAACATTTGCGAGCCCCTTGTGGCGTGATCGGCAATGCGCGGAGTTCCGGCCGGCGCCGGGCGCGTCGCCAGTCGCATTCTACCGGGTACTCGACCGCCGGCGGGGCACGCTTCGGGGTGACACCGCGCGTGCGCCGAGCGATAATCCGGAGCGCACAAGGGAGGTTGCACAAATGGCAAGAATGCTGATGGCACTGGCGTTGTCGGTCGCGGCGGGCGCCGTCCCTGCGGTCAACATGAACGTCTTCAAGGACGCGCCGATCACGCGCCTGACGGAACCCGAAGTGAAGGAGTTCCGCGCCGCCGTCATGAAAGTGCTCGACTCGGCGCCCGATGGCACGACGGTCGAGTGGAAGGCGCCGAAGACTCGCTTCACCAGCAAGATCACGCCCCGGAAGAGTTTCGAGGACGGCAAGCGCAAGTGCCGCGAGGCGACCGTCGAGTCCGACTCGCACGACCGCTTCCAGCGCGGGCTCTACACCTTCTGCAAGGGAGCGAAAGGCGACTGGCAGTTCAGGCTGTCGCCGTCGAGCCCGAAATCGAAGTAGCACGTCGCGCCGGGGGGCAGACCAAAGTGTCGCAGCTGCGTTTTCTGACGATCGAGTTCATGGACGGCACGTCGGCGCGCTATTCGTTTCCCGTGCAGGCGGCGGGCAACCGGGCGGTCAGGCAGGTGAAGCTCGACAGCTTCTTCCGGGACCGCTACCTCATACTTCACGGGGAGGGGAGACTCACTGTCTTCCCGATGGAGAACGTGAAATCCGTCCAGCTCTCGAGCGAGGACAGCGAGCTCGACGGCATCCGCGTCCCGGCTCATACCATCATGGGCGTGCGGCAGCTCTCCTAGGCGAGGCGCCCGGCACCCCGGGGCAAGGCGCGGAGCGGCGGGAATCGATCGCGCCGGGTGCGTTCAAACACAGGGACTTTCCATGAAGAAACGGATACTGCTTGTCCTCGCGCTGGGGCTGTTTCACGCGTTGCCGGCCCTGGCGCAGGCCGGCGTGCTGGAGCGCATCCGGGCAAGCGGGGCGATCACGCTGGGATACCTCGACGGCGCCGCGCCCTTTTCGTTCGTCGGCGAGAAACGGGAGCCGCAGGGCTACTCGGTGGCGCTGTGCCGCGAGATCGCGGCGGGCATCCGCGAGCAACTCAAGCTCGCGAAGCTCGATACCCGCTGGGTGCAGTTGACGATCCAGAACCGCCTGGAGGCGGTGCGCACCGGGCGCGTCGACATCGAGTGCAGCACGACGACGTGGACGCTCTCGCGCCAGGCCGTGGTCGACTTCAGCCTCATCACCTTCGTCGATGGCGGCAGCATCCTCGCGAGAAAGGCGGCCGGCGCGGCCCGGCTCGCCGATTTCGGCGGCAAGCGTGTCGCCGTCATTACGGGCACCACCACGGAGCGCGTCCTGCGGGAAGGGCTGGCGCAGCGCCGCATCAAGGCGGAGGTCGTGACGGTCCGCGACCGGCCGGAAGGCCTGAAGTTGCTGGAGGCGGGCAAGGTGGATGGCTTTGCTTCGGACCGGACGACCTTGATCGCGCTCGCGGCGGGCAGCAAGGCGGGCGCCGATTTGAGGCTCCTCGACGAGGATTTCTCGGTCGAGCCCTATGCGTTCGCGCTGCCCCGGGGGGACGCCGATTTCCGCCTTGCGGTGAACCGCGCGCTGGCGCGCGTCTACCGCACCGGCGGCATCCAGGCCGTTTACGACCGCTGGCTCGGTGAGCTCGGTCCGCCGAGCCTGCTGCTTTCGGCCATGTACTTCATGCAGAGCCTCGCCGAGTAACCCCGCCGCACCCGCCGCGGATGTACCGTGCCGCCCTGTTCGCGACAGTACCCGGTAAGCGCGGCGCGCTCCGGCGGGCCGGAGCGGCGCCCGTGAGGAAGCCCGCGGCCGTGCCGGTGCGGTTGCCAGCGTTGTGCCTTAAGCGCTTCGCCGTGACGTGTTTCGTCATTTGCGCCGCCTTCGCCGCGGGAGCGCAGACGATACGAATCCCCGATTTCCGCAACCCGCCTACCGCGGCCGCGACCTACAAGCCGGGCGAGCCCTGCGAGAACTGCGGGCGCATCCTCGCCATCCGGGAGAAGTCCGTTCAACGCAAGCCCAACGTGCCGCAACCATTCCAGGGAGGCGGGCCCGGCGCGTCCTCCAGTCCCGGCGCCGACCGTAACCTCGTTGGAGCGGTCGTCTACCTGCCGCTCGGCGGAGACTCGGGCGAGAAGCCGTTCGTCGGCGGGGTCGGCACCCCGGAGATGCGGGAGCGATTCCAGGACACGACCTACGAGATCACGGTGCGGCTCGACGACGGCGCGGTACGCTTTCTCGAGCGCCACGACGGCACGCGTTACCGCATCGGCGACCGGGTGCGGCTGCCGGGCGCGGGGCAGATCGAGCTCCTCGCCGAGTGAGGCCGGCGCCGGCGCGGGCGGGGCTTCCGGCCGCGCGCGGCCCGAGCGAACCTACTTCCGCAGCAATTTCCGCCTCGCGGCGGCGAGTGCCGCCTGCTGCCCGGGGCTCGTCTTCGGATGCTTCAATCCGAGCGCGTGGATATGCTCGGCGAGGATCCGCGCCACCATCGCGTGAGTGAGGAACTTGTGGTCGGCGGGAACCACGTACCACGGCGCCCACCGCGTGCTGGTGGCGCGCAGCATGTCCTCGTAGGCTTCCATGTAGCGGTCCCAGTGCTCGCGCTCCGCGACGTCCGCCGCCGAGAACTTCCAGTGCTTCTCCGGGTTGTCGAGGCGTTCGAGGAAGCGACGCTTCTGCTCGTGTTTCGAAACGTTCAGGAAGAACTTGACGATGAGCGTGCCGTTCCTCGCGAGGTGACGCTCGAAGTTGTTGATGTCCTCGTAGCGCTCCGTCCAGAACGACCGGCCGCGCCTGCCGGGAGGCAGTTTCTGGCGATCGAGGAGCTCGGGGTGCACGCGCACGACCAGCACCTCCTCGTAGTACGAGCGGTTGAAGATGCCGATGCGGCCGCGCTCGGGGAGGCGCGTCGCGTAGCGCCACAGGAAGTCGTGGTCGAGATCCTCGTCGGATGGCCTCTTGAAGCTGAACACCTGGCAGCCCTGCGGGTTCACCCCCGACATGACGTGCTTGATCGTGCCGTCCTTGCCCGCCGCGTCCATCGCCTGGAAGATGACCAGCACCGAATAGACGTCGTTCGCGTAGAGCAGCTCCTGCGCGCGGGCAAGCTCGTCGACGGTCTGCGCGAGGTAAGCCTTCGCGCGCTTCTTCAGCTTGTCCTTGCCGAGCCCGCGCATCTCCTTCGCGCCGACCCAGCCGGGATCGGCGTCCTTCAGCCGGAACCTCCTCCCGGGCGCGACGCGCAATTCCCCCATCATCTCCCGCACGCGGTGGTGATTCATTCGCAACGCGCCATCCGCGCGGGTCGAGCTTGGCATGCTTCGCTCCTTTCGCCGGGATGGTAGGGGCCGGCCCCGGCGGTGTCCAGATCGCCGCCCGGCGCCGCCGAGCGCCGCGCCGGGACGCAATCCGCGATAAACTCCGCGCGTCGGCGCCGGCGGCGCACTGGGACTCCGCCGCGGCGCGGCGCATGGATATCCTGACCGTCGAATCGCTGGACCACGAAGGGCGCGGCGTCGCGCGGCGCGAGGGCAAGGCAATCTTCATCGAAGGCGCGCTCGCGGGCGAGACCGTTGCGTGCACGCCGCGAAAACGCAAGCCCAACTGGGAGGTTGCCGCCCTCGATTCGGTGCTCAGGCCGAGCGCCGCCCGGGTTGCACCGCGCTGCGCGTTCTTTGGCCGTTGCGGCGGTTGCGCGATGCAGCACCTCGAAGCGCGCGCGCAGCTCGCCGCGAAGCAGCGGGTGCTGGAGGATTGCCTCTGGCACATCGGCCGGTTGCGCGCGGAGCAGGTGCTCCCGGCCATCCACGGGCCCGCCTGGGGCTACCGCAGGCGCGCGCGGCTGTCGGTCCGCTTCGTCCCGAAGAAGGGTGGGGCGCTCGTCGGGTTCCACGAACGTCATAGCAGCTACGTTGCGGACATGACCGGCTGCGAGGTACTGCCCCGGGAGATCGCCGGGCTGATCGCGCCGCTGCGGTCACTGGTCGATCTGCTTTCCGTGCGGAACCGGTTGCCGCAGGTGGAGATCGCGGTGGGCGATGCCGCCGCCGTGCTGGTCCTTCGCGTGCTCGAGCCCCCCGGACCGCAGGACGAAACGCTCCTCCGGGCGTTCGCGGACCGGCACGGCGTGCACCTTTACCTGCAACCCGGCGGCCCGGAGTCGGTGCGGCCCTTCCATCCCGAGGAGCCGGCGGCGCTCTACTACGATCTCCCGGAATTCGACCTTCGCATCGCGTTCGGGCCGACGGAGTTCACCCAGGTCAATCACGAGGTGAACCGGGTGCTGGTGCGGCGGGCGCTCGACCTGCTCGATCCGCGCCCCGGGGAGAGGGTTGCCGATCTTTTCTGCGGTATCGGCAATTTCTCCCTTGCCATCGCGCGGCGGGGCGCGAGCGTCGTCGGGGTGGAGGGAAGCCGCGCGCTCGTGGCGCGCGCGAATGCGAACGCGCTGGCGAACGGTCTCGGCGGGGCGGCGCGCTTTGTCGAGATGGACCTGTACGGGGTGGAGGCGCGCCGCGTATGGGCGCCGGGGCCATTCGACCGGGTGCTGCTCGACCCTCCCCGCGACGGTGCGATCGAGGCAGTGAGGGCGCTCCCCGACCCGGGGCCCAGGCGCATCGTTTACGTCTCGTGCAGCCCGGACACGCTCGCCCGCGACGCGTCGGTGCTGGTGAAATTGCGGAGCTACCGGCTGGCGGCGGCGGGCGTCATCAACATGTTTCCGCACACCGCGCACGTCGAATCCATCGCGGTCTTCGACCGCCATGGATCATGAAAAACCCGAACAAAAAAGGCCGGGCGGATGCCCGGCCTTTCAGAGGAGAGGGCCCTGCCGCAGGTCTCTCTGCGGCCTCTGCGACTCCGCGGCAAATCGCTATTCGCGATCCCCCGTCAGCGCCATCAGGAGCTGCAGCAGGTTCGCGAAAATGTTGAAAAGGCTCATGTAGCAGCCGGTCGCCGCCATGATGTAGTTCGTCTCGCCCCCGTTCACGATGCGGCTTACATCGTGCAGCAGAAAGAGCGAAAACACCACGATGACGAGGGCGGAGATCGTCAGCGCCAGCGCCGGGATCTGCAGGAACATGTTGGCGACGAGCGCGAGCAGCAGCACGATCATGCCGACGAACAGGAACTTGCCCATGAAGCTGAAATCCCGCTTCGTCGTCGTGGCGACCGCGGCCATGATGAAGAAGATGGCGCCGGTGCCCGCCGCGGCGATGCCCACGAGTTGCGGGCCATTTTTCAGCGTCAGCGCGATCGCGAGGAGTGGCCCGAGAAACCACCCCAGGAGGAGCGTCATGCCGAGCAGGAGCACCACGCCGAGCCCGCTGTCGCGGTTGGCGGCGATGGCGAACTGCAGGCCGATGACCGTGCCGAGCATCACGAAGAAGCTCACGATCGGGTACTGTGCGATGATGCCGCCCGTGCGGATGCCGATCATCGCGCCGACGACCGTCGGAACCATGGTGAGGGCCAGCAGGAGATACGTATTGCGCAATACGCGCTGTTGTTCGAGCGCGATGCCGGCGGTTCCGGTCCGGTAGACGGCCGGATTCGTCCGCAATTCACGATCCATTGAGTCCTCCATGTGGGGTATGCCTGATACGCCGGTAAGACTACAGAAAGGTGCCCGAAGTTTCAATGTCAGGTGCGATCCAGGCCGGGCGGGACCGTAACAACTTACTGATAGCATGGGTATATCAGCGGAAGGGTGGCGGAGCGGCTGAACGCACCGGTCTTGAAAACCGGCATGCTCGCAAGGGCATCGTGGGTTCGAATCCCACCCCTTCCGCCACGTATCCTCGCCCGGTGGGGACGAGCACCGGCGCCCGCCGGCCACGCCCCTACCCGGGACATGACCTTCGGGACAGTCGAACCACCGGGATCCGGCCGGTGCCGGACTCGCAAGCCGCACGGCGGGCGGCGACGCCGCCCGCCGTTGAAATACCCCCGCGACGGGGCTAACGCTTGCCGTTGACCCTTACCGCTTCCTTACGCAGCCGCTTGAAGAGAGCGGGATTCTTGTGCTTCAGGTACGCGATGACTTCGAGGTCGTCGCGCCTGGCGTTCGCGAGCTCGATGCCCTCGATGTGCACCAGCCGCAACAGTTCGCGCACGGGCTTCGGCATCTTGCGGCCGCTTTCATAGCGCGAGCCGCCACTTTGCGTGACGCCAACGCGCGCCCAGAACTCCTGCTGGTTCATGCTGAGCCGGTTCCGGATTTGCCGGGGGTTGGAAATCTTGTCGAAAGGTCTCATGTCGGTGTCTATCCCCTCTGTTTGAGTACTACGGTTGGTTGACCAGCAACTCGCGAATTGGTTCACGAAATCCGTGCGCCGCGCGGCTCGATGCCGGCAGCATCGCGCGCGAATGCGAATTGCGTACCAGCAGGCTCGTTCCCGCGCGAAAAATGCACTAAAATACGCGACTTTTCGCGAATGCCACGTGACGGATGTCACTAATCGTCCAAAAATACGGCGGCACATCGGTCGGATCGCCCGAGCGTATCAAGAATGTCGCGCGGCGGGTCCGGAAATGGCATCGGAATGGCCATCAGCTTGTCATCGTCGTCTCGGCGATGTCGGGAGAAACCAACCGGCTGATCGCGCTCGCCAAGGAAGTGCAGTCGGCGCCGGATCCCCGCGAGCTGGACGTGATGGTCTCGACCGGCGAGCAGGTCACCATCGCGCTCCTGTCCATGGCGCTCAAGGAGCTCGGCCTCAGGGCGCGGAGCTACACCGGGGCCCAGGTGCGGATCCTGACCGACAGCGCCCATACCCGCGCCCGGATCGTGAGCATCGATGAGGCGCGTATCCGCGCGGATCTTGACGCGGGGCAGGTCGTCGTCGTCGCCGGCTTCCAGGGCGTGGACGAGGGGGGCAACATCACCACGCTCGGCCGGGGCGGCTCGGACACGACCGGTGTCGCGCTCGCGGCGGCGTTGCAGGCCGACGAGTGCCAGATCTACACGGACGTGGACGGCGTCTATACCACCGATCCCCGCATCGTGCCAGAGGCGCGGCGACTCGCCACGATCACGTTCGAGGAGATGCTCGAGATGGCGAGCCTCGGTTCGAGGGTGCTGCAGATCCGCTCGGTCGAGTTCGCAGGCAAGTACAAGGTCCGGTTGCGCGTGCTCTCGAGCTTCGAGGACGGGGGCGAGGGCACGCTGATCACGTTCGAGGACGACGGTGACATGGAACAGGCGATCATCTCAGGCATAGCGTTCAACCGCGACGAGGCGAAGATCACGGTCCTCGGGGTGCCCGACCGTCCCGGCATCGCCTACCAGATCCTCGGTCCGATCGGCGACGCGGGGGTCGACGTGGACATGATCGTGCAGAACGTGGGGCACGATGGGCTCACCGACTTCTCGTTCACCGTCCACCGCAATGACTACAGGAAGACGCTGGCGCTGCTCGAGCCGGTGGTGAAGCACATCCAGGCCCGCGGCGTCGTGAGCGGAGACCGGATCGCGAAGGTTTCCGTCGTCGGGGTGGGCATGCGCTCGCATGCCGGGATCGCCAGCACCATGTTCCGCACGCTGGCCGAGGAAGGCATCAACATCGAGATGATCTCGACCTCCGAAATCAAGATCTCGGTGGTGATCGACGAGAAATACATGGAACTGGCGGTGCGGGTGCTGCACAAGGCCTTCAACCTTGAATCGGCGTGAAGGCGCATTGCACCATCACGCCGATCACGATTGCCAGCGGCAATCGGAAAGAAGGACAGACGAAGATGCGCGGGAATCCGCCCTGGCGCGAGGTCGTGGGGCGCGGCTGATCTGGAGTATCGACAACGGTCGGAGTAGTATGCGAAGCATCCCCCGCGAACTGCGAGCGCATACCTGTCAAGTCGGAAAATGGCGCTGGTGAAAGCGCCATTTTCCGACCGGAGAGATGGCCGAGTGGTCGAAGGCGCTCCCCTGCTAAGGGAGTATAGGCTCAAAAGGCTTATCGAGGGTTCGAATCCCTCTCTCTCCGCCAAAACGAATGGCCCCCTCGCGGGGCCATTTGTTTTCGCGGAACGGGAGTGTGCCTTCGGGACCTTCCGTCGTCCGGATTGGCACGCGGCTCTTCGCGCGGCCCCCGCCCCGGGCCATGATTCCCGGCGCGGCAGAAAGGTGTGCTCGAAGCGTTACGCGCGCGTCGAGGCGGCAGCGTCGCCAGGGTTGACGAGCGCCAGCAGCGCCGGGCCGTAGCGCTCCAGCTTGCGCACGCCGATCCCGCTGATCGTGCCGAGCGCGGACACGTTTCCGGGGCGGCGCCGCGCGATCTCCGAAAGCGTGGCGTCGTGAAGTATCACGTACGCGGGCACGCCCTGTGCGCGCGCTTCCTCCCGGCGCCACGCCTTGAGGGTATCGAGCAGGGTCGCCGCTTCGCCCGGGAGCGCGGTTCCGGGAGCGGTCCGCTGCTTGCGGGCAGCGGCAAGGCGCCCGCGGACGCGACGCATTTCGACCCGCTGCTCGCCCTTCAACACGGCGCGGCTCGCGGCGGTCAACTTCAACGCGCCGTGCGCCGCGTGGTCCACACGGGCAAGGCCGAGCGCGATCAACTGGCGGAAGACGCCGCGCCAGGCGCCTTCGTCGAGGTCGGCGCCGATCCCGAACACCGACAGCCGGTCGTGCTCCCACCTCGCGATCCGTTCGCCGCCGCCGCCGCGCAGCACGGCGATGACGTGCGCGGCGCCGAAACGCTGGCCGGTACGATAGATCGCGGAAAGCGCCTTCTGCGCGACCTTGGTCGCGTCCCACGTAACGGGGGGCTCGAGGCAGGTGTCGCAGTTGCCGCACGGGCCGGAGGTCTCGCCCAAGTACGCGAGCAGCCGCACCCGCCGGCAGCCCGCGGTCTCGCACAGGCCGAGCAGCGCGTCGAGCCGGGCGCTCGCCACGCGCTTGTAGGCGTCGTTCGCCCCCGAGAGGTCGATCAGCCGCCGCTGCTGAACGACATCGGCAAGTCCATACGTCATCCAGGCGTCGGCGGGCAGCCCGTCGCGGCCGGCGCGTCCTGTCTCCTGGTAGTAGCCCTCGACGCTGCGCGGCAGGTCGAGATGGGCGACGAAGCGCACGTCCGGTTTGTCGATACCCATGCCGAACGCGATCGTCGCGACCATCACGACGCCGTCTTCTCCCTGGAAGCGCGCCTGGTGGGCGGCGCGCATCGCGTTATCCATCCCCGCGTGGTAGGGCAGCGCGCGTATGCCCTGCGCGGCGAGCCACGCAGCGGTCTCGTCCACGCTGCGCCGGGAGAGCCGGTACACAATGCCCGCTTCTCCGGGGTGTTCCTCGCGCACGAAGCGCAGGAGCTGCCGCTGGGGGTCCCCCTTGTCGAGAATCGTGTAGCGGATGTTCGGCCGGTCGAAGCTCGACACGAAAACGCGCGCCCGGCCGAGCGCGAGACGCTCCGCGATCTCCGCGCGCGTGTATGGGTCGGCTGTCGCGGTGACGGCAATGCGCGGCACGCCCGGAAAGCGCTCGTGCAGCACCGAGAGCTGGAGATACTCCGGCCGGAAGTCGTGGCCCCACTGCGACACGCAATGGGCCTCGTCGATGGCGAGGAGTGCGAGCGGTGAGCGCGACAGATGCTCGAGGCAACGTGCCGTAAGCAGGCGCTCCGGGGCGACGTAGAGGAGATCGAGCGCGCGCGCGAGAAGCGAGCGCTCGACGGCCGCGACGTCCGTCGCCGCGAGGCTCGAGTTGAGGAACGCCGCGCGCACGCCCGCCTGGCGCAGTTGAGCCACCTGGTCCTGCATGAGCGCGATGAGCGGCGAGACGACGATGCCCGTTCCCGGACGAACGAGCGCCGGGATCTGGTAACAGGCCGACTTTCCGCCGCCGGTGGGCATGAGCACGAGCGCGTCGCCGCCCGCGACAAGGTGCCGGATGATCTCCTCCTGGGCGCCACGAAAGTCCGCGTGGCCGAAGACCTCGCGCAGGAGGGCGCGGGGATCGCGCTGCGCGGGCGGGGCGGGATCGTTGATCGAGTCGCGCGGGTGCAAGAGCGTTAATTTCGTTCTCGGGGTTCGATCGGCGGCAGTGCGAATTATGAAGGCTCGGCGCCCGTCGTGGCCTCCCGGGCAGCCTCCGGGGCGCAATCCGCGTGCGCCAGTGGCCGGAAACCACCGGCTGTTGCTATAATGCGCGCCTTCGCGCCCGTAGCTCAGTTGGATAGAGTACCTGGCTACGAACCAGGGGGTCGTGGGTTCAAATCCTGCCGGGCGCGCCAGACATTAACGAAGCTGGGCACTTCACCCAGCTTCTTTTTCTCCATGAAGCCGATCGCGTCCGCCAGCCGCCGGTGGCTGCCGCGGACGATCAGCTCGTGCCCAGCGAGCTTGATCTCGTCCACCAGCAGACGCAGGTAGGCCTTGCCCAGGCCTGACGCCGGGTCGTTGAAGCGGTCCTTCAAGGCTGCGCAGAAGGCATCGACGGTATTAGCGTTCACCCGGCGCACCGCGAGCGCCTGACGGTCCCGGAGCTTCGCCATCTCGGTCAGAACCTCGCTACGGCGCGCCTGGAGCTTTTGGGAGCGCGTTCTGAGCGTCTCGTCGATCGAGAGCGCCCCGTCTTCCACGGCCTGATACAGCCGATCCAGCCCGGTCGTGGCGCGGTCGAGTTCCTTCCGGAGGGTGATGAGCCGTGCATCCTCCGCGGTCTGCGCCTGCTGCTGGCGGTGCAGCAGCTCGTTCAGCATCCGTGACACGCGTCGGGGCGTGAACACGCGCTCGCAGAGCGCGTTGAGCACCAGGGCGTCGGTCTGTTCGCGAGGTAGGTTTTTCGACGCGCACCCCTCGACGTCCCGGTTGATCCGGCTGGTGCACTTGTAGTACCGGTAGCGCCCGCTCTTGCCTGAGGCCTGCGTCATGCCTGCCCCGCAATCGCCGCACTTGAGCAACCCGACCAGAGCGGCGGGGGAGGACACGGCCCGTGGGGACGCGGCTTTCGGATCGCAGCTCGCCCGGCGCTGTGATGCCCGCTCGAAGGCAGCGGCGTCGATGATGGCAGGGACGGTTACGGCAATCCACTCGGGCTGCGGGCGCTCCCGTCGCGTGCGCGAGTCGCGGCGGTTGAAATAGAAGCGGCCGGCATAGAGGGGATCGGCGAGCAGGCGATTCACCTTCTGGATGCGCCACGGACGCCCGCGCATGGTGAGACCCTGGCGGTTAAGGTGGGTCGCGATGGCCTTCATGCCGAGCACCTGTCCGTCGTGACCGGCGAGGTAGAGGCGGTAGATTTCCCGGACGGTGTCGGCTTCGAGGGGATCGAGCTCCAGCCGGCGCTTATGCCTGCCCCGGTTGCCCACGACATCGGTGGTGATAGCCCGGTAGCCGAAGGGCGGCACCGAGCCGTTCCAATAACCCTGCCGGGCGTTCTCCTGCATCGCCCGCTGCGTGTGCTTGGAATTCTCCTTGCTCTGATATTCGTCGAAGAGGCTGAAGAGCTTGCTCGCCATTTCCCCCGCCGCGTCGTCGCCCGTCTGCTGCGTGATCGAGAGAATCTTGACTCCGACTTTCTTCAGCAGTCGCTCGTAGTGCAGGAACTGGAAGAGATCGCGGAAGAAGCGCGAGCGGCTGTGAACGAGGATGGCGTCGAACGGTGCGGGTGGCTGAGTTGCGTCCGCGATCATCTGCTGGAATACCGGCCGGCGATCATCGGTTGCGCTTGCGCCGGGCTCGACGTACTCGGAGGCAATGGCGAGATTGTGCGACCTGCAGTATTCCTTCAGCTGGCGAAGCTGATCGGGGATCGAGAGATCGTTCTCGGCTTGCCGGGTGGTGGAAACCCGGGCGTACAGGGCTACGGCCATGGTTAATCGTCTCCGTGGTGGTTGTCGGAATCGACTTCAGGCGGTATTACCCGATCGAGGAGCCCCGCAAGGTGGGCATAGATGAGTTCCAGTTCTCCGGGAACCAATTCATCCTCGGGTAGCGGCACGAGTAGGTTAACAGAGGACGGCTTCGGTTGCTCGGTGCGCTTGCTGCCCATGGCGGCGAAACGACAACTACCGCGACCGATTGTGCAGGCGGGAGTTACCCACCCGGCGCCGCGCTCGGGGTCCATGGAGGAGACCCGCGCGTCCCCGCATGGATAACTCCCTCCGACCGATTGTCCTTCTCCTCACTCAACGCCCCAGGTAGACACTCAGGATTTGCAGGCGCGAATGACCAAGTTCCTCGCTAATCGTGAGCCGCACATCGCGATCAGCGGCTTTCTGTTCGGACGTCAACTCGCGCGAGCGCGGCCCACCAGCGGCCGGCGCTTTCCAGCCCGTCAACTGCTGATAGCGGGCTTGCGCGTAGGCGTGCCGGTGGCCGTGGACATGGTGAATGCCGGCGATCGAGCACTGGTGTTTGAAGCGCTGGAGCTGATCGACATAGCGCATGTCGGCCGGGATCAGGCTTCCCTTGCCGGCGAGTGCCCGTGCCTCGTTGAGCACGACCCGTTGCTGGTCTGTTCGGATCGGGATTTCCCGCGCACGGCTTCCTTTGGTCCAGCTCGGTTTGAGCACCAGGCTGTGTCCCCGGTCGGCCCATTCGACCCGGATCTTCATCGATTCAGCTCGCCGCAGGCCAAATTCGGCCTGGAGCCGCAGCGACATGGCCGTGTACGGGTCGGTGATCTTGCCCAGGTCGGTGCCGGTCAGCTCGCGCGCCTTGCTGACGTTGGTGACGTGCTGGCGCTCGGGAATCCCGTAATGGGCGTTATCGCGTGCGACGACGTTCTGTTTGCCGATCTTCTCGGCCCACCACCGAATCGTCGTAATCCGGTTCTTGATCGTTCCGGGTGACAGCGATTCGGCCTTCCAGCGCTCCGCCAGCGCCTCGACGTGCTTGGGCTTCAGGCTCGTCGCGCGCATGTCCTTGTAGCCCAGCTCGTGGAGTTGGTTGGCAATGAGATCCAGCATGCGCCACCGGTCTGCTTGCGTGGCGTAGCCGCCATCCCGGTTGCGATAGCAGAGCTGTTTCAGCTCGTAATTCAGATTCCTCATTCCCTGCTCCCGCTCGTTTTCTTCCGTTATCGGTGTGTGCTGCACTCTGCTCAGTGTTGTTGTCCGTCTCGAGGACCTGAATCCGTCGAGCACTACGAGGGACGCGGGACACCACTCCCGTGTCGTGCAGGGGTTTTGCTTCTTGCCGGCGCTGCACGGCGCTTTTGGATTGGCGGCGATGGTCGTGCCGGTGGGCACGGACACACATCGCAGGCTTGACCCAGGCCCGGCGGGGCGTCATTGCGACGCGGGTGACGATCCGTAACGAGGATGATTCGGCGAACGGCATTGCGCCGGACGCGGTGCGAGAAAGACGAAGCCAATCCTGCGGTCGTCCTTGAGCGAGATCCCTACGCCTCGACCTGCGAGGACGCCGGGAAGGTAGTTCGCCCCACGCACGCGCACGCGAGCGACTACCGTGCGAGTACGCGTCGACCCAGGCGGGTCGTGGACGAATCAGATGTGCCGGTCAGGCGCGCGCGTAGCGCACGGCCACGGCCGACGAGTACGCAACGCTTGGCGATCAGAGCGCTACGCCTGCCCGGTACGGCAGAGGAGGCGCAAGCGATACGCCGGTTGCAGAGGATGCCGCCAAGACATGGCATCCGAAATGACTGCCGGGCGCAACCAAATCCAACCGGCTGCGCTGTTGGCAGTTCTAAGACCGACGCACCCGCTATGCACGGATGATTCGGTTTGTGTCGCGAGTGCTACCGTGGCACAAGTGCTACGGTCGTTCCCAGCTGTTGGCGGGGTTGTAGACCCGCGTCATTCTGGGGGTGAGGCGCGGGATGGTTATGCAGGGGTTCGGGTCGAGGCGTGGGCGGGGCGGGATCAGAACGGCGGGTCGGTTGATGGAGTGGCGGGTT
>JADZGE010000104.1 GCA_020854035.1 Burkholderiales bacterium | reverse complement strand
CCGGCGTCCTTGGTCGCCTGGCGCTGCGAGTCGTTGAAGTAGGCGGGCACCGTGATGACCGCTTCCGTGACCGGTTCGCCGAGATAGTCCTCGGCGGTCTTCTTCATCTTGATCAGGACCTGCGCGGAGGTTTCCGGGGGCGCCATCTTCTTGCCCCGGACTTCCACCCACGCGTCGCCGTTGGGCGCCTCCGCGATGGTGTAGGGCACGGTCTTGATCGCCTTCTGCACCTCGGCGTCCTTGAAGCGGCGGCCGATGAGGCGCTTCACGGCATAGAGCGTGCTCCGGGGATTGGTGACCGCCTGGCGCTTGGCCGGGGCGCCGGTCAGGATCTCGCCGTCCTCCATGTAGGCGACGATGGACGGCGTGGTGCGCGCGCCCTCCGAGTTCTCGATCACCTTGGCCTGGCCGTTCTCCATCACGGCCACGCACGAGTTGGTCGTTCCCAGGTCGATCCCGATAATCTTGGCCATGTTCTACCTCTTTGGTTTTCCAGCGTTATTCCCGGATGCCACAATAGAAGGGATATGGGGCGGCGGCGCCTACTTTTCAACGCCCTTGGCGACGATGACGAGCGCGGGCCGCACCACCCGCTGGTGCAGCAGGTAACCTTTCTGCAGCACCTGCAGCACGGTGTTGGGCTCCGCATCGGCCTCCCGCGTGCTGATCGCCTCGTGGCGGTGCGGATCGAACTTCTGCCCGACCGGGTTCACCTCGACGAGGCTGAAGCGCTCGAACGCGCCCGCCAGCTGCTTCAACGTCAGTTCGACACCGCTCTTCATGCTCTCGACCGAGGCGTTCTCCGCGGCGAGCGCGGCTTCGAGGCTGTCCCTGACCGGCAGCAGTTCCGCGGCGAAGCTCTCCAGGGCGAACTTGTGCGCGTTCGCGATTTCCGTCTGCGCGCGCTTGCGTATGTTCTCGGCCTCGGCCCGCGCCCGCAGGTACGCGTCGTGGTGTTCCCGCGCGGCTGCCTCGGCCCTGGCGAGCGGGTCTTCCGCAGGGGTGTCGATGAGGATCGGCTCCGCGCCGGGTTCACCGTCCGGGCGCCCATCGGGCCTGGCGGCGGCTTCAGGCATGTCTTGCATCGCTCGTCTCCGTTAACTCATTGAATATTGGGCCGGACCACCCCGTTTCAAGCGCAGAGGGCGCAATCGTAACACATTGATTTACCGTTAAGTTTTGTTTGCATGCCACCCGGATCCGGTCCCGCCCGAGGCTGCGGCAGGGCCGGCGGTTCGCGGTCGGGGCGCTACTCGCGCGGCGCCGGCATCTGCCCCGGCGCACCCATGGCAAGAGCGCGCTCGCGCGTGCGCTCGAGTTCGTCGGCGGGCGGCCCGGGACGCCAGCCCTGAAGGTGCTCCATCACCAGCGTGGTGAGAGCGTGCAGCCAGTCGTTGCGCTCGTTCAGGCACGGAACGTGGTGGAACTCCCCGCCGCCGGCGCCGCAAAAGATCGCCTTGCCCTCGATCGCGATCTCCTCGAGCGTCTCCAGGCAGTCGCTCACGAAGCCGGGACAGACGACGTCCACGCGCGCGCATTTCCGGGCGCCAAGCTCGGCGAGCACCCGGGCGGTGTACGGGGTCAGCCACCGGGCCCGGCCGAAGCGCGACTGGAATGCGACACGGTACGCTTCCGGCTTCAACGCGAGCGCCGCGGCGAGGAGGCGCGCCGTCTTCTGGCACTCGCAATGGTAGGGATCCCCCGCGTCGAGAGTGCGGCGCGGCAGGCCGTGAAAACTCATGACGAGCACTTCGGGCCGGCCGTTGCGCGTCCAGTAGTCGCGCACGTTTTGCGCGAGCGCGCCGATGTAGCCGGCGTGATCGTGGAAGCTCCGCACCGTGCGCAGCGCCGGCTGGTTGCGCATGCGTGCCAGAGCCGCGAACGCCTCGTCCACGGCGGTGGCCGTGGTGCTCGCGGAGTACTGCGGGTAGAGCGGCACGAGCAGGATGCGGTCACAGTGCTGCGCCTTCAGCCCGCGCAGGCGCTCCGCGATCCCCGGCGTGCCGTAGCGCATGGCGTAGTCCACGACGAGCGGCAGCTTCGTGCGCTCGCCGAGGTAGCCCCTCAACATCGATGCCTGGCGCTCCGTGTGCACGCGCAGCGGCGAGCCCTCCTTCGTCCAGACCCGCGCGTAGCGCCGCGCCGACGCGCGGGGGCGCACGTTGAGCACGAAAAGGTGCAGGAACGGCAGCCAGAACGTCCGCGGCAGCTCGACGACGCGCGGATCGGACAGGAACTCGCGAAGGTAGGCGCGCACCGCCGCCGGGGTCGGCGCATCGGGCGTGCCGAGGTTGACGAGCAGCACGCCCGCGCGCGCGGGCGCGCCGTGCGGGCAGGGAGGTTCCGCGTCGTGCCGCGACACCCGTGGCGCTCCTATTTCGCGAGCATGCTCGAGAGGAGCTTCGCGGTGACTTCCACGATCGGGATCACGCGCTCGTAGGCCATCCGGGTCGGGCCGATCACGCCGACCATGCCGAGCACTTCGCCTTCGACGGAATAGGACGCGGTGACGACGCTGCACTCGTCGAGCGGCGCGACGCCGGATTCGCCGCCGATCAGTATCTGCACGCCCTGCGCGCGGCTCGAGCTGTCGAGGAGTTGCAGCAGGGCCGTCTTGCGCTCGAAAAGGTCGAAGAGCCGTCTCAGGCTCGCCATGTTGGACGCGAGATCCTGGGAGTCGAGGAGGTTGCCCTCGCCCGAGATCACCACTGCTTCGGCCGGCTCGCTCATCGCCTCGCTGCCCGCTTCCAGCGCCGCGGTCATGAGCCGGGTCATGTCGTCGGTCAGCCGCTTCAGCTCGTCGCGGAGGCGCACGCGGATGTCCTCGAAGGTGAGTCCCGCGTAGTTCTGGTTGAGGAAGTTGGCCGCCTCGGTGAGCTCCGACGCGCTGTATTCCTTCTCGGTGAAGAGGATCCGGTTCTGGACGTCGCCCTCGGGCGTGACGATGATGAGGAGCAGGCGCCTTTCGGCGAGCTTCAGGAACTCGATGTGGCGGAATCCCGCGCTGCGGCGCGGCGTCATCACCACGCCCGCGAAATGGGTGAGCTCGGAGAGGAGCTGCGAGGCGGAGAGCACGAGCTTCTGGGTGCTCTGCACGCGCAATTGTTCGACCAACTGCGCGATCTCGTCGCGTTCGAGCGGCTTCACCGTGAGCAGCGTATCGACGAAGAACCGGTAGCCGCGCGAGGTCGGCACCCGGCCCGCGGAGGTGTGCGGGCTCGCGATGAACCCGAGCTCCTCCAGGTCGGCCATCACGTTGCGGATGCTGGCGGGCGAGAGCTCGAGTCCCGAATGGCGCGAGAGCGCTCGCGAGCCCACCGGCTGGCCTTCCGCGATATAGCGCTCGATCAGCGTCTTCAGGAGGATCTGGGCGCGCTCGTTGAGCGCGGGATGCTCGGGTGGCATGAGGTTATTCTACTGGAGCGGACCGGCGAGGGGTCGCCTTTCACCGGGCACGGATCACGGTGCGCGGCAGTTGTGTTTTAATGGGGCCATGAAGAGGTCCTTCAAGTCCGTGGCGCTCATCGGCAAGTACCGCAGCCCAGACGTGGCGGAGCCGCTGCTCGAGCTCGCCCGCTACCTCTCGCGGCGGCATGTGCGCGTCATCATCGACGAGTTGACCGCGTCGGAGATCCGCACCGGGAGCCATCCCGTGCTGCCTCTCCCGGAGATCGGCGAGGCGGCGGATCTCGTGATCGTCATCGGCGGCGACGGCACCATGCTCAACATCGCTCGGGCGATCGCGCCGCACGGCGTGCCGCTCGTGGGGGTCAACCAGGGCAGGCTCGGGTTCCTCACCGACATCTCCACCAGCACCATGCTGAAGACGATGGGGACGATCCTCGAGGGGCGCTACGTCACCGAGGACCGGATGCTCCTCGACGGGCGGGTCTACCGGGGCGGGGACCGGGTGGCCGATGCCCTCGCGTTCAACGACGTGGTGGTGAGCAAGGGCACCCGCGGCGGCATGATCGAGCTCGAATTCCGGATCGAGGGCGAGTTCATTCACCGCCAGCGCTCCGACGGCCTGATCGTCGCCACGCCGACCGGCTCGACCGCCTACGCGCTCTCCTCCGGCGGGCCGATCGTGCACCCCTCGCTCACGGTCATGACGGTGGTGCCGGTGTCGCCGCACACGCTCTCCAATCGCCCGATCGTCATCGGCGGGGCGAGCAAGGTCGAGATCGTCGTCATGGACGCGGCCGACCCGCGCGTGCATTTCGACAGCCACACGCACGTCGAGCTTCACGCGGGAGATCGCGTGCAGGTGCGCCGCTACGCCCGCGCGCTCAGGCTGCTGCACCCGGCGGGGCACAGCTATTACCGGATGCTGCGGGAGAAACTCAACTGGAACCGGGAATGAGGGCGTGCACGGTGCATGGTAAATGGTGAATGGTGCATCCCCGGCGCGAGCGCGCTGCCGGGCAGGCCGTCTCGATTCACCATTCACGATTCACCATTCATCGCCCCCAATGCTGCGCAGCCTCACCATCCGCGACTTCGCCATCGTGGACCGGCTGGAGCTCGATTTTTCCCCCGGCTTCACCGCGCTGACGGGCGAGACCGGCGCGGGCAAGTCGATCCTGATCGATGCCCTCGCGATGGTTCTCGGCGAGCGGGCCGAGGCGATCGTGGTGCGGGAGGGAGCCGAGCGCGCCGAGGTGGGAGCCGAGTTCGACGTCGCGGCGCACCCGCCCGCGGCGCGCTGGCTCGAAGTGAACGATTTCGCGGGCGACGAGGGCGGCTGCGTCCTGCGGCGCGTCATCGAGGCGACCGGGCGGTCGCGGGCCTACGTGAACGGCGCGCCGGCGACGCTCGTGCAATTGCGGGAACTCGGCGAACTGCTGGTCGAGATCCACGGCCAGCACGAGCACCAGTCGCTGACGCGGGCGGCGGCGCAGCGGGATCTCATCGACGATTACGGCGGGCTGGCGGAGGCGGCGAGCCGGGTTGCGGCGCTGCACCGGGAGTGGGGCGAGCGGCGTCGCAGGCGCGAGGAATCCGAGGCGGGCGCGGCGCGCGCCGCGGGCGAGCGCGAGGAGCTGGAATGGCAGGCGAGGGAGCTTGCCGCGCTCAATCCCGCGCCGGGCGAGTGGCCCGACCTCACGGCGCGGCACGCGCGCCTCTCGCACGCCGCGAGTCTCATCGAAGCCGCCCGCTCGGCGGTCGAGTTGCTCGCCGAGGGCGAGGACTCCGCGCAGGCGCAGGCGCGCCGCGTCGCCTCGAAGCTCGGCGCTCTGCTCGAATTCGATCCCGCGCTGCGCGAGGCGCACGAGCTCGTCGAGGCTGCCCGCATCGACCTCTCCGAGGCCGCCCACAGCCTGCGGCGCTACGCGGACAGGATCGAGCTCGACCCGGCGGCGTTGCGCGGGCTGGAGCAACGGATCGAGGCGCTCCACGCGGCGGCGCGCCGGTTCCGGGTGGCGCCCGAGGCGCTGCCGGAGCGCCTCGCGGAGGCGCGCGCGCGTCTTGACGCGCTCGAAGCGCGCGGTGACGTCGAGGGGTTGCGTGCGGCGGAGGCGCAAGCGCTCGCCGCGTGCCGGGCGGAGGCGAAAACGCTCTCCGCGGGCCGGCGCCGGGCCGCGAAGCGCCTCTCCGATGAAGTGAGCGAAGCAATGCAGGAACTCGCCATGGCCGGCGGGCGATTCGAGGTGTCGCTCGCTCCGCTCGCCGAGGTCGGGGCCGGCGGAGCGGAGGATGTCGGGTTTCTCGTGGCAGCCCACCAGGGGGCGGAGCCGCGGCCGCTCGCGCGGGTGGCCTCGGGCGGCGAGCTCTCGCGCCTTGCGCTCGCGATCCAGGCCGCCGCGGCGCGCGTGGCACGGGTGCCGACCCTGATCTTCGACGAAGTGGACAGCGGCATCGGCGGCCGCGTGGCGGAGATCGTGGGCGGCAAGCTGAGGGCGCTTGCGGCGGGGCGACAGGTGATGTGCATCACGCACCTCGCCCAGGTCGCCGCGGCCGCGAACCACCAGTGGCAGGTCAGGAAAAGCGTGACCGGCGGCAGGGCGGTTTCGCGGGTCGCCGCGCTCGGCGCGGCCGACCGTGTCGAGGAGATTGCGCGCATGCTGGGCGGGGTGAAGATCACCGAGACGACGCGCAGGCATGCCGCCGAGATGCTGAAGGGCGGAGAGCGGCGCTCTGCCAGGAGTGAAACGTGAAGCGGGGAGCGCCGCGCGCGAGCGCCGGCGACCGGCGCGACCGCTGGGCGCCACACCGGGATTGTCGTGTTTCCGGGAGCGATGAGCGATGACGAGCGGCGGCAGCCATCCCGGCGGCGAGGGCGCAGGACAACGGCAAAGAGGACGACGGTAAATGAGCGGGAAGACCGGCCGGCAGGCGCCTTCCGCGAAGGCGCTGGAGCACGCGCGCAGCGTGTTCGAATTCGGTGTGACGGCGATGCTGGGTGTACGGCCGCTCGAAATCGGGCCCGACCGGGTGACGGCCGAGCTCGATGTGCGCAAGGAACATTTCAACCGCAACGGGCGCGTCGGTGGCGGCGTGCTGATGGCGATGGCCGACGCGTTGGGCGCCGCCGGATCGGTCGTGCACCGTCCAGCCGGCTATCGCGGCGGCACGCTGGAATCGAAGACGAACTTCTTCGCGGCGGCACGGGGGCCGGTGCTGCGCGGCGAAGCAGTGCCGCTGCACGTCGGGCGCACGACCTCGGTGTGGCAGACGACCATCCGGGACGCGAGCGGGCGCGCGGTGGCGATCGTCACGCAAACGCAGATGTCGCTGCCGCCGTCCGGGGAGTAGCCCGCCGCCGGCCGCGCGGGCAGGCGGGAGCGCGTACCCGGGAACGAATGGGCTCCCGTCGCGGCCCCGATCGCGCTCAGCCGCCTACGGGTGATCCCGGTGGGGGCAGTTCTTCCTCGTGCAGTCGACGTAAAGATAGAGGGAGTGATCGTGGATGCGGAAGCCGCGCTCGGCGGCGATTCTCTCCTGGCGCTTTTCGATTTCCGCGTCGTAGAACTCCTCGACGCGCCCGCACTGGATGCACACCAGGTGGTCGTGATGCCCGCCCTGATTCAGCTCGAACACGGCCTTGCCGGTTTCGAAGTGGTGCCGGATCAGCAGGCCCGCCTGCTCGAATTGCGTGAGCACGCGATAGACCGTCGCGAGACCCGTATCGGTGCCCTCGCGCGCGAGGATCTTGTAGACCTCTTCGGCGGAGAGGTGGCGCACCGGGCTTTTCTCGAAGAGTTCCAGTATGCGCAGGCGGGGCAGCGTCGCTTTCAGTCCGATCGTCTTCAGGTCGCTGGGTGAACTCATGGCGCCTCGCGCAGGAGTCGATTGCTGTCGGAACCGGGTGGGCTCGGCTATCATATTCGCATTTCCATTCACTGAGAACCGTGCCGCGCGGGCCGTTCCGGCGCGCGCCCGCGCCGATCACGGCCACGTAGAACATGCCGCCGCGCGTTCCCGCCGCAATCCGCGCTCTGCCCGTGCTGGGGGCGCTCGCGCTCGGCGCCTGCCAGGAAGCGCCGAAGGTGCCGAGCCTCGCGCCCTACCGGATGGATATCCAGCAGGGCAATATCGTGACGCAGGAGATGATCGCGAAGCTGAAGCCCGGCATGACTCCCGCGCAGGTGCGCTTCATCCTCGGCACGCCGCTTGTCGTCGACGTCTTTCAGAAGGACCGGTGGGACTACGTCTACCGCTACAGCAAGGGCGGGAAGCTGCAGGAAGCGCGCCGCATCGTGATCATCTTCCGGGACGACAAGCTTGCGCGCATCGAGGGCGACGTCGTCGCCGGCGGGAGCGGAGGGGCGACGGAAGGCGGCGTGAGAGTGGAGAAGCCCATGCCCGCGGAACCGGGGCAGCCGGTGTCCCCGGCGAAAGCGCCTGTCACCGGTTCGCCCGCTGCCGGCGCCGGCAAGCCCGCGCCGGAGAGCCCCGGGAAGCCCGCCGATACGGCGAGACCCGCGGATACGGCAAAGCCCGCCGATGCCGCGACGCCCGCGGAGGACAAGGCGAAGTCCGGGGAGCAGCCGCAGGAGGAGCGCGGCTTCTTCGGCAGGATACTCGAGCGATTGGGATTCTGAGGTCATGGCCACGAGAGAGATGCGGGTAGCGGTCGCGGGGGCGTCCGGGAGGATGGGGCGCATGGTGATCGATGCGACGCTGCGCGCGCCCGGCGCGCGGCTCGTGGCGGCGCTCGAGCGCAAGGGCGACGCCCACGTCGGCAGGGATGCGGGAGAGCTCGCGGGCGCCCCCTGCGGCGTGCGCGTGGGCGAGGACATCGCGGCGGCGCTGCGTGAATGCGACGTGCTGATCGACTTCACGCGGCCGGAGGGCACGCTCGCGCACCTCGCGGCCTGCGCCGGCGCGGGCGTGCGCCTCGTGATCGGCACGACCGGCTTCACCGACACCGAGCGCGGCCGGATCGCCGCGGCGGCGAGCCGCATCGCGGTCGCGATGGCGCCGAACTTCAGCGTGGGGGTGAACGTACTGCTGCGCCTTGTCGAAACCGCCGCGCGCACGCTCGGCGCAGGCTACGACGTGGAGATCGTCGAGGCGCATCACCGGCACAAGGTTGACGCGCCGTCGGGAACGGCGCTGCGCATGGGCGAAGTGGCGGCGCGGGCGCTCGGCCGGGACCTGCGCGCCTGCGCCATCTATGGCCGGGAAGGCGTGACCGGTGAGCGCGACGATGCGACGATCGGTTTCGCGACGGTGCGCGGGGGCGACCTCGTCGGCGAGCACACCATGCTCTTCATCGGCGCCGGCGAGCGGCTCGAACTCACGCACCGCGCCTCGAGCCGCGCGAACTTCGCGACCGGGGCGCTGCGCGCCGCGCGCTTCATACTCGAGCGCGAGAGCGGGCTCTACGACATGGCGGACGTGTTGGGGCTGAAGGACTGACGCGCGGGCCGGGCCCCCTTTCCCGGCGCGGCGCTTTACCGTAGAATCCCCCCGGTCAGCGGGAGTGGCCGGGAGGCTGCTCCCGCTTTGTGTATCTACCACCAATTCAAGGGGTTACTGTGCAGCGGGTTCCCGCCATCCTGGTCCTGAGAGATGGCACGGTATTCCGCGGCACGTCGATCGGCGCCGAGGGCCTTGCCGTGGGCGAGGTGGTGTTCAACACCGCCATGACGGGTTACCAGGAGATCCTCACCGATCCGTCCTATTGCCGCCAGCTCGTCACCCTGACCTCTCCGCACATCGGCAACACGGGCGTGAACGACGAGGACATGGAATCGGGGGCGATACACGCCGCCGGCCTCGTCATCCGTGATCTGCCGCTGCGGATGTCGAACTGGCGCGCGCGGCGGACTCTTGCCGAATTCCTGGCGGAACAGGGCGTACCGGGAATCGCCGGCATCGACACGCGCCGCCTGACCCGGATCCTGCGCGATCGCGGCGCGCAGGACGGCTGCCTCATGGCGGGACGCGTCGACGAGGCGGCGGCGCTGGCGGCGGCGCGCGCGTTTCCGGGCATGGTGGGGCTCGATCTCGCTCGCGTAGTGAGCTGCAGTCGCCCCTACGCCTGGTCGGGGGGCGAGTGGCGCATCGGCGAGGGCCACGCGCCGGCGCCCGCGCCCTCGCTCGCCGTCGTTGCGTACGATTTCGGCGTGAAGCGCAACATCCTGCGCAAGCTCGCCGCGCGCCGCTGCCGTGTGACGGTCGTGCCCGCGCAGACGAGCGCCGCGGAAGTGCTCGCGTTGAAGCCCGACGGCGTGTTCCTGTCGAACGGACCGGGCGATCCCGAGCCGTGCGACTACGCGGTGCGCGCGATACGGGGGTTGCTCGAAGCCGCCGTGCCGGTATTCGGTATCTGCCTCGGCCTCCAGCTCCTGGGACTCGCCAGCGGCGCGCGCACCGTCAAGATGAAGTTCGGCCACCACGGGGCGAACCATCCGGTGCAGGATCTCGATACCGGACGCGTCATCATCACCAGCCAGAACCACGGCTTCGCGGTGGACGCGGACACGCTGCCGGCGAGCGCGCGTGTGACGCACGTCTCGCTCTTCGACGGCAGCCTGCAGGGATTCGCCCGCACCGACTGCCCGGCGTTCTGCATGCAGGGGCACCCGGAAGCGAGCCCGGGACCGCACGACGCCGACTACCTCTTCGACCGCTTCGTGCGGATGATGGAGGAGCAGTCGCAGGCGAGAGGCGGCAGGCAAAGGGAGGAGGGGGTGCTGCAGGCGGCCACGTAGGCCGCTCCGGCATTCATCCTCCGACGGTCATGCCAAGGCGTACCGACATCAGCTCGATCCTCATCATCGGCGCCGGCCCGATCGTAATCGGGCAGGCGTGCGAGTTCGACTATTCCGGCGCCCAGGCCTGCAAGGCGCTGCGGGAGGAGGGCTACCGCGTCATCCTGGTGAACTCCAACCCCGCCACCATCATGACCGATCCCGGGATGGCGGACGCGACCTACATCGAGCCGATCAACTGGCGGATGATCGAGAAGATCATCGCCGCGGAGCGGCCCGACGCGCTGCTCCCGACCATGGGCGGCCAGACCGGCCTCAACTGCTCGCTCGATCTCGCCCGCGAGGGCGTGCTCGAGCGCTACGGCGTGGAGATGATCGGCGCGCGGCGCGAGGCGATCGACAAGGCCGAGGATCGCGAGAAGTTCAAGCGCGCGATGGAGAAAATCGGGCTCGCCTCGCCCCGCTCCGCGCTCGCGCACAGCCTGGAGGAGGCGCTCCAGGTGCAGGCGATGGTGGGCTTCCCGACGATCATCCGCCCCTCGTTCACGCTCGGCGGCGCCGGCGGCGGGATCGCCTACAACCGCGAGGAATTCATCGCGATCTGCGAGCGCGGGCTCGACACGAGCCCGACGCGGGAGGTCCTGGTCGAGGAGTCCGTGATCGGCTGGAAGGAATTCGAGATGGAGGTCGTGCGCGACCGCAACGACAACTGCATCATCGTCTGCTCCATCGAGAACCTGGACCCCATGGGAGTGCACACCGGCGACTCGATCACCGTCGCGCCGGCGCAGACGCTCACCGACAAGGAATACCAGGTGATGCGCGACGCCTCGATCGCGTGCCTGCGCGAGATCGGGGTCGACACCGGCGGCTCCAACGTGCAGTTCGCGCTCGACCCCCGCGACGGGCGCATGCTGATCATCGAGATGAATCCGCGGGTATCGCGCTCCTCGGCGCTCGCCTCCAAGGCGACCGGTTTCCCGATCGCCAAGGTGGCGGCCAAGCTCGCGGTGGGATACACCCTCGACGAGCTGAGGAACGAGATCACGGGCGGCGCGACGCCCGCCTCGTTCGAGCCGACGATCGACTACGTGGTCACGAAGGTCCCGCGCTTCGCCTTCGAGAAGTTCCCGCGCGCCGACGACCGCCTCACCACCCAGATGAAGTCGGTCGGGGAGGTGATGGCGATCGGGCGCACCTTCCAGGAGTCGATGCAGAAGGCGCTGCGCGGCCTCGAGACCGGCGCCGAGGGCTTCGACGAGAAGGCCACCGACCGCGATCTCATCGAGAACGAGCTTGGCGACCCCGGCCCGGAGCGCATCTACTACGTCGCCGACGCCTTCCGGTGCGGCATGACGGTGGAGGAAGTGCACGAGCTCTCGCGCATCGATCCGTGGTTTCTCGCGCAGATCGAGGACATCGTGCGCCGCGAGCGGGCGCTGGAGGGAGCGTCGCTCGAAGCGCTCGACGCGCACGCGCTGCGCGAGCTCAAGCGCGCCGGCTTCTCGGACGCCCGGCTCGCGCGCCTCGTCGGCGCCGCGCAGGAGGCCGTGCGCGAGCGCCGCTGGGCGCTCGGCGTGAGCCCGGTTTTCAAGCGCGTGGACACGTGCGCGGCGGAGTTCGCGACCGCCACCGCCTATCTCTATTCGACCTACGACGAGGAGTGCGAGGCGCTGCCGAGCGCACGGCGCAAGGTGATGGTGCTGGGGGGCGGGCCCAACCGCATCGGGCAGGGCATCGAGTTCGACTACTGCTGCGTGCACGCCGCGCTTGCCCTGCGCGAGGACGGCTTCGAGACCATCATGGTCAACTGCAACCCGGAAACGGTGTCCACCGACTACGACACCTCGGACCGGCTCTACTTCGAGCCGCTCACGCTGGAGGATGTGCTCGAAATCGCGCGCGTCGAGCAGCCCTACGGCGTGATCGTGCAGTTCGGCGGGCAGACCCCGCTCAAGCTCGCCCGCGCGCTGGAAGCGAGCGGGGTGCCCATCATCGGCACCACGCCGGATTCGATCGATGTGGCGGAGGACCGCGAGCGCTTCCAGCGGCTGCTCACCCGCCTCAAGCTCAAGCAGCCGCCGAACCGCACCGCGCGCAGCCCCCAGCGGGCGCTCGCGGTCGCGGAGGAGATCGGCTACCCGCTGGTGGTGCGCCCCTCGTACGTGCTCGGCGGGCGCGCGATGGAGATCGTCTACCAGCAGGGCGACCTCGAGCGCTACATGCGCGAGGCGGTCAAGGTGAGCAACGACAGCCCGGTGCTGCTCGACCGGTTCCTGAACGACGCGACCGAGGTCGACGTCGATGCCGTGTGCGACGGCCGGCGGGTCGTGATCGGCGGGGTCATGGAGCACGTGGAGCAGGCGGGCGTCCATTCCGGCGACTCGGCCTGCTCGCTGCCGCCCTACTCGCTCTCGCCCGCGCTGCAGGAGGAATTGAAGCGCCAGACCGTCGCGCTCGCGCTCGCGCTGAAGGTGGTCGGCCTCATCAACGTGCAGTTCGCCATCCAGAAAAGCGGCGGCGAGGACGTGGTCTACGTGCTGGAGGTCAATCCGCGCGCCTCGCGCACCGTGCCGTTCGTCTCCAAGGCGACCGGCGTGGCGCTCGCGAAGATCGCGGCGCGCTGCATGGCGGAGATCACGCTCGACACGCAGGGCGTGCGCGCCGAAGTGGTGCCGGACTACTATTCGGTGAAGGAAGCCGTGTTCCCGTTCATCCGTTTTCCGGGAGCGGACACCATCCTCGGCCCCGAGATGAAATCGACGGGGGAGGTGATGGGCGTCGGGGCGAGCTTCGCCGAGGCCTTCGTCAAGTCGCAGCTCGCCTCGGGCGAGGCGTTGCCGGAGGCGGGCAAGAAGGTGTTCCTCAGCGTGCGCGATGCCGACAAGCCGAGGACGATCGAGATCGCCCGCAAGCTGCTGCAACTCGGCTGCACGCTCTTCGCGACGCGCGGCACCGCCGCGGCGCTCGCCGCGGCCGGCCTCGCCGTGGCGGCGGTCAACAAGGTGCAGGAGGGCCGGCCGCACATCGTGGACATGATCAAGAACGGCGAGATCTCGCTCATCGTGAACACGGTGGAAGAGAAGCGCACGGCGCTTCGCGATTCGTACGCGATACGGCGCGCGGCGCTGCAGGAGCGCGTGGCGCTCTTTACCACGCTCGACGGCGCGCGCGCCGCGTGCGCGGGCATGGAGCACGTGCGGGAGCTGCGGCCCTACGTCGTGCAGGCGTTGCACGAGCGATTGCCGGCCGCGGCCGCCGTTCGCGACCAGGTGGGGGCTTAGATGGCCAAGATTCCTCTGACGGTGGCTGGCGCGGAGAAGCTGCGCGCCGAGTTGCACGAGCTGAAGACGGTGCGGCGCCCCGCGATCGTCACCGCGATCGCGGAAGCGCGCTCGCACGGTGATCTCTCCGAGAACGCCGAGTACCATGCCGCCAAGGAACGGCAGGGGTTCATCGAAGGGCGCATCTCGGAACTCGAGGCGAAGCTCGCCAACGCGCAGGTGATCGACACCCGGCTGATCGACGCCGACGGGCGCTGCGTGTTCGGCGCGACCGTGGAGCTGGAAGACACCGCGACCGGCGACACCGTCACCTACCAGATCGTGGGCGACGACGAGGCGGACATCAAGCAGGGCAAGATATCGATCAGCTCGCCCACGGCGCGCGCGCTGATCGGCAGGTCAGCGGGCGATACCGCCGAAGTGAGGGCGCCCGGCGGAGTGCGCAACTACGAGATCCTCGCCGTCCAGTACATCTGAACCGCGGTGGGCGGTCGCCGGACGCCGGGCTGGCGCGAGTGGCCTCACCGCCGCCGCCCGCGGCCCGCGCGCGGGACGCGGGCGGGCGCCCGCCGCGCCTTCGCGAGGATCCGGCGCGGCGCGGGGGGCGGCGCCTGCACCGGCGGATCCGGTTCCGGCCCGGGACGGAATACGACCAGGATCCTGCCGATCAGCTGGACCGGGGCGGCGTCCGCGGCCTCGCAGACGCGCTCGAGCGCCGCTCGCCGCGCGCCGCGATCCTCGCCCAGCATGCGGATCTTGATGAGCTCGTGGTGCTTCAGCGCGAGGTCGATTTCGCGCAGCACGGTTCCGGTCAGACCGGCACCGCCGATCATCACGGTCGGGTGCAGGGCGTGCGCGCGGGCGCGCAGCGCGCGCCGCTCGGCAGGAGTGAGTTCCTTCATGGGTGGACGGCAAGTCGTGAATGGTGAATGGTAACCGGTGGAGCGTGAGCCCGGGCGCGCCGCCTTCCGCCCATTCACCATTTTCCATCGATCGTTCACCGGCAGGGCGCCTGATGGGCAGGGTACGCGGCAGGCAGTGGATCAAGGAGCACGTCACGGACCGCTTCGTCCGGCGGGCGCGGGCCGAGGGCATGCGTTCGCGCGCCGCGTTCAAGCTCGAGGAGATCGCGCGGCGCGACCGGCTCTTCGCGCCGGGCATGGTGGTCGTCGACCTCGGCGCGGCCCCGGGCGGCTGGTCGCAGGTTGCGGCGCGGGCGGCGGGCGAGGGCGGTCTCGTGTTCGCCGTCGATATCCTCGACATGCCGGCGATCGCCGGCGTCACCTTCATCCGCGGGGATTTCCGCGACCCGGCGGTGGCGCAAGAGCTTGATCGGGCACTCGGCCGCCGCATGGTGGACCTTGTATTATCGGACATGGCGCCCAATCTGAGCGGTATCGCCTCCGCCGACCAGGCGCGCGCGACCGCGCTTGCCGAGCTGGCGCGGGATTTCGCCCTGAAGCGGCTGAAACCACGGGGAAATCTGCTGGTCAAAGCGTTCCACGGCGCTGGTTACGCGGCCTTCGTGGCCGGGTTGCGCGGAGCGTTCGAGCGGGTCGACACGCGCAAGCCCGAGGCTTCGCGCAACCGCTCGAGCGAGGTTTACCTGCTGGCGCGCGGGGTGAAACGGTCTAGAATTGAAAGAGATGGCGCCGCGGGTGCAGTCCCCGGTGCCGCAGTGGCAGCAAGGAGCTAGCTTGAACAATCTCATCAAGAACGTGGCGATCTGGCTCGTGATAGCGCTGGTGCTGATGACCGTATTCCAGCAGTTCAGCACCCGCCAGGCCGGCCAGAAGCCGATGGAATACTCCCAGTTCATCGAGGAGGTGAAGCAGGGCAACGTCGCCAAGGTGACGATCGAGGGGCGCGTGCTGAAGGGGGTGAAGCGCAGCGGCGAGCGGTTCACGACCTACTCGCCGTCGGATCCGTGGCTCGTCTCCGACCTCCTCAAGAACGGGGTGATCATCGAAGCGAAGCCCGAGGAGGAGCCCTCGCTCCTCATGAACATTTTCGTCTCGTGGTTCCCGATGCTGCTCCTCATCGGCGTGTGGATCTTCTTCATGCGCCAGATGCAGGGCGGGGGCCGCGGCGGGGCTTTCTCATTCGGCAAGAGCCGGGCGCGCATGCTCGACGAGTCGAACAACACCATCACGTTCGCCGACGTCGCGGGGTGCGAGGAGGCGAAGGAGGAAGTCGCCGAGCTCGTCGAGTTCCTGCGTGACCCGTCCAAGTTCCAGAAGCTCGGCGGGCGCATTCCGCGCGGCGTGCTGATGGTGGGCAATCCCGGCACCGGCAAGACGCTGCTCGCCAAGGCGATCGCCGGCGAGGCGAAAGTGCCGTTCTTCTCGATCTCGGGCTCCGATTTCGTCGAAATGTTCGTCGGCGTGGGCGCCGCGCGCGTGCGCGACATGTTCGAGCAGGCGAAAAAGCACTCGCCGTGCATCGTCTTCATCGACGAGATCGATGCCGTCGGGCGCCAGCGCGGGGCGGGCCTCGGCGGGGGCAACGACGAGCGCGAGCAGACGCTCAACCAGTTGCTCGTGGAAATGGACGGCTTCGAGACGAATTCGGGCGTGATCGTGATCGCCGCGACCAATCGTCCCGACGTGCTCGACCCGGCGCTGCTTCGCCCGGGCCGCTTCGACCGCCCGGTCGTCGTGCCGCTGCCCGACATCCGGGGCCGGGAGCAGATCCTGCTCGTGCACATGCGCAAGGTGCCGATGGCGCCGGACGTCAAGGCCGACGTG
>JADZGE010000128.1 GCA_020854035.1 Burkholderiales bacterium | reverse complement strand
GCCGCCCGAGGCAGTGCGTCGCGGCGCGATCGGCACGGCAGTCCCCGGCTACCGGGCACGCAGCGTCGACGACGAAATGAACGAAGTGCCGCCCGGCACGGTGGGCAAGCTCGCGGTGCAGGGCCCGACCGGCTGCCGCTACCTCGCCGACGAACGCCAGCGCGACTACGTGAAGAAAGGCTGGAACCTGCCCGGTGACACCTTCACGATGGACGCCGACGGCTACTTCTACTACCAGGCGCGGTCGGACGACATGATCGTCTCGAGCGGCTACAACATTGCCGGACCCGAGGTGGAGGCGGCGCTGATGCTGCACGAAGCCGTGGCCGAGTGCGGAGTCATCGGCGTGCCCGACGAAGCGCGCGGGCAGATCGTCAAGGCCTTCGTGGTGCTCCAGCCCGGCCATCGCGACGACGCCGCGATGGCCGCCGCGCTTCAGGAGTTCGTCAAGCAGACGATCGCGCCGTACAAGTATCCGCGCGCGGTGGAGTTCCGCGATTCGCTGCCGCGCACCGAGACCGGCAAGCTGCAGCGGTTCCGGTTGCGCACGCTCTGATCGCCCGTCAGGCCGCCTTCCTGAGAGCCTCGTCGCGCAGTTCCCGGCGCAGGATCTTGCCGACGTTGGTCTTGGGCAATTCGACGCGGAACTCGATGTACTTTGGTTTCTTGTAGCCGGTGAGGTTCTCGGCGCAGTACTGCATCAGGTCGCGCTCGGTGAGCCCCGGATCCTTCTTCACGATGAAGAGCTTCACGGCTTCGCCCGAGTTCGGGTCGGGCACGCCGACGGCCGCCACTTCGAGCACGCCCGGGTGGCTGGCGACCACGCCCTCGATCTCGTTGGGGTAGACGTTGAAGCCCGACACCAGGATCATGTCCTTCTTGCGGTCGACGATGCGGGTGTAGCCGCGTTCGTCCATGATGCCGACGTCGCCCGTCTTGAAGAACCCGTCGGGCGTCATGACCTTGGCGGTCTCCCCGGGCTGGTTCCAGTAGCCGGCCATCACCTGCGGACCGCGGATCGCGATCTCGCCGCGCTCGCCCACCGGCACCGGCCTGCCGTCGTCATCGAGGATCGCCACGTCGGTGGACGGGAACGGCAGGCCGATCGT
>JADZGE010000103.1 GCA_020854035.1 Burkholderiales bacterium | reverse complement strand
TCCGACGGAGTGATCGGGATCCGGAATCGTCCCGGCCAAGGGATCGCCGAAGACCGTTGTCGCTTCCCGAAACGAGACCCCATGTGCGAGGACATTCTGCTCTGCCTTCGCCGGGTCCCAGGTGAACGTCCAGTAGTCCGACGAAATTCGATTAAGCACCCCAGTAGTGCGACGAAATTCGATTAAGCACGGTAGTCCGAAAGTCCTGGAGCGTCAACTCGCCGGGGAATCAAGACGTTGTGTGCTGGAAGGGAAAAATGACATCGGTGTTAGGTGGCGGAAAATGACGCAAGGCCCTGAATCCGCAGGAGGTCCGCGCCCGCCGGCGGCGGGGATGCGTCTCCTCGACCGGGTGCGTGCCGCAATCCGCCGCCGGCACTACAGCCGCCGGACGGAGGAGGCGTACGTCCACTGGATCCGGCGCTTCATCTACTTCTCCGGCAAGCGCCATCCCGCCGAAATGGGCGCCGCGGAGGTTACCGGCTTCCTCAATCATCTCGCCGGCGAGCGCCACGTCGCAGCGTCCACGCAGAACCAGGCGCTGTCCGCGTTGCTGTTTCTCTACCGCGAGGCGCTCGGGCAGACGCTGCCCTGGTTCGACAACCTCGAGCGCGCCAGGCGACCGATACGCATGCCGGTCGTGCTCTCGGAAGCGGAAGTGCGGGCGCTGCTCGCGCAACTGCATGGCGGCCGCTGGCTGATGGCGAGCCTCCTCTACGGCGCCGGCCTGCGGTTGCGCGAATGCCTGCTGCTGCGCGTCAAGGACATCGACTTCTCGTATCGCCAGATACTGGTGCGCGAGGGCAAGGGCGGGAAGGATCGCGTCACCATGCTGCCGCAGGCCGTCATCCAGCCGCTCCAGGCGCATCTCGGCCGGGTGCACGCGCTGCACAAGCGCGACCTCGCCGAGGGGTACGGCGAGGTCTGGCTGCCCGACGCGCTCTCGCGGAAGTATCCGCGCGCGGGCTGCGAGTGGGGCTGGCAGTTCGTCTTTCCGTCGAAGAACCGCTCGGTCGATCCTGAAACCGGAGCGATCCGCCGCCACCACGTCTACCCGGATACGTTGCATCGCACGGTGAAACGGGCGGCGCTGGAGGCGGCCATCCACAAGCCGGTGAGCAGCCACACGCTGCGGCATTCCTTCGCCACGCATCTCCTCCAGGCCGGCTACGACATACGGACCGTGCAGGAGCTGCTCGGCCACTCGGACGTGTCGACCACGATGATCTACACGCACGTGCTCAACAAGGGCGGCCGCGGAGTCAGGAGCCCGCTCGATGTCGGTGGCAGGTAATCACCGCCCGCGCTTCGACGACCCGCACCCAGCGCGGTGAACGGCGGGTCACCGTCCGTTCCGGCGCGCGGAGCTAAACCGGCGCGGAGCGCCCGGTTTAACGGGAGTTGACAATGTTCGGCGGCACCTCCCCCGAGAGCGCCGCGACCGCGTTTCTCGCCGCCGTCATCGCCATCGCGCGGCGCGTCGCCTCGGTGGAACTCCCGATGTGCGGGAGCAGGACCACGTTGTCGAGCGCGAGAAATCGGGGGTTCAACTTCGGCTCCCCCTCGAACACGTCGAGCCCCGCCGCCCGGATGACGCCGCCCTCGAGCGCATCGACGAGCGCCGCGTCGTCCACCACGCCCCCGCGCGTGGAGTTGACGAGGATCGCCGTCGGTTTCATGAGCGAGAGTTCCGCTGCTCCGATGAGGTGATGCGTTCCCGGCGAGTACGGCATCTGCAGCACCAGGAAGTCCGCGCCCCTCAGCAGCTCCTCCCTGCCGACGAACCTCGCATTGAGCCTTCTTTCCAGATCGGCATCGACCCGGTTCCGGTTGTGGTAGATCACCTTCATGTCGAAGCCCGCGGCCCGCTTCGCGATCGCCTGGCCGATCCGCCCCATGCCGTAGATGCCGAGCGTCGCGTGGTGCACGTCCACGCCCAGCCACTGCTTCAACCGCCACCCCGTCCACTCGCCCGCGCGCACGCGCCGCTCGAGCTCGGTCACGCGCCGCGCCGTCCCGAGGATCAACGCCCACGCGAGGTCCGCGGTCGAATCGTCGAGCACCCCCGGGGTGTTCGTCACGATGATCCCGCGCGCCGTGCAGGCGGCGAGGTCGATGTTGTTGTAGCCGACCGCGATGTTCGCCACTACCTTCAACTGCGGCGCGGCGGCGACGAGCCGCGCGTCGACCCGGTCGGTCAGCGCGCACATGAGCGCCTGCTTGTCGGCGAGCCGTATTGCGAGTGCCGCCGGATCGAGGGCGAGGTCGCCCTGGTTCGATTCGACCTCGCAGTGCCGCGCGAGAAAATCGAGCGTTTCATCGAATACTTCGCGGGTCACCAGTATCTTCGGCCTCATGTGCCCTTCTCGCGCCACGCGCACATCCGCGCTCGCCGTCCGCGGGTTCTATCGGCGTCCATCGGCGTTCAACGGCGGCTCACCCGGAACCGGCCCCGGCACCTGCCGGGACGGATCGACCCAGATGCTACGGCACCGCGTCTCCGGAATGAACAGCGCGGCGACGAACCCGCCGAGCGCGCACGCTGCGAGCAGCGCGATTCCGGGCGCGTACTGCGCCGCGCCCGATAGACCCGCCGCCCCGGCTCGGTCGATCAGCCAGCCCGCGAACGGCTGCGCCAGCCCGACCGCGAGGAAGCCGCCGATATTGACCACGCTGATCGCCGTGCCGGCGTAGCCCGGTGGGTTCGCTTCTTTCGCACAGCTCCACGTGAGGGTGAAGCCACCGAGGGTGAAGCCCATCACCGCGCAGAGCGCCCAGCTCGCTCCGGGCACGACGGCGAGCCCCGCGAGCCACCCGGCCCAGCACATGAAGTAGAGGATCGAAGCACCCAGGATGATCGGCCGGCGGCGGCCGATCCGGTCGGACCACGCGCCGACGAGCGCCTGGCACACCGCCGAGGCGAGGATCACGAGTGTCGTGTGCTGCGTCGCCTCCAGCACGGTGCGCCCGTGCGCATGAACGAGGTACGGTACCGCCCACAGCCCGACGAAGGCCATGTAGCTGCCGGACATGCCGAAGCACACCCAGAAGCAGGACCAGGTAGCCCGGTTCCGCGCCACGACGGCAAGCGCCTGGCGCCAGCGGCCGGCGCCGGGGATCGGAGCGGACGCCACGCGCCCGGCCGGGGCATCGCGCACCGCGAGCCAGATCGCGCCGGCGAGCGCAATGGAAGCGACCCCGAGCGCGATGAACACCCGCCGCCACGACACCAGCGTAACGAGCCACGCGAGGGGCGCCGCCGCCGCGAGCGCGCCCGTCAGGCCCACGGTGGCTCCCAGACCCGAAACGGTGGCGAAACGCCGCTCGTTGAACCAGTTTGCGTTGAGCTTCAGCAGCGAGACGAACGCGACCGAGACACCGAGCCCGGCGACGGTGCGGCCGGCGATCGCCGCGGCCGCCGTCTCGGCCAGCCCGAAGAGGATCGAACCCGCGCCCGCGATGATGGACCCCGCCGTCAACACGCGGCGCGGGCCCAGCGTATCGTTCAAGACGCCGGTCGGAACCTGCATCACTGTGTAGACAACGTAATAGGTCGCGGCGAGCGTGCCGAGCATCGCGCCGCCCAGTCCGAAAGCCGACTGCAGTTCGACTGCGATCGCCGCGGGCGCGACGCGGTGAAAGAAGGCGAGCCAGAAGGCCGCCGCCGCAAGGCCGAAGACGGCCCAGCGCAGGCCCGGCGGCCCGGCTTCACCCCGCGGGGTCATCGACGCGCCCGATGCGGGAATCCGCCGGCACGAAGCCGGGGAAGAAGCGCGCCCGCCCGGAGCTGCACGACCGGCACGCCGTCGATCGCTCCGTACATGAGCAGCGGCACCGAGAGCGCGACGGGTGTTCCGGAGCGGCCGCCCGCGGCGATCTCCGCGTCGTAACCAGCCTCAAACATCGCCGGAAACGCGAGGAGACTCTGGATCGTCACCACCGCGCCGAGGATGCCTGGCGCCGTGGAGAAGATCGCGCAAGTGACGATGATTGCCGCCGCGAGCGAGCGAGGAGTGCACGTCGCCGCGCGCGCGCCCGGTCTTCCCGAGCGCGCAGGCGCCCGCCATCATGAAGAGCGTCCCGTGGAGCATGATCATCACGTCGAAGCCCCACGCGCGCGGCCCGCCGCTCGCGCAGCGCGATGTCAGGCCCTTTTCTTCGCCCCGCCCTTGCCCGCCGCCGCCTTGCCGAAGTAGTGCTCGTAGGCCATGGCGCCGGAGATCTGCGTGTCGAGCTGCCACTTCACCGCGCGCTCGGCGAACCGCCTCTGCGACTCCTCGATCTCGACCCACAGCGCGTTGTCCCTGCGCCCGGCGGCGGCCTTGTCGTATTCCACGAGCTGCCGCTGCAGGACCGTGTTCGGCGTCCGGTGGAACTTGACGCCCTGTTTCGCCTGCATCTCGGTGTAATCCCGTGAATAGCGGTTGATCGCCTTCCAGGACATGTCGGCCGAAGCGGCCTCCACCGCGTTCTCGACGATGGCCTTGATCCCCGCCGGCAGCCCGTCGAACCTCGCCTTGTTGAACAGGATCTCGAACTGCTCGGCGTTCCGGTGGTAGCTCTGGAGCATGCAAACCTTGGAGACATCCGGGAAGCCGAGGATGCGGTCGGAGCTCGCGTTATTGAGCTCGGCCGCATCGAGGAGACCGCGCTCCATCGCCGGCACGATCTCGCCGTCGGGATAGGCATTCACCGTCGCGCCCAACCCGGTGAAAACGTCGATCGAAAGCCCGACCGTGCGGAACTTGAGCCCCTTGAACCCGTTCACGCCGGTCACCGGCTTCCTGAACCAGCCAAGGGGCTGGGTCGGCATCGGTCCGTACGGGAAGGACACCACGTTCGCGCCGATCGACTGGTAGAGCTTGGCGAGCAATTCCTTCCCGCCGCCGTACTTGTGCCAGGCGAGCAGCATGTTGGCGTCCATGCCGAAGGCCGCCCC
Organism: Burkholderiales bacterium; assembly: GCA_020854035.1. Classification (GTDB taxonomy): domain Bacteria; phylum Pseudomonadota; class Gammaproteobacteria; order Burkholderiales; family SG8-41; genus SG8-41. The sequence continues at coordinate 51,276 of JADZGE010000103.1, read as the reverse complement.
CGAACCCCATAATGCGAGCGCGTTCTGCTTGCCGAAGTGGTAGGCCGCAACGCCGTGGCTGCCGTCGAGCGCGCCCTTCGACACCGCCTCGAGCAGCCCGGCCGCGGACACCACCGCGCCGGCAGGCAGCATCTCGATGCGCAGCTCGCCGCCCGTCATGTCGTTCACCTTCTTGGCGAAATCGAGCGCGTACTCGTGGCGGATGTCTTTCGCGGGCCACGTGCTCTGCCAGCGCATCGTGCCGGGGCTCGCGGAGCTTGCGACCGCCGGTGCCTTCGCGTCCCTGGGCGAGTCCTTCTTCCTCTCCTGCGCGCCGGAGCTCATCGGGAACGCGGCCATCGCCGCGCCGGCGCCGGCGAGGAACCTGCGCCGCGACGGGTGGGTCCAGACCGAATTCGCCGCCCTCTTCTTCAGCAGCTTCCTGAACATGTTCTCCGCCAGCGGATGGGTGAAAACGCAATCGGGCTACGCGGCCCGAATTCGCCGCGACGACGCGCGGCCGCGGCAGGGGCGGCGCCGGGATCGCTTCCTGCGCAACGCCCTTCGGCCGTGCGGCATGCTATACCCCGGGCCACTCGAGATCAACAAGGCCCGGCCGGGCCGCGGCCGTGCGCACGCTAGCGGATGAGGGTTACCGGAACCTTCGAGAGCTGGCTTACCTTCGAGGCAACCGAGCCGAGCAGGATGCGGCCGATCGCGCCCAGCCCGCGCGTGCCCATGATGATCGCCTCGCACTTCAGGAGCCGCGCCGCGCGCACGATGGCGGCCGGCGGATCACCGTAGATGAGATGGGTGCGGTAGCGCACCCCCGCCCGGTCGAGCAGTTTCGCCGCCGGTTCGAACACGAGATTGGCGCGCGCGGCCGTCGCCTCGCGGTGCTGCTTGCGGGAGAGATAGGCGCGCACCATGCCGTAGTTATCGAGCTTCGGTTCCACGTTGACGAGATGCACCACCGCCCGCGCGGGCGCCGCCTGCGCCGCGGCGTGCGCCACGGCGCGCAGCGCGGCCTTCGATCCATCGACCGGCACGAGCACGTTCTTCATCGCTCCTCCCAGGGGTTTCCGGAAGGAGAAGCGTAGCAACCGGCGCGCCGTTTGTCTTGATCAGGATCAATCGCGCTAAACGGTCGCCGGTTCGGCGGCGCGCGCCTGCCTCTCCTTCACCGCCTCGGCGTGTTCGAGGAACTCGGCGAGCAGGGGATCGCCGCTGAGAAGCGCCGGGTCGGCCGGGTCGTGCAGTTCGGGATGCCACTGCACGCCGACGATGTAACCCGCCCCCTGCCAGCGGATCGCCTCGATCACCTCGTCCGGCGCGGACACCGCCTCGACGGCGAGGTCCTTGCCGAGCGTCTTCACGCCCTGGTGATGGATGCTGTTCACGCGCGCCTGCCCGGGCGACGGGTAGAGGCGCGCCAGGCCGGAGCCGGGGATGAACGCCACCCCGTGAAAGTGCCGGTCGTAGGCCTCCCGGTCGAGGTGGTTGCGCCCGCCGCGGTGGTGGAGCGCGAGGTCCTGGTGGAGCGTGCCGCCGAAGGCGACATTGATCAACTGCATGCCGCGGCAGATGCCGAGCACGGGCTTGCCGGCGGAGGCGAACTCCTGCAGGAGATCGATCTCGTACATGTCGCGCACGCGGTCCCCGTCCCACTCCGGCCGCTTGGCCGTCTCCCCGTAGGTGAGCGGGCTCACGTCCGCGCCGCCCTGCAGGACCAGGCCGTCAAGTTCCGCCACGTAGTCCGCGATGCGCAGGTTGCCCCGTCGCAGCAGCCCGCCGCCGGTGATCGACGGGATCATGAATACCAGCGCGCCCGCGGTCATCAGCCAGTGCGCGATCGACTGCTCGAGGTACTGGAGCGTCTTCGCCTTGAATCCCCGCTGCCCCGGCGCGGGATGCAGAAATCGGGGCGAGAGCCCGATCCTGAGCGGCCTGTGTGTCATACGATGACGGTCGTCGTTACGCCAGATTCAATCATAGCGCGCTTCCGGGCGGTCGAGCCCCATCCACCGTTCGCTCTGGATGCGCGCCACGTCGTGGAGCGAGCCGCGCCCGGCATGCACGCGCCGCAGCCAGTCGGCGTCGGAGTAGCCCGCCTCGACACTGGCGGCGAGCCGCGCCAGCGCCTCCCCGTTCTCGAGCGCCGCGGCGTGCGGCGCGACGAGCCGCAGGGTATCGAGGAGATCCTCCGCGAGGCCCACGGCGCGCCGCGAGTAGGCGTCCACGAGCTGGCCGTGCAGCCCGTAGCGGCACGCCTGGAAGCGGTTGTGGTTGTAGAGCATGTAGACCTCGCGCGAGGGGGCGAGCGGGCGATCGGCGAGGATGTGGCGGGCGAGCGCCTGCGCGTAGGCGGCGACGAGCGCCGCGCGCTCGACCGTCAGCGGCGTATCGAACACGCGGACCTCGACGGTGCCGTACTCGGGCTTGGGACGGATGTCCCAGTAGAAGTCCTTCATGCTCTCGACGACGCCGTAGCCGCGCATGGTCTCGAAGTACTGCCGGAACTCGCCCCACGACTGCACGAACGGAATCTGCCCGGAGAGCGGGAAGGCGCTCACGGTATTGAGCCGCGAGGACTGGAAAGTGGTGTCTTCTCCGCTCTGGAACGGGGAGGAGGCCGAGAGCGCGATGAAATGCGGCACGTAGCGCGCCAGGATGTGCGCGAGATAGACCGCGGTGTCCCCGTCGGGGCACCCGAGGTGCACGTGCTGCCCGAAGATGGTGAACTGCTTGGCGAGGTAACCGTAGACCGAAAGCAGATGATTGAAGCGCTCCGTCGGATAGATGCGCCGGTCCGTCCACTGGTGAAACGCGTGCGAGCCGCCGCCCGCGATGCCCACGTTCAGCCGCCGCGCGCAGGCGGTGACCGCGTCGCGTATCGCGGCGAGTTCCGCCGCGAGAGTGCCGTGGTTCCCGTGGATCGATGAATTGAGCTCGACCATGCTCTCGGTGATCTCCGGCTTCACCTGCCCGGGATGCCCGGCCTTGCCGAGCAGCGCGATGAGATCGGCCGCGTCGCGCGCGAGGTCGAAATCGCGCGAATTGAGGATCTGGAGCTCGAGTTCCACGCCGACGGAAAGCGCCGGCGAGGACCTGAACTCCATCGATTCGCTCACGGCCGCCGCCCCCGCCCGTCCCGATCCGCCATGCACCGGTCACCATTCACGGCTCACGGCTCCCGCGCCTCACCCGCGCGCCGCAACGCGAACTGTACCGCGAACGGGCCGGCCAGCTCGAGCACCAGCACCGCCGCGGCGACGATCGCCGCGAGCTGGGCGCCGAATTCCGGGTAGAGGGTCTCGGTGCCGTGCACGAGCGCGAGCGCGACTCCCGACATCGGCGTCAGCGCGAGGCAGAGCAGTCCCGCCGACCCGCGCCGCGCTCCGGTGAAATACGTGAGCCCCATCACGCCCAGCGACTTGCCGGTGAAGCGCGCGAGCACGAATACCGCGGCGAGCGTGCCGCCGGTAACGAGGCTCGCGGGCGTCAACTTCGCCCCGCTCACCACGAACAGCACGACGAAGAAGACCTGCCCGATCGCCGCCAGGTCGACCGGCACGAGGTCGTGCCGCTCGTCGAAATTGCGCACGAACATCCCGAGGGCAAGCAGGGTGAGCAGCACCGATACGCCGAACATGCGCGCCACGCCGATGGCGAGCACGACCACCGCGAGGAGGATCACGAGCTGGCGCTCGGCGTGCTTGCCGATCCAGCGCGCGAGCCAGAGGGCGGTCCAGCCCCCGGCGTAGGCGAGCACGAGGGAGCCGGCGAGCGAGTAGACGGGCTGGAGCACGGCGAGCAACCAGCCCGCGCGGTGCTCGTGGTGAACCCACGAGGTGAGCACCGTCGTCAGCACGAACGCGACGATGCTGTTCAGCGCCGTGAGATTCAACGCCCGCTCGGTCACCTGGCCCTCGGAGCGGAGCTCCTGCGCGACGAGCAGCACGACGGCGGGCGAAGTCGACACGCCGATCGCCGCCGCCAGCGCCGCGTAGATCGGCTCGACGCCGAAGCGGGCGAGCGCGAAATACACGCAGCCGAACGCCGCCGCGCTCTCGAAGAGCCCCGTCGCGAGGAGCCAGCGATCGTTCTTCAGCCACGCGAGATCGAGGCGGCGGCCGAGTTCGAAGAGCACCAGCGCGAGCCCGATCTCGACGAAGATCCAGGAGTCCCGCACGAGCGCCTGGTCGAGGACGTTGAGCCCCCCCGCGCCGAGCACGATGCCCACCAGCACGTAGCCGACGATGCGGGGCGCGCGCAGGACCCGCCGCGCGAGCTCCCCGCCGCCGTAGCCCGCGAGCAGCAACAACCCGAAGAGAAGCAGCGTATTGCCGGAGAGCGAAGGTTCCGGCAGGAAGGCGGGCCAGCTCATCCGCGCCGGTCCGCCGCGTCGCCGCGTCCCGGCCGGCGGGCGCGCGCGGCGCTCATGCGCGCCGGTCCCGGCCCGCCTCGCCGCCCTGGCGCTCGCGGGGCCACCAGCGCTCCAGCATGTCCGCCGCCCAGCGCTGGCCGCCCAGCCCGAACGCGAGCGCGAGCGCGAACACGACGCCCGCGAGGATGATGAGGAAGCTCTGGCGGACGATCGTCCCGCCGACATCCACCTGGTCGAGCGCGATCAGCACGACGAAGGTGACGATGGCGTACTGCGCGAGGCGCGCCAGGAGATCGGCGTCCCGCACCCCGATGTTGCGGCAGTAGGCGGCGACGGCGCCCGCGACGAAGCGCGCGAAATACGCCCCGAAGATGAGGATGAGCAGCGCGACGATCACCTTGGGCACGAACAGGGCGACGCGGCCGAGGAGCTCGGTGATGTAGGTGAGGCCGACGCTGTTGAACCCGATGATGAGCGCCGCGAGTATCACCAGCCAGTAGACGAGCAGGCCGAAGAGATCGGTCGTGTCCGAGCGGATGCCGCCCTGCTCGAGGAAGCCGTCCATCCCCGCGCGCTCGGTGAGCACGTTGAAGTTCACCGCGCGTAACGCCTTCACCACTGCGAACTTCGCCACCTTGGCGGCGATCCAGCCGCCGATGAGCACCACCGCCGCCAGCGCGAGCCGCGGCAGGAATGCGCCGACCTGCGCCAGCAGCGCGCGCACCGGCTCGATCAGCATGTCCAGGCTTTCCATGAGCTTCCTCCCGGCGGCGCGACGGGCTCGCGGCCCGCAACGCCCCCCCAGTTGATGAACGCGCCCGACTACCTTCCCGTCCGCTCCTCTCGCCGCGATCAGACGGCGCCCGGCAGCGCCTCGGTGAGCACCAGTATGCCCGCGAGGGGCACCGCGACCCAGCCCGGCCGGTGCCCGATCTCCCGCCGCAGCTCGCCGAGCGCCGCGGTGAGTTCGAAGAGCGCGAGCAGGCCCCGCGCCTCGTCGAACGACGCGAAGATCCCGGCATCGCGCGCCGCTTCCTCGTAACCGGCGAGGAACGCGCGCCGGGCCTGCGCGGCCCAGTCCGCCGCCACGGGCTCCAGCCGCGATACATCGGCAACGACCTCCCCGGCCTGCCGCAGCGCCGTCCAGCGCGCGCGCTCGAAGGAACGCAGCATGCCGGCGACGTCGGTAAGCGGCGAGTGCCGCGCGCGGCGCTCGGCGAGGTCGCGTTCGGGTTCCCCCTCGAAGTCGACGATCACGAAATCGTTGCGAGTGATGAGCACCTGCCCAAGGTGGAACCGGCCATGGCGGCGCGTCTTCAGCGCCGGGCCCGCCGGCGCGCCGAGCGCCGCGATCCACGCCGCGACGGCGGCGCGACGCTCCCGCAGCCGCCGCGCGTCACCGCGCACCGGCAGCGTCAGCTCCCCGCGGTGGCGATCGAGGAGCGCGAGCGCCGCGTCGAGCGCGGCGAGCGCCTCCTCCCGCCACCGCTCGAGGTCGGCGCCGGTGACGGGCTCCGGCCCGAACGCCGGGTCGGCCGAGGGCCGGGCGAACGCGCCGTGCAGCTCCCCGGTGCGCGTGCCGAGCGTGCCCGCGAGCGCGAGGTATCCCCCGTGCGCGTCGGCCGCTCCCGGCTGCTCGCCCTCGAACGCGCGCTTCAGGTAGTCGAGCGTCCAGGACCACGCGTCACCCTGGTTCGACACGTACGCCTGCAGGAGCGCGAGCGTGCGCACGCTACCGTCGGCGCCCCGGTACTCGAGGGCTCCGGCGAGTGGCACCGAATGCGTGAAGCGCGCCGTCTCGGTGAGGTAGCGCCCGATCTCCAGCTCCGGATTCTCGCCCGCGCGCGGGCGCCGGTACACCTTGAGGAACAGGCGCTCGCCGTACGAAATGAGGGTGTTGCTGCTCTGGACCGCCGGCCGGCTGACCGGCAGCGCCGCGTAATCCGCGCCCGCGAGCGCGGCGAACTCCCGCGTCGGCGAAAAGCGCAGCGTGCCCCGGCCGCAGGCGAGTTCGCGCCGCGCCGCCATCGCCGCGAGCAGCGCCCGGCAGAAGCCCTCGTCGGCGAACGCGTCGGCGAGCACGCCGACGCTCGCCCGCTGCCTGACCCTCGCCACGGTTCTTGCCGCGAGCGCGCGCATCCGTTCCTCCTCGCCATCCTCCCAGGCGAGCGCGAGCGGCACGAAGTGCACCGCGGGCCCGGCGGCGCCCTCGATTTCGAAGAGCGCCACCAGCCACTCGCGCGACCCTTCCTGCCACAGCACGTGATCGGCGAGCACGGCGCGCGCGATCGCCCCGCCTCTCGCACCGTGCCACCGCTCGGATTCGAGGAAGCGCGGGATCACCTCCTGCTCGAACTGGCCGCGCACCCGCTCGGCCATGCCGATGCGCCACGGGACGACGCGGTCGCGGAACAGGCTCGCCCAGCCGTCGAACAGGACCAGCACGGGGATGTCCTCGCGTGACGATCGATCCTCGTGCCACGAGGGAACGTCGACGTCGGTGGCGAGCCGGAACCAGTAGAACCCGTAGGCCGGCAGCGTCAGGAGGTAGGGTAGCTCGCTTACCCGCGGGAACGGCGTGCGTCCCATCATCTCCACCGGCACGCGCCCCCTGAAGCGGGCGAGGTCGAGCTCGACCGGCTGCGCGGTGCGGCCGAGGTTCGCCACGCAGAGCAGCACCTCCTCGCCGTGCTGGCGCAGGTAGGCGAGCACCTTGCGGTTGCCGGGCCTGAGGAAGGTGACGCGCCCGCGCCCGAACGCGCGGCTCGTCTGGCGCACCGCCAGCACGCGGCGCACCCAGTTCAGCAGCGACGCCGGGTCGCGCGACTGCGCCTCCACGTTCACCGCCTCGTAGCCGTACACCGCGTCCATGATCGGCGGCAGGTAGAGCCGCTGCGGATCGGCCTTCGAGAATCCGGCGTTGCGGTCGGGGCTCCACTGCATGGGCGTCCTCACGCCGTTCCTGTCGCCGAGGTAGATATTGTCGCCCATGCCGATCTCGTCGCCGTAGTAGATGATCGGCGAGCCGGGCATGGAGAGGAGGAGACTATTCATCAGCTTGATGCGGTCCGGGTCGTTCTGCATGAGCGGCGCGAGCCGGCGGCGGATGCCGAGATTCAGCCGCGCGCGCGGGTCGGCGGCGTACATCCGGTACATGTAGTCGCGCTCGCGGCTGGTGACCATTTCGAGCGTCAGCTCGTCGTGGTTCCTCAGGAAGATCGCCCACTGGCAGGACTCCGGGATGTCGGGCGTCTGGCGCATGATGTCCACCACCGGGTGCCGGTCCTCCTGCGCGATCGCCATGTAGATGCGCGGCATGAGCGGGAAGTGGTAGGCCATGTGGCACTCGTCGCCGCGGCCGAAGTATTCCGCCACGTCCTCCGGCCACTGGTTCGCCTCCGCGAGCAGCATGCGGTCGCCGTAGTGACGGTCGAGCTCGGCGCGCAGGCTGCGGATCACCTCGTGCGTCTCGGGCAGATTCTCGCTGGAAGTGCCGTCGCGCTCGCGCAGGTACGGAATGGCGTCGAGCCGCATGCCGTCCACCCCCATGTCGAACCAGAAGCGCATCACGCGCTGGACCGCCTTCACGACCGACGGGTTGTCGAAAGTCAGGTCCGGCTGGTGCGAAAAGAAGCGGTGCCAGTAATAGGCCCCCGCGACCTCGTCCCACTGCCAGTTCGATCGCTCGGTGTCGGTGAAGATGATCCGCGTGCCGGCGTACTTGGCGTCGGTGTCGCTCCAGACGTAGAAATCGCGCTTGCGGGAGCCCGCCGGCGCGCGGCGCGCCGCCTGGAACCACGGGTGCTGGTCGGAGGTATGGTTGATCACGAGCTCGGTGATGACGCGCAGGCCCCGCCGGTGCGCCTCCCGCAGGAACTGGCGCAGGTCCGCCCGGGTGCCGTAGTCCGGGTGGACGTTGCGATAGTCGGCGATGTCGTAGCCGTCGTCCCGCAGCGGCGAGGGATAGAAAGGCTGCAGCCAGATGGCGCTCACCCCGAGGTCGCGCACGTAGTCGAGCTTCTCGATGAGCCCCCGGAAGTCGCCGATCCCGTCGCCGCTGGAATCGTAGAAGGCGCGCACGTGAACCTGGTAGATGACGGCGTCCTTGTACCAGAGGGCGTCCCGCGTGCCCGCCTCCCGCGCCGCGTCCGGGTCCGTGCTCACCGCCGGCCTCAGATGGGAACGTAGTCCGGCACCAGGCTCTCGCCCTCGCCGGCGGGCGCCGGGAACGCCGCCAGGTCCTTCGCGATCGCCGCCTTGAGGAAGGCGTCGACCCACCAGAAGATGTCGTACTCGCGGATCGAGCGCCGCATGCGGCGCATCCGCGCCTGGCGTTCGGCGCGGTCCATGTGGAAGGCCCGGTGGATCGTGTCCGCGACGCCCTCGATATCGTGCGGATTGACGAGCAGCGCGCTCCTGCCGAGCTGCGCCGCCGCTCCGGCGAACTCCGAGAGGATCAGCACGCAGTCCTCCTCGATGCTGCACGCGCAGTATTCCTTCGCCACCAGGTTCATCCCGTCCTTGAGCGGGGTCACGAGCGCGATGTCGGCGGCGCGGTAGTAGGCGAGGAGGTCGGTGCGGGTGAGGCTCCCGTACACGTACCACACCGGCACCCAGCCGCCGGGCTGCACGTAGGCGCCGTTGATCGCGCCCACGAGGTGCTCGATCCTCGTCCTCAGCTCGCCGTAGTCCCGGATGTCCACGCGGCTCGGCACCACCACCTGGATGAGCGAAATACGCTCGCGCAGCTCCGGGTAGCGCTCCAGGGTGTTCCGGAACGCGAGCAGGCGCTGCGGGATGCCCTTGGTATAGTCGAGCCGGTCGATGCCGAGGATCAGCTTGCGCCGGGGCAGCAGCTTGTGCAGCTCGGCCGCGCGCGCGGCCACCTGCGCCGTCGCGGCCTGCCGCATGTAGTGGTTGTAGTCGATGCTGATGGGGAAATGGCCGACGCGCAGCGTCCGGGCGCCGGCCGCGACGGTCACGACGTTGCCCTTGCCCTGCACCTCGATCTCCTCGGGCAGCAGCCGCAGGCACTGCAGGAAATTGCGCCGGTCGCGCGCGGTCTGGAACCCGACGAGATCGAAGTGCAGCAGCGCCTGCAGCAGCACCTGTCGCCACGGCAGCGCGAGGTAGATGTCGGGCGGCGGAAACGGGATGTGCAGGAAGAAGCCGGCCCGCGCGCGCGAGCCCAGGGCGCGCAGTTCGTGCGCGACGTTCATCAGGTGGTAGTCGTGAACCCAGACGAAATCCCGCGCTTCCGCCTCCGCGGCCACCACGCGCGCGAAAGTCTGGTTCACGCGCTTGTAGGCCTGCCAGTAGGCCGGGTCGAAGTTGCAGCGCGACTGCAGATCGTGGAAGAGCGGCCAGATCACCTCGTTCGAGAAGCCGTGGTAGAAGCGCTCCACGTCGGTTTCGTCGAGCGCCACGCCCTTCAGCGCGAAGCCCGCCTCGGCGCCCGCGGCCCGGACCGCTTCCTCGAGATCCGGCCCGACGTGGGCGGTGCCGGGCCAGCCCACCCACGTGCCGCCGCGATTGCGCAGCACCGGCACGAGCGCGGAGACGAGCCCGCCGGAGCCTGGCGAAGTCCGCCAGCCGCCTTCCGCCCGCGCGAACACGTACGGCAGCCGGTTCGAGACGACGATGAGTCGTTCGCGGGGGCGGATCATGTCGTCGCGGCGCCGCCCGCCGGCGGCGCGAGGTTCGCCGGGGCGCGCACGTGCACCGTCTGCGTGGGATAGGCGAACTCGATGCCCTCGGCGGCGAAGCGGCGGAAGATCTCGAGGTTGATCGCCTGTTGCATGTCCATGTAGGCGTTCGTGTCGGGATCGGGCACGAAGTAGACCACCTCGAACACGAGCGCCGAATCCCCCAGTTGTTTGAAGTGCGCGCGATCGAAGCCCGCGCGCGGCTGCGCCTGCACGATCCCGCGCAAAAGCGCCGGCACGCGCGCGAGCTTCTCCGGCGCGGTCTCGTAGGCGATGCCGACGGTGAACTCGACGCGGCGCCGCGTCATGCGCCTCAGGTTGCGGATGCGGCTCTTCAGCAGGTCCGCGTTGGAAACGATGAGTTGCTCGCCGTCGAGGCTGCGGATGCGCGTCGTCTTGATGCCGACGCGTTCGACTTCGCCGCGCAGGTTGTCGACCACGATGAAGTCCCCGACCACGAACGGCTTGTCGAGCACGATCGCGAGGGACGCGAGGAGATCCCCGAGCACGTTCTGCAGCGCGAGCGCCACGGCGACGCCGCCGATGCCGAGCCCGGCGACGAGCGCGGTGATGTTGACCCCCAGGTGGTTCAGCACGAGCAGCAGCGTGATCGTCCACACCGTCACGCGCGCGAGGAAGCTGATGAGGCCCATCGCGGTGACCGCCTCGCCGTCGGCGCCTTCGCGGCGCGTGGACTTCAGTTCGAACCAGCTCCCGATGAAGCGGTGAGCCCACCCTCCCGCCTGCAGCATGAGGACGATCACCGCCGCGTTGCCGATCGCCTCGTGCACCCGCCCCGGCAGCTCGAGCGCCCCGGCGCCGATGTAGAGCGCGACCGGCAGGAGGAGCCACAGCCGCGTCGCGCTCGCGGCGTCGGCCATGGCGGCGTGCAGCGGCGCCGCGCTGCGCGCGGCAAGCGCGCGCGAGAGGCGCGCGGTGACGAAGCGCAGCAGCGCGAACGCGAGGAGCACGCCGAGCACGACGGCCCCCGCGATCAGGAACTCGGTCGCGCCGTTCGCGCGCCAGGCCGCGAAAAGCAGCTTCACCGCACCGCCTCCTCGCAGCGCCAGCGCGCGAGAAACTCCAGGAGCTCCCGCGGCGGGCGGATCCAGAGATCGGCGGCGCTCTCGCGGCGTTCCGGGCGCACCAGCACCGCGAGGCCCCTGCCCTTCATGGCGAGGAAAGCGTCTTCATCGGTCACGTCGTCGCCGAGGTAGGCCGCGGGCGCAGCGGGCGCGGATTCGCGCAGCACGGCCTCGACCGCGCGCCGCTTGGTCGCCCCGCGCGCCCGCAGTTCCGCTCCGCCGTCGAAGTCGAGCCATTCGAGGACGCCGCCCCCTGCGAGCGGCCGCCAGCGCTCCGCGCACTCCCGCGCGAGCCGCGCCACGGTGAGGGCCGGCAGCCCGCGCCAGTGCAACGCGATACTGGCGGGCTTCGCTTCGATGCGCGCCCCGCTGCGCCGGAGGTTCCCCGCGCGCGCGTGCGCTTCCGCGAGCGCTCGCTTCACGTCCGCTGGGGGCTCTTCGACCTCGAGCGCGCCGTCCGGCGCGAGCCGCTCCCAGCCGTGCGCGCCCCAGATCTCGGGGCGTACGGCGGGAGCGAGCAGCGCCGCCACGTCCCGAGCGCGGCGCCCGCTGACGATCACGACGCGCGTGCCCCGGCTCGCGAGCAGCGCCGCGAGCGCCTCGGAGACGCCGGGATAGGGCAGTGCCAGCTCGGGACGGACGCGGAACGGAGCGAGCGTGCCATCGTAGTCGAGCAGCAGCACGCGCTCCCCCGCGCGGGCGAGCCGTTTGTGGAATTCATCGAGATCGACGCGTGAATTCAGTAGTTGCATGGCACCCGGTTCCCGACTCCGGTTCGCTCCGGCCCGCGGGCGGTCCCCGCGCCCGCCTCGGACATCCCCCTCGCGCGTCATGGCGCCGCCCGTCACGCATGCGGTAGGGCGGCGGCGATCGGTGTTCGGGCGCCGTCATCCTCCCGTTCGCCGCGTGGCGAAGCGCGGCGCGCGGGTCCAGACAGCCTTATCGTTGCTGCAAGTCAGACCGTGCCACCGCCAGAAGTTCCTCGAAACCCGTCAACTCGCGGACGCATTGCCGACGAGTATCACGTGCACGCGGTAGGGACCATGCGCGCCGAGCGTCACCGTCTGCTCGATATCCGCCGTGCGCGATGGGCCGGAGACGAAACTGACCGCCCGCGGCGGCTCACCCAGCTCTCCGCGCATGAGCTGCCACGCCTCCTCCATCCCGCGCACGACGCGCGCGGCCCGCACCACCGCGATGTGCGTTTCCGGGAGGAGGCTCGTCGTGGCCGGCGTGCGTGACCCCGAGAGCATCATGAGCGTTCCGGTCTCGGCGATCGCGCAGTACGCGCCGGTGACGCCGGCGGGATCACCGTCGCGCGCCGCGCGCACCTCGACCGAGATGCCCGCGCCGCGCCAGTCGAGTTGCGCGAGCTCCGGCCAGCACGCGGCGGCGCGCGGGAGGGCGTTTGATTCGAGGTAGCGCGCGACGGCGGCGGGTACCGCCGCGAGCGCCTCGACCGCGTCCACCGTGCTCGAAAGCTTCAGCGCCTGCTCGCGAAAACGGGCGACGAGGTCCCAGCCTTCCTCGCGGGGTCGCGCGTTCTCGCGATGCGCGGCGATGTGCGCAGCGACCGCGGCGCGCTCCGCCGCCGTCGCCTCTCGAGCCTTCCCCTGCCGGGCGCGGATGCGGGCGAGGATCGATTCGCGAGCGCTCATCTCGAGCCGGCACCAGTCAATGGGCAGTGGGCAGCGAGCCGGTCCTACTTTCCACTTTTCACCTTCTACTCCCCCGGCGTCAGCCGAGGGTAGGCATGTTGAGTCCCGGCGCCGGGGTGTCCTGATGCGGCCAGCGGCTCGTGATCACCTTGGTCCGGGTGTAGAACTTGACTCCCTCCACCCCGTGTACGTGGAGATCGCCGAAGAGCGAGTTCTTCCAGCCGCCGAAGGAATAAAACGCGACCGGTACCGGAATGGGAACGTTCACACCGACCATCCCGACCTCGATCTCGGACTCGAAGCGGCGCGCCGCCCCGCCCGACTCGGTGAAGATGGCGGTGCCGTTCGCGTAGGGATTCGCGTTGACGAGCCTGATGGCTTCCTCCAGCGTGTCGGCCCGCAGCACCGAGAGCACGGGCCCGAATATCTCGTCCCGGTAGATCTTCATGCCCGGCTTCACCCGGTCAAAGAGCGTCGCGCCGAGGAAGAAGCCCGACTCGTGGCCCGGAACCTTCTGCCCGCGCCCGTCCATCACCAGGCTCGCGCCCTCCGCGACACCGCTTTCGATGTAGCCCGCCACCTTGTCGCGGTGCTGGCGCGTGACCAGCGGGCCCATGTCCACGCCCTCCTTGTCGCCGGGGCCCACGACGAGCGCCCCGGCCTTCTTCCGGAGCAGCGCGACGAGGGGATCGCCCGCCGCGCCCACCGCCACCACCGCCGAAATCGCCATGCAGCGCTCGCCCGCGGAACCGTAGCCCGCCCCGATGAGGGCATCGGCGGCGAACTCGAGGTCCGCGTCCGGGAGCACCACGGCGTGGTTCTTCGCGCCGCCGAGCGCCTGCACGCGCTTGCCGCTGGCGGCGCAGGTCTGGTAGATGTACTTCGCGATCGGCGTCGAGCCGACGAAGCTCACCGCCGCGATGCCGGGATGATCGAGGATGGCATCCACCGCCTCCTTGTCCCCGTGCACGACGTTCAGCACCCCGGCGGGCAGCCCCGCCTCGCCGAAGAGCTCGGCCATCCGCAGCGAAGCGCTCGGCACCTTCTCCGAGGGTTTCAGCACGAAGGTGTTCCCGCACGCGATCGCCACCGGGAACATCCACAGCGGCACCATCACGGGAAAATTGAAGGGCGTGATCCCCGCGCACACGCCGACCGGCTGGCGCACGGTGTGGCAGTCGACGTCGGTACCGACGTTCTCGGAGTGCTCGCCCTTCAGGAGGTGCGGTATGCCGCATGCGAACTCGACGACCTCGATGCCGCGCTGCACCGAGCCCATGGCATCGGGGAGCGTCTTGCCGTGCTCCTCGGTGACCAGACCCGCGAGCTCCCTCTGATGCGCCTGGAGGAGCTGCAGGAACTTCTGCATGACGCGCGCGCGCCTGAGGGGCGGGGTGTCCCGCCACGCCGGGTAGGCGGCCGCGGCCGCCTTGACCGCCGCATCGATGTCCGCGGCGCTGCAGAAGGGCACGCGGCGGATCGCCTTTCCCAGCGCGGGATTGGCCACCTCGCCGGAACGCGTGCCGGCCGCCGGCTGGCGCTTGCCGCCGATCCACAGGTCCACGGTCGCGATGCGGTGGGCGGTTTCAGGTTTGTTCATCTCGATTTCCTTCGATTGCGTTGCCTCGTGTCGAGCTCGGCCACGGGGGCGCGGAGAACACGGAGGGCTGACTGAATTCCGACCTCTCGGCGAGCTCTGCGTCTCCGCGGCTATTCACGACGATTGTCATACAACTCGCGGAAAGTCCTGCCTTCCGGCGCCGGCAGGTCGCGCCCGTTCGTCCAGCCACCCGCGAGAGGCAGCGAGCGGATCGCCCGCCCGCGCCCGCCGAGCAGGCCGAGCACGCGGGCCGCGAGCCCCGTGATGATCGCATAGATCGCGGGGCGTTGCGCCGCCCACTTCCAGATCGCGAGCCCGGCGCGCTCCGGCCACGGCTTGAGTCCCCCCCGGAACTGGCGCTCGCGCAGCCGGCGCATGAGATCGGGCAGCGGTATCTTCACCGGACACACGACCCCGCACTGGTTGCAGAACGTGGACGCATTGGGCAGATCGGGGGCGCGCTCGAGCCCCGCGTAACTCGGCGTGAGGATGGAGCCCATCGGACCCGGGTAGACCCAGCCGTAGGCATGCCCGCCCACGCTCTGGTAGACCGGGCAGTGGTTCATGCACGCCCCGCAGCGGATGCAGCGCAGCATGTCCTGCAATTCGCCGCCGATCAACCCCGTGCGCCCGCCGTCGTAGAGGATCACGTGGAAGTGCTCCGGGCCCTCGCCCTCGGCGCGCCCGCCCGGCCCGGTCGTGACGGAGACGTAATTCGAGATGGTCTGGCCGGTGCCGTGGCGCGGCAGCAGCCGCATCAGCGTCGCGACCTCCTCCAGCGTCGGCACCACCTTCTCGATGCCGGTCACCGCGACGTGCACGCGCGGCAGCGTCGTCACGAGCCGGCCGTTGCCCTCGTTGGTGACGATCAGCGTGGAGCCCGTCGCGGCGACGACGAAATTCGCCCCCGAGATGCCCATGTCGGCGGACAGGAAGTGGGGGCGCAGCCTCTCGCGCGCCTCGCGGGTCAATGCCGCGATGCCGGTCTTGCGCGGCAGGCGGTGCGAGCGCTCGAAGAGATCGGACACTTCCTCGCGGGTCTTGTGCACCACCGGCGCGACGATGTGCGAGGGCGGCTCTTTCGCGAGCTGCAGGATGTACTCGCCGAGATCGGTTTCGACGACCGCCACGCCCGCCGCCTCGAGCGCGTCGTTCAGCGCGCACTCCTCGGTCACCATGGATTTCGACTTGATCGCCTTCTTCACGCCGTAGCGGCGCGCGAGCCCGCACACGATGCGGTTCACTTCGGCCGCGGTCTCGGCCCAGTGCACGACCGCGCCGCGCGCCACCGCGTTGCGCTCGAACTCCTCCAGGTACAGATCGAGATCGGCGAGCACCCGGCTGCGTATCGCCGCGGCGGCGTCGCGGATCGCCTCGAAATTGTCGAGCTCGGCGACGCGCTGCGCGCGCCCGCCGACGAAGTTCGACTGAAGCTTCGCGAGCGCGGACTGGAGCTTCGCGTCGGCGAGCTTCTCCCGCGCGCGGGCCTTGAAGTGGATGGACGAGACCTGCATGATTTTCCCGCGGGCGATGCGGCTGCCTGCGGGAAAATTATAACGTGGCCGCCTTTCGTGCCGCGAACCACCGGCAGGCCGGAGAGAACCTCGTGCGGGCAATATCGCGGCGAACACCGCGATACCCTTCACCGGAGGAGGAGCCCCACCCGCGTCACCCGCCCCTTCTCGATCTCCCGCACGACGAGTTCCGCGGCGCCGAGGCGCACGCGGTCGCCGACGACCGCTCGCCCGTGGAAGAGCTCCGCGAGGTAGCGGGCGAGCGTCTTGCCGGCCGCCTCCTCGGTGATCTCCAGGCCGTATACCGCGGCAAGCTCCCCGAGCACCGCATCCCCGTTCAGGATGAAATCGCCGAAGTAGCGATGCGGTTCGAGCCGCTCCGGCTCGACGTGCGGGTCGAAGAGCTTGCCGAGGTGCGCGAGTTCCTCCGGGTGGGCGAGCGCGAACACGTAGTCGCCGGGGGCGAACGCGAAGCCCGGTCCCGTCTGCTGGGGCAGCCCGTCGCGCATGACCGCCATCACCTGCACGCCATGGGGCAGGCGGGCCGCCGCCACCCCGCGGCCCGCGACGAGGCTGCCGGCCTTCACCTCGTAGCACAGGATCTCGTGCTCGAAATGGCCGGGAACATCGAGCGTGACCCGCTGCAGCGGCTCGGTGGGCGGCGGCACCTCCAGCCGCAGAAAGCGCGCCGCGGCGGCGATCGTGCCGCCCTGCGCGAGAAGCGACACCAGCACGATGAAGAAAGCGACGTTGAAGTAGAGCCGCGCGTTGTCCACGCCGTAGATGATGGGAAACATCGCGAGCACCACCGGCACGGCCCCGCGCAGCCCGACCCAGCCGATGTAGAGGTGTTCGCGCCACGGATAGCGGAACGGCAGCAGGCACAGCGACACGGCGAGCGGGCGGGCCACCAGCATGAGAAACGCCGAGATGGCGAGCGCCGGCGCCGCCACGTCGAGGAGCTGCGAGGGCGTGAGGAGCAGCCCGAGCAGCACGAACATGACGATCTGTGAGAGCCACGCGAGCCCGTCGTGCACGCGCATGATGTTCTGCGCGGAGCGCATGCGCGAATTGCCGAGCACGAGCCCGGCGAGATAAATGGCGAGAAAGCCGCTGCCCGAGAGCTGCGCCGTCGCGGCAAAGATGACGAGCCCGCCCGCCGCGGCGAGCAGCGGATAAAGGCCCGTGATGAGCGTCAGCCGGTTGATGAGCCGGACGAGCAGCCTGCCGCCCGCAAGCCCCAGCACCGCCCCGATGCTGAACTGCCGCAACAGGGAAACCAGCACCGAAGCCTCGAGCGATGTCCCGCCCGCGATCAGCACTTCCAGAACGGCGATCGTCAGGAAGATCGCCATCGGGTCGTTGCTCGCCGATTCGATTTCCAGCGTCGAGGCGACACGTGCCTTGAGGGTCGCCCCGGCATTGCGCAGCAGGGCGAACACCGCGGCGGCATCCGTCGAACCGACGATGGAGCCGAGCAGCATGCCCTCCAGCCAGCCGATGCCGAGCGCCCAGGCGGCGAAGGCGCCGAGCAGCCCCGCGGTGCCCACCACTCCCGCCGTCGCGAGAACGACCGCCGGAGCCAGCGCGACGCGGAAGGTCTCCTGGCGCGTGCGCATGCCGCCGTCGAAGATGATGACGGCGAGCGCCAGCGTACCGACGAGATAGGAGGCCTCGAATTCGTCGTAACGGATTCCCCCGGGCCCGTCCTCGCCCGCCAGCATGCCGAGCACGAGGAAGACGAGCAGCAGCGGCACCCCCATGCGCGAGGAGATGTCGCTCGCCACGATGCTCACGAAGAGCAGCAGCGCGCCGACGAGGATCGCGATGTTCCAGTACTCCATCGCCCGAAGATACCGGAATCGGCGCCCCGTGCGACCGGACCGGTCGCAGCGAGGAAAACCCCGGAGAACCGCGGGCTCGCCGTTCCCGCGAAGGCCGGGACCCGCTCGCGTGCGGTGCTTCGGGGTGCCCGCCGCCGGGCCTGACGGTTTGCCGGGCCATCCTCAGCGGGCCGCGGGCGCGCCTTCCCCCGGTGCCGTGCCCACGGACCGGGAAACGACGAGGCCCGTGCCGGGCACCGCCGCCCGCCGCGACCGTCTTCAGTTGACCGTGATCCCGGCCGCCTTCACCAGCTTGGCGTTGGCGGCGATCTCCCGGCGGATGTAGCGGTCGAACTCTTCCGGCGTCATCAGCATGTCCTCGGCGCCGAGCTTCGCCATGCGCTCGCGCACGTCGGGCGCCTTGAGCGCCTTCGCCGTGTGCTCGTGCAGCTTCAGCAGGATCGCGCGCGCCGTTTTCGAGGGCACCGCCATGCCCACCCAGAAGTTGTAGTCCGAATCGGGAATCCCCGCCTCGACGGTCGTCGGCAGGGCGGGCAGCGCCGTGGAGCGCCGCGTGCTGCCCACGGCGAGCGCCACGAGCTTGCCTTCCTTGAGGAGCGAGAGGACGGAGAGCACCGGGCAGAAGTAGATGTCCACGCGGCCGGTGATGACTTCCGTCAGCGCCTCGGGCGTCCCCCTGAACGGGACGTGCACGCCCTCGACGCCCGCGCCGAGGCGAAAACGCTCGGCGTTGAGCTGGGTCGCGCTGCCGAGGCCCGCGGAGGCGTAGGTGAGCGATCCCGGCTTCGCGCGCGCCGCGGTAACGAGATCCTTCACCGATCGTATCCCCTTGCCCGGCGCGATGACGAGCACGTTCGGCAGGTTGGCGAGCGGCGTCACCCCCGTGAAATCCCGCAGCGTGTCGTACGGCGCCTTCGGGTACGTGGTCGGGGTCACGGTGTACGAAGACGAATGCACGAGTATCGTGTAGCCGTCGGCGCTCGCCCGCGCGACGACCGCCATGCCGATCGTGCCGCCTGCGCCCGGACGATTCTCCACGACGAAGGTCTGGCCGAGCTGCGCGCCGAGGCGCTCCGCGACGAAGCGCGCGACCGCGTCGGTGGCGCTCCCGGGCGTGAACGGCACGACCACGCGCGGCGGCCGCTCCGGCCAGGCCCGCGCGTCCTCGCGCGCCGGGCGTGTCTGCGCCTGCGCCGCCGCGGACGCCCCCATGACCAGCACGAACGGCAGCCAGCGCCATGCACCGCGTACCCTCGCCTTCATACACTCTCCTTCGCGGCCCGATCGGCACCACGTCGCGTCACCATCATCCTGTCACCCCCACCCGTCACCTTCGTCCCTTCCTTTCCACTCACGCTTGCCAGCCGAAATCGCACGCCAGAGCCCCTCGTGCGACATCGGCAGCGTCTCGAGCGACGTCCCGAGGGGCGCGAGCGCATCGTTCACGGCGCTCGCAATGGCGGCCGGGCCGCCGAGGTAGCCGGCCTCGCCCGAGCCCTTCTGTCCGAACGTCGTGAGCGGCGAGGGCGTGCAATGGTCCACGATCCTGATGGCCGGGACCTCCCGCGCGCCCGGTATCAGGTAGTCCATGAAGGTGCCAGCCTCGAGCTGTCCGCCCTCGTCGTAGGCGAACTTCTCGTAGAGCGCCGCGCCGATCCCGTGCGCGATGCCGCCGCAGGTCATGCCGTGCACGATATCCGGGCTCAACATGACCCCGCAGTCGTGGCCGCAGACGTAGCGCAGCAGGCGCGGCGCCGCCGTGTCGGGATCGATCTCGACGTAGACGACGTGTGCCTCGAACGAATAGCACGGATAGATCTGGACCACGCCTTCGGGCGTCGGAACGGCCCCACCGGTCGGGACCTGCCAGACGAACTTCTCCTGCAGGCCGGGTTCGAGGCCCGGCGGGAGCTGGTGGAACTTGCGGTGCGCGATCGTGACGAGATCCATCCACGCGAGCCGCTTCTCCGGGTGCCCCCGCAGCGACGCGCCGCCATCCCGGTACTCGACCGATTCGATCGTGCAGCCGAGGTTGTGCGCGGCGATTTCGATCAGGTTCTCGCGGATGCGCCGGGCGGCGCCCGCCGCCGCGCCGCCCAGCATGATCGCCATGCGGCTGCCGACCGGGCTGTTGGAAGGCAACGCCGTCAGCGAATCGGCCCGCACCACGCGCACCGTCGCCGGATCGATCTCCAGCACTTCACCGATCACGGTCGACACGAGCGTCTCGTGGCCCTGCCCCGACGAGGAGTTGCCGATGACGCCGGTCACGGCGCCGTTCAGGTCGACGCGCACGAGGCAGGAATCCATCCACGTTGTCGTGTCGTTCTTCGGGTTGAAGAGCGGCTCGAACGCGGAGTTGCCCCCGGAGGGCTCGAGGCAGGTGGATATCCCGATCCCGGCGAGACGTCCCGCCGCGCGGGCCCGGTCGCGCGTCGCGACGAGCGCCGGGTAGTCGGCCGCCGCGAGGGCCTTGTCGAGCACCGCGTGGTAGTCGCCCGAATCGTAGGTCGAACCGCTGGGAATGCGGTACGGGAACTCCTCCCTGCGGACGAGGTTGCGCCGCCTCACCTCGATCCGGTCCATGCCGAGGTGGCGCGCCACGCGGTCCATGGCGCACTCCAGCGCGAAATTGGTCGGCGACTGCCCGAACCCGCGCACCGCTTCCTGCGGCGTCTTGTGGGTCATGACGGAGGTCGGTTCGTACTCCACGGCGGGTATGCGGTACGGGCCGCAGATCGCGGTCACGGGCTTGCCGAGCTGGAGCGGCGCGCGCCCGGCGTAGGCGCCGACGTCGTCGAGGGCGCGTATCCTCAGCGCGCGCACCGTGCCCTCGCCGTCGAAGGCCACGTCGATGTCGAAGATCCGGTCGGGGCCCTGCATGTCGCCGCCGCGCATGTTCTCGAGTCGATCCTCGACGTAGCGCACCGGCACGCCGAGCTTGCGCGCGAGATACCCGACGAGCACCGTGTGCTTGATCCCGCGCTTGACACCGTAGCTGCCGCCCACGTCCACGTCGTAGTGCACGCGCACGGCGTTCCCGGGAAGGCGCAGCGCGCGCGCGGTCTGATCGGGGTATTTCGGCATCTGGATGGAGGCCCAGATGTCGAGGATCTCCTGGCCCGCGTCCCATTGCGCGGTGACCCCGAAGGTCTCGATCGGAACGGTCGAACTGCGGCCCCATGCCGCGCGCAACGTCAGGCGGTGCGCCGCGTCCGCGAAAGCCTCCTCGACCGGCCCCCACACGAAACGGCGGTGGTAGAGCACGTTCGAGCCGTGCGCCGGGTGCACGAGCGTCGCGCCGGGACGCGCCGCCGCCTCTGGGTCGAGCACGTGCGCCAGCGGCTCGTAGTCCACCTCGACGAACTCCGCCGCGTCCTCGGCGAGCGCGCGGGTATCGGCGACGACGGCGGCGACCCATTCGCCCGAATAGCGCACGAGGTCCTTCGCCAGCGCGTAACGCGTCACCGCGGGCGCATCGACGCCGATCGCGAGCGAGTCGGTCGCCGCGCAGAACTCCTCTCCGGTCAGCACGCAGTGCACGCCCGGGGCGCTACGCGCCTCGTCCGCCCTGATCGCGAGTATGCGGGCCGATGCGTGAGGGGAGGCGACGATCGCGACGTGCTTCGTGCCCGGCAGCGCGATATCCGCGGCGTAGCGCCCGCGCCCGGTCACGAATCGCGGGTGCTCCTTCGCGCGGCGGTGCTTGCCGATGTAGCGGAATTCGCTCATGTCAAATGCGGTTCAGTGTTTGCCGTTCTCCCTCGCCACCCGCTCCGCGGCGAGCTGCACGGCTTGCACGATCTGCTGGTAGCCCGTGCACCGGCAGAGGTTGCCGTCGATCGCCTCGCGGATCTGCTCCTCGGTGGGGTGGCGCACGGCGTCGAGCAGGCTCTGCGCCGCGATCAGCATTCCGGGCGTGCAGTAGCCGCATTGCAGGCCGTGCGCCTCGCAGAAACTCTCCTGCAGCACCGAGAGCGTGCCGTCCGGATTCGCGAGCCCTTCCACGGTGCGCACCCGGTGCCCGTCCGCCTGCACGGCGAACACGAGGCACGAGCGCACCGGTTCGCCGTCGAGCAGGACGGAGCACGCGCCGCAGACGCCGTGCTCGCACCCGATGTGCGTGCCGGTGAGACGCAGTTCGTCGCGCAGGAAGTCCGCGAGCGTCGTGCGCGCCGGGACCACTCCCCGGCGCATGACGCCGTTCACTTCGATCGTCACCGCGTACGTCTCTTCCGTCACCTGACTCCTGTCCCGCACTCTACCCACCCCGCCGCCTGCGTCGACACCCCTCCCAGGGGCGGCGCGAGGCGCCGGGGTGGCCGGGGCGCCCGCGCGTCAGTCACCCACGCCCTTGGCACGGTCCCTCGCGGCGCGCAGCGCGCGGGCAGCGAGCACCGCGCCGAGGTGCCGGCGGTACGCCGCGCTCGCGTGCACGTCGCGCGAGAAATCGACCTCCGACGCCGCGGCATGCGCGGCATCCCCGATGGCGTCTTCTTCGAGGCGCGTTCCGCGAAGCCGCACCGCGATCTCCGGAAATGCACCCGGCACCGAGCCCCCGCCGCCCAGCCCGAAGCTCGCACGCACGCACCGCCCGTCTGCGTCGAGCGCCACCTGCGCCGCCGCGGCGACCATCGCGAAATCACCGTGCCGCCGGCTCACCTCGGTAAAGGAGCAGCCGATGCGCGCCCCGCTCCACACCGGCCAGCGGGTCTCCTCCACGCACTCCTCGGCCCGCAACGCCGTCGCGAGCGGCCCGGTGAAGAAATCGGCGGCGGCGAGCGATCGCGCACCCGCGCTCGACCGGGCCACCATTGTCGCTCCCAGCACCTGCGCGACGAGAGGCAGTTCCGCCGACGGGTCCGCGTGCGCGAGGCTGCCCCCGACCGTGCCGCGGTTGCGCGTCTGCTGGTGCCCCACCCACGCAAGCGCCCGGCGCAGCAGCGGTACCCGCCCGGCGAGGGCCACGTCCCGCTCCGCCACGCACTGGCGGGTGCACGCGCCGATGCGGGCGTGCTCCCCGGTGAATTCGATGAACTTCAACGCCTCGATCTCGTTGATGTCGATCACGCGCTTCGGGCGCGTCAGCCGCATCGCCATCATCGGGACGAGGCTCTGCCCGCCGGCGATCAGCCGCGCGTCCTCGCCCTCGCGGCGAAGCCAGTCGCACGCTTCGGCGACGGAAGCGGCGCGGACATAGGAGAACGGAGCGGCCTTCATACGGGCCGCGGGCCGCGAGCCGCGAGCCGCGAGCCGTGGGTAGAGAAACGCCTCATCGCGCGTGGATTGTAAGCCAAGCGCACGCCCCGCGGGCCGAGCCCCCGGGCGCCGTGGCCCGGCGGTGCTCTCCTCCCCGCCTATCGGCTATGATGAGCCCCATGCACCGCATTTCACTGCGCCACGCTCACGGCTCAGCGCTCATGACTCGCAGCCCGCGGCTCCTCGCGGCCCGCAGCGCGAGTCGCGAAGCCCTCCAGCCATCGTGAAAACCGACCTCCGCCGCGGCTATCCCGACCTGCACGAGCACCTTGCGACGCTGGCGAAGCGCGGGTTGCTGGTGACGATAGACGAGCCGGTGGACAAGGACTCGGAACTCCATCCGCTGGTGCGCTGGCAGTTCGTCGGCGGGCTCGACGAGCCGGAGCGCAGGGCTTTTCTCTTCCGCAGGATCCATGACGGGCGCGGGCGCAAGTACTCGATGCCCGTCGTCGTCGGCGCGATCGCCGCGAACCGCGCCATCTACAGCGCCGGCATGGGCGTGCCGGTCGAGGCAATACAGGCGAAATGGGACCACGCGATCGCTCACCCCGTCGCCCCGCGCGTCGTGAAGAAGGCCGAGTGCCACGAGGTCGTGCTGGCGGGAGCCGCGCTGAAGGGCGAAGGCCGCGGTCTCGACATGCTGCCGATACCGGTTTCCACGCCGGGGTTCGACTCCGCACCCACCCTCACCGCGACCAACGTCATCACCCGCGATCCGGAGACGGGCGTGCAGAACATGGGCACCTACCGCGCGGCGTTGAAGGCCTCCGACCGGCTCGTGGTGCGGATGGCGACGCGGGTAGGCGGCGCGGGCGGCTACCTGCACTACCTCAAACACCAGAAGCGCGGTGAGAAGGCGATGCCCTGCGCGATCGTGCTCGGCTGCCCGCCGTACGTCGCCTTCATGGGGCCGCAGAAACTGCCCATCGGCCTGGACGAGATCGACGTCGCCGGCGGATTGGCCGGCGTCCCGATCCGGGTGGCGAAGGGCAGGACGGTCGACCTGCTGGTGCCCGCCGAGTCGGAAATCGTGATCGAGGGGCTCATCGACACGGAGTGGCTCGAGCCGGAGGCGCCGTTCGGCGAATCGCACGGGCACATCGCGCTGGAAGAGTTCAACATGCCCATGCGCGTCACGGCGATCACGCACCGGCGCGAACCCGTCATCCCCTCCTACTTGAGCCAGGTCGCGCCTTCCGAGTCGAGCGTCATCAAGCGCGTCGCCTACGAGCCGCTCTTCCTCGCGCACCTGCGCGACACGCTCGGCATACGGGGAGTGAAGGGCGTGTCGCTCCACGAGCCGCTCACGGGACTGCTCCGCGTCTCCATCGTCACCGTGGAGAAGGGCACGCCCCGCACCGAGGTGTGGCGCGCTCTCCACGGCGCGGCGTTCTTCAAGGGGGATTGCAGCAAGATCACCATCGCGGTGAATGACGATATCGATCCGGACAACGCGCACGCCATCCTGTGGGCGATGGCCTACCGCATGAACCCGGTCGAGGACGTGAAGACCCTGCCCCATCGCGGTCAGGGGCACGGGCCGAAGCGCGAGCGCGAGGACGACGAGGATTCCACGCTCCTCATGGACGCGACCATGAAGGGCGACATGCCGCCGCTCGCGCTGCCGAAGCGGGAGTACATGGAGCGGGCAAGGGCGATCTGGGAGAAGCTCGGGCTGCCGAAGCTGCGCCCGCAGCCGCCGTGGTACGGCTACTCGCTCGGCGACTGGCTGCCGCAGTGGGACGAGGCGGCGCTGCGGGCGGTGGCGGGGCGCTACCTGGAGAACGGAAAAATCAGCGAGAAGCTCCGGCGCAATGGCCTCAAGCCGGAGACGAAGTTCCGGCCGGGCGAGGCGAATGGCAAGGGGGCCGGTTCCTGACCCTGCACCCCCGGTACCGGTTCGTTCGCCATGCTTGCGGCAGAGGCTCGACAAGTGCGAGGTCGAGAACCTACGGCCTCTCTCGTCTCGCGCGATCCGCCGGCGCATGCATGAGTCCTTCACCATCCGGCGCCCAGCCCAGTGCGCCGGAGATGGCGAGGGCGCTCGCCTTGACCGCTTCGATGTAGCGATCGCGCGAAGCACGCATGCGCTCGGTGGGGCCCGCAAGCGCGCACGCCGCGGTCACCATGCCGGCGTCGTCGTAGACGGGCGCTGCAATGGCGCCTGCGCCTTCGACAAATTCCTCGATCGTCACGGCGACGCCGGCTCTCGCCACTTGAGAAAGCCGCCGCGCGAGGAGCGCGCGGTCCGTGCTCGTGTGCGCAGTGAACGGTGCGAGCTTGACTCTGCGGAGCAGGCGCGTGCGAAGCGGCGCCGGCAGAAACGCGAAGACCGCCATGCCGACGGCAGTGCAATGAAGCGGGCGTCTCTCGCCGAGCTCCGCGCTGTAGCGGATGCGCCGCGGGCTTTCGACCTTGTCGATGTACACCACCGCGTCGTCCAAGGGCGGCAACACGCCGAGAAAACTCGACTCGCCGGTTTCGGCGGTGAGGCGCGCCAGGAATGGCCGCGCGACCGCGGGGAGCTCGGGCCGCGCAGCCGGGCGGCTGCCCGAAGGCAGGCGATGGGGAGCGAGGCGATAGCTCGCGGGCCGCGGCTGCTCGACCCACTTGCGTGCAACCAGCGTACGCAAGAGCGGCAGCAGACTGCTCTTCGGTATGTCCATCTCCGCGCTCAACACGGCAAGGGTCGTGGTCTCGCCGCTCGCGGCGAGGCGCTCCAGGATATCGAGTACGCGGCTCGCGGCGCGGTGTATGTCGCTGGACGGTTTGACCATACGAGGGACTTCATTGTACTCTTGTTCGGCATGATGAACAGCGTTCCGAATCCGGCACGGCCGCTCGAGGGCGTCTCGGTGGTCGAGCTGGCGACACTGATCGCGGGTCCCACCATAGGCATGCTGCTCGGCGACTATGGCGCCGAGGTTGTGAAGGTCGAGAATCCCAGCGGTGGCGACGGACTGAGGGCGTGGGGTAACCGCAAGGACGGGGTCAGCCTGTACCACAAGGTCGTGAACCGTAACAAGCGCTCCGTCACCGCCGATCTGCGCACACCGCTCGGGGTCGAAATCGTGCGCCGCCTCGCGCGGAACGCGGACGTAGTCATCGAGAACTTCCGGCCGGGAACGCTCGAATCGTGGGGACTCGGATACGAGGAGCTCGAACGCATCAATCCGCGAATCGTGCTGGTGCGCGTCTCCGGCTTCGGGCAGACCGGCCCGTACCGCGATCGTCCCGGTTTCGGAACGCTCGCCGAGGCGATGACGGGGTTTGCATACACGAACGGCGACGCCGATCGGCCACCGTTGCTTCCGAGCTTTGCGCTGGCCGACACGTCGACCGGACTTGCGGGAGCCTTCCTCACGCTCGCCGCGCTCCGGGCGCGCGAACATGCCGGTCGCGGTCAGGTCGTGGACCTGGCGATCTACGAATCGCTGCTGACGATGCTTGGCCCGCAGGTGATCGATTACGATCAGCTCGGCTACGTGCAGGAGCGGACGGGCAGCCGGTTGCCGATCGTTTCTCCGCGTAATTCGTTCCGTACGCGTGACGGCAAGTGGGTCGCGATCTCCGCCGGCTCGCAATCGATATTCGAACGGCTGTGTCGCGCGCTCGACCTGCCGCATCTGATTGCCGATCCGCGGTTCGGTGACAACACGTCGCGCCGCGAGCACATCGATGCGCTCGAGGAAGCATTGCAGCAGGCGTTTCTCGACTTCGATCAGGCCGACATCCTGAAACGGCTTGAAGAGCATGAGGCCGCAGCGGGTCCCGTGTGCAGCGTCGCGGACGTCGTCGCGGATCCTCACCTGCGGGAACGCCGGAGCATCGTCTCGATACCCGACGAGGAGCTTCGCTGCGATCTCCGCATGCAGAATATAGTCGGGCGCCTCTCCCGCACGCCTGGCGCGATCGACCGCGCGGCCGCGCCGCTCGGCGCCGACAATCGCGCGATCCTCGCCGGACGACTCGGCTTCAGCACGACGGAGCTCGAGTCCGCCGGGCTTCGCATCTAACGGGACGAACGTGAAGCTCGAAGGTGTCCACGTCCTCGATCTGTCCCGCTTTCTTCCGGGTCCATGGATCGGTCTCACCATGGCCGATCATGGCGCCGAAGTGATCAAGATTGAAAGCCACGAAGGCGAGCCGACGCGAAGACTCGGCCCTCCGATCGAGGGTTTTCCCGCCTACTTCCGCAACACGCAGCGGGGAAAGAAGTCTCTGACCTTGAATCTCAAGTCCGAGGAAGGCCGGGAGATTTTTTTCAGGCTTGCCGAAGAAGCCGATGTCATCGTCGAGTCGTTTCGTCCCGGCGTCGTCGACCGCCTCGGAATTGGCTACGCCGCCGTCAAGGAACGGGCCCCGCGCATCGTCTACTGCTCGCTTTCCGCGTTCGGCCAGACCGGTCCGCTGGCGCAGCGCCCGTCGCATGACGCCGGCGCGCAGGCGTTGACCGGCGTATTGAGCCTCGGTCGGCCCGAAGGCGAGCGCCCTTCGCTGCCCGCGCTGCCCGTCGCGGACGTCGCTCTTGGCTCCGCGGCGCTGATCGGGATTCTGATGGCGCTTCTCAGGCGCGAGAAGACCGGTCGAGGCGATTTCCTCGACATGGCGATGGCCGACACGATCATGTCGTGGACGCCGCACATCCTGAGCAGTGTTATCGCGGATAATCGCGCACCGGACCTGGCCTGCGAACGCCTCCATGGTGGCGCGGCCTTCTACAACATCTACCGCACCATCGACGACAGGTACATCGTGCTCTCGGGCGCCGAGATGAATTTCGTCGAGAACCTGCTGAACGCGCTCGGCCGTGCCGACCTGATCCCGGTGTGCCGGTTGCCGTGGGGCCCGGCCCAGGACCCCGTTAGACGCTTTCTCGAGGAGACCTTTGCGACGAAGACCCGGGACGAGTGGGACCGGTGGCTCGCGGACAAGGGTGTGTGCTACGCGCCGTTGCTCGATCTGGACGAGGCGTGGAATCAACCCTACCTCCGGGAGCGCGGCATGGTCGTGAAAGGCGATGACGGCGTGGAGAATCTCGGCACGCCCATACATTTTCGGGAAGAGCCGGGGAAGCCCTCGTGCGCCCTGGCCGCGCACGGCCAGGATACCGGTCGCATTCTCGCGCGTCTCGGCTACGACGAAGCCACGCAAGAAAGACTGAAGGCCGCCAGGGTCGTGTGAGACATGAAGCGCAGCACGGGAGAGACCCCATCGACAAGGAGGAGCAGATGATCCAGCGCAATGCCGTTCTGATCGGGGCGGCCGTGATGACCGCGATTCTCGCCGCAGCGCCCGCGGCCGCACAGGGCAAGCTCGAGAAACCGGCCGTGCATATCGGCGTGGGCGGCAAGGCGGCGCTTTACTACCTGCCGCTTACCATCACGGAGCGGCTCGGCTATTTCAAGGACGAGGGGCTCGATGTCGAGATCAGCGATTTTCAGGGCGGCTCGAGGTCGATGCAGGCGCTCGTCGGAGGAAGCGTCGACGTCGTCGCCGGCGCCTATGAACACACGATCACGATCCAGTCCAAGGGCCAGAATATTCAGGCGTTCGTGGCTCAAGGGCGATATCCGGGATTCGCACTGGGCATAGCGAAGCCGAGAGCGGCGAAGTACCAGTCGGCGAAGGACTTGAAGGGTCTGAAGATCGGCGTGACCGCGCCCGGTTCCGGGACCCAGACGTTCGTCGCGTTTCTGCTCGGTCAGCACGGGCTCAAGGCGAGCGATGTGTCGTTCATCGGCGTGGGTTCCGGTGCCGGAGGGGCGGCAGCCGTGCGCTCCGGGCAGATCGACGCGATCTCGAACATCGATCCACTCATGACCGAACTCGAGACGGCAGGCGACGTCGTCATCGTGGTCGACACCCGCACGACGAAGGGCACACTGGCGGTCTTCGGCAGCCCGATGCCCGCCGGAACGCTGTATACGACGCGCGAATTCATCACGAGGAATCCGCGCACCGTCCAGGCGCTGACGAACGCGATGGTACGCGCCTTGTTGTGGATTCAGGCGGCGACGCCGGAACAGGTGGTGAAGACGGTGCCGCCAGAATACGTGCGGAACAAGGATCTCTACATGGCATCGTTCACGAAAGTACGAGAAGGGATCTCCCCCAATGGGCTCTTTCCGAAAGAGGGCGTGGAAAACACGCTGAAGATGCTGCGTGCATTCGACTCGAGCGTGGCAGGCGCGCAAGTCCGGCTCGACGATACGTATACCAACCGCTTCGCCGAAGAAGCGTTGCGCAAGTACAAGCGTTAGGCATCCCGGGAAATCGATCGTGACCGAAGCGACCCTGACGAGCCCCGCACACGAAGTCGCGGATGCGTTCGAGGCAAACGAGCTCTTCCAGCGTAACGGCTGGACCGACGGGCTGCCGATCGTGCCACCTACGGATACAGCCGTGCGCGCGTTCCTTGCGGCGGTAGGGCGCAACGCCGACGACGTCATCGGCGTCGAGCCCGTGCGCCGGCGGCGCATCACCGCCGAGAAGGTGGCGATCGCGGCGGTGATGGCGGGATGCCTCCCGGAGTTCATGCCGGTCGTCGCGAGCGCGATTCGCGCGATGTGCGAGCCGCAGTTCGGGCTGCATGGCTGCACGGCGAGCACCGGCGGCAGCGCGCCGATGATCGTGGTAAACGGGCCGATCCGGACCGACATCGGCATGAACGCGACACATAACGTCTTTGCCAATGCAAGCCGCGCGAACGCGACGATCGGACGCGCCATCCGGCTCTTCATACTGAACGTGCTCGGCGGATATCCAGGGCAGCTCGATCGCTCGACGCTCGGACACCCCGGCAAGTTCACCTTCTGTCTTGCCGAGGACGAGGACGGGAGCCCGTGGGTGCCACTGTCGGTCGAGCGCGGCATTCCGGCCGGCGTGTCCGCGGTGACGGTGATGGCGGTGGAATCGCCGCACCAGATCATGAACGAGTGGACCCACGATCCGAAGGAGATTCTTGACACCTACGCGGCCGCGATACGCTCGAACATGCTCACGTACTCGATCTGGGCGGGAAACTACGCGATGGTGATCGCGCAGCAGCACCGGCAGATCTTTGCCGCGGCCAACTGGTCGAAGGAGAACATTCGCGAGTACACATTCGAGGTCGCGCGCGTGGCCCGCAAGGAATGGCGCACCGCGGGCAAGGCCGCGGTCGCCGGACGCAAGGACGAAGAGCGCATCTATCAGGCTCTGCGTTCCCCCGACGATCTGCTGGTCATCGCGGCCGGCGGTCCGGCGGGCGGTTTCGGTGCGATCGTCCCGCCCTGGTACGGCAAGAAATCGCTGGCGATCACGACCGCGATCGGCGCCTGATCGGCGCTCCGACGGCGGCGGTTCGAGATGCGCAGGCCGATACAGGCAAGGAGGCAAATGTGACATTGAGAGTTCTGGATCCGCGGCTGCACCCGGAAGGCGAGGCTCTGCGGCCGGCGCCGCCCCTGGCTTCTCTGGAGGGCGCCGTCATCGGCATGATCGACAACGCGAAGATCGGCACGGAACGCTTCTACGATCACGTCGCCGGCATCCTGGAGAGGGAATACGGCGTGCGCGAGTTCATCCGGCGCCGCAAACCCGACGCAACGCGCCCGGTTGCGCCGGACATGCTCGCGGAGATGAGCGCAGCGGACGCGATTCTTTCCGCGATAGGCGACTGAGGGAGCTGCTCGTCGTGCAGTTTGCACGACGCCATCGCCGCCGAACGGCTGGGCATTCCCGCCGCGGCCGTGATCACGGACCGCTTCGCGCGCAGCGCGCAGGTAGTGGCGCAGATCAATGGATTGCCGGGCTACCCGTTCGCCGTGATCGCGCATCCGGTCGCGAACAACGATGACGCCACGCTGCGCGCCAAGGCGGAGATCGCAGTGAAGAGCGTCGTTGCGCTGCTGACGCGGCGGAACTGACCGGCCGCCGGTCTGCGGATGCAGTCGATCGCTCCGGTCGAAAGCGCGGAAGCGCCGGCCCTCGCGCTGCGCGAGGTTACCGTCACGTTCTACGGCAGCGGCGGTGCCGCGTACACCGCCGTTCGCGATACCACGCTCCTCGTGAAACGCGGTGAATTCCTCTCCGTGGTCGGCCCCACCGGATGCGGCAAGTCGACATTGCTCAACGTCGCGATCGGACTGCTGGTGCCGAGCAGTGGGCGCGTCGATGTGTTCGGGAGCCCGCTCACGGGCCTGAATCGCCGCGCGGGGTACCTCTTTCAGGCCGACGCGCTGATGCCGTGGATGTCGGCCCTGGACAACGTGTCGATCGGTCTCCTCTACCGGGGCAGCGCTCGCAAGGAAGCACATCAACAGGCCCGCGAGTGGCTGCGCCGCGTGGGCCTCGGCGGCCACGCACACCGGTATCCGCACGAGCTTTCGGGGGGAATGAAGAAGCGCGTCGCGCTTGCGCAAACGCTCATCCTGGATCCACAGATCCTGCTGATGGACGAGCCATTCTCGGCGCTCGACGTTCAGACACGAAGCCTCATGGAGAACGAGCTGCTCGAGTTGTGGTCGGCGGATCGCAAGTCGGTGATCTTCATCACGCACGATCTGGAGGAGGCGATCGCCATGTCCGATCGGGTGGTGGTGCTCTCCGCGGGGCCCGGCACTCGCCCGATCGGCGAGTATCCGATCGATCTGCCCCGGCCGCGGGATGTCTCCGATATTCGGCTCGAGCCTCGTTTCGTGGAGCTTCATCGGAAGATCTGGCGCGCCATGAAAGACGAGGTGCTGAAGGGTTATGCCCGGCAGCAGTCCTGCGCATGACTTCCCGCCGAGGCGAGGTCTGGGCCACGCCACTTCAGCTCGCCAGTGTCGTCGCGCTGTTCGCACTGTGGTATGCGCTGACCGAAACCGGGGTTCTGCCGCCGTTCTTCTTCGGGCGCCCGCTCGAAGTGCTGAAGGTGACGTGGGTCTGGTTCAGGAGCGGCGAGATTTACTCTCATCTTGCGATCACGCTGCTGGAAACACTGCTCGCATTCGTGCTCGGCACCTCGCTTGGCCTTGCCGTCGGACTGTGGCTCGCGCTGGCGCGGATTGCGTCCGTCGTTGCGGACCCCTTCATCAAGGCGTTCAACTCGATGCCGCGCGTGATTCTCGCGCCGATATTCGCGGTCTGGTTCGGCCTGGGAATCTGGTCCAAGGTCGCGCTCGGCGTCACGCTCGTTTTCTTCATCGTCTTCTTCAATGTTTACCAGGGCGTGAGGGAAGTCAGCCCGATCGTCCTGGCGAATGCCCGCGTGTTGGGCGCTTCGCCCCGGGCGCTCCTGCGCACGGTGTATCTGCCTTCGGCGATGAGCTGGGTGTTCTCGAGCCTGCACACCTCTGTCGGGATGGCCTTCGTCGGTGCGGTAGTTGGCGAATATCTCGGATCCGCCCGCGGGATCGGCTACCTCATCCTCCAGGCCGAGGGCACGTTCGACATCAACACGGTGTTTGCCGGGATTCTCGTGTTGACCGTTTTCGCGCTGATCCTCGACGCGCTTGTCACTCGCGTCGAGCGCTCGCTCTTGCGCTGGCGGCCCGTTCAGGGTGAGACTCAGTCAATGTAGTTGACCGGTGCACGGGCGGCGGCTCGATCCACGGTGATGAATCAGAACGGCCGGCGGGTGATGACTTGCACCGCGCGACGCATGCTCGCCGGCAGCCCCCCGGCAAACCCCTGAAG
This sequence comes from Burkholderiales bacterium, assembly GCA_020854035.1. Lineage (GTDB taxonomy): Bacteria > Pseudomonadota > Gammaproteobacteria > Burkholderiales > SG8-41 > SG8-41. The sequence goes on along the minus strand of JADZGE010000103.1, from coordinate 18,582 downwards.
TGGCGAGTGGCCGAGGATGCTTCCTTCGCTGCCGTTTACCGGAATTCCCGCCGCCGACGAAGCGCTGCGGGCTCCCGTACGCGAGTTCCTGCGCACGACACTCGTGAATGTGCCACCTGAAGTGCGAGCGCGCTCGTGGATGGGTTTCGATGCGCGCTTCTCGCGGCAGATTGCCGAGCGGCACTGGCTCGGTCTCTCTCAGTTCGTCGTCGATCTTGGCAGCCCCGGTATCACGATCACGCCGATTCGGGATCTCGCCGGCGACACGCACTTCAGCGAGATCGTCTTTGACGATGTGCGGGTGCCCGATGACGCGTTGATCGGAGCCGAAGGCGGGGGCTGGGAACAGGTGAACGCCGAGCTCGCGTTCGAGCGCAGCGGGCCCGAGCGAATTCTCTCGAGCATCGTGCTCGTCGACGAATGGCTCGAGTGGCTGAGGGGTCGCGCAGATGGTGGAATCGCGCCGCCGACGGAGAGCATGGCCGCCCTGGGCCGCATCGCTTCGCGACTGGCACTGCTAAGACAGATGTCGATCGCGGTTACCGGTAAGCTCGCGGACGGCGTGAGCCCGGTCACCGAGGCCGCTCTTGTAAAGGATCTCGGCACGGCGCTCGAGCAGGAGATTCCGGACGTCATCGCGCGCCTGCTGGGAGCCGAGCCCGACATCGAGCCTCCGGCCCGCCTGCTTCGGACGCTGAATTTCGTCGCGCGCATGGCGCCTTCGTATTCGCTGCGCGGGGGCACCCGCGAAGTCCTGCGCGGCATCATCGCCCGCGCACTCGGCCTGCGCTGACCATGCAGGATCTCCTTGCCGAATCCGCCACGGCGCTCTTCGCCGATCACGCGACGCCGGCGCGTGTTCGCGCGGCCATCGAGAAGGGGCTCGATCGCGCCCTGTGGAATCTCCAGCAGGAATCGGGCTTCGACAAGGCGCTCCTCGACGAGTCGCAGGGAGGATCGGGAGTTGCCTTGCGCGACGCGCAGTCGGTGCTGGTGGCGTGTGGGCGTTATGCGGTACCGGTCCCGCTCGGGGAAGTCATGCTCGCGCGCGCATTCGCTTCGGCCGCGCACGCTACGCTGCCGGACGGCGTCGGCACGGCCGCGCCTGGCCGTGTGGAAGACGATCGCATCGTCGCCACCGCCGTCCCGTGGGGCCGAAGTGTCGACTGGGTCATGGCCGTCACGCCCGCGAAGGCGTACGTGTTCGAAGCGGGGAGCGCGGAGAGCTCGGCGCACGCCGGGTTGATCGGCGCGGCGGAGTGCGATATGCGATGGCGCCTTTCCGAGGCGACTCTCACCTTTGCGCCCGCGGAGGGAACCGACTGGCGCCTGGCCGGCGCCGCGCTGCGCACCGCGCAAATCGCGGGCGCGCTCGAGGCAGTCCTCGAGCTCACGATTGGCTATGCGAGCGAGCGCAAGCAGTTTTCCCGAACGCTCGCGAAGTTTCAGGCGATACAGCAGCAAATCGCGGTTCTCGCGGAAGATGCCTTGGCGGCACGCATGGCGGCCTCGATTGCCTGCGAGAGCGAAATCGCGCTGCCGCGCGGCACCCGTACGGGCGCCGCGAAAGCGGTCGCGAGCGAAGCGGCCGCGCGCGCGTGCGCGATTTCCCACGCCGTTCATGGCGCGATGGGGATCACGGAAGCGTACGACCTGCAGCTGTTTACCGGCCGCTTGCTTTCATGGCGGATGCAGTACGGCTCCGAGAGCTACTGGAACGAGCGAGTAGGCGCGGAACTGGTTCGCGCCAACGGCCGCGCGACCTGGGACTTCGTAAGGGCCTCGACATGAAGGCCGTTCTGCTGTTGCGCGCCGGCGGAAGGAATCGCGCGCGGCCCGGAAAGCGTTGCTATCGACCCGATACCGCCGGCGGCACGGACCAACCTCCGGAAGGCAAGGCCTTACTCCCGAGGATCAGTGCTTGACGCAGCGGCGACGCCCGGCTGCGAGCGCGAATCCCACTGCCCCGAGGAGGAGGAGGAGCGTCGAGGGCTCGGGGATCGAAGGTTCCGGTATCACCGTGCCGCCACTGGTGGAGAACTGGTCGATGATGTAGTCGCCGCTGACCGCCCCGGCGATCGTAACCGTGATCGTGTCGATGTCCTCGAAGCTCCCCTGACCGATTGCGTGACCACCCGACCAGCCGCCGGCATAGGCCCGGAACAAGGTCTGGGCGCCGGGGGCGACCAGCGGCGATGACACGCTGGTGGTCGTTCCGTCGTTCATCAGGGTGATGGTCACGGTCGTGCCCGCGTCGGCCGCGACGAAGAAGATCGCAAACCCGGTTGTACCATCCGAATCCGCATCGAACAAACCCACGTCGTTCCCAGTCGGCCCGCCGTAGAAGAGATCGTAGCTTGCCAAGACGCCGGAGTCCGCGCTGAACGAGATCATGTTGTCGGGCGGATTCAACCGGGCCGACGCCTCGTTCGGCGGCCCGCCGGGATTCAACGTAAGCGTAAGCGTCGTTCTGCGACGCTGTCCGATCACGCCTGTCGGAACCGTGGCGGGCCCATCCGAGCTCGTTCCGACCGTCGTCCGGGCGAGGCTCACCTGTCCCGCGTCGTCATCGAAGTTGTCGATCGGCACTGCCTGAGCCGTCCCGGCAAGACCCAAGGCAAGACCAAGGGCCAGCACCGCGGTTCCGAGTGATCTCATGCGATGCGCGAATGGGGCGCCCATGAATCCCTCCTCGTCGTCAGGGGGTGCGGTTGTCGGAAACCTTTACAGAAGTGCCCGGAAGTAACTGATTACCCGGGATGAAAGCAATATCCGTACCCGAGAGAGCCAACCTACTGATACGGCAAACATGCCTGGGACATATCGGCGCAGCGGCAGGTGATCTCTGTAAAGTTTTCCGACAAGAGGGGGTCGTCGGGAGACTAAGGAGCCGGTACTACCGCCGATGGGCGGTGCGTTCTCTGTTGCCGGCCCTTTCGTCTGCCGGTGCCCGGGCAGCGTGAGCCAGGGGGGTTCCTGACCCTGGCGCGGCTCGTGAACGACGAAGTCGCCGCGATCGCGCGAGGGAAGCCTGCCGCCGCCATTCCCCCTCGGAGCACGGGTACTTCGCCGCCCGGCGCGCGTCCGGTTCGTGAACGACAAGGGCCGGGCAAGGCCCGGCCCTCGACCGCGTCCGCGTGCCGCCGAGTGTTTCCGCGGCCGACCGTCCTTACGTCCTCGCGTACTTGCCCGTAAGTTGCGGCGTGAGCCCCTCGAACCCCTTCTCCTGGCGCTCGAGCCGCGTCTCTCGCGCCCACGTGCGCTTGAGATCGTCGCGCACCTTGATCTTCAGCACGCCCAGCCCCTGCGTCTCGAGCTCGACCTCGTCGCCGTCCATGAACGGGGAAAGCCCGCGGTGATTGGTGCCGGTGGCGAGGATGTCGCCCGCCTCCATCGCGTGTATCGAGGTGACCCACGAGATGCAGCGCGGGATCCTGTGCGCCATGTCGCTCGAGTTGAAGTTCTGCCTGACCGTGCCGTTCACCTTGAGCGTCAGCTGCAGCTTGTGCGGGTCCTCGATCTCGTCGGCGGTGACGAGGAAGGGCCCGATCGGCGCGAAGGTGTCGCGCGACTTCATCTGGTAGAAGACGTTGCCCGGCGGCAGCACGCCGCGCGCCGAGCCGTCGATGAAGTTCGTGTAGCCGAAGACGTAGCTCATCGCTTCCGACTCCTTCACGTGGCTCGCCCGCCCGCCGAACACGACGGCGAATTCCGCCTCGCCCTCGAAGACGGTGGCCGGGATGTCCGGCAGCACCATGGTGTCCCCGTGCCCGATGATGGAGCTCGGCGCCTTGTGGAACGCGTTGATGGGGGCCGGCTCGGAGCGCGTGCCGTCCTCCATGTAGTTCACGGCCATGCAATCGATCGTGACCGGCTTCGGCAGCGGCGGGCGGATGCGCACGCTCGCGACCGGCACGCCCTTGCCGCCGGCGGCGGCCTGCTCGAGCTTCGCGCGGTACTCGCCGAAACGCTCGATCAGCCCGCTGATGAGATCGTGCGGCCCGGTGTGCGGGATGTCCTTCACCACCGCGGACACGTCCACCACGTTCGCGCCCTTCAGCACGCCCAGCCTGAAATCATCGAAATACAGTATCTTCATCGTTTCCCCTTGTGGTTTTCGCCGTCAGGCGGTCTGCAGCGCGCGCCGTTCCGTGGTGGCCCGCGCGATGCGCGCTTCGATCTCCTGCTTCCACTGCGCGTGCGTCCGGAAGCCGGGCGTCGCGCGCACGTGCTTCTCCACGATCGCCCAGATTTCGCTCTCGGGAAGCGTGAGATCGAGCATGTGGCGGTGCGGCTGCGGCACATACCACGGCGTGCCCGTGAGGAGCTCGACGCGGTTGTATTCCGGGTCGCGAAAGTAGCAGGAGATCGCGTTGCCGTGCGTGAGCGTGACGATATCGGTGACGGGCTCGCGCTTCAGGCCCTCGTGGAGCGCCTTCAGCGTCGCGAGGTCGTCCGTGCGCAACGAGAGCTGGTTCACGACGTTGAACGGCAGCTCCGCGGGCCGTCCCGAGGCCATGACAAGCTGGTGGTGCTCGCTCGAATCCCGGGTCATGAAGACGATTTCCCCGTTCGCGGTCGGGCCCCGGTCGCTCACCGCGAACCCGAGGAACCGCGTGTAGAAGTCCACCATCCGGGCAATGTCCCTGACGAACAGTCCGACGTGGCTCAGCGTGAGCGAATAGGCCATGACGCTCTCCTCCGGATGCCGCAGTCTGCCGCCAGTGTACTACGGCGGTGCGATCCCCGCGGGCGAACGGATCGTTGCCGCGCTCGCCCCATGCCGCCGGTCCCCGGCGCCGCATTCCGCGCCAAAACCTCCGGCCTCTAGCGCGCCAGCCCGAGCAGCCGCGCGGCGTTGCCCCCGAGTATGGCGTCCCGTTCCGCGGCGGAGAGTCCCGGAAGCCGCTCGACCACGTCCACCGGCTTCGTGTAGCTCATGTCCGCCGGGCAGTCGCTGCCCATGACCACGCGGTCGGCGCCGACCTGACGGATGAGGTTCATCAGGATCGCGTCGCTGTGCGTGATCGTGTCGTAGTGGAAGCGCCGCAGGTAGGCGGACGGCGGTCTCGTCATGTGGGCGCATTCCCTGCGCACCGTCGTGCCGTGGTCCATCCGGCCGATGAGGTTCGGAAAGACGCCCCCGGCGTGGGGCAGCATCACGTCGAGCTTCGGAAACGCGTCCATCACGCCGCCGAAGACGAGCGAGGCGGCCGCGATGCCGGTTTCCAGCGGGTTGCCGAGGAAGTTCCCGAGGTGGTAGTTGCGCATGCGCTCGCGCCCGACCGGCGCCACCGGGTGGAGAAAGATCGGCAGGCCCAGTTCCTCGCACTTCGCGTAGACGGGGAAGAACTCCTTCTCGTCGAGGTTCTTCCCGTTCACGTGCGTGCCCATGTACACGCCGCGGATCCCCGGCAGTTTCGCGGCGCGGGCGACTTCCTCGAGGGCCAGCGCCGGCGCCTGCATCGGCAGCGTCGCCATGCCGACGAAACGTCCCGGGTGCCCGAGGTGGGCGGCCGAGCAGGCGTCGTTGAAGGCGCGCGCGAGCTTCAGTCCGAACTCCGGCTTCGCCCAGTACCCCATCGGGCTCGTGAGCGAGAGCGCGTGCACGTCCACTCTGCCCGCGTCCATGATCTCCAGCCGGACGGGGATTCCGACGTACTGCGGCTTGAAGCCGGCGCGATCGATCCCCGGCGCCGTGAACCGCACGATTTCGCCCGAGTCGTTGCACTTCACTTCCGCGCCGTTGCCCGTGCCTTCGCGGGCGACGAGTTCCACCCACTCGGGCGGGAACCAGTGAGCATGGGTATCGATTCTCGGCATGCCGCGGTCCTCGAACGAAGATCAACATGGTGAGGCTACCGGCGACCAAGCGCGGGCAACGGGTGCTCGCGCACGCCGGCCGGCGTTTCCGCCCGGGCGGCCCAAGAGTATCAAGTTCGCGGCTCCGGGTGGAGGTCCCGCTGCTCTTTCCAGCCGGCGCGGGCGCGGCGCCGGCCGTATCGCGATGGCGGCGCCGTACCGGTTCTGCAACATTCGGTAACCATTTCTTGCGATTCGAGCGCAGCCTCCGCCCGCGTGGTGCGTTCTAATGGCGAGGACCCGCACGAACCGGGTTCCGCAACCGCAAGGAGGTCGCCATGTTCACGAAGAACGCCACCACTTTCCTCGCCACCGGGGCGCTGCTCGCCGCCGCGGCTCCGGTTCTCGCGTCGCCACCTCATTGGGCGCCCGCGCACGGCTACCGCGCCAATGAGCGCCACGTGGTCGTGCAGCGGCCGGTCGTGGTGCACCGTCCACTCGTCGTGCATCGCCCCGTCATCGTGGAGCACCGCATCATCGTGCACCGGCCGGTCGTGCGCTACGCGCCGCCCGTTCATGTCGCGCCGGTGTACGCGCCGGTTCCCGTCTATGCGCCCGTACCGGTGTTCGCACCCGCGCCGGTCTACGCCGCGCCCGCGCCGGTTTACGCCGACCCGTACCCGTATCCTGTCGGCCCCGGCCCCAACCCGGTCACCACCATCGGCGGCGCCGTGATCGGCGCCGCGATCGGCAACCAGATCGGTCATGGCGACGGCAGGGGTGCCGCGACCGCGGTCGGCGCGATCCTCGGCGGGATCATCGGGAGCGGCTTCTGATCGGTCGGGATGCGGGCGACGCCCGTATCCCGGCTCGCATTGCCCTGCGGCTGAAAACGTCAGGTAGCACCCACGCGCGGCAGCGGAAGCGACAGGGTTCGCGCGAGCCATTCCGACACGATGCGCGAAATCCCGGCCTCCCGGCCGTTGTAGAAGTGATCGCAGTCGGCGACGATCCGCACCTCGCACGGGCCGCCCGCGCGGGCCTGGAATTCCTCGGCGGGATAACGGTCGCGATCTTCCCTGTCGCCGCGGATCGCGAGCACCGGGCACTTCACCTGCGGCGCGAGCGCCAGCGTGTCGGGCACGGTCGCGATGCGATCGAGGAAGCTCTCGGCCGTGATCACGTACCACCAGCCGGGCATCAGCAGGAATTCGCGACCACGGCCCGCCGCGACGAGTTCGCGGGCGCGCGCGGTCAGTTCGTCCTGGCGGTCACCCGCGAAAAGCTGCTCCGGCCCGCCCGACACCGTGCGCGCTCCCCCGCGCCCGGCCGAGAGCAGCACCAGCGCGGGCGTACGCGGGTGGTCCGCCACGTGCCGCACGCCGAGCATGCCGCCGTTGCTGTGCCCGATCACGATCGGGTCGGGAAAGCCGCGCGCGGCGAGCCACCCGGCGGCGATCCGGTTGTCGGCAATCGCCTCGGCTGTGGACTGGAACGCCCCGCCGACCGCGATGCGACTATCGCGGGTGCTGAGGATGTCGTGCCCGCGGCGGTTGAACGCGAGAGAAGCGAGCCCCATGCGCGCCAGCACCGGCGGGAGAAACCGCGGGGCGCCGACGTAGAAGTTCATCGTGTTGCCGTGGAAGAAGACGACGGCGCCGCGCGGCTCGCCGCGCGGCTCGTAGAACGCGCCGTCGAGCGCGAACGTGTCGGTGGGGATGGAGACGAGTTCGCAGCGCATGACGTGGAGCGAGTGACGAGCGGGCCGCATGATTACCGGCGTCGCGGAAGCCTAGCCCGGATAATTCATGTCGCCGGAGGAGTCGCCGACACACTGTCGGGGATTCTCATGGTGTTCGTGAATAATTCAGGCTAGTACGCGGTCACGCCCGCCTTTCTCACGATCTCGCCCCACTTGGCCTGCTCGCCCCGGATGAACGCGCCGAACTGCTCCGGCGTGCCTCCGGCGGGCTCCGAACCGATCGCCGACACCCTTTCCCGGAATGCCGGCGAGGCGATGACCTTGTTGAGGTCCGCATTCAGGCGCGCGAGGATCGGCTTCGGCAACCCGACCGGGACGACGATGCCGGTCCATGTCGTCGCCTCGTAGCCGGGCACGCCGGATTCGGCGATCGTCGGGATCTCGGGCAACGCCGGGGCGCGCTTCGAACCAGTCACGGCGAGCCCGCGCACCCTGCCCGCCCTGGCGTGCGGCGTGATCGAGTTGGTGCCCTCGAGCATGAGCTCGACCTGCCCCGCGATGAGAGCGGTGATGCCCGCCGCGCCGCCCTTGTAGGCGACGTGCACGATCTGCGCGCCGGTCATCGACTGGAACAGTTCCATCCCGACGTGGCCGGGCACGCCCGTGCCCGAGGTGGCGTAGTTCAGCTTGCCGGGATGCCGCCGCGCGAACGCGATCACTTCCTTCACGGTCCTGAACGGCGTCGACTGGCCCGCCGCCAGCAGCATCTGGCCGCTCGTGGTCTGCACGACGGGCGCGAGGTCCTTCTGCACGTCGAGCGGCGGCGTGGCGACGATGAAGGGGCTGATCGCGAGCGCCCCGATCATCGCGTAGCCGATGGTATAGCCGTCGGCCGGCGCCTTGGAAGTCAACGCGAGCCCCAGCATCTGCGCGCCGCCCGGGCGATTGTCCACGACGATCTGCTGACCGAGGTACTTCGAGAGTTCCCCGGCGATGATGCGGGCAATGGTGTCCGAGGAACTCCCGGGTGCCTGCGGCACGATCAGGCGGACCGGCCGGTCCGGATAGTCCGCGGCCTTCGCGGCGAAGGCGCCCGCCCAGATGACGAGCGAGAGCAGCAGCCCGAACCTCCCTGTCACGCACGAGAGCAAGTCGTCCTCCTCCGGCAGCAGCGATGATCCCTGCGGGTCCTTCCGCCCGCCATGCTAGAGCGCCCCGGCGCCGCGCGCAATGCGGCCGGACCCCGAAGGCAGCGCCCGCGCGGGCTCCGCGCGAACCCGTCACCGGGAAGGATGCGATGCCGCGCGTGACCGACGCGGCCCGGCATCCCTCGCCGCGGCGGCGGAAACGCGGTAAGCTGGAGCGCATCCTGGGCCGCCTGTGGCCGTCCCTGGCTTCCTCGAACCACGACACTCAGTCCCGCGACACCGCCCGCAATGCGCGACTACTGGCTCTCCCGTCTCTTCTTCGACTTGCAGACGCCGGAGAGCGCCGCCGAGTACCGCGCGGACCGGGCGAAGGTGCTCGCGCACTACCCTCTCAAGCCGGAAGTGCGCGCGGCGGTGGAACGCGATGACGTCGCCTTCCTCGCGCGGTTGACGAACCCCTACCTGCTGCGTTTCTACTTTCACATGGCCGGCATGCCCGAGGACGAGTTCCTGCGGCGGATACGCTCGTCCGGCGCCTCGCCCGCCGAGGCGTCCCGTGGCTGAACTGGCGGGCGTCTTCGCGGCGAGCCACGGCCCGCTCATCGTGCGCGGGTGGGACGGTATCCCGTCACGCTGGCAGGAGAGCCTCGCGGCGGGCTATGCAGAGCTCGGACGCCGGATGAAGGCGGCGCGCGCGGACGCGCTCGTCGTGATCTCGCCCGATCACTGGGTCAACTTCTTCATCGACAACCTGCCCTCGATCTGCGTCGGCGTGGGCGAGACGCACGCCGGCCCGCCGGAACCGTGGCTGAAGGCGTTTCCGCACCGGACGATCGCCGGGCACCCGGCGCTCGCCTCGCACATCGTCGCGACCGCGCTCGGGCGCGATTTCGATCCTTCCGTCTCCCACCGGCTCGCGCTCGACCACGGCTTCTGCATCCCGCTGTGGAAGGCCGGCATCGATCCGCTGCCGCCGATCGTGCCGGTGACGTTCAACGACATCGAGCCGCCGCTGCCGAGCGTGAAGCGCTGCTACGGCTTTGGGGAGATGCTGGCGGCGGCGATCGCGTCCTGCCCGGAACCGCTGCGGGTCGCGGTGCTCGCGACCGGCGGGCTCTCTCATTCGATCGGCGAGCCGACGATGGGCCGGATCGACGAGGACTTCGACCGTGCGTGCATCGGGCACTTCGAGGCGGGCGACCCCGCGAAGCTGATCGGTTTCCTCGACGAAGAGCTGCCGAACGCGGGCAACGGGTCGGCGGAAATCCGCAACTGGGTCGCGGCGCACGGCGCGGCGGGCGGGCGCGGGTTCGAGCTGATCGGGTATGCGCCGGTGCCGGAGGTATACGTGGGCTGCGGGTTCGCGAGCTGGAAGATCTGATCGAGCCTCGGGAGGGAAAATTCCGCGCCCTGCCCGTGTGTTTCCGTGTGTTTCCGTGGCCGAGGTTTTCCTGGCCTGATCCGCGTTCGCCTGCGTTCATCCGCGGCAGATCCGGCCTTCAACCCACCCCGCGCACGACGAGCGGCAGCTCCACGCTGATGTTCCCCCGCAGCACCGCGTCCGCGATGCCGTCGAACTGCGTTTCCTGCGCGTTCATGATGACGACGCGCGCGCCCGCCTGCTTCGCGACCGGCACCGCGCCCGCCACGGGGTAGACCTGCAGCGTGCTTCCCACCGCGAGGAGCAGATCGGCATCGGCGGCGGCGCTGAGCGCGCGATCGATCACTTCCGGCACGAGCGGCTGGCCAAAGGAAATCGTGTCGCTCTTGAGGATGCCGCCGCACTCCCTGCACGCGGGATCGTCTTCGCCCGCGCGCACCCGCGCGAGCGTCTCCTGCATGGGACCGCGCCAGCCGCACGCGAGACACATCGCCTTGTGCACCGTGCCGTGCACTTCGATGACGCGCCCGGGCGACACGCCCGCGCGCTGGTGCAGTTCGTCGATGTTCTGCGTGATGAGCGCGTGAAGCTTCCCCCGCCGCTCCAGCGCGGCGCACGCGAGGTGACCCGCGTTCGGCTGCGCCGTGAACGCCGGGTGATCGAGCCGGCTCCGCCACGAGGCCTTGCGCACCTCGGGATCGGTCACGTAGTAACGGATGTCGGAGAGCTTTTCCGCGAGCGGATTCCGCGTCCACGCGCCCCGCGGCCCCCGGAAGTCCGGAATGCCGGAATCGGTGGAGATCCCGGCGCCGGTCAGGACGACGACGCGGCGGGCGCGGTCTATCCATTCACGGACTTGCTCGGGGGAACTCTTCACGATGACGCTTCCACCGCCGCTTCCTGCCCTACCCGAATCCGTAGAGCTTCGCCGGATTGTCCACGAGTATCCGCTTGCGCGTCGCCTCGTCCGGCGCCCACTTCCCGAGCAGGTTGAAAAGTTCGATCGAACCCACCCTGTCCTCGAACGACAGGTGCGGGAAGTCGCTCCCCCAGATCAGGCGGTCGGGACAGGTTTCGATGAGGGCGCGCGCCATCGGCGCGACGTCGGCGAAGCCCGGCGCGGTGGACATGCGGTAGACACCGGTCAACTTGACCCAGCAGCGCCGCTCGCCGTGACGCGTCAGTTCGAGGAAGTCCCGGAAGCCCTGCTGGTTCACGCCGTCGCGCGCCGGGTAGAGCCCGAAATGCGCCACCGTGTAGCTCACCCTGAGCTTGCGCAGCGCGGGCAGCAACTCGCTCACGAGCCACCCCGGGGCGAGGAAATCGAGCTGCCAGCCGATCCTGGAGAGCCGTGCATCGAAGCGCTCGATGCGCGGCAGAAGCTTCGCCGCCAACCCGGCCTCGTAGGGCTTGACGGGCGGCACGTTGATGCGAACGCCGCGCACTCCCAGCGCGTGCAACCGCTCGAGCTCGGCGTCGGGCACGTTCTCGTCCACGTCCACGATGCCGCGGCAGAACCTGGTGCCCGTTTCGCGCATCGCGTCGAGCATGCACGCGTTGTCGCGCCCGTAGGCGGAGGGCTGAACGAACACGAAGCGCTCGATGCCGAGTTTCCCCGCCAGCGCCCGCACTTCGGAGAGCGGCGCAAGCGGCGGCTCGTAGCGGAGCTCGGTCCCGTACGGATAGCGCTTCTTCGGGCCGAAAACGTGGAAGTGCGCGTCGCAGGATAGCGGCGGCGCCCGGAAATCGGGATTGACCCCGGCGTTTCGTCCGGTCATGCCGTCAGTCATCATTCAAGTCTGATCCCCGCCTCTTTCGCGAGCTTCGCCTTCTTGTCGAACTCCGCCTTGATGTATGCGCCGAACTCCGCGGGGGAGGTGCTGGCGGCGAGCTCGACCCCCATGTCGAGGAAGCGCTTGTGCAGTTCTCGCGCCAGCACCGCCTTGCCGACCTCGGCATTGAGGCGCGACTGGATCGCGGGCGGCGTGCCCGCCGGGGCGACGAGCCCGTTGAAGGTGATGTCCTCGAAACCCTTCGCGCCGGACTCGTCCATGGTGGGAACCTCGGGAAAAAGCGGCGAGCGCTTGAGGCTCGTGACCGCGAGGGGCCGGAGCTTGCCGGCCCTGACATGGGGCGCCGAGGTGCTCACCTGGTCGAACATCATCGTGACCTGGCCGGCGATCACGTCCACGATGGCCTGGGCGTTGCCCTTGTACGGCACGTGCAGCATGCGAATGCCGACGTGGCGGCTGAACAGCTCCGCGGCCATGTGCCCCGTTCCGCCGACCCCCGCGGAAGCGTAGGAGAGCTCGGCGGGCCGCTTGCGCGCGAGCGCGACGACCTCCTTCACCGAGCGCACCGGCAGGGCGGTGTTCACCACCAGCACCTGCGGCACGAGGCAGGTGAGGGATACGGCGGCGAAGTCCTTCAGGGGGTCGTAGCCGGGATTGGCGATGAGCGATGGCACGACGGCGAAGGTATTCGCCATCGCGAGCAGCGTGTAGCCGTCGGGCGGGGATTTCGCCACGATCTGCGCGCCGAGTATGCCGCTCGAGCCCGGCCGGTTTTCCACCACGACCTGCTGCCCCAGCCCCGCGCTCATGGCCGGGGCGATCGCGCGGGCGACGAGGTCGGTGTTGCCGCCCGGCGCGAACGGCACGACGACGCGGATCGGGCGGCTCGGATACTGTTGCGCTCCCGCGCCCGCCGCCGCGGCGATCATTGCCATGAGTGCGACTCGCCCGATTGCGCGCATCATGCTCTCCTCCTCCGTGGCGCCGCTCAGCGCAGGAATTCGCGCTGCCAGCGTTTGTGCTCCGCCGCTCCCGTCAGCCGGTCCATCTCCTGCGCGGACGCGATGCGGTCCTTAAGCTCCGCGGGCGAACCGCCCCGGTGCAGGTGCTCGTAGCATTCCCGCAGGGCTTTCACGGCCGCCGCCACCGGCTGATGCCCCTGCAGCAGCACGCGCGCCCCGCGCGCCGCGAGATCCTCGCGCTGCAAGGACGCTGGCGCCGAACCGATGATGACGGGGAGCTGCGCCGCCGCCCGGATCGCCTCCAGTTGCGCGAGCGTTTCCAGGCCGACCACGAAGATCGCGTCCACGCCGGTCGCGGCATAGGCCTTTACCCGCGCGACGGTGCCCTCGATGCCCTCGATGCGCAGCGCCGCCGTGCGGCCGGCGATCACCACGTTCGAGCCGCCGCGCGCCTCGACGGCGGCCCTGAGCTTCCCCACCATCTCCGCCGTGGACACGAGCTCCTCCGCGGCATCGGCCTGCCCGAAGCGCTGCGGCAGCACCGGGTCCTCGATGCTCATCGCCGCGACGCCGGCATGATCGAGCTCCCATACCGTGCGCATGACATTCAGCGCGTTGCCGTAGCCGTGATCGGCGTCCACGAGCAGCGGCAGCCGGCTCGCGCGCTTGATCCGGCGGATCTGCCCGGCGAACTCGGTGAGCGTAAGCACGATGAGATCGGGCGCGGCAAGCGTGGTGTGCGAAGCGACGGAACCGGCGAGCATGCCGATCTCGAAGCCGACCGACTCGGCGATGCGCGCCGACAGGGGATCGTAGACGCTTGCCGGCGACAGGCATCTCGTGCCAGCGAGCACGGCGCGGAACTTCCTTCTCTCCTCGGTATGGCCCATCGCTCCCTCTTCGCGCGCGTCAGCCGGCCCGGCCCGGCACCGGCATGGGCCGGGCATCGAGCAGCGCGAGCCAGCCGCGGATGATCCGGTAGAGCACCCACAGCCCGAGCAGCACCCACAGTACCAGCGCCACCGGGATGCCGATCAGGGTGGCGGCGAGCAGTGCCCCGACGAGCGCCCACAGCACCGCGTACCAGAAGGTGCGAAGCTGCCAGCCGAAGTGCGAATCGAGGTAGCTGCCGCGAGTGTCCGAGCGCTTGATGTAGTTGAGAATCACCGCGATGATCGACGGCCAGCCGGTGAGAAACGCGGTCACGACGAACATGGGCCCGAGCACGCCCATCAACGCGCTGAAGGCGTGCATGGCGTAGAGCACGTGCGTCAGGGTGACGAGGCCGCTCGAAGGCCCACGCGCGCTCGCCTCCGCCTTCACCACCGGCGTTTCAATCATCGCGGAGTAGCGCGGAACACGGTTTCCGGAACATCATCGACGCGCGGCGGCCGGCGGCTACTTCCTCGTCGCCGTCCACTTCGCGTGGTTGCCGGCCGTCTTCACTACGCCCTCCACGATCGTGTCGCCCGTGACGCGCCCGGTGTACTGCGACTTGCCGGCCGTGAAGGTGATGCGCTCGCCGCGCAGGCGTCCCTTGATCGGCGTGTCCGCGCCGCCCGCGGCGAGCGTGCCCGTGATCATCTGGAATTCCTGCTTGATCGTGAGCTCCCCCTCGCCCACCTGCCACACGCCGCCCGCCTTCGCCGGCACGATCCACAGGAGCGCCGTGCAATAGGTGGTGCAGTCCTCCTTCACCTGCTCGGTCCGGTCCGCGCGCCACTCGCCCATCGTGAAGGAGTTCGAAACGACGCGGGTGCCGGGACGCAGGTTCAGGATCGCGGGGCGAAGCTTGAGGTTGATGTCGGGCAGCAGGAACATCGTGATGACGCTCGCCTTCGAAAGATCCGTCTCGAACAGATCGGCCTTCACGAACTGCGCCCGGTCGGTGACGCCCTCCTTCGCCGCGTTGCGCCTGGAAAGCTCCACCATCTCGGGGTTGTACTCGACGCCGAGAGCGCGCGCGCCGCGCTTCGCCGCCGTGATCACCGTGCGCCCGTCCCCCGAGCCGAGGTCCATCACGAAATCCTTCGGCGTCACCCGCGCCATGTCGAGCATCTTCTCCACCATCGACTGGGGTGTTGGCACCCAGACGACGTCCTTTCCCTCCTGTCCCACCTCGGGCTTGTACTCCACGCCGCCCGTCTGGGCGGACGCGCCTGACGCGAGCAAACCGAAGAACACGGCGGACAAGAATCCGCGCGCGGGTTTCAGGCCAGTCATGTGATCTCCCTCTCCCGGCGAGCCGGGGATCTCGAATGGGGACGGCGACCGCCGCTCCAGCAAGGGGGACGATGATACCGGAGAACGAACCGCCGCAGGCCGCCACCCTGTCTGACCGGCATCCCCGACGGGCTGCCCCAGGCAAGAGCGCCCGCGAACTTGACGTAGACCAGGCAACCGGGGGCTCTATGAGCATCCACCAGGCCCCGATCCCGGCTGAATTGCCCGTCGAGGAGCCGGGATTCGCCCCCTTTCTCGCGGGTGGTCCTGCTGCAGGCGTTTGCCGGGGCAAAGTCCGACAAACTCTAGAGCCTGACGAGCGTCTCGCGCAACATCGGCCGGTTGGGCTTGAGTCCCAGGCCGGGCGCCTTCGGGATCCTCACGATGTTGTCGACGGGGCCCGGCGGATCGATGAACATCTGCTCCCCCACGGCCTGCATGTCGAGATGGAACTCGACGCGCCAGCCGTTCATCAATCCCGCCATCACGTGCATGTTGAAGAGCGGCCAGCCCCCGCCGTTGGCGATCGGCATGTTGAACGCCTGCGCGAGGTGCCCCACCTTCTGCGCCTCGGTGTAGCCGCCGCAGTAGCACACGTTCGGCTGCAGGATGTCCACCGCCTGGTGCAGCACCAGTTCGCGCAGCCGCCAGCGGTGTCCCTCGTTCTGTCCCGCCGACAGCGGGATGTCGACCTGCCGGCGGAGATCGGCCAGCGCGCGAGTGTCGTTCTGGTAAACCGGCTCCTCGAACCACGTCAGATTGCAGTCCGCGATCGCACGGCAGAGCTGGCGGGCATCCACCGGGTTGAACTTGTAGTTGGCATCCATCATGAGCTCGACGTCGGGCCCGATCGCCTCGCGCACCGCGCGCACGCGCTTCGCGTCCTCCCGCCAGCCGCCCTTGTCCACGCCCACCACCATCTTCAGGCGCTTCACGCCCTTCCGGAGCTGCAGCTTCGCCGCCGTCACGAGCTGATCGCGGTCGTACTCCGGAAAGCCGAACGTCACGTAGGCGGGCGCCCAGTCGCGCGCGCCTCCCAAAAGCTGCGCGATGCTCCTGCCATCGTGCTTGCCGTGGATGTCCCAGAGCGCGGTGTCGAGCGCGGAGAGCGCGCTCGATACGACCCCCGTCATCGATCGCTGGTTAAGCCTCCACCAAACCTTCTCGTGAATCGCCTCGCGGTCGCGCGCATCCATGTCCTTCACGACGGGGAGGAACTCGCGGTTGAGCGCTGTGCACACCGCCTCCGGCAGGAAGCCCGCGCCGGTCATGCCGAAGCCGCTGATGCCGGCGGAGGTCTCCACTTCGCACACCACCGCCCTGCGATGCATCGGCTGCCTGATGAGCGGTACCTTGACCTCGAACCGGTGCAGCGTCGCCTTGATCGACTTGACCTTCATTCATCCCCCTTGTCCGCTCCATGGCCGGACTATCGCTTACCGCGCAGGCGGGCCGCTTGCGCAAGCGGGCGATTCTCGCACGGGAAACCGCGACGCCCGCGTCCTGGTTGACGTTCCGCACCGGGCCCGCGTCGCTGCCCGGCGACAATGAATTACCTTGTTTCACAATGACTTGCACGAGCCTCCGCGCGTGTTGTCGCATGCCGGCGACAGCGCGCGCCCGGGTTTATTTCTTATTGTTTGATTTTAAATGTGTTTTCTAGCTGGCACGGTTTTCGCTGTGGCGATGGGTGCAGTCCGACTCATCCTTCGGGTAACCAGGAGCCACCCATGACGAAGAAGCGCATCGCACTTGCCGTCGCACTCATGTTCAGCCTCCCCGCCGCCGTCGTCGCGATCGAGAAATCCGATGCTCTGGCGGAAACGGAATCCGCCGAATCGATCGAGAATCTGCTCGCGGACGCGTCCGAGTCCGCCGCGGAAGCCGCGCCGGCCGATGCCACCGGCACCGCGGAAAGCAACGCGCAGGCGGAAGCGCCGGCCGAGAACGCGGGCGTGAGGGAAGCCCGGGCCGTCACGGTGGAAGCCCAAGCCCAGCCCCGCGTTGTACCCGTATCCCGTGCGCAGCGGGCGGCACGCACCGCGTTCCCGCGTGACGACGAGGTCGGCGCGGCGCTCCTGCCGCGGCAGATCGAGTATTTCGCGCGTCTCGAAGCCGAGCGCGGCAATCTCGTCGCCCGCGGCGACGCGTTCCCGACCGGCAGCCCGATGAACCAGTGGCTCCCCGCGCAGCTCGCCTACTTCGACCGCATCGAGGAGGTGCGCATGGCAGCCGCGCAATCGCGCGAAGGCGCCCGCGCCGAGGTGGCGCAGGCAGACGCCCCCGTCGCGGCGGGCGAACGGGTGGCAGTACGCCGCGCGCTCGTCCAGTAGCTCGTCCGCAGTCCCCGGCGGCAGCGGGGTGTCGACCCGGCGGGCCCGGCGCCGGATTGGCGGCGGGCCCGTCCTGGCTGATACGCGCCGGCGGGGTCGATAAAGGAGCGCATCTCTCGTGTGAATCCCGGTAAACTCCATTTCACGCCCCGGGTCGCGATGCGGCACAAGCCTGCCAGGAATGCGGGGCCGAAGCTTTATCGAAGCGATCTATCGCCATGCGGATTGCGGAGAGGACGGGAACCCGATGAGATCGCCTGCTGCTACGCTGTGCTCCATTGTTCTCGTGCTGGCCGCTTCCGCCGCGCAGGCGCAGGGACCCACCCGCGTCCGGGGAACCGTCTCCGCATTCGACGGCGAAATGCTCACGGTGAAATCGGCGACGGGTGAAGTCTCGATCCGGCTCGCGGAAAAGACCCAGATCGTCCATGCCCAGCCGATCGCGCTCGCCGACATCAAACCCGGAGATTTCCTGGGCGTCACCTCGACCCGGCACGACAACGGGACATTGACCGCCTTCGAAGTGCGCCGTTTCCCGAAGGCGGTCAACCCGGGACACCGTCCGTTCGACGGCCGCAACGACCAGACCATGACGAACGCCTCGGTCGCCAGCGTCGTCCAGTCGGCGCGAGGCCGCGAGCTGACGCTCGCCTACGAGGGCGGATCGCAGAAGATCGTCGTCCCGGAGAACGCCTCGATCTCGATGCTGGTGCCTGGCGAGCGTGCGCACCTTATGCCCGGTGCCCCGGTCAATCTCACGGCGGTGTCCGACAATGGGGAACCCTTGCGCGCGTTGCGCATACAGGTGGGAGCGCCCAAAGTTCAGTAGCAGGTAGTCAGTAATCCGCTGGCACTGGCTACGAGCCAAGGGTAGAGTAGAGAGCTGGTACTACCGACGGTAGGCGAGGCGTTGTCTGTTGTCCGACCCTTTCGTTTGCCGGTGCCCGAGTAGCGTCGCCATGGCCGAACGTGGGGAGCAATGGGGAGCAATGGGTCAGTTCTTGACTTTGCACTTACCGAGCAGCCGGCACAACCATGCCGAACGATCCCGTGATGTCCAGAATCTCGACCGAAGCCGTCAAGCCGCCGCGCGGTAGTAATAATTGAGGTAAGCGTTCAGGGGGTTCAAGCCTCTGCGCTCTGAAGGTGAAACGAGTTCGCGTCGATAAACGCGCTGTGGGCTGGTACTTTCGGTGAGTTTCTCATACCGTTTCCGGCATGACCCTGTCGGAAAGAGT
>JADZGE010000102.1 GCA_020854035.1 Burkholderiales bacterium | reverse complement strand
CGCGCCCCGCCGCGAGCACGCGCACGGGACGGAACGTCTCGAGGTCGTCGAGGAAGACGAGGTCGGCCGCGCGACCGGGCGCGATGCCGCCGATTTCGGAGTCGAGCCCGTAGTACGTGGCCGGGTTGATCGTGACCATCTGCAGCGCGGTCATCGCGGGCACGCCCGCCTCCACCAGACGCCGCAAAGCCTCGTCGAGGAAGCCGCCTTCGGCGATGAAGCGCGGGCTGGGCGCGTCCATGGTGACCAGCAGCCGGCGCGTATCGACGCGGTGCTCCACGATGGCCCGCGCCAGCTCCGGCAGGTCGGGGCGGAGCGAGCTGTGCCGGAGCATCGTCCAGTAGCCGAGACGGAGACGGTCGAGCGCTTCGCCCGCCGCGATCGCCTCGTGGCATGCGGAGATGCCTCCCGCCGCCACCGCCGCGAGCTTCTCGTAGCCCGCACCCGCGGTGTGGCCGTCGGCGCGCTTGCCGAGTTCGAGCGCGCGCACGATGGGGCGGAGCGCGTCGGAATCGCCGCGCATCACCAGCGGCCAGCGCGTCATTTCGGCCGTGCCCGCCACCTCCGGCAGCTCGAGCAGGGGCAGGATCCGCTCCGCCGCGAACTCTTCCGACTCGCCCTCGTACGGCGATTGCGACGCGATGCGTAGCAGCCAGCGGTAGCGCACAGGCAGGTCGCGCAGCGCGGCCACCAGACGCGGGAACGACGCCCCGGCGCCGTGCAGCCAGAAGGCGAGCGTGTCGTTGAACACCGTGGTCGTGCCGCGCGGCAGGACGGCTTCCGCCATCGTGACCGGGTTGTAGAGCAGCCATGGGTGCGCGTGCGGCTCGATCCAGCCGGGGGAGACGTAACGGCCCCCGGCGTCGAGCTCGCACGCGGCGGGGCGCGAATTGGGGCCGCAGTAGGCGATGCGCCCGCCGGCGATCGCGACGTTGCCGGGCAGTACCTCGCCCGAGTACACGTTGATCACCCGCGCGTTGCGGATCAGCAGGTCGCAGGGCGTTTCGCCGCGCGCCGCGGCGAGCAGTTGTTGCCGTTGGGAGAGAGTCACTCAGGCCACGCTGAACTGCGTTTGCTTTTCGATTTTAGCCGGGTCGAGCTCGATCCCGAAACCGGGGCGCTCCGGGAGCGCGAGCCGTCCCCGCTCGACGCGCGGCGGGTTCTTTTCGAAGTGGTGGTAGTGCGCCATCTTCAGGACGAGGAACTCGGCCAGCGGGCACGTCATCGGGGACTGCGACGCGATCACGTGCAGCGCGGCGTGCACGCCGTGCCCGTGCGGCACGACGCGCGCGTCGTGCGCGGAAGCCACCGCGCAGATGCGCGCCAGCTCGGTCGCGCCGCCGCACCACTCCGGGTCGGCCTGCACGATGTGGAGCGCCCCCGCCGCCAGGTACCGCTGGACCTCCCATCGCCCGTAGAAGTGCTCGCCCGAGGCGACGGGAAAACCGATGCTTCTCCGCAGCGCGGCGAAACTTTCGATCTTATCGGGGTGGAACGCCTCCTCGATCCAGTGCGGGCGGTACCGCTCCACCTGCTTCGCCCATTCGAGCGCGTAGGCTAGGTCCCAGCCCATGTAGGCGTCGAACATGAGCGCGACGTCCTCGCCCGCCGCCTCGCGCAGCAGCCGCACCATCTCGACGTTCCGGCGCATCCCCTCCGGTCCGTCGCCGGGGCCGTAGGCGAGGAACCACTTCTGGTGGCGGTATCCCTCGTCCTTGAAAGCCCGCACGCGCCGCTCCATCGCTTCCGGCTCGAGCGAGTACCCGAGGCAGCTCGCGTACGCCTCCACCGCCGGACGCGTCGGCCCGCCCATCAGGCGGTACACGGGAGCGTTGAAACAGCGGCCGCGCAGGTCCCAGAGCGCGTTGTCCACCGCGCTGATCGCCATCATGAAGTGGCCGGCGCGCGAGTGGCGGTTCGAGCGGTGCATCTGGTCCCACAGCGCTTCGCCGGCGAGCGGGTCCTTGCCGATCAGGAAGCCGCGGAGCTGCGACAGGATTACCGGCGCCACCTCGCGGTCGATCGGGCCGTACAGCCCTTCGAGCCCCTGGCCGGTCTTGATCTTCAGGTACAGCGCGGAAGCGGAGACGCTGCGCCCGGTAGGCGTAGGGGAGTCGCGATAAGGAGCGGGGCGCCTCGCTTCGTAGACATGAATGGGATTGACCTGGTGCTGGCGGTTGACGCCGCCGGCGTCGGTGCGGCGGCCCTCCAGCCGCCACACTTCGACGGCGGCGATGGTCAGTTTCGGCGCTGCTGCGGCGGCGGCCAGCCCGGCCACGAATCGGCGGCGGTCCATGAGGGGATTGTACTCAATCGACGGCGAGTGTGACCTGCAGTTGCGACGAGTGCTCGCCCACCGTGAGCAGCAGCGGGATCGAGCTGCCGAAGTTGATCTCGCTCGGCACGCGCGCGTTCACCTGAATGGCGCCGGCCACCGCCCCCGGCATCGCCCCGGCGTACAGCACCTCCGCCGCGGCGCCGCGCATCGCGACCCGCACCGTAAGCTGCGGCGCGGGCAGCGGCAGCGCGAGCGGCGCGACCGCGCCGTCCGCCATCCCGGGCGCCATGCGTCCGAAGCCGGTGGCCCAAAAGGTGACGACCGAGCCTCGCGCCGCCGGGTTGGCGGTCGAATTGAGCGTGCCGTCCTGGTTGAGCACCACCGCCTGTCCGATGCCCGAGCCGTCGAGCGTGAAGACGGCGGGCACGGCATCGGCCACCGGCAGCAGCGAGGGTCCGGCGACGGCGCCCCCGTGCCGCAGCTCGACCCGCGCCTCGGCCGCGTTCAAGCCGAACGGGACCACGGCGTTGACCTGCGTTTCGGAAACGTAGAGCAGCGGCGCGGGGACGCCGTCGAAGAGCACGCGCGTACCGCCGAGTTCGTTCGCGACGGCGCCCCGCTCGTCGAGCCGGGTGTGAGCCGGATCGGAGGGGCCGAGCCCCGTTCCGAACAGGCTGACGATCTCCCCCGGTGCGATCGTGCCGAGCGGAAAGAAGGCGAGGTTGCCCGGCTGCAGGCTGGCCGCGTTAAGCAAGCAGGCGATCATCGTGCCGGGCGGGCGCTCGAGATCGATGCGGGCGGCGAAGGCGTCGCTGTCGCCGCCGCCGAAGCGCGCCTGGGCGGCCCCGGGGGTGGAGAAGAAGACGCGCGAGGCGGCGGAGCCCGCCACCGTGACGCGGTCCTGCGCGTCGAGCGCGATGGCGGTCGCACGGTCGAACCCGATGCCCTGCAGACGCGTCGCTCGGACGAGCGTGCCGTCCCGCTCGCAGGCGAGCAGGAACGGCCCGCCGCGGCGGCACGAGGGCAGCGCGCCCGGAAGCACCGGGAAATCGGCCGAGTCCGAATTGCCGGCGACGATGGCGCGGCCCCGCGAATCGATGGCGACCGCCACCGCAGCATCGTCCGCGGCGCCGCCCACCAGCTTCGACCAGGCCACCGCGCCCGAGGCCGTGATGCGCGCCACGAAGGCGTCCGTGCCGGCCGTACCCACAACGACCGCTTCGCCCCCGCGGTCGAGCGCGACGCCGTTGAGCCGCCGGTCCGGGAAGGCGGTCGTGTGAAGCAGCCGCCCGGAGGAGTCGTAGCGTGACGCGAAGCCGTCCCCGGCCGCCACGATATCGCCCGCGGAGTGGACCGCGACGGCGCGGGCGGCGGCCGGCAGCGTCGCGGTGAAGGTCACGGTTCTGTCGTCGCTCGCGAGCTTCCGCAGGAACGTGCCGCCCGCGATCACGGCATTGCCCGCGCCGTCGAGCGCCAGCGCGGCGACGTCGGCCGGCACGTTCGGGGTGAAGGAGATCCGGTTCGGGCGCGAGAATCGCGCGACAAACCCCGGGCCGGCGGCCACGGTGGGCCCGCGGGGATCGGCCGCGAGCGCCCGAAACACGAGATCGCCCCGGAGAGAGCCGAGCACCGT
>JADZGE010000101.1 GCA_020854035.1 Burkholderiales bacterium | reverse complement strand
TCGAGTCGAGGCTCGCCCCCGCCGGGATCACCAGCGTCCCCGCCCCATCGAGCACGCCGCCCGTCCAGTTGAATGCCGTGCCGGCGGTCACCGTCCCCGTGCCACCCAGCGTCCCGCTCGACAGGTTGACCGTGCCGGCGGTCAGCGGCGCGTTGGCCGCCAGCGTCCCGCCGGAGATGTTGATGACGCCGCTGCTCGTCGAATTGCCGTCGAGCGTGAGAGAACCGCCGCTCACGGTGAGCGTCTCGGCGTTCTGCAACCGGCCGGCCAGCATGCCCGCGGAGTTGACCGTGATGGTCGGATTGGCCGCTCCCCGGTCTATGATCACCACCTGCCCGGCGACCGGCAGTCCGAGGCTCCAGTTGCCGGCGGAATTCCAGTTCCCGCTCGAGTCGGTGTTCCAGACGTTGACGCCGGTGAAAGTCGTCCCGCGCTGGAGGAAGAAATCCAGCCCGCTCGTACCGGCCACGTAGGGCTCGCCACCAGAAGGCGGGACGATCACCAGCGAACCCGCGCCGCCCGGAAGCGAGAGCGTGCCGCCGGCACTGATCGCGCGGAAGGAGTCGCCGAGGTTCGCCACGAACCCGCCGCGGTGCAGCACGTTGAACTGTGCGCCGGAGTTGATGGTGACGTTGCCGCTCACGTCGATCGCGTCGTAACCGGGGTCCGCGCCGCGCGCGTAGCCACTTATCTCCACTTCGGTGACGCTCCCGCCGTCGAGCACGAGGTGCCCGGTGATGGAGGTAAGGCCGGGCGAGGCGCCCGGGCGCAGGATGCCGCCGCTCGCGTTGGTGAGCGTGCCGGTGCCGGTGTTGATCACGCCCGCGCTGCGGATCGCGCCGGTATTGCTGACGGAGGTGTTGCCGGTGCTCCAGGTCGAGCCCGTGCCAACGTCGATTGCCCCGGCATTGATCGCGAACCCGGCACCGGTCGTGAGTGTCGCACCGCCTTGCGCAGCGAAGGTGCCGCTGTTCGCGACGAGGCTTCCGGTAACTGAAAGGTTGCCGGCTTCCGAGCGGAGCGTGCCCTGGTTCGCGAGCCCCAGACCGGGCGAGCCCACCGTGCCCCCGCCCGGGCCGATCGAGCGGATCGTTATCCCCGGGCCGATCGTCAGCGCCCCGCCGTTCGTCGGGCGCACGATCGAGTTCTGCCCCACTCCGCTGAACACCACCTCGCCACCGCCACCCAACGTCTGCGTGCCCCCGTTGAAGTCGAGCAGCAGGAAGTTGTTCGTCGTCGAAGCGAGCGTCACCGCGCTGCCCGCGTTAACCGTCAGCCCGCCCGTCACCGTCAGCGTCGCGTTGTCGGCCACCGTCATGTTCGTGCCGAGCGTTACCCCGTTGGCAAGGAAGCTCGACAGGGATGCGGGCACCACAAGGCCTGTGCCGCCGGGATTGGTCACCGTCGCGTTGCCGATCGTCCCGCCCGCGAGCCGCGCGCCGTCGGTATTGGCTATGACGAGATTGCCGCCGCCGAGAGCGAGCGTTGCGCCGGTGTTGATGCCGATCGTTCCCGCAGGAGCCGCGAGCGTCAGGGCGGAAGCCGTGATCGGGTGCGCGAGGTTGAGGTTCCCCGCCGCCTGGTTGATCGACGCGTTGCCGGCGATATTGAAGGTGCCGCCGGTGCGGTTATAGGCGGCAGTCACGCTCACGCCGCCCGATCCGGTCAGCGTGCCGCTCGACAGGTCCAGCGCGCCAACGGTGAGCGAACCGCCATTGACGAGCGTCCCCCCCGAGATCGCCAGCATGTTGCCGATCGTCGATGGGCCGCTCGCGAGCGTCAGGCTGTCGCCGGCGATCGCGAGCCTCTCATCGCCGGCCATGGACAGCGTCCCGGCGAACTGCGCGCCCGGGCCCGCTATGTCGCGCACGGTGACGGTGAACGTTCCGCCCGCGCGGTCGATGACCACGCTGTCCCCGGCGATCGGCACTGCGTTCCCCGTCCAGTTGCCGGCGACGTCCCAGAACCCGTCGCTGTCGACCGCCCATTGCCTCGTCGCGCCACCGAGCGTGAGGAGGTAGCTCGTCGAGCCCGGCGTCGCCGCGTAGGGGAAGGTGCCGAAGTTCCTGACCGCGAAATCGCTCGCGCCGGTACGCGCGGCGTAAGTCATGATCTGGAAGCTCGCGCCGCCCGCCGGAGTGAAGCCGCCCAGGTGAGTCACGTTCAACGTGCCGTCGAGCGTCACCGTGCCGGTGACCGCGATGAGGTCGTAGTCGACACCGGCGGCAAGTCCCGGGGACTGGATCTCGATGTTGGTCACGCTCGCGGGCGTCAAGACGAGATCACCCGTGACGTTGAGCGTGCCGGGAGAAGACCCGGCGTTAATCGTGCCGGAGCTGGTGAGCGCGCGACCGGTGGGGACCGCCGTGCCGGTGGTGAGCAGCAGTCTCCCGGAACCGCCCAGCGTGCCGGTATTCGCGAGGTTCGTGTTGTTCGTCGTGAGCGTCGCGCCGTTCGCGATGTTGATCACGCCGGCGTTGGTTCCCGGGTTCGTCCCGTCATGGAAGTTGTTGACCTGCAGCGTGCCGGTCTGAACGTCCACCGTGCCGTTGTTGCGCAGGCTCGACACGCTGAGTGCGAATGGGTTCGCGCTCGTCGTCTTGCGAATGATCCCGTCGTTCACGATCGAGCCCGCGCCCGCGCTCGTCGTTATCGAGCCGCCGATCGACTGGACGTCGAAGATGGCGCCGGCCGGGATCGTGAACGACGCGCCGTTGTTGATGCGCATCGTTCCGTTACCGGTGCGGATGCCGCTCGTGCCCGTCCAGGTCATCGAGCGGCCGTCAAGGGTCAGCGTGCACAGCCCGCACATGTCGAGCGCGAGGTTGCCGCCGATGGTGAAGGTGCCGGACCCGCCGATCGTCGAGCTGCCAGACCCGCCAAACGCGCCACCGACGATGATATTGCCGGTGCCGCCAAGCACGGCGTCCGACATGGTGAGCCCGCCCAGCGCCACGTTCGTGTTGAAGTCAACCCTCGCCCCCGCATTGAGGGCGGTCGTGCCTCCCGGACCAAACGTGCCATTGACGCTGCTCGTGAGGGTTCCGGTATTGAG
Source organism: Burkholderiales bacterium (assembly GCA_020854035.1). Classification (GTDB taxonomy): domain Bacteria; phylum Pseudomonadota; class Gammaproteobacteria; order Burkholderiales; family SG8-41; genus SG8-41. The sequence continues at coordinate 15,663 of JADZGE010000101.1, read as the reverse complement.
GAAGGTGACGCCGCCCGCGCCGGTCACGCTGGAGCTGGCCGCGAGGGTGTGCGCGCCGCTGAAGGTCAGCGTCGCCCCGCTGCCGACGTTGAACGTGCCGGTCTGGGTGGCGGCGCCGATGCTGAGCGAGGTATTGGCGTTGACGTTGACCGTTCCCGCATTGGTGAACGGCACGCTGATCGAGACCCCGCCGGAGCCCGGCGAGTTGAGGATCCCCTGATTGATGAAGGTGCCGCTGCCCGTGCCGGCGCCGTGGTTCGCGGCGCCGTTGGTGTTGTAGACACCGGTTGCAAGGTTGACGATGCTCGCGCCGCCCGAAATCTGGAGGTCTCCGCCGCAGCACCAGCTGGTCGTCCCCGAGATCTGGATCGTGCGCCCGTCGAGGAACATCGGGCCGATGCCGCCGACGTTGAGGTTGCCGATCGACACCGTTCCCGAACCGCTTATGTTCCCGCCGTTGCCGGCGCCACCCCACCCCATGGTGGTGATCGACACGTTCGCGGTTCCCCCGAGCGTGCCGTTCCCGAACAGGTTGAAAGTGCCGATGCTCGCCGCGCCGTCGAAATTGACGACCGAGGAATTGCCGACGTTGACGGTGGCCCCGGCCGCCGTCAGGCTGCTTCCCGGCTGGAGATTGTGCGTGCCGCCGCTGAACTGAAGCGTGGTTCCGGCGCTGGCGTTGATCGCGCCGGAGTGCGTTCCACCACCGGTGAGCACGGGCGCGCCGGCTGTCACGTTGATGTTGCCGGTGACACCGCTGTTCACCGGCGTGCCGATCGTCGCGGACGCGAGGTTCAACACGCCATCGACGGAGAGACTCCCCGTGCCGTTGATCGTCGCGCTGGTGACGGTAAGCTGATCGCCCGCCAGGAGCGTCGACGCCGCGCTGTTCGTCAGCGTCCGGTTGGTGAGCGCGAGCGCTCCGCTCGTCGGTCCCAGCGTGACGGCCCCGACCGTCGCGCCGGTGCCGCTCATCGTCCCGCCCTGCCAGGTGATGCCCGCGATGGCCGTGACGGTGCCGGGCCCGGTAAGCACACTGATCGTCCCGCTCTGGACGAGGGCACCGGCCGTAAGCGGTCCGTTCGCGGTCAGCGTTCCACTGAGCGAGAGCGCGCCCGCGATCGTGGAGGTCCGGCCGCCGAGCGTGAGCCCGGCGCCCTGATTCACCAGCACGTGCTCCGCGCTGGTAAGGCTCAGCGCCTGCCCTGTGATTGCAAGGAGGTTGATCGTGACATCCGCGCCGGCCCCTCCCACATCGGGGACCACTGCCTCCTGAGTGCCGTCCGGCATGGTCCCCCGGCTCCAGTTGGTGCCGGCAGCCCAGTCCCCCCCAAGGGGATTGAGCCAGGTATTGACGAGACTCTGCGTAAGGCTCGTGGCGGTGATCGTGCCGCCCGGAAACGAGATCGTGCCCGCCGACCGGAGCGTGACGTTGTCGTTGGTGTTGCTCGTGCCGGTGACCGTGATGCCGTTCGCCGCTCCGCCGCTGGTCGAAACGAGAACCGTCTGCGTGGTGCCGGAATGGGTGACGATCGCGTTCGTGCCCAGTGTCAGGGGAGCCGCGTTGTTGAACGTGATGTCGCCCGCGGCGCCCGCGCCCGTCGTCGTCGCGACGAGACTCCCGGCGAGATTCTGACCCGGCAGATCGAGGCGCACGGCGCTCGCCGTCAGGGTGCCGGTCGTCCCGGTCTGGACGACACCTCCCGGGAGCTGCGAGATCGTTCCCGCGGCGGCGGAGAGCCCGATGTCGCCGGTCGTCCGCAGTACCGCGTCGTTCAGCGCGATGCTCCCCGTCGTGGCGGTGATCGATATCGTGCCGCCGGCTTCGTAGGAGCCGACGAACGCGTCCGCGAAACCGGGGCCTCCGCCGCGGGCAAGGGTAACGGAGGGCGCCGTGATGGAGACGTTTGCGTCGTTGCCCGGTCCCACCGCGCCGATACCCGCGACCGCCGCGAAGCCGTCGCTCACGCTGCCGGTTCCGCCGGTGATCGTCAGCGCGCCGCCCGAAGTGAACGAGACGTTGACATCGCCCTCGCCCCCGATGAAGGCGACCGAACCGTCACCGGTGCCGCCCGAGAGCGTGGTGGCGCCCGAGACCGTGACAACCTGACCCGCCCCGGGGTCGGCGAAGAGACCGGCACTGGCGGTGACACCCGCTCCGCCCGTGATCGTGAGGGAACTCGCCGTGATCGTCTGGGTGCCGGCGTTGGCGATGAGGGAAGCCTCGTTCCCGTCGAGACCCGGCCCCCCGCCGCTCGCTCCACCCGCCAGCGTGATGTGCGGGCTCCCCAGGACTGACTGGTTGCCGGTGTTCGCGTCGATGTTCGCGCTGTTCCCGGCGCCGTTGCCGCCGCCGGTGAGGAGCAGCGTGCCGGTTCCGCCGCCGGCGAAGTTTATCGTCTGGGACGATCCGTTGCTCACGATCGCGGCCCGGTTGCCGCCGCCGGTCCCGTCGCCGCCCCGTATGGCAAGCGTGCCCCCGCCGTTGATCGTGACGGTCTGTCCGTTCGTGACGCCGAGTTGCTCGATGCGCGACTCGTTGTTGGCGGCGTCGCCGTCGCCGCCGCGAAGCGAGATGCCCGCCGCACCGGCGGCGATGTCCTGCCCGGCGGACGCGCTGATCACCGCGCTGCGGCCTGACCCCGTATCGGCCGCGTCCATGACGATGCGGCCGGCGGAGACCGCCTGCGTCCCGGCGCCGGTCGTCTGGATCGTGCTGCTCCTGTCGTTCGCGAGAACGCTCAGCGTGCCGCTGTTCGCCGTGATGCTCATCGCGCCGCCGGACGCGATGAGCGCGTCCTCGACGGTGATGTTGCCGGCGCCGGCCGTCACCGTGACGATCCCGACGCCGGTGCGGATCGCGCCGCTCGTCGCGCTGTCGCCGTTCAGGTTGATGTTTCCGCCCGTGGAGGTGACGCTGATGTTGCCGTCGCCGACCAGCGTGCCCGGCTGGCCGATGCGGGTACCCGCGACGCTGCCGGGATTGAGGGTGATGTCTCCGCTCGCCGTCACCGTCACGTTCGCGGATTGGGGTCCGCCGGATGCGCTGGCGCCGAGCGCGGAGCCGCTGTTGGCGGCAGCACCCCCGCTCATGCTGATCGAGCCCTGCACCGAAAGATCGAGATCGGTCGCGGCGCCCGATGGCCCGCCTATGCGCGCGCCCGCGGGTCCGGTACCGCCGCCGGAGCCCACCATCACGAGGTTGCCGTTGATCGTGATGTCCTGGGTTGACGAGGTGATGATCGCGGAGTTCTCGATCCCGCCCGCCCCGCCGAACAGGCTCGTCGCGCCCAGCGCGAGGTCCTGTGAACTCCCCGGCGCGTTCGCCGTGATGCGGGCGGCGTTGCCCTGCCCCGCGGCGCCGCCGCTCGCGCCGCCCCGCAAGGTAACCGCCGGCTCTCCCGTGATCGTCTGCACCCCGCCGCCCGCCGGCGGCGCGTGCTGGATGTTCGCGAAGTTGTCGGTGCCGAGCGTCCCGCCCTCGACGTGCACGGAGCCGCCGTTCACAAAGTCGATGGTCTGAGCCGTGCCCAGGTTCTGGATCCGCGCGAACGCACCGCCCGTTCCCGTGTTTGCGAACCCGCCTTCCACGCGCAACGTGCCGCCGCCGTCGATGGAAATCAACTGCGCGTTCGCCGTGCCGCCCTGCCGGATTTCCGCGAGATTGCCCTCGCCACCACCGCCTGTGACCCGGATGCCGCCGGGTCCCGTCGTCGTGATCTCCTGTCCCGCCACGCCCAGAATGCGCGCGACGCGCTGCGAGCCGCCGCCGGCCGCTTCGACTTCGATCGCAAGCGCGGAGATTTCCTGGAGGCTCGCGCCCGCGCCGGAGACCTGGATCGACGAGGAGGTCGTGACCGCGGTCACCCTCAGATTCCCCCCCGCGACGACGCTCATCGCGCCGCCGCCGGTGATCTCGCCGTCGGTGACGTTCACGTTGCCGGCGGCGTTCACGGTGAGCGTGCCCGCCCCGGTGCGGATCGCGGGCTGCTGGCCGCTGCCCCCGGTCAGCACGATGCTGCCGCCGGTGGAGGTCACGCTGACGTTGCCGTTTCCCGTCAGGGTCCCGCCCGGCTGGCCGATACGGGTTGCGGCGGCGGGCCCGGCGTTCAGGTTGATATCGCCGCTCGCCGTGACCGTGACGTTCGCGTCCTGCGGCGCGGTCGAGACTCCGCTCGCGCCGAGCGCGGCGCCGGAGACGCTCGCGGCGCCTCCGTTAAGAGTGATGGTGCCGCCATTCGTTACGTCCAGTACGAGGCTGGTGGACTCGTTGGTCAATCCACCGATGCGCGCGCCGGAGTTGGTCGCGCCGGCGCTGCCGGTCAGGTTGAGGTTGCCGGCCACCGTGACGCTCTGGCTCCGGGCGAAGACGCCCGACCCGCTGGCGTCGCCCGTTGCGCCGCCGCCGGTGATGGTGGTGGCGCCGAGCGCGAAGCTCTGCGTCCCGCTGTTGGTCGCGACGATACGGGCGAAGGTGTTGACGCCCGAGCCGCCCGCGATCGCGACGAGCGGCGAGCCATCGATTTCCTGCCGGCCTCCCGCACCGCCGTAGGTGATCTGCGCCGAGTTGCCGGTCCCGGTCAAGCCGCCGCGAATGTCGAGCACACCACCCCCCGAGTAGCTCAATCTCTGCGTTCCCGTCCCGCTGTAGATGATTTCTGCCGCGTTGCCCGCAACCGTACCCTCGCCCCCGAATACGTCGAGCGAGCCGCCCGTGATCGTCAGAGTCTGGCCCGCGCCGCTCGCGCTGATCGAGGCCTTGTTGCCGCCCCCGGTATCACCACCCTCGACGCCGATACTGGGCGCCGTGATCGACTGGACACCGGGGCCGGTGTTGATCAGGAACCCGCATGCCCCGATGCCGCCCACGGCGCAGATGACGAGCGAGCCGGTATTCCCGGGCGCGGCGCCGCCCAGCACGGAGACGTGCTCCCGCGCGGAAATGGTCTGCGTCCCCGCGAAATTCTGAAGAATGCTGTTCTGCCCGTCGGTGACGCCGCCCTGGACGTTCACCGAACCCTGCTCTCCCGCCTGCCCCGCCGTGATCGTCTGGCCGAAGCCCGACACCTCGGTCCGGCCGCCCGCCGTGGTGCCGCCGATCTCGATGCTGTTGCCCGAGCTCACTCCCTGCATGACGATCGCCTGGCTGCCGCTCGAAGTGAGTTTCGCCTGCGAGTTCACTCCCCCGGCGATCACGCGCAGGTGATCGGCGTCGTTGACGGTGATGCTCTGCGGTCCGGTGCCGGTGTTGGAAATCGCCGCGGTCTGCGACGCGCCCGTCGCGTGCACGAGGAGCCCCACCTGGTTCACCGCGTTCTGGCCCGTAGTCGTGACGGTCTGCGTGCCGCCGGTGTTGGTGATGCTCGCGCTGTTGGCTTCCGCGATCACTTCCACGTAGCGCGCGCTGATCGTCTGGCCGCCGCCCGAGGACACCGTGGCGGCACCCGTCGCCCCGCTGATCGCCCGCACGGCGATCCCTCCCCCGCCCGCGGCAAGCGTCTGCGGGCCGGAGGACGTCGAGACGGTCACGGCCCCGCCGCCGCTGTTCGCCTCGATGCGCAACTGGTCCGCCGCGACGATGCTCTGGCTGCCGCCGCCTCTTACCTCGATGACGGACGGTGCGGCCGATCCGAGCAGGAAGATGCTGTCTGCCTGCAGCGTCATCGTGCCGGTATTGGCCACGGACGTTCCCACGATCATGCCGGGCGTGACGCTGAACGAAAGATTGCCGCCACCGGTTGAGTCGGCGTCGCCCCTGATCGTCAGATTCCTGCCGTCAACCAGGAACACGCTCGAGCCGGATATGTTTACGTCGTTATCTGCGAGCATTTCGAGATGGCTCGCAAGCGGGCTTCCCGGAGCGCCGAGGTCGCCGTTGCCGAGGGTGACCTTCTCTCCCACCAACCTGAGCGTGCCCGAGGCGACGCTCGCGGCGGCGACGGCCGTCGTCACGGAAAGCTCGTTGTTCTGATCGCTGCGCCCGATCGTGAGCGTTCGCGTCGTGATCTTCTGGAGGTCGGTGGTCTGTATCCGCAACCCACCGCTGTCGCCCGCTTCGATGGCGACCGGCTGCCCGATCGAGAACGGGCGGATCGTTACCGAGCCTCCCGCTCCGACCGTACCGAAATTGTCGAACGTCCGGATCTGGCTGCCGTTCGCGAGCGACAGGCGATCGGCGGTAAGAACGATCGCGCCGTTATCGTGCGCCTGCACGAGCGACGCACCCGAAACCGAGATCGTCCCGGGCGCCGTAATCGAGACGCCGCCGCCGAATATCGTTTCGACATGGCGCAGGACATCGACGCTCGCGCCGGCGCCCCCGCCGGCCGTGACCGTGATGTTGCCACCGGACGAGGAAAGGGTGCTGAGCGCGATCGACGTGGGCAGGGCGCCGCCGACGCCGGTCTGTATCGTGAGATTGCCGCCGGCGCCGACGGGCCCGGAGTTCTGAGTGGAAACTTCAAGCGCGGCTCCGTGAAATCCCGTCGTGAGATTGATACTCCCCGCTTCACCGACCCTATTGCGCGTCTGCAGAGTCAGGCTGGCGCCGTCGGCGAGGACCAGCACTCCCGCCTGCTCGTTCGCGAGATTGCCGCTGGAGGTGTAATTGAACTCGTTCGGCCCGATCGTTATGCTGCGCCGTGCCTGCAGGATGATGTCCGAGGACTTGCTCTGCTCTTCGATCTGGGATTCAAAAATGGTGACGATCAAGCCGCTCGAGTCTTCCTCGACCTCGACCGTGCCTGGATTCGCGAACCCCCCCCAGGTCGAACCGCCATCTCCGCCATCGACGACGATCTCGTCCGGATCGAGCAGGAGTGTCCCCTTGCGGCCCCGCGGAGCGCGCAAGTCCACCGTGCCCCGGTAGCGCAACATCTCCTTGCCCGAAACTTCCACGAACCCGCCATTGCCGCCCGATGAACCGCCGCGCGCGGAAATCATTCCCTCGAAATCCGTCACGTCGTCGGACCACAGGATGACCCTGCCCCCGTCGCCGTCGTCCTCCGCGTCGGCGCGGATGCGGGTGAAACGGTCGACCTTCAGGGTGCGCGCGTTGGGGATCGAGCCCTTGCCCTGGTAGTCGCCGCCGAGCCGGATGAGGCCGCCGCCCCGCGAGCCGCTCGCGTCGACGCGAGATTCGCGCAGCTCCACTTCGCTCGCCGTGACCGTGATCGCGCCGCCGATACCACCGCCCGTCACCGCCAGCGCGGCGGAGGTGACGATGCGGCCGCTGTTCCTGTCGGCGAGCATCGTGATCGCGCCGCCCTCGCCGGACGCCGAGCTTGCCGACACGCTCGCGCCGGGTTCCTGGACGACGCTCTCCACTGCACGGATCTCGACGCCGCCGCCGATACCGGTCGTTGCGTCGGCAGTAATCGCACCGCTTTGCGCGATCGCGCCCGCCTGAATCGTTACGCGCCCGCCGATCGCGCCGCTCGCGTCGAGCGCGCCGGGAATTGCAAGCTTGTCGGCGGTGATGGTGATGGCGCCGCCGGCTCCCGCCACCCCGGCACTCTGCGCCATCCCTCCTCCGGCAGGAGGGGAGGATTCCATCGCTTTCGCCTCGATGCGACCGGCGAGTTGCGTGGTGCCGGATCTGGAGTGGATTGCGACCGTGCCGCCGCCGGGACCGTTGGCGGTGACGATGGCGTCGCGGTCGACCGTGACCTCGCGCTGCGCGCGGATGGTGATGGTGCCGCCTTTGCCCGCCTCACCCTCGCCCTCCCCCTGATGGGGAGGCGATGAAGTGAACAGGGCCGGGGGAGAATTCAGGGCGTTGGCTTCGACGCGGCCGGCGATGCGGGCGGCGCCGGTCTCCGCTTCGATGGTGATTTTCCCGGCGCCGGGGCCGCTCGCGGTGACGACGCTCGAATTCTCCAGCGTGACGTCCTTCCCCGCGCGGAGCAGGATCTCGCCGTTCTCGCCGCGCACCATCGTGTTCGCGCTGATCGTTCCGATGTTGCGGATCGCGGTGCCATAGACGCTCACGCGCCCGCCTTCCGCGATGATCTTCCCGGCGTTGACCGCGCGGTTATCCGGCGCGGTGACTTCGACGCGCAGGAGCGGGGTCCGCGCGTCCGCCATTTCGACCGTGCGCCCCGCCGCGATGATTACTTCACCCTTCGGCGTGGTGACGACGCCGCTGTTCTCGACGTTCGGCGCGATGAGATAGACCTGCCCGCCGGTCGTGGTCGTGATCGCGCCATCGTTCGCGACGTTGCCCGCGCCCGGCGTGGGGCCGAAGCGCATGCGGCCCGCGAGGAAATCGGCATCGGCGAGGTTGAGGCTGGATGCGATGAGTCCCGCGACATCGACCTGCGCGCCGGCGCCGAAGAGTATCCCGTTGGGATTGATGAGGAAGACGCGCCCGTTCGACTGCAGCGCGCCGAGTATCGCCGAGGGACTCCCGCCCGTGACGCGGTTCAGCACGGCGCTCTGCGCGTGCTGCTGGAGGAAGCGGGTCAGCTCCCCGCGATCGATCGAGAAGCCCTGCCAGTGGATGACCGCGTTCGGGCTGTTGGTGATATGGAGGACGCCGCCCGATTGCTGGAAAGTCGCGGTGCCGCGCTTGACGACGGGACCGGTGGGATTGGCATGCGCCGGAACGTGGTGCGCGGGACCGTACGCGAAGCACGAACCGACTGCTGTCGCGACGACGCTACGCCGGAGGATGGTCGACTGGCCCGATCCGCGCACTTCCGCTCCACTCCCTGCGCCACGAACTCGGTCCGGCACGCGCGCTTGTCGAGCGGGCCGAACAGGGCGGTAAACCGCCCCCTATTCCAGCTTTCCCCCTCTTAACATTGTAGCGAAACCCGTGCCACGGTAGGGGTTCGTAGCGCATCGACAAGGCGGATATTGCGGTCTCGGAATGCCAGGTGAATCGGCTGCCGGCGGCACGGCGCACGCCTTCGCAACGCAGGGGATCGCGATGCGGTCATGCTGCGTCGCAGCATGCACCTTGGGTTGCGGTAAAAATCACACGGCGCGCGGCGCGACCCAGCCCTCGCCGCGTGACAGGATGCTCAATAGATGAGCGAGAGGCTGAAGTGCAGGCGCTGGTCGCCCCGGCTCTCCGTGCCGCCGCCGTTCAGCACCCACGCGTAATCGAGCCGGGCGCTCGCGTAGCGTCCCCACGAGTAGCGCACGCCCACCCCTGTGCTGGAGATGAATTCAGCGGCCTGCTCGTCCGGCTGGGCCTTGTTGCGCCGCACCCCGCCGGCGTCGAAAAACACGAGGCCGCGTAACCGCGACTCGCGCCACTTCAGCGCGGCGCCGAGATCGGGCGTGTGCAGTTCGGCGTTGACGCGGTAGCCCTTGTCGTTCGCGACCTCGCGTTCGAGGAAGCCGCGCACGCTGTCGGCGCCGCCAATCCCGAACTGCTCGCCCGGCACGAGGGCGTCATCGGAGTACTGGCCGTTCAGCGCGCCCCGCAACTGCCAGTCCCGGCCGAGGATCCGGACCATCGCGACCTGGTAGCGATAGAGGCGGTAGGCCGCCTTCGCGCCGGCACGCGTGAGCTTGAATACCTCGTCGGTCGCGTCGTTGCCGTGCGGAAACACGTTCTGCGCGCCATAGACGTAGAAATTCACTTCCGTGGCGCCCGCGCGGTAGATGCCGGCGTAGTACGCGCTCAGCGGGTGCACCGTGATGTCCGGCACGATGCCCACGCCGTCGGCGACGACGCGGTTCTGGTAGGCGCGGTAGTCGAGCCCGTACACGATCTTGTGCTCGTAGTCGGCGAGGCGCCGCAGGTGCTGGTTCCAGCGCAGCGCGCCGATCGTGCCGGCCCCGCTCACCGTGAAGAGGTTCTGCACCGTGCCCGAGTCGACGTCCGAATATCCGCCCACGATATCGAGCGAGGAGCCGAGCGAGTGGAAGGGTACGCGGTAGCCGACGCCAAAGATCTTCACGTCGTCCGCATGCCCGGGCGAGGTGATGTACTGCGCGGTCAGAACGTGGTCGCGATCGAAGAGGTTCGCGTGCGCGACGCCGAAGCCCAGCCGGTACTTGCCGGTCCTGTCGGTCCCGGTGTTATCCAGCGTGGCGCTCGCCCGCCACGGCCGCTCGTCGGCCACCTTGACGACGGCGTCCACTTCGCCGTCGCGCTCGCCCGCGCGCAGAAGCACGGTGGTCTGCTTCGAGGGGCTCTCGGCCGCTACCTGGAGATTGCGCCCGACCGCGCGCGAATTCGGCGTCGCGCCCTCCCTCAGGGCGGGAAGGCTCCGTCGAACGTTCGCCGTGCTGAAGTGCTCGTTACCCTCGACGACGACTCTTCCGAGCCGCGCTTCGATCACGCGAAACCGCACCACGCCACGGGAGATGTCCTGCTCCGGGAGGCTCACCTGCACCACGCCCCACCCGGCATCGCGATATGCCTGTTCGAGCGCCTCGAGCGCACGCTGGATATCGCCGAAATCCTTATCGGGACCGAGGAAGGGGGCGAGCACCCGGTCGATGCGCGCCCCACCGAGCAGGGTATCGCCCTCGACCACGAAGCGTTCGAGCCGTATGCGAGGCGGCGCGAACTCGGCCGGCTGCTGGGCGTGTCCCGGCAGGCCGAGAGCCCACAGGATCCCCACCGCCAAGAGCCGTGGCAACCGGCATCGCACAACCAGCCCCTTTCGCTCCCTCCCCGACTACCGGCCAACTTACGACCGATTCGAGGAATCAATGCTTACGCAATGATTCTAATGAAAAATACTCTGGGAGTCGACGTATTCGGCGCAATCGGCCGCAGCGGCCCGCGCCGGGGAAGGCGTGACATTGCAAGGAGTACGGTCAACCAGGGAAAGCGCCGGGCCGATGCGCGGCGATTTCCCCCCTAGAAGACGACCGCGAGCGCCCCGGTCAGGCGAGTGCTGCTGCTCTGCCGGTTCACGGTGGGCTGCATGATGTGCGCTGCATCGAGGCGCAGGCTCACCAGCTTCTTGAAACTCAACCGCATGCCCAATCCCATGCTGTAGAGGTTTGCCTGCTCCTGCCCGGCGTTGCGGGGCGGACTGTTATCCTCGAACGAGCCAAAATCGTAGAAGCCGAGGAAGCGCAGCCGGTAGCTCTCCGACATCTTGAACACCCCGGCGAGATCCGGCGTGTAGAGCTCGACCTGCGTGTTGTAACCCTTGTCGCCCGCTAGCTCGCGCAACAGGTAGCCGCGCACCGAATCCGGGCCGCCCAGGCCGAACTGCTCGTAGGAGGTCAACGCGTCCTGCGTGTACTGGCCGTTCAGCGCCGCCCGGAACTGCCACTGCGCCGGCAGCGCCTGAACGAAGTTCGCGCCATAGCGCAGGATGCTGTAGTTCGCGTTGGCCCCGACGCGCGAGCGCTCGAACGCCGCGGAGTCCCCGTCGGTGCCGAACGCGAGGTTGTGCGCGAACGATGCGTAATAGGACAGTTCGGCGTCGGAATAGCGCCGCACCCCCGAATAGCCGATGCTCAACGGGTGCACGGTCAGGTCGGGCACGATGGTCCCCGTCGTGCCGGTCAACTGTACGTCGCTGCGGTAGGCCCGGTAGTCCCAGCCGAAGGTGACCTTCTGCTCGAACTGGCCAAGGCGCGGGAGATACCAGTTCCAGCGTACGAGCGCGAGCGAGCCGCTGCCGCTCACGTTGAAGAGCCCGCCCTGCACGGTGCCGGAATCGACGTCGGAATAACCCGCGACGAAGTCGACGGAGCTGTTCCAGCCGTAGAGCGGAATGCGGTAGCCCGCGCCGAAAATCGTCACATCCTCGGGTTGCGTCGGCGAAGTGATGTACTGCGCCGTCAGGACGTGATCCTTGTTGAAGAGATTCGAATGCTGGTAGCCGAAGCCCGAGCGGAAATAGCCCGTTTCGCCGGTGCCGGTGTTGTCGAGCGTGAAGAAGAACCGGGTCGGCTTCTCGTCCGCGACCCGCACGCCCACGTCGATGCGGTCCTCCGCGCCTCCGGGCCGCAGCGTGACGGTGGTCTGCTTGGTCGGGTGCTCCGCGAGCAGTTGCAGGTTGCGCGAGAGTTCGACCGAGTTCGGCGTCGCGCCTTCCTTGAGCGCGGGCAGGCTGCGGCGAATGTTGTCGGCATCGAAGAACTGGTTGCCCTCGATCACCACGCGGCCGATTTTCGGCTCAATTACCTGGAACCGGACGACGCCCTTCGTGATGTCCTGCTCCGGCAGCAACACCTGCACGGCGCTCAACCCCCGGTCGCGGTAGGCACGCTCGATCGCCTCCAGCGCGCGCTGGACATCGGCGAAGTCCCTGGCGCTCCCGGTAAACGGCGCAACGAGACGACCGACCTCGTCCGCCGTGAGGAGCGTGTTTCCCGAGACGTCGAAGCGTGTGATGTTGAACCGCGGCGCCTCGATCGGCGCAACCGCCTGCTGCGCGAAAGAAATCACCGGCGCCGGGGCACTTGCGATTACCGCGGCAGCGACCGCGAAGCGGATGATCTTGTTCATCAGCTCTTTGAGTTGTTTTCTAGGAATGGCCCATTAATTGGTGATTTTACGCACCATTCCCGCCGACTGTCCATGGCCTTGTTGCGCGCTTACAACGTTCCAAAGACTGCGGCCTGTGCCGTCGTTCACACGTTAGCACAGGCCGCGGTATTTCAGAAAGCGATTTATTGAATCGAGACGCAACTAACCACTGCAGAGGTTCTTCTTCTTCTCGAACCCGCTGCCGCCCGGGTCCGCGCCCGTGTCCTCGGTGATCGTCCCGCCGGTCAGCAGGTCCGCCAGGTTGACGAGCGATGCGATCAACTGCGCCTGGAAGTCGGGCAGGTTCTCCAATCCCCCGTAATCGACGAAGAAGTTCACGCCCGGTATCGCGGGCCGGCCGTTCACGAAGAATCCCGCTCCCGATGGTCCGACGGCGGCTGCGATCAACTGCTCGCTCCCACTCGCACCACCGACGGTGATCGCGCCTTCGTTCCCGTTGACGAACCAGCCCCCCGTCGCGCGGCCGGGGAAAGCGAGCGTGATCGACGCAGGCCCGTACACGGTGCCGGAGGGGCCGCTCATTTCGCCACCGATCGCGCTTACGACCTCGTTGTTGAGATTGATCGTTCCGGTGGGCCCCAACGCCGTGAGCACCGCGTGTCCCCCCCCCAGCACCCCGCCCGTCGAAGACGATCCCCCGGACGCGATCAGCGTGGCGGGCACGCCGGAAGAGGTCGCCGTGATGGTACTCGCCGTGACTCCAAGGAGCCCATTGCCCCCCTGCTGCTGGCTATAGCCACCGTAACCGGCGAAGGTTGCATCCGTCATGGTGAACGTCGAGGGCGTGACCGCGAACGCCTGGCCATCCCCGCCCCGGTCGGCGCCATAACCGCCCCCGGCGTAGACGCTGTCGCTGTTGATGACGATGGGGCCTTGCGCGAACAGATCGACCTCGCCGATTCCGCCGGTGCCCCCGTCGGACACTCCGCCATAGCCGGCGACCGTGGCCGAAAGCGCGGACGCGCCGTCGATGGTGACCCCGCCTCCCGGGGCGAGGAACCGGGTAAGGCCGCTGCCGCCCTGCTGGTTGATCCCCTCGCCGCCCTCGGCAACGACCGAGCTTCGAATGCTCGAGATGTTGCCTGCGTTCGACTGCACCAGTACGCTCGCGTTGCCGCCGGTATTGTAGCTTTCGCCTCCTTGCGAGCGCACTCCCTGGGAGTAGTAGGTGCCGGAATCGACGATGCTCACGCCATTCGCACCCGCCAGCGTGGTCGCTGCATTACCCCCCTGTTGCTCGCCAAAGCCCCCGCGCGAGCTCACACCGTAGACGTTCTCGATGCGCAATTGCCCGTTCGCCGCGGTCACGTTCGCTTGCGCGCCGCCCCCGGTCGTGCTGCTCGCCCCGCCGATCACCTCGATGTACGAACCGCCGTTTATCAATACATCGGCACCGGTGATCGACACTTCCGAGGCGGTACCGGTACCGCCCGAGAACACACCGTAAGAGTAGGCGCCGACGTAACTCTCGCCGCCGATCATGAGGCTGCCGTTCGCCGCCATCAGCACCCGCGCGAGCCCGCCGTAACGACCCTCGGCGCCGATCCAGCTATCCTGCACGTTGAGATTGCCGCCCGAACTCATCCTGACGGTCGCATCGCCGGATCCCTGCGGGCCGCCACCATTGTAGGTGGACGCATAGAGAGTGCCGTAGCTTTCCAGGATGTCGATGTTGCCCGACGCGATGAGTTCCACCGTCGCCGGGCCGCTGCGGCCGGAGTCGGCGCTGCCGCTCACGGCTTGGGCTTCGCCGCTGTCAAAAAGCATGTTGTTGCCGCTATTGAGAACGACACTCGCCGCGCCGCTATTGGCCCCAAAGCTGGTACCGCTTTGCGCCCACAGGCGCGACCCCGACTTCACGGCGATCGGTCCGGACGAGGTCCAGTTGATCGCCGCAGGCCCACTGTTCACCGCGTCACCGTCGCCGCTTCTCGCCTCCACGTTCGACTCGTTCTCGGCGAGTATCCCCCCGGCGCCGGCCGTGAACGTCACGGTAGCGGCCCCACCGGCCTCCCCGCCGCTCACGTCCACGCGGACCGTGGAACCGTCGAGGTGGATCTTGTTCCCGGCGTTGAACGTCACGCTGCGGGTCACACCACTCCCGGTGTTTTCCACCCTGACCGCGCTCGCCACCGAAATGTTCCGGCCGGCCTGGAAGAGGATGTTCCCCTGCATGTTGATCGACGCACCGTTCACGTTGATGTCGCCCGTACCCTGCGTGACGGCCGGCGCGTTGTTCTGCACGAGGCTCGAAACCGGCGAAGCCGTCTCGTTCCAGCCCGCGTAGATGCGCAGCCCCCCCGGCCCACTGATATCCGCATTCACGTCGACGTTGTTATGGGCGACGAGCCACAGATCGTTGCTCGCCGAGCCCGAGAGCGAATAGCTGTTGTCCACGGCGATGTTGCCCGCCGCGGAGCCGGTGCCGCTCGTCGTGATGATGACCTTGTTGTACTGGAGGTTATTCTCGATGTCGGACCAGTCGACCGTCGTCTCGCTCGAGTCGTTCGTCCAGATGTTCGGCGTGCCGGGCGTGCCGCCGCTGCCGGGATTGCTGAAACCGCCTTCACCCGAACTGCAGTCCCCGCAGATCGTCACGTCGCTCGGGTCGAGGAGCAGCGTGCCCGTCCGCCCCCTCGGCGCCCGCGTGTCGACTCGCGCGTGAAAATCGAGCCAGCCGCGGCTCGACACCTCCACGAAGCCGCCGTCGCCACCCTGGCTGCCGCCGCGCGCGGAAATGGTGCCGAAAGCGCGCGTGGCGTCCTCCGACCACACGACGACCTTGCCGCCATCGCCATTGCCGAGCGCATCGGCCCGGATGGTCGCGTCCGGCCCGAAGTAGGTCCGGAAGGCATTCTGCACGTTCGGGTTCTTACCCTGCAGATCCCCGCCGACCAGCGCCGTGCCGCCACCCGCCTCGCCCGACACGTTGATGCTCGCGTTGTCGACCAGACCGACGAGGTTTCCGAGAACCTGGACCGTGCCACCCTTGCCGGCGCTCCCGGTCGCGTCGATCGTGCCGCCGACGACGGTCGCCTCGCCCGACTGGATCAGCACCTGGCCGCCCGCCGGCCCGCTCGCGGAGGTGACGCTGCCCGCCTCCAGCGTGGCGTTGCGCGTGGCCTTCAGCACGATCCGCCCGTCGCCCGTCGCCACCGCGCCGTCGGCCCGGATCGTCCCGCCGTGGT
>JADZGE010000100.1 GCA_020854035.1 Burkholderiales bacterium | reverse complement strand
GGCTCCGGTTGGCTCCGGTCCCTCGGGACCAACTGCCTGCCTTGTGCGGCTACATGACGGAAACTGATTCGTCAGCTTCCTTGCCCAACCGGAGCCACCCCATTATCCACCTCCGTTGCTCACACCGGCGCCATACAACTCGTCGGTCTGAGGCGGAGCCTCGTTAGATGGATGGCAGTCGGCGGCATCCCCCCGAGGAAGCCTCGAATGCTCCTTCGCGGTTCACGCATGATGTGCATCGCGACCGGGTCATTCATTAACCCAAGCCGTCTGGGTTACTGATACAATGCCGACGGTAGCGCGGGTGAGATCGCTGCGAGTGGTGGTTTACCTCAACGATCATCGCCCGGCGCATGTTCACATGATCGGCGGAGGCTGCGAGGCGGTTTTCAACCTCAATTGCCCAAACGGCCCACCGGAACTGCGTGAAGACTTTGGTTTTTCGAGCGCTCAGGTGAACATGATCAAGACGGCAATCGCCGCGGATCTGGCACATCTCTGCGCGGAATGGAGCAGGATTCATGAAAGTCAGTAAGGACGAGTTTGAAGCTGCGAACGCGCTGGCTGCCGCGCGGCTCTGCAAGACCCCGTGCGCGATGAAGGCCCGCTACGAGCGTAAGCGGGATCGGGTGGTGGTCGAGCTGAATACTGGCATCGAGGTCGCGTTCCGGCCGGGCGACGCGCAAGGCCTTGAACGCGCCAAGCCCGGCCAGCTTAACGAGATCGAAATCTCCCCCTCCCGCCTCGGGATTCACTTCCCAAAGCTGGACGCCGACATCTATCTGCCGGCGCTGTTGGAGGGGTTTCTGGGGTCCAAGCGCTGGGTCGCCGCCGCGCACGGCAAAATCGGAGGGAGCGTTTCCTCGACGGCCAAGGCCGCCGCAGCGCGGCGCAATGGCAAGCTCGGCGGGCGGCCAAGGAAAGTGAAGGAACCGGCGTGACGCAGAACAGCTCTGATTCCACGCACCCCCCCCGGCATCGCGGCCGTCTCGATCTTCCATTCGGAGACTGGCAGCCATGAAGAATAGCTCCAGCTTGAGCCACTCGTGGCCGTTGATGCACAGAAAACCCCGCCACCCCCGCTTCCCGTTGCAACCGCGCCACGCAGGCGATCAGAAAAGCGCGGCCGGCTACTTCGGAGGCGCCGGTAGTGCCCCGGTGTAGAAATCCGGCCACCGCTCCAGCACCGCCGGCGAGTCGTCCTGGTAGACGTGGCAGGAGTTGAGCTGGTAGGGCTTGCGCGTAACGGGCTTTCCCGCCGCCCGCTCCTGACGGGCGCGCCCCGTCGCCTGGAACGCCGTCGTGCCGAGCGGCCCGAGCAGCTCCACGAGGTGCGTGCAGCCCTTGACGCCGCCCACGCGCTCGGCGATGCCGCGGCGCCAGCCGACGCCGATGGTGAGGCCGACGAGCGCCCCGAAGCCGGGGGTGATGTCGCCGCACCGGGCGTAGGGACCGGAGTCGGTCACCGCCTCGACGGCGTGGATCTTCATGTCGAGGTCGATCGTCACGCGCAGCCACATGTCGTGGATCGGCTCGCCGGCCTGGCGCTCGCGCCCGCCCTCGCGGCGCAGGTGCACGTAGGTCTTCGTGTCGGTGAGGTGCGCCTCGATGTCCCACAGGCCGTCCTCGCGCTCGTAACCCCTGCACTCGATCGCGCGCGTGTGCATGGGCCTGCGGGGGGCGGGGCTTGCGAGCGGCATGAACGGTTGCTCCTTCGCGTTTTCCGGAATCGGGCCGCCGCGCCCGCGCCGGGCGCGGGCGCCCCGCATCGCGGGGAATCAGGCCCTGTCGCACCGGGCGGAACCCTGCGGCGCGCCGTCCTTGCGCCACTGGTAGACGCGTACCGGCGGGATGTTGAGCAGTTCCAGCTCCACGCGCGCCTTGCCGAGATGCGGCCGGCAGACACGGCGCACCTGGTCGCTGAACTGGTAGGCGACGAAACGCCCGCCCGGCGCGAGTGCCGAGGCGACCGCGTTCGCCACCGCGCTTGCGGCGGCGCGGCGCATGGTCGAGAACGGGATGCCCGAGATGATCGCCTGCGGCGCGGGAATACCGCGCGCGGCAAGCGTCTCGACGAGATCGGCCGCGCTGCCGAGGTGCAGCGTGAAGCGCGTATCCTCGATGCCCGAGAGCAGGGCGTGGAAGTCGGGGTTGATCTCGACGCCGAGCAGACGCGCGTCCGGGGGCATCGCGCGCAGTATCGCGCGGGTCGTGCCGCCGGTGCCGGGGCCCAGTTCGACCACCGAGGTGGCCGAGCGCACGCCGGCAAGCTTGACGATGCGCTGCTCGAGAAAGCGCGAGCTGGGAACGATCGAGGCGACCTCGAAGGGACGCTCGAGGAAACCACGCAGGAAGGCGAGCCGCGCGTCGGCGGCGGCCCGCGCGCGGACGAGGCCGACCGTCTCGCGCGCCGTCGCAGCGCGGGGCTCCTTGCGCTGCGAGGAGGCGCTCACGCGGCTCTTGCCCTGGCGGCGAGCGCACGCGCGGCTTTCGAGTGCGTGGGCCGCTTCAGTTCCCCGCAGATGTACTCGCCGGCGGCGACCAGGCGATCGAGATCGACGCCGGTCTCGACGCGCAGCCCGGAGAGCATGTAGAGCACGTCCTCGGTCGCCACGTTGCCCGTGGCGCCTTTCGCGTACGGACAGCCGCCGAGCCCGGCGACGGAGGAATCGAAGGTGGCGATGCCGCACTCGAGCGCGGCGTAGATGTTGGCGAGCGCCTGGCCGTAGGTGTCGTGGAAGTGGCCGGCGAGCCGCTTCACCGCGATATGGCGGGCGACCGCCTCGAACGCCGCGCGGGTCTTCCCCGGCGTCGCCACGCCGATCGTGTCGGCGATGGCGACCTCGTAGCAACCCATGTCTTCCAGCGCGCGCGCCACCGCCACCACGGCCTGCGGTTTCACCTCGCCTTCGTACGGGCAGCCGAGCGCGACCGAGATGATGCCGCGCGCCTTCACGCCGTGATCGAGCGCCTCCCTGCACACCTCCTGGAAGCGCGCGAGGCACTCGGCGATCGAGCAGTTGGTGTTCTTCCGCGAGAAGGATTCGGTTGCGGCGCCGAACACCACGACTTCGCGCGCGCCCGCGGCGAGCGCCGCGTCGAGCCCCTTCCTGTTCGGCACCAGCACGGGATAGGACACACCCGGCTTGCGGC
Source organism: Burkholderiales bacterium (assembly GCA_020854035.1). Taxonomy (GTDB): domain Bacteria; phylum Pseudomonadota; class Gammaproteobacteria; order Burkholderiales; family SG8-41; genus SG8-41. The sequence goes on along the minus strand of JADZGE010000100.1, from coordinate 39,717 downwards.
GGATCGCGGCCATCACTTCCGCGGCGTCGGCCATCTGCGGCACCCACCTGGGCGAGACGAAGGCCGCCGCTTCCACGACGCCCAGTCCCGCGTCCTGCAGGCGGTGAATCAGCTCGACCTTGACCGCGGTGGGCACCTGCCCGGGCTCGTTCTGCAGCCCGTCGCGCGGGCCGACCTCGACCAGCTTGACCTTGCGGGGAATCGTCATCGGTGCCTATTTTAGCGCCTGAAGGATATTGGAGTAGTCGTCCGTCCACGGCCGGCCGGGGGCTGCCGGTTCCGCGGCGACCCAGCCCTCGTCCGCCGCGAGCGCGGCGAGATCGACCGGGGCGCGGGCGAGCGCGATCCACCGCGACTCCATCTGGGAGAAGCGCCCGTCAAAGGGCAGCGTGAAGCGCGGACCCGGCGCCATCGCCGCGAGGCCGAGGCTCCGGGCGATCGCCGCGAGTACCGGCGCGAGGTCGAGATACTGGTTGCTGATGTGGAACATCAGCACGCCGCGCGGCGCGAGCTTCCGGAAATAGAGCTCGACCGCCTCGCGCGTCACCATGTGCACGGGAATGGCGTCGGAGCTGAAGGTGTCGAGGATGACGAGGTCGAACGCCGCGTCGCGCTCGCCCGCAAGGGCAAGCCGGCCGTCGCCCGTCACGATCCGCGCACGCGGCGCGCAGGCAGCGAGAAAATCGAACCAGCCCGAGTCGCGCGCGATCGCCACCACGGTCGGATCGATCTCGATCACCGTCCATTCCCGTTCCGGGGCACGGTGGCATACGGCGCTGCCGGTGCCGAGACCGACCAGCGCGATCCGGCGCAGGCGGCCGCCGGCTCCCAGCGCCGAGAAGAGCTGGCCGAGCGGTCCGTCGCGGTGGTAGAAGGTGGTCGGCTCGTGACGGAGCGCGTGCTCGAGGTGCTGCGCGCCGTGAACCGTGATGCCGTTCAGCAGCACGCGGAAACGACCGCTCTCGTCCCTCACCACCGTGTGCACCCCGAAGAAGCTGCGATACCGGGCGAGCACGTCCTCGGCGGAGTGGAGCGGTCCCGAAGCAAGGAGCGTCACCGCTACCGCAAGGCCGAAGCGGAGCGGGCGCCCGTGCATGAGATAGAGAGCCACGCCGAGCGCCTCGACGTAGAGCACGATCGCGAGCTTGCCGTGCGCCAGCGGATGGACCCCGAAGTGCACGAGCGCGGCGTAGCCCGCCCCGAGGACGGCCGGCAGCACGATATCGGCCCACCGGAACGCGCGCGCCGCCGCCGCCGCGGGCCGCAGCATGCAGGCGGCGGCGATCACGAGCGGATACTCGGCGATGGTGTCGAAGAGAAGCGGCGCCGCCAGCGCGTTGAACGCACCGCCCAGCGCGCCGCCCGCCGCCATCAGGAGGTAGAACTCGGTCAACCGCGCCGCCGGGGGGCGGCGGCGCGCGAGCTCGCCGTGGCACATGAGCGCGGTCACGAAAAAGGACACGAGATGAAGCAGGAATATCGGGATGTAGATGTTGAGCATCCACACGAGCGCCAGGACGATCACGAGGATGGGCTGCGCGCGAACCGCCCACCCGAGCGCGACCGGCGGGCGGCGGGCGAAGGCGTTGACGAAGGTGAGCACGTAGAGCGTGAGCGGCACGAGCCACATGAGGGGAACGGCCGCGATCTCGGAGGAGATGTGCTGCGTCACGCCCAGCATGAGGCTCGAGGGCGCGAAGGCGAGCGCGACCCAGTAGAGGCGTTCGCGCCACGCCGGCGCCGCAGCGGCAGCGACCGCGGCGGCGCCGGCATCGGCTTCCCGGTAGCGCCACGCCGCCGCCGCGCAGGCGGCGATGAGCAGCGCGAGCGCCGCGTAGGCGCCGGCCCATACGCGATTCTGGCGCGCGATGCCGCGCGCCGGCTCGATCACGAACGGGTAGGCGGCGAGCGCGGTCAGGCTGCCGGCGTTGCTCGCCACGTAGAGAAAATAGGGGTCCGGCGCGCCCGCGTGGCGTGTGTGCGAGAACCAGCGCTGCAGGAGCGGCGCGGTCGCCGCGAGCGCGAAGAAGGGCAGCCCGATTCCCGCCGCGAGCAGCGCAAGCAGCGCCGTTACCGGTCCGCCGGAGTGTGCCGCGCCCGCGTCGATTGCGGGCGGCAGCAGAGGCAACACGGACCCGAGCAGGACGAGGTGCGCGAGTGCCTGGCGGCGCAGTGGCAGCGCGCGGGAGAGCGCGTGGGCGTAGAGGTAGCCGGCGAGGAGCGCCGCCTGGAAGAACATCGCGGCGGTCGTCCACACCGCGGGCGCCCCGCCGAAGCGCGGCAGCACCATGCGCACGTATAAGGGCTGGATCCAGAAGAGAAGAAGCGCGGCGGCGAACAGCGCCGCGCCGTAGAGCCACGGCAGGAGCACCGCGCCCCGCACTCCGGGCGGGGCGGCCTGGGCGATCGTCGTCACCGCGGCGCGTGCCGCTGGCGGGCGGGGCGCCGCACCCGCGTTATCGTCCCGCCCGACGTTTCCCCGCGAGTTTGCCGAGCGGCGCCCGCGCGGCAACGCGGCGTGCCCTGCGCTTCGCCGGGAATGCGGCGAGACCTTCCCTCGCCTCGGGGCTCGCGCGGAGCTCGGCGCTGCGCCGCGAGGTAATTCCGACGGGTTCCGGAGTGGGGGGGACTCCGGTGGCGAGCGGCCCGATCGCCGTGATCGCGCTCGGGCCGCCGGGGTGCCGGTTCGCGAGCATACGCTCCGCGGCGCCGGCGAGCCCGGCCTCGTCGCAGATTTCGTGCACCAGCCCGATCCGGGAGAGTACCCTGCTGCTCATCGATGCCTCGCACGCTCGAAGGGGCAGGCGATTATAGCCGCCGCCCGCGATCCCGCGGACGGTCCGATCGTCTCGACGCTACATGCGGAACACGCCGAACCGCGTCGCGGCGACGGGGGCGTTGCGACAGATGGCAAGCCCGCGCGCGAGCGTCGCGCGCGTGTGCGACGGGTCGATGATGCCGTCGTCCCACAGGCGGGCCGTGGCGTAGTACGCGCTCGACTGGTGGGCGTACTGTTCCACGATCGCGGCTCTGAACGCGGCCTCCTCCTCCGCCGGCAACGGCGCTCCGTTCTTCGCGCCCGACTCGCGCTTCACCTGCGCCAGCACGCCGGCCGCCTGCTCGCCGCCCATCACCGCGACGCGCGCGTTGGGCCAGCTCCACAGGAAGCGCGGCGAGTAGGCGCGCCCGCACATCCCGTAGTTGCCGGCGCCGTAGCTCGCGCCGATGACGACGGTGAGCTTCGGCACCGCCGCGCACGCGACGGCGGCGACGAGCTTGGCGCCGTCCTTCGCGATCCCGCCGTGCTCGGCCTTCGTCCCTACCATGAAACCGGTGACGTTCTGCAGGAACACGAGCGGAATGCCGCGCTGGCAGGCGAGTTGCACGAAGTGCGCGCCCTTCAGGGCCGACTCCGAAAAGAGCACGCCGTTGCCGGCGAGAATGCCGACCGGGAAGCCCTCCACGTGCGCGAAGCCGCAGACGAGCGTCGAGCCGTAGCGCGCCTTGAACTCGTCGAACTCGCTGCCATCCACGATGCGCGCGAGCACTTCGCGCGCGTCGAAGGGCGTGCGCGGGCTCACGGGAACGACGCCGTGCAGTTCCTCGCCTGGGTAAAGCGGCGGGCGGGATTCGCGCGGCGCGGCGGGCGCCGGGCCGGCGCGGTTCAGGCGGGCTACCGCCCGCCGGATGAGTTCGAGTGCGTGGCGCTCGTCTTGCGCGAAGTGGTCGGCGACGCCCGAGATCCGCGTATGCACGTCGGCGCCGCCGAGCGCCTCCGCGGTCACGTTCTCGCCGGTCGCGGCCTGCACGAGCGGCGGTCCCGCGAGAAAGATCGTGCCCTGCCCCTTCACGATGATCGCCTCGTCGGCCATCGCCGGCACGTAGGCGCCGCCCGCCGTGCACGAGCCCATGACGCAGGCGATCTGCGCGATGCCGGCGGCGGAAAGGTTCGACTGGTTGTAGAAGATGCGGCCGAAATGTTCGCGGTCGGGAAAGACCTCGTCCTGGCTCGGCAGGTGGGCGCCGCCCGAATCGACGAGGTAGAGGCAGGGCAGGCGATTCTCCAGCGCGATCTCCTGGGCGCGCAGGTGCTTCTTCACGGTGAGCGGCCAGTAGGTGCCGCCCTTCACCGTCGCGTCGTTCGCGACGATGACGCAGTCCTGCTCGCTGACGCGCGCGACCCCGGTCACGATGCCCGCTGCCGGCACCGGCTCGGCGTAAACCTCCCATGCCGCGAGCGGCGAGAGCTCCAGGAAGGCGGTGCCGGGGTCCGCCAGCGCGGCGATCCGCTCGCGCGCGCTCATCTTGCCGCGCTCGCGGTGCCTGCGGCGCGCGCCCTCGCCGCCGCCCTCGCGCGCCCGTGCGAGCCGCGCCTCCAGCTCCGCGACGCGCTCGCCCATCGCCCGGGCGGCGCTCTTGAACTCGGCGCTGGAGGTCCTGAGCTTCGACCGGATGGCGCTCATGGCGCGGCGCCCGCCCGGCGCGTCAACTCCGCCTCGTACGCCCGCAGCGTCACGCCGTCGAAGCACGCGAAGACGACTCTCCCGGGCAGCTCGTGCGCGGCGAGAAAGTCCGAGCATTGGCGCACGGCGACGGCGATCGCCTGCTCGAGAGGGTAGCCATAGGCGCCGCAACTGATGGCGGGGAAGGCGATCGACTGCAATCCATGCTCCGCCGCGAGCCCGAGGCTTTCCCGGTAGCAGGAGGCGAGCAACTCGGCTTCGCGGTGCGCGCCGCCCTGCCACACCGGCCCGACGGTGTGGATGACGTGCCGCGCCGGCAGGCGGTAGCCCTTCGTGATCTTCGCCCGTCCGGTCTCGCAGCCGCCCAGGGCGCGGCACTCGGCCAGCAGCGCCGCGCCGGCCGCGCGGTGGATGGCGCCGTCCACGCCGCCGCCGCCGAGCAGCGTGCGGTTCGCGGCGTTGACGATGGCGTCCACCGCCAGCGTGACGATGTTGACTTCTCTTGCCTCGAGCCGGGCGTTCATGTCGCGATCCGCCGCCTCTCCCGCGCAACCCGTTTCACGCCGCGCGGATCGGGATCACCACCCGCCGGTCGCGAGCCAGCGCTCGACCTGGTCGAGCCGGTCCGAACCCCAGAAGGGCTCGCCATCGACCACGACGTAGGGCGAGCCGAAAACCCCGCGTTCGATCGCGGCATCCACTTCCGTCTTCAACCGCTCCTTCACCGCGGGCTCACCCAGTGCCTGCAGCAGCGCGGCTTTCTCGATGCCGAGCTTCGCCGCGACGTTACCCGTCACCTCGGGGTTGGATATGTCGCGGTCCTCGACGAAGTAGGCGCGATGCAGCGCGAGCGCGAGTTGCTTCGCGAGGACGGGATCCCGGCCCGCGACCCAGTAATACGCGCGCGAAGGCGCGGCGCCGGACACCGGGAACTTCGAGGGCATGCGGAACGGCACCCCGATAAGGCGCGCCGTGCGCGCAAGGTCGTGCGCCGCGTAGCTCCCCTTCAGCGGGATCGTGGGCAGCGGCTGGCCGCCCGTGATCTTGAACACCGCCCCCAGCAGGATCGGCCGCCAGGTGACGCCACGGCCGTGCCGCGCGGCGATTGCGTCGATCTTCGAGCCCGCGAAATAGCCGTAGGGGGATGAAAAGTCGAAATAGAAGTCGATCGGATTCGCCATGACGAACGCCTCGGTCTCGTGCCGTGAATCCCGGCCGGCGTCCGGCCGCGATCATCGCTCGCGGATCACCGGTCCCGCAGTCTCAGTCGAGCCGCTCCAGCGCGATCGCGGTCGCCTCGCCGCCGCCGATGCAGAGCGCCGCGATCCCGCGTCTTGCCCCGCGGCGCTCGAGCGCCGCAAGGAGCGTCACCATGATACGCGCGCCCGAGGCACCGAGCGGATGTCCCAGCGCGCAGGCCCCGCCGTGCACGTTCACCTTCTCGTGCGGCAGGTGGAGATCGTGCATCGCGGCCATCGCCACCACCGCGAAGGCTTCGTTGATCTCGAAAAGATCGGTCGTGGCCGGCTCCCAGCCGGTCGTCGCGAAGAGCTTGCGGATCGCGCCGACCGGGGCGGTCGTGAACCAGCGCGGCTCCCGCGAGTGCGTCGCATGGCCACGGATCCGCGCGAGCGGGGTGACACCGCGCCGGCGCGCCTCGGAGAGTTTCATGAGAACCAGGGCGGCGGCGCCATCCGAGATCGAACTCGAATTCGCGGCGGTAACCGTGCCGTCCGGCCGGAAAGCGGGCCGCAGGTGCGGTATTCGAGCGGCGTCGGCCCTGAGCGGCTGCTCGTCGTGCCGGACCACGTTCTCCGGTTCCGCCGCGGCGGCGGCGAGCGGGACGATCTCGCGCTCGAACCAGCCGTTCCCGATCGCGGCACGGGCGCGTTCGAGGGAGGTGATCGCGTAGCGGTCCTGCGCTTCGCGCGTGAAGTGGTAGTGCCCGGCGCAATCCTCGGCGTAGGTGCCCATCAGGCGCCCGCGGTCGTAGGCGTCCTCCAGCCCGTCGAGAAACATGTGGTCCTTCAGCTCGCCGTGCCCGAGACGCAGCCCCGCGCGCGCCCTCGGCAGGAGGTAGGGCGCGTTGCTCATGCTTTCCATGCCTCCCGCGACCATCACGGGGGTCGTCCCCACGGCGATGAGATCGTGGGCGAGCATCGCCGCCTTCATACCGGAGCCGCACACCTTGTTGATCGCCGTGCAGCCTGTCGCGGGTGGGAGCCCGGCGCCGAGCGCGGCCTGGCGCGCGGGCGCCTGGCCGAGCCCGGCCGGCAGCACGTTGCCCATGATGACTTCGTCGACGTCGCCGGGTTCGATCCCGGCGTGCTCGATCGCGCCGCGGATCGCCGCCGCGCCGAGTTCCGGCGCGGCGCGGGATTTCAGCGCGCCCTGAAACGCGCCCATGGGCGTGCGGGCGGCGCCGACGATCACCACCGGGTCTTCATGCATGGACGCTCCCCGCGGGGTTCCCGCGCACCGGGCGTCCGGGCCGCCGGGATGATCCGAGCGAGGCGACCCGCGAACGATCCGGTTCATCCGGTCGATCCCGTTTCACGCGAGCCACTGCAACCGGTGGTTCGACGATGAAAAGCTTCGGCGCGTTCATCGGCCGGTCTCCCCGAAGAGCTCGCGACCGATCAGCCAGCGCCGGATCTCCGAGGTGCCGGCGCCGATCTCGTAGAGCTTCGCGTCGCGCAGCAGGCGCCCCGCCGGCGCGTCGTTCATGTATCCCGTGCCACCGAGACACTGGATCGCTTCCAGCGCCATCCCGGTCGCGTGTTCCGCCGCGTACAGTATCGCGCCGGCGGCATCCTTGCGGGCGACCTCGCCCCGGTCGCACGCGCGGGCGACGGCATAGACGTAGGCGCGGCAGGCGTTCAAAGCGACGTACATGTCGGCGAGCTTGCCCTGCATCAACTGGAACTCGCCGACCGGCCGGTCGAACTGCCGGCGCGCCCGCACATGGGGCAGCACGAGATCGAGACAGGCCTGCATGAGGCCGAGGGGGCCGCCCGCGAGTACCACGCGCTCGTAGTCGAGCCCGCTCATGAGTACTTCCACACCCTTGCCGGGCGCCCCCAGCACGTTTTCTGCGGGGACTTCGCAGTTCTCGAACCGGAGTTCGCACGTACTCGATCCGCGCATGCCGAGCTTGTCGAGCCCGGGGCCGGTCCCGTAGCCCTTGAAGCCGCGCTCGACGATGAACGCCGTGATGCCCCGTGGACCCGCCGCGGGATCCGTCTTCGCGTAGACGACGATCACATCCGCGTCCGGCCCATTGGTGATCCACATCTTCGTGCCGTTGAGAAGGTAGCCGTCGCCGCGCTTCTCGGCGCGGAGCTTCATCGCGACGATGTCGGACCCGGCGGCGTGCTCGCTCATCGCGAGCGCGCCCACGTGCGCGCCGGAGACGAGTCGGGGAAGATAGCGCGCCTTCTGTGCAGGCGATCCGTTGCGGCGCAACTGGTTCACGCACAGATTGGAGTGCGCGCCGTAGGAAAGGCCGACCGCGGCGCTCGCGCGGCTCACCTCTTCCATCGCGACGACGTGCGCGAGATAGCCCATGTCCGCGCCGCCGTACTCCTCTTCGGCGGTGATGCCGAGGAGCCCCAGCTTCCCCAGTTCCGGCCAGAGCTCACGCGGAAAGACGTTGTCGCGATCAATCGCCGCGGCGCGGGGTGCGATCACACCGGCCGCGAAGTCCGCCACGGACTGGCGGAGGATGTCGATGGATTCCCCAAGCTCAAAACGGAGGGTATTCAACATCACGTTAACGTCAACGTAAGATCAAGAGCAGTTAAACCGCTACCTTTACGTCAGAGTTCGCAGGATTCTTCTCCAGCGCCTTGCGACACTGGTTCGCAAAGAAGTCGATCTCGTTCAACATGACCTCGATGTCTTCCCGTTGCTGTAGCAGCAACACGCGTCTCCGTTCCAGGCGCGCAAGGAAGGCCTCGAGCTGGCGGCGCTCGTCCCGGGACACGTCGTAAAGCTCGAACAACTCCCGGATCTCCGAGATGCTGAAACCGAGCCGCTTGCCCCGCAACACGAGCTTGAGCCGCACGCGATCCCGGTTCGTGAAGATGCGGCTGCTGCCCTCGCGGGCAGGATTGAGCAGCCCCTGATCCTCGTAGTAGCGGATCGTCCTCGTGGTGACGCCGAATTCCTTCGCGAGATCGGATATGCTGAAAGTAGCGTGCATTGTGCGATGCACCAAAACTGTGTAGCATTCGGAGCTTGCAGTCTATCTTACGTTTACGTTAGCGGCAATGGCGACCGTCGCGACCAGGTTGTCCAGGACTTTGTTGGGCTTTGCTCGGGCAATCTCCTCAGCCAGGTTGTCATGGCCTCCCGCGGACGTGCGGGGCAGTTCCGGCTCGATTCACGTTAGCGCACTCGCCGCGGTTTGTGACCGCGACCGGACTGCGGCAGAATTGCTGCCTTCTTCGCTCCCGCGGCAACGTCACGATCAAGGATAGCCACTTGGCGACGAACGAAAAGCAGGCTCCCGGGAGCGCGCCGGACCCGGCCGAGCTCGCGCGTCTGTACGCGGGCATCGCCCGCAAGAGCGCGGAGCTTGCCGCCGCGTTCATCGAGCGCCGCGGCAACGGCGCCGCCGCCGTGGCGGGTGACGAGCTGGGGGTGGGGCAGGCGTTCTACGAGGCATGGGCGAAACTCCTCGCCGACCCCGTCCGGCTCGCGGAAGCGCAGGTGAAGTTCTGGCAGGACACGATGAGCCTGTGGCAAAGCTCGATGTTGCGGCTGATGGGGCAACCGGTCCCGCCCGTGATCGAGCCCGCGAGCGGCGACCGGCGTTTCCGGCACGACGACTGGCGGGAGCTTTTCCCCTTCGATTACATCAAGCAGTCCTACCTCATCGCCGCGCGCCATCTCCACGGCATTCTCGGCCACGTGGAGGGCCTCGATGAGCGGACCGCGAAGAAGGTCGAGTTCTACACCCGCCAGTACATCGACGCGCTCGCGCCCACCAATTTCGCGCTGACCAACCCCGAGGTCCTGCGCGAGACGATGGCAAGCGGCGGGCAGAACCTGCTGAGGGGCTTCAACAACCTGCTCGACGACCTCGAGCGCGGCGGTGGCGGGGAGCTGCGCGTGCGCATGACCGACGAGAAGGCGTTCAAGCTGGGCGAGAACATCGCCATCACGCCCGGCAAGGTCGTCTTCCAGAACGAACTCATCCAGCTGATCCAGTACGCCCCCGCCACGCGCGAAGTGGCGCGCCGGCCGCTGCTCATCGTGCCGCCGTGGATCAACAAGTACTACATCCTGGATCTGCGCGAGAACAACTCCTTCATCCGCTGGGCGGTCGAGCAGGGGCTCACGGTGTTCGTGGTGTCGTGGGTGAACCCGGACGCGCGGCTCGCCGGCAAGCGCTTCGACGACTACCTCACCGAAGGCACGCTCGCGGCCATGCACGCCGTCGAGCGCGCAACCGGCGAGCGCGAGGTGAACGCCATCGGCTATTGCCTCGGCGGCACGCTGCTCGCGGCCACGCTGGGATACCTCGCGACGAAGGGCGACGATCGCATCGCGAGCGCCACGTTCTTCGCCGCCATGATCGACTTCGAGGAAGCCGGGGAGCTCGAGGTGTTCATCGACGAGCAGCAGGTCGCCGCGCTGGAGAAGCGCATGAACGAGCGCGGCTATCTCGAAGGTTCCGAAATGGCGGCCACCTTCAACATGCTGCGGGCAAACGACCTCATCTGGTCCTTCGTCGTGAACAACTACCTCATGGGGCGCGATCCGTTCCCGTTCGACCTGCTCTACTGGAACTCCGATTCGACACGCATGCCCGCGGCGATGCACAGCTTCTACCTGCGCAACATGTACCTCGGCAACCTGCTGCGCAAGCCGGGCGGCATCACGCTGGCGGGTGTGCCCATCGATCTCGCCCGGGTGCGGGCCCCGCTCTACTTCGTCTCCACCGTAGAGGACCACATCGCGCCTTGGCGGGCGACCTACGCGGGCGCGCGCATCTTCTCCGGCCCGGTGCATTTCGTGCTCGGGGGCTCGGGTCACATCGCGGGCATCGTGAATCCGCCGGCCGCGAACAAGTACCAGTACTGGACCGGCAAGGCGCTGCCGGCGCGCCCGGATGACTGGTTCTCGGCGGCGACCCAGCACCCCGGGTCGTGGTGGACCGACTGGGCGGGCTGGATCGGGCAGCACGCCGGCGGCACTGTCCCCGCGCGCGTGCCCGGCAGGGGCGGGTTGAAGGCAATCGAGGACGCGCCCGGCTCCTACGTCCGCGCGCGCGCGGACCCGAAGCCCGAACGGCCAAAAAGGCGCGGCGGGGACAAGGTCGCCGCTCGCGGCGCCGGCTGACGGGCAGCGCGCCGCGGGAAGGCGTGGTATGGCATGCGCGCTTTCCTCGAGAAGCGTCCGCTGCGGTTCACCGGCAGGTGACAGGAACTGCCCGGCGGCGCCGCAGCGCGACGCTCCATTCAGCGACTCGGCGGGACCGCTCCGACCAGGAGGCGATGTGCACATGCCGGTGTGCGCGGGCGCCATGCGGGAACATCGGTTTCGGCCGCCGGCTCGAATCGCTTTTGCCGCGGCGCAGCATGGCTGCGCCCGAGCCAGGCGGACTATAATTTTCACGGGCGGCGTTCGGCGCCGCCGATCGCACTTTAGAACGGCCGGCCCGGCCTTTTGGTCCAATCAAGGAATTGCGGGCGGCTCGCCCCCGCAAATTCCCGAAAGTGGTGTGCCATGGACATGCGAGATATGCAACCCGATGTCGATCCGCAGGAGACGCGCGAGTGGCTGGACGCGCTCGACTCGGTGCTCGAGCGCGAGGGGCACGCGCGCGCGAACTTCCTCCTCGAGCGTCTGGTCGAGAAGGCGCGCCTCGCCGGCGCCTACATTCCGTACAACGCGAACACCGCGTACGTGAACACGATCCCGCTCGCGCAGGAGGAGCGCTCCCCCGGCGATGCCCAGCTCGAGCACAGGATCCGCTCGCTGGTGCGCTGGAACGCGATGGCGATGGTGGTGCGCGCGAACAAGGAGTCCTCCGAGCTCGGCGGGCACATCGCGAGCTTCGCCTCGGCGGCGACCCTCTACGACGTGGGCTTCAATCACTTCTTCCGGGCTGCGAACGAGTCCTTCAAGGGCGACCTCGTGTTCTTCCAGGGGCATACCTCGCCGGGCATCTACGCGCGCGCCTTCCTCGAGGGCCGCTTGAGCGAGGAGCAGATGAAGAACTTCCGCCAGGAGGTGGCGGGCGGCGGGCTCTCCTCCTATCCGCACCCGTGGCTCATGCCGGAGTTCTGGCAGTTCCCGACGGTGTCGATGGGGCTGGGGCCGATCATGGCGATCTACCAGGCGCGATTCATGCGCTATCTGAGAGACCGCGGGATCATCGCGCCGCAGGGGCGCAAGGTGTGGGCGTTCATGGGCGACGGCGAGATGGACGAGCCGGAGTCGCTGGGCGCGATCTCGCTCGCGGGGCGCGAGCAGCTCGACAACCTCATCTTCGTGGTGAACTGCAACCTGCAACGACTCGACGGGCCCGTGCGCGGCAACGGCAAGATCATCCAGGAACTGGAGCGGGCTTTCCGTGGCGCCGGCTGGAACGTGATCAAGGTGATCTGGGGCTCGTACTGGGATCCGCTCATCATGCGCGACACCAAGGGCATCCTCATGAAGCGCATGGAAGAGGCCGTGGACGGCGAGTACCAGGCGTTCAAGTCCCACGACGGCGCCTTCGTGCGCCAGCACTTCTTCGGCAAGTACCCCGAGCTCGCGGAAATGGTCGCGCACATGTCGGACGACGACATCTGGCGGCTGAACCGCGGCGGGCACGACCCGCACAAGATCTATGCCGCCTACGCGACGGCGATGAAGCACGTCGGGGAGCCCACGGTCATCCTCGCCAAGACCATCAAGGGCTACGGCATGGGCGAGGCGGGCGAGGGCCAGAACATCACCCACCAGCAGAAGAAGATGGGGACTTCGAGCATCCGGTCCTTCCGGGACCGCTTCAGCGTGCCGATCCCCGACGAGCGGCTGGAGGAAGTGCCGTTCTACCGGCCGCCCGATGGCAGCCCCGAGATGCAGTACCTCAAGGAGCGCATGAAGGCGATGGGCGGCAGCCTCCCGGCGCGGCGGCGCCGCGCGGACCCGCTCGAAGTGCCGGAGCTCGCGGCCTTCGAGCCGCAGCTTAAGGGCACCGAGGGACGCGAGATCTCCACGACCATGGCGTTCGTGCGGATTCTCAACACGATCATCCGCGACAAGAAGATCGGCAAGCTCGTCGTGCCGATCGTGCCCGATGAATCACGCACCTTCGGCATGGAGGGCATGTTCCGGCAACTCGGCATCTACTCGCACGTGGGCCAGCTCTACACGCCGCAGGACGCCAACCAGCTCATGTACTACAAGGAGGACCGCAACGGCCAGATCCTCCAGGAGGGCATCTGCGAGGCGGGCGGCATGTGCTCCTGGATCGCCGCCGCGACCTCGTACGCGACGCACGGCCAGCCGATGATCCCGTTCTACATCTACTACTCGATGTTCGGTTTCCAGCGCGTGGGCGACCTCGCGTGGGCCGCCGGCGACATGCGGGCGCGCGGCTTCCTCATGGGCGGCACCGCGGGGCGCACGACGCTGAACGGCGAAGGATTGCAGCACGCGGACGGCCACAGCCACATCCTCGCCTCCACCATCCCCAACTGCGTGTCCTACGACCCGACCTTCGCCTACGAGCTCGCGGTGATCATTCAGGACGGGCTGCGCCGGATGTACCGGGAGCAGGAGGACATCTACTACTACATCACGGTGATGAACGAGAACTACGCGCACCCGGCGATGCCGGAAGGCGCGCGGGCCGGCATCCTGCGCGGCATGTATCTCTGCTCGAAGGGCAGCCCGGGCAGGAACCGGCTGCAGGTGCAGCTCATGGGCAGCGGCACGATACTGCGCGAGGTGATCGCGGGGGCGGAGTTGCTAGAGAAGGACTTCGGCGTCGCCGCCGACATCTGGAGCGTCACGAGCTTCAACGAGCTGCGGCGCGAAGGCATCGCGACCGAGCGCTGGAACAGGCTGCACCCCGAGGCCGAATCGCGCCTGCCGTACGTCGCGCAGTGCCTGCGGGAGCACCCCGGGCCGGTGGTGGCCGCAACCGACTACAAGCGCGCCTACGCCGAGCAGATCCGCGCCTTCCTGCCGCAGCCGGGCAGCTACAGCGTGCTCGGTACCGACGGCTTCGGCCGCTCGGACACGCGGCGCGCGCTGCGGCGCTTCTTCGAGGTGGACCGGCATCACGTCGCGGTGGCGGCGCTGAAGGCACTGGCCGATCAGGAGGCGCTGCCGCAGAAAAAGGTCTCCGAAGCGATCGTCAGGTACGGCATCGATCCCGACAAGCCCGATCCGGCCACGGTCTGAACGGGGGATTCCGGATGCCGGATTCACGCGGGCCGAAGCGCGCGGTCGTTCCCGTGTGAATCGAGGCTTTTCACGAGCGAGATCCGAAGGAACATGAGCGAAGTAATAGAAGTCAGGATTCCCGACATCGGGGACTTCAAGGAGATCCCGGTCATCGAGGTCCTGGTGAAGCCGGGGGACACGGTCGGCAAGGAAGACCCTCTCGTCTCCCTCGAATCCGACAAGGCGACGATGGAAGTCCCTTCGCCGGCCGCCGGCGTGGTGAAGGAGCTGCGGGTCAAGGTCGGCGACAAGGTGTCGGAAGGCGCGGCTATCCTGCTGCTGGAGACCGCCGGCGGGGCGGGGGCAGCGACCCCCCCCGGCCCCACGCCCGGGAAGGCTCCGGTGCAGGCCCCCGCGAGCCCCCCTTCGCGACCAGCGGCGGAGCTCGCGCCCGCCGCGGGCGAGGCTGGCGCCGGCGCGCGGGCGGGCGAGAGGCCGGCAACCACGCCGGCCGGCGCCCGGGGCGGCGCTCCCGCGAGCGCCCCGGGCACGCCCGCCGGCGCCGCGCCCACTGCGGACGAGGCGGGTTTCGCTCGCGCCCACGCGAGTCCCTCGGTGCGACGTTTCGCGCGCGAACTGGGTGTCGATCTCGCGCGGGTGAAGGGAACCGGTCCCGGGGAGCGCGTCGTGCGGGAGGACGTGCAGAATTTCGTCAAGGCGGAACTCTCGCGCCCGCGCGGTGCCGGTGGCGCGGCTCCCGGCGCGGGTTTCAACCTGCCGCCGCTCGCGCCTGTGGATTTCTCGAAGTTCGGCGCGGTGCAAACGCAACCCCTCGCGCGCGTGCGCAAGCTCTCGGGCGCGTTCCTCCACCGCAACTGGCTCTCGATACCGCACGTCACGCAGAACGACGAGGCGGACGTGACCGAGCTCGAGGCCTTCCGCAAGGCGCAGGCGGAGGAGGCGAAGAAAAGCGGCATCAAGTTCACGATGCTCGGCTTTCTCATGAAGGCCGCCGTCGTCGCCCTGAGGCAGTTCCCGGAATTCAACGCCTCGCTCGCGCCCGACGGCGAGAGTCTCGTCGTCAAGCGCTACTACCACATCGGCGTCGCGGTCGACACGCCGAACGGGCTCGTGGTGCCCGTCGTGCGCGACGTGGACAAGAAGGGCCTCCTCGACCTCGCGAGGGAGCTGGGCGAGCTCTCCGAACGCATGCGCGGCGGCAAGGTCGCGCCCGCCGACCTGCAGGGCGGGTGCTTTTCGATCTCGAGCCTGGGCGGCATCGGCGGCACGCATTTCACGCCGATCATCAACGCGCCGGAAGTGGCGATACTCGGGGTCGGCCGCGCGGTGATGCGCCCGGCGTGGAGTGGCAGGGAGTTCCAGCCGCGCCTCATGCTGCCCATCTCGCTCTCGTACGACCACCGCGTCATCGACGGCGCGCAGGGCGCGCGCTTCATCACGTTCCTTTCGAGCGTGCTCTCCGACATACGCCGGCTGGTCCTCTAGCCGGTCCCGGGCGCAAATGGCGGCGGCGCCTGTCGGGATCCTGGGCGGGACCTTCGACCCGATCCACTTCGGGCACCTGCGGCTCGCGCAGGAGCTCGCGCAGACGCTCAGGCTCGCCGCCGTGCGCTTCGTGCCGAGCGGCACGCCGCCGCACCGCGCCACCCCGCATGCCTGCGCGGCGCACCGCGCGGCGATGGCGCGCCTCGCGGTCGCGGGCAATTCCCTCTTCACCGTGGACGAGCGCGAACTCGCGCGCGGCGGCCCGGCGTATACCTTCGACACGCTGACCGAGGTCCGGGCCGAGGCGGGACCCGCGGCGCCGCTGGTGCTGATGCTCGGGGCGGATGCCTTCCTTGATTTCGCGGCGTGGCATCGCTGGCGCGAGATCTTCGGGCTCGCGCACATCGCGGTGGCCCACCGTCCCGGCTTCCCCGTCGAGCGCTGGGGCGAATCGATGCCGCAGCCGCTCGCGCGCGAGTACGGCGCGCGCCTCATGCACCAGCCGCTGGCGGTGCACCTCGCGCCGGCCGGCGGAATCGTGGTGATCCCGTTCACCGCCCTCGGCATTTCCGCGACCGCGATCCGGGAGCTGGTGCGCGCCGGCGCGAGCCCGCGCTATTTGCTGCCCGATCCGGTTCTCGATTATATTCGCGAGGCAAGCCTGTATTCCGGGGGTCGATGAGAGCGAGCAAGCTGGTGAAGGCGGTGGTCGCGGCGCTGGAGGACATCAAGGGTCGCGACATCGAGGTGCTGGACGTGCGCAGGATGACCGCGATGTTCGATACCATCGTCATTGCCACGGCGGACTCGGCGCGCCAGGGCCGCGCCCTTTCGCTGAACCTCCAGGAGAAGCTGAAGGCGATCGGCGCGCGCATCCACGGTATCGAAGGCGAACGGGCGGGCGAATGGATCCTCGTGGACCTGGGCGACGCCGTGGTGCACATCATGCAGCCCGCGATACGCAGGCACTACAACCTCGAAGAGCTGTGGACGCCGCCGCGCGCACGGCGGCGCGCGAGAGCGCGGGCGATGGAGCGCTGAGGGCGAGCCGCGCGGCGCGGACGCGATGAAGCTGCGCGTCGTCGCGATCGGCAGCCGCATGCCCGCATGGGTCGATGCGGCGTTCGCCGACTACGCGCGCCGCATGCCGCGCGAGTCTCCGCTGGAACTGGCGGCGCTCAAGCCGCGGGCACGGACGCACGACGCTCCGCCCGCCCGGGTGCTCGACGAGGAGGGACGGCGGCTCCTCGCGGCGGTTCCCCGGGGAGCCGCCCGCATCGTGCTCGACGAGCGCGGCCGGCTCCTCTCCACGCGCGAGCTCGCGCGCGAGCTCGCGCGCTGGCGGCAGTCGGGGCGTGATCTCGCGTTCGTCATCGGCGGCGCGGACGGGCTCGCGGAGGCGGTGAAGCGCGGCGCGGACTTCACGTGGTCGCTCACCCCGCTCACGCTGCCGCACGGGCTCGCGCGCGTGCTCGTTGCCGAGCAGCTTTATCGCGCGGCGTCGATACTGCAGAATCATCCTTACCACAGGGACTAGCTACGGCAGACCCGGAACTGGAGACTGGAGATCGGAGACGGGAGACAGCTCCCGCCTCGCCGGTGCCCCGTTCCCCATCCACGGCCCCCAGCCCCGGTCTCCGGATTCCTCACATGGATCAGCGCATCTACCTCGCCTCACGCAGCCCGCGCCGGCGCGAGCTCCTGAAGCAGATCGGCGTGAACTTCGAGCTGATGCTGCTGCGCGAGGACCTGCGGCGGGGAGTGGACGTGGACGAGACGCCGCTCCCGGGAGAGTCGGCCGGCGTCTACGTGCTGCGCATCGCGCGCGCGAAGGCGGCCGTCGCGCTCGCGCAGATCGGCCAGCGCGCGCTGCCGCAGCGCCCGGTGCTCGCCGCGGATACGGCCGTGGTCTTCGACCATGCCATCATCGGCAAGCCGCGCGAGCCCGGTGACGCGGCGCGGATGCTGCGCGCGCTCTCGGGGCGCGAGCACCAGGTGCTCACGGCGGTGGCGATCGCGCTGCGCGAGCAGCTGGAGACGCAGATCTCGGTATCGCGCGTGTGGTTTCGAGAGCTCGGCGAGGCCGAGATCCGGCGCTACGTCGCGGGCGGGGAGCCCCTCGACAAGGCCGGCGCCTACGCCATCCAGGGACGGGCCGCGGCGTTCGTCACCCGGGTCGAGGGGAGCTACTCCGGTATCATGGGGCTGCCGCTCGCCGAGACGGCGGAGCTGCTGCAGCGCTTCGGTATCCCGGTTCTGTAGTCCGGGCGCTGCCGACCGGCGGCTTCATCGAACCGACATGGCGGTTACCGAGGAAATCCTGATCAACGTGACGCCGCAGGAGACGCGCGTCGCGGTGATCGAGCAGGGTGTCACGCAGGAGGTGCACGTCGAGCGCGCCTCCGCGCGCGGCATGGTCGGCAACGTCTACATGGGCCGCGTCGCGCGGGTGCTGCCCGGCATGCAGTCCGCCTTCATCGACATCGGCGAAGCGCGCGCCGCCTTCCTGCACGTGCACGACATCTGGGCGAACCGCAACGGCGCCGACGCCGCGCGTCCGATCGAGCGGCTGCTCGCCGAGGGCCAGAATCTCGTGGTGCAGGTCGTGAAGGACCCGATCGGGACCAAGGGGGCGCGGCTCACCACCCAGATCAGCGTCGCGGGGCGCCTGCTCGTGTACCTGCCGCAGGATTCCCACATCGGCATCTCGCAGCGGATCGAGGACGAGGAGGAGCGCGCGCACCTGCGCGAGAAGTTGCAGCGCCTCGTGCCGCCCGAGGAGCGGGGCGGCTACATCATCCGCACCGTGGCGGAGATGGCTCCCGAGCGCGAACTCGCCACCGACATCGAGTACCTGCACAAGCTGTGGCGGGGCATGCGGGAAAAGGCGGCGGGCTGCGCGGCGCCGGATCTCATCCACCGCGACCTCGACCTCGCGCAGCGCGTGCTGCGCGATTTCGTCCACGACGAAACCGCGCGGATACTGGTCGATTCGCGCGAGACCTGCCAGCGCATCCTCGAGTTCGCGGGCGAGTTCACCCCGAACGTCGCCGGGCGCATCCAGCCCTACCAGGGGGAGCGCCCGCTCTTTGATCTCTACGGAGTCGAGGACGAGATCGAGAAGGCGCTGCGCGGGCGCGTCGATCTGAAGTCGGGGGGCTACCTCGTCATCGACCAGACCGAGGCGCTGACCACCGTCGACGTCAATACCGGCGGCTTCGTGGGCGGTCGGAGTTTCGACGAGACCATATTCAAGACCAATCTCGAGGCGGCGCAGGTCATCGCCCGGCAGCTGCGATTGCGCAACCTCGGCGGGATCATCATCGTCGATTTCATCGACATGCAGACCGAGGAGCACCGCAACGCGGTGCTGAACGAGTTCCGCAAGGCCCTCGCGCGCGACCGCACCCGCATGACGGTGAACGGCTTCACCCAGTTGGGGCTCGTGGAGATGACGCGCAAGAGAACGCGCGAATCCCTCGCCCACGTCCTGTGCGAGCCCTGCCCGACGTGCGCGGGGCGCGGGGAACTGAAGACCGCGCAGACGGTGTGCTTCCAGATCCTGCGCGAGCTGCTGCGCGAGGCGCGGCAGTTCCCGGCCCGCGAGTACCGCATCCTCGCCTCCCGGTCCGTGATCGATCTCTTCCTCGACGAGGAATCGCAGTCGCTCGCGATGCTCTCGGATTTCATCGGCAAGCCCGTCTCGCTGCAGGTCGAGACCGCCTACAACCAGGAGCAGTTCGACATCGTCCTGATGTGAAGACGCGGGAGGCAGTCATGGCATCGGCAGGCGGCCCGGCAGCGAATCCGTTGAGCATATTCCGCAAGCACGTCTGCTCCCTCGACGGCCAGGTGTTCTACTCGGTCTTCGGCTTCCTGCTGGGCATCAAGTATCGGCCGGGCGACAGGTTCAAGGAGGAGGCGTTCAAGGTGGCCGCGCCGGTCGACGTGACCACCCTCACCCGGGGTTTCACTCCCCGGCAGGTGTTCTGGCGCAACCGGGAGATACCGTACGGTTCCTGCGAGCATCGCGACCTCATCCGGCGCGCCGTCGAGGCGAGGTTCGCGGACGATCCCGCGGCGCGGGCGTACCTCCAGCGCCGCGACGACAAGGACCTGCAGGAACTCGCGCGGGAGGAGGCCCGGTACTTTCCGGCGTTCCGGTTCTTCGACGAGAAGCTGCAACTCGAGGTGGTGATCGAGCCCGCCGACGCCTTCTGCGAGATGCTTGCGGGGATCCGGGAACGCTGACGGCGACGGCAACGAGCAGGTGCGGCGCCGGACACTCCGGCGAAGAACTCGACCGCCGCCTGGTGACGCCGCTCACCGGAATTGCCGGGCGCGACAGGCGCTCCGGTATCAACGATCGGCCTTTTCACGGAGCGCACGCTTCAAATCGCGCGCGTGGTTCAACCGGAGGTCCCGCGGCTCCCGGAAGCATGCGACGAGCCCGGATTCGCGCGCGAGCTCCCCGAGCGGCGGGTGGCGCGCGGCCCGGGCGAGGCCGCGCATGACGCCGCGACAACGCGCAGGACCGGACTGCGCGGAACCCGGGCACGCGAGCTTCCCTCCGGCACAGAGGGTAACGGTGTGTCAGACGAGCCCGGCGATGCGCGCGGCAAGCCCGGGGCCGCCGGAGATCTCCACCACCTTGCGCCGCCCGGTCGCTCCCCGCCGGATGGCGACGGCGGATCCCGGAACGTCGAGGGCGGCGCTCAGGAATCCGATCAACTGCGCGTTCGCCCGATTTCCCGACGCGGGCGCGGCGATTCTCACCTTGAGCGCATCGCCGTGCATTCCCGCGAACCCGCTGCGCCTTGCTCCCGGCTGCACGTGCAACGTGAGCGTCAGCCGCCGCGCCGCGGCGTCGTAGCGCCACCACCCCGGCTCACGGCTCACGGATCGCAAGGCTCAGAGAAGCCGCCGGAGCGCGCCCTCCGCCATCGCTACCGGGACCATGAGTAGCAACTGGCAGACGAGCACCACGAAGAGGGGTGAAAGATCCACGTTGCCGATGGGCGGAATCACGCGCTGGAATACGCGCAGCAGAGGCCGCGAGAGCGAATTGAGAGTCGGCATCACCGGGCTGTAGGGATTGACCCAGGTCAGCACGGCCTGCACCACCACGGCGACCATGACGATGTAGACGAGGATCTTCGCCAGCGCGACGAACGCGAGCAGCGCGAGCGCGGCGAACGTCGACCCGGTGGGCGACGCGAACGGCCGCGCCGTCAACGCCACCAGCAGGGCGAGGGCGACGAACTGCACGCTCCAGGCGGCCGCCACCGTGGCGAGATCGAGGCCGAAGAGCCCGGGCACGACCCGGCGCGCCGGACGCACGACGAAGTCGGTCAGCGCGATCAGGAACTCGGAGAGCGGATTGCGCCAGGGCGCGCGCGCCCACTGCATGTAGAAGCGCAGCAGCAGCGCCGCCGTGAAGAGGTCGGACAGCGTGTCGATCAGGAAGACGAGCGCGCCGGAGAGCATCGCGGGGATTCAGTGATCCGGTGATCCGGTGATTCGGCGATCGAGTGAAAGCATCTCGCGCGGACCCCTGCCGGATCACTCAATCACTCGTCCCGCCCAGTTCATCGCCCAGCTCCCGGGAGCGCTCGGCCGCGGCCCGCACCGCCCGTGCGATGGCGGCCCCGACGCCGTCGGAGTCCATGGTTTTCAGCGCCCGTTCGGTCGTGCCGCCCTTCGATGTAACCCGCTCGCGCAGGGTGGCGACGGGGTCGGGACTGGCGAGCGCCAGCCGCGCCGCGCCGCGGAACGTCTCGAGGGCGAGCCTGCGCGCGGTGTCGGCCGGCAGGCCGAGCTCGCGCGCCGCCTGCTCGAGTGCCTCGATGAAGTAGAACACGTAGGCGGGGCCGCTGCCGGAGACGGCGGTGACCGCATCGAGGTCGCGCTCGCGCTCGACCCAGACCGTGGCGCCCACCGCGGCAAGCACGCCCTCGGCGCGCGCGCGGTCCCCGGCGCCGACTTCCGGCGGCGCATAAAGACCCGATATGCCGGCGCGCACCAGCGCCGGCGTATTGGGCATCACGCGCACGACGCGCCGGTAACCGCCGAGCCAGCGCGAGAGGTCCGTCGAGCGGATTCCGGCGGCGATGCTGACGACGAGCTGCGCGACGAGGCCCGGCGCGAGCGCGCGCGCCGCCTCGCGCAACTGCTGGGGCTTGACCGCGAGGACGATGCAATCGGCCGCGGCGGCGGCGGTATCCAGGGCCGGCAGCGCGCGCACGCCGAACTCCCGCCCGAGCCGCTCGCGTGCCGGCGCGGCGATCTCGACGACGCACAGATCCGCGGCACCCCAGCCCTGCGCGAGGAGCCCGCCGATCATGGCGCTCGCCATGTTGCCGCCGCCGATGAAGGTGATGTGCATCACTGGGACTGGAGACCGGGGACTGGGGACCGGAGACCTCGTGCAGATGAGGGGCCACGCACCGGGGACCGGAGCGGATGCGGCGAGCTATGGTAACAGCACCCGGTGAGGGGCTCGGGAAGCTTCTCCGCGCCGTCCCCGGCTCCCGGTCCCGGGTCTGCGGTCACCGCCTTCTCGCGCCGAAGATCGCGGTGCCCACGCGCACCATGGTCGCGCCCTCCGCGACCGCGGCCTCCAGGTCGGCGGACATGCCCATGGAAAGCGTGTCGAGGGCATGACCGCGGACGTTCAACGCCTCCTTCAGCCGGCGCAGCAGCGCGAACTGGCGGCGCTGAGCGGCCTCGCCGGCGTGCGGCGCGGGGATCGCCATCAGCCCGCGCAGCGCGAGCCGCGGCAGCCGCGCGATCGTCTCCGCCAGGGCGAGCTCGCCGCCCGGCGCGACTCCGCTCTTGCTCGCCTCCCCGCTCACGTTCACCTGTATGCATACCTGGAGCGGCGCCAGCGCGGCGGGGCGCGCCGCGGCGAGGCGCGTCGCGATTCGCTCGCGGTCGAGTCCGTGGACCCAGTGAAAATGCTCCGCGACGGCGCGTGTCTTGTTGCCCTGAATCGGCCCGATGAAGTGCCAGGTCAGCCCCGGCAACGCCGCGAGCGCGGTGACTTTTTCCACACCCTCCTGCGCCTGGTTCTCGCCGAAATGGCGCTGGCCGCAGCGGTACGCCGCCTCGACGCTCGCCGCGGGGAGCGTCTTGCTCACGGCGACGAGCTCGATGTCATTCGCCGAGCGGCCGGCGGCGGCGGCGGCGCGCGCGATGCGCTCGTGAACGGCTTGCAAGTTCTCGGCGATTGTGCCCATAATTTCCGCGGGCCGGAGCGGCTCGCCAGTCAGCGCAAGATCAACGCCCCGCGCGAGATTGCCGTGATCGCGCTCCCGTCGCTTCCCGTGGTTTCCACCGTTCCCGGAAAACTAACATGGACATATCCGAGCTGCTAGCCTTCGTGGTGAAGAACAAGGCCTCCGACCTGCACCTTTCGGCGGGATTGCCGCCGATGATACGCGTGCATGGCGACGTGCGCCGCATCAACCTCCCGGCGCTCGAGCACAAGGACGTGCACGCGATGGTCTACGACATCATGAACGACGGCCAGCGCAAGTTCTACGAGGAAAACCTCGAGTGCGACTTCTCGTTCGCCATTCCCAACCTCGCGCGCTTCCGGGTGAACGCCTTCGTGCAGCACCGGGGCGCGGGCGCGGTGTTCCGGACCATACCCTCGAAGGTGCTCTCGCTCGAGGATCTCAAGGCGCCCAAGGTGTTCACGGAGATCGCCGACCAGCCGCGCGGGGTGGTGCTGGTCACGGGCCCCACGGGCTCGGGCAAGTCGACCACGCTCGCGGCGATGATCAACTACATCAACGACGAGGAGTACGGCCATATTCTCACGGTCGAGGATCCGATCGAGTTCGTGCACGAATCGAAGAAGTGCCTGATCAACCAGCGCGAGGTCGGCCCGCACACGCTGTCCTTCGCCAACGCGCTGCGCAGCGCCCTGCGGGAGGACCCCGACATCATCCTCGTCGGCGAGATGCGGGACCTCGAGACGATACGGCTGGCGATGACCGCCGCCGAAACCGGGCACCTCGTTTTCGGAACGCTCCACACGAGCTCGGCGGCGAAGACGATCGACCGGATCATCGACGTCTTCCCGGCGGAGGAGAAGGAGATGATGCGGGCGATGCTCTCCGAGTCGCTGCGGGCGGTGATCTCGCAGACGCTCTTGAAGACCAAGGACGGCTCGAGCCGGGTCGCGGCGCACGAGATCATGGTCGGCACGCCGGCGATACGGAACCTCATTCGCGAGAACAAGGTGGCGCAGATGTATTCCGCCATCCAGACCGGACAGCAGTACGGGATGCAGACGCTCGACCAGAACCTGCAGGACCTGGTGAAGCGCAACGTCGTGTCGGTGGACGAGGCCCGCGCCAAGGCGGCGAACAAGGACAACTTCAAGTAGGAGAATCCCCCGCCCGAGGGGGATTTTCCTCTGGTGGACTTCGGGGGAAAACCGTTATGGAGCGAGACCAGGCAGTCAAGTTCATGCACGACCTGCTGCGCGCGATGGTCGCGAAGAAGGCGTCCGACCTCTTCATCACCTCCGGCTTCCCGCCGGCGATCAAGCTCGACGGCAGGATGACGCCGGTGGCGAACCAGCCGCTGACGCCTCAGCACACCGCGGAGCTCACGCGCGCGATGATGAACGACAGGCAGGCCGGGGAATTCGAGGCGACCAAGGAGTGCAACTTCGCGATCGCGCCGGCCGGGATCGGGCGCTTCCGCGTGAACGCGTTCCTGCAGCAGGGCCGGATCGGCATGGTGATGCGCACGATCACCACGACGATCCCCAAGTTCGAGGACCTCAACCTGCCGCCCGTGCTGAAGGACGTGGTGATGACCAAGCGCGGCCTGGTGATCATGGTCGGCGGCACCGGCTCGGGCAAGTCCACCTCGCTCGCCGCGATGATCGGTTACCGCAACGAGAACAGCTACGGCCACATCATCACGATCGAGGACCCGGTCGAGTACACGCACGATCACAAGAACTGCGTGATAACCCAGCGCGAAGTGGGCGTGGACACCGAATCGTGGCACGCCGCGCTCAAGAACACGCTGCGCCAGGCGCCCGACGTGATCCTGATCGGGGAGATCCGCGACCGTGACACGATGGATTACGCCATCGCGTTCGCGGAAACCGGGCACCTGTGCATGGCGACGCTGCACGCGAACAGCGCCAACCAGGCGCTCGACCGGATCATCAACTTCTTCCCCGAGGAGCGGCGCCACCAGCTCCTCATGGACCTCTCGCTCAACATCCGCGCGCTCGTCTCCCAGCGCCTGATTCCGAAGAAGGACAGCAAGGGGCGCGTCGCGGCGGTCGAGATCATGCTGAACTCGCCGCTCATCGCCGATCTCATCTTCAAGGGCGAGGTTCACGAGATCAAGCAGATCATGGCGAAGTCGCGGGAACTCGGCATGCAGACCTTCGACCAGCATCTGTTCGACCTCTACGAGCAGGGCCTGATCAGCTACGAGGACGCGCTGCGCAACGCCGATTCGGTCAACGAACTGCGCCTCATGATCAAGCTGCAGGGCAAGGAGGCGAAAGAGAAGGACGTGATGACGGGGATCGAGCACCTGAACATCGTCTGACCGCGGACGCCGCGCGCCGGGCCGGATACGCCCGTTCGCGACCGCGAACGTCAGCCGCTTCCCTGCGCTCGGTAGCGCGCCGGCGCCCGGTTATCGAGCTCGATGTCCCGGTATGACTCCGGGTAGCCGATCGGCTCGACGTGCGTCATGACGGTGGCGCCGGGGAGCACGCCGCGGATCTCCTCCTCGACGCGATGTGCTTCGTCGTGTCCCTGCGCGACGGTCCACTCGCCGGGCACCAGCACGTGCAGCGACACGAACGAGCGCGCGCCCGCCTGGCGCGTGCGCACCGCGTGGAAGTCGATCCCGAGCGCGCGGTGGCGTTCGAGGACTTCGTTCAGCCGCGCAAGATCCGCCTCCGGCAACGCGCGATCGAGCAGGCCCTGGAACGATCGCCTGACGAGGTGGTAGCCCGCGCACACGATGTGCGCCGCCACCGCGAGCGCGATCAGGGGATCGAGCCGCTGCCAGCCCGTCGCCCACGCCGCCGCGACGCCGGCGACGACCCCCGCCGAAGTCCACACGTCCGTCGCCAGGTGGCGGGCGTCGGCTTCCAGCGCGATCGAGCGATAGCGGCGCGCGGCGCCCGCCAGCCGCCGCGCCACGGCGAGGTTGACGAGCGAAGCGGCGACGGAAACGGCGAGCCCGGCGCCGACGTGCTCCAGCGGCCGCGGCGCGAGGAGACGCTCGATCGCGGTCCAGGCGATCGCGAGCGCCGCGATCACGATGAGGCCGCCCTCGATGCCGCTCGAGAAATACTCGACCTTGGAGTAGCCGTACGCGTGCTGCTCGTCGGGCGGCAGCGCGGCGATGCCGAGGGCCGCGAGCATGACGAGCGCGCCGGCGAGGTTGATCGTTCCCTCCAGGGCGTCCGAGAGCAGGCCCACCGAGCCGGTGATCCACCACGCGGCCGCTTTCAACGCGATCGTGAGAAGCGCGGCGGCGATGGAGAGCAGTGCGAAGCGGCGGGTGGGAGACAAGGCGTTCGCCGGTATTCACCCCAACCTTACTACTGCCCGGTCGCTACTGGCTAGCGCGCGGAAACCCGCCCGCGGGCGTGAAGGAATCCGAATAGAACTCCTCCACGGGCAGCCCGCACCGCGTGGTGAAATCCCGGCGCGCGGCCTCCACCATCGCGGGCGAGCCGCACACGTACGCCTGGTACTCGCCGAGATCGGGGAGATCCTCGATTACCGCGTGGTGCACGAGGCCCGTGCGACCGGTCCACTCGTCGCCGGGCAGCGGTTCCGAGAGGACCGGCACGTAGCGCACGCCGTGGTCGGCGTTCCAGCGCTCCGCGAGATCGTTCATGTAGCAGTCGGCGCGCGCGCGGCAGCCGCGGTAGAGCGTCATCGGCCGCTCGACGCGCCCCTGGATCGCATGCTCGATCATCGCCTTGATGGGAGCGAAGCCGGTTCCGCCCGCGACGAAGAGGATCGGCTTCATACCGCCCTCGCGCAGGAAAAAGGTGCCGAGCGGGCCCTCGAAGCGCAGGATGTCCTTCTCCTTCATCCGCCCGAACACGTGCCGGCTGAACGGTCCGCCGTAGTTGCGCAGGTGCAGCTCCAGCAGCTCGTCGTCGTGGGGCGGATTCGCCATCGAGAGGCTGCGCCGCCCGCCTTCCTTCGGCAGGATGTCGATGTACTGGCCGGCGAGGAACTGGAGGCGCTCGTTCGACGGGAGCTTGAGGCGGATCAGCATCACCTCGGGAGCGATGCGCTCGAGCCGCTGTACCCGGCACGGCAACCGGCGGATCTGCACGTCGTCCGCCCCGGCGATCTCGCGGCAGTCCACGACGAGGTCGGTAAGCGGCCGCGCCTGGCAGAAGAGCGCCATTCCCGCCGCGCGCTCCCCCGCGGGCAGCGCGTGCTCCTCGTAGCTGCCAGGGTCGACAGCGCCCTCGAGCACGCGTCCCTTGCAACTGCCGCACGCCCCGCTGCGGCAACCGTAGGCGATGATGACGCCTTCGCGCAGCGCCCCGTCGAGCACGCTCTCCCCGTCCCTGACGGTGAACGTCCGCCCGCTCGCCTTTGTCGTGACCTGCCGGGACATAGGTGGGTCGATTATGCCCCGCGGCGCGGCGCGCGGGGTCCGCCGCGCGGGTTCGGGATAAAATCCCCCCATGCAACGCACGACGGTGTTGCCCGTGGACGAGGTGGTTCTCGTGCTGACCAGCCTGCCGGATCGCGACGCGGCGCTGAGGCTCGCGCACGGGCTCGTGGAGCGCCGTCTCGCGGCGTGCGTGAACGTGCTGGGCGAGTGCACGTCGGTCTATCGCTGGCGGGGCGCGGTGGAAACGGCGCGGGAGATTCCGGTGCTGATCAAGACTCGCACCGCTCTTTACCGGGAGGTCGAGGCCGCGATCGGCGAGCTGCACCCCTACGAGGTTCCGGAGGTCATCGCGCTTTCCGTGACGCGCGGGCTCCCCGGTTATCTCCAGTGGGTGGGCGAGAGCACCACCATTTCCATCGGGTGAGCGATGCCCGCCGGGAATCGTTCAGCAGGCGGCAAACCCACTCCGGCGGGGCGCGTGGTTCGGCGCCATCGTTCCGGCCGCCGCCCGTTCGCGGCCCGCTTCCTGCTGGGATGCCTCGCCGCCCTCTTTCTCACGCTTGCCGGCGCGCTCGCCGCGGAGCCCGACCTGCTCGAGCCCGACAAGGCGTTCCGGTTCTCGGCGCGGCTCACGGGCGAGCGCGCGATCGAAGTGCGCTACGAGATCGCGCAGGGCTACTATCTTTACCGCGACAAGTTCGGTTTTTCGGCGGCGCCGGCGCAGGCGAAGCTCGGCGCGCCGCGGATGCCCGAGGGCAAGCGGCACCGCGACGAGTTTTTCGGGGAGGTGGAGACCTACCGCGGCACGCTCGACATCGTGCTGCCGCTCGAGTTTGCCGGCGCGCCGCCGGGGAGCGTCGTTCTTACCGCGGTCTCGCAGGGATGCGCCGACGCGGGTGTCTGCTACGTGCCGCAGGAGCAGACCGTGGAGCTGAAGCTCGCGGCGGCGGGCGCCGCGGCGAGCGCTGGCCGGGCGGCGATCCCCGAGGCGGCGGGCGCGGGGGCCGACGACGCGCGCTACGCGAGCGTGTTCGGAGGCGGGTTCTGGCTGACGGTGGCGAGTTTTTTCGGCTTCGGGCTGCTGCTCTCGTTCACGCCATGCATGCTGCCGATGCTGCCGATCCTCTCGGGCATGATCGTCGGCGGCGGGCGCGTTACCCGGACGCGCGGGTTCGTCATGGCCGCATTCTTCGTCCTCGGCATGGCGCTTACCTACGCCGCCGCGGGTATTGCGGCCGGCCTGTCCGGCGCGATGCTCGCGGCGACACTGCAGAATCCGTGGGTGCTCTCCGCGTTCGCCGCGATCTTTCTCGTGCTCGCACTCGCCATGTTCGGCCTCTACGATCTGCAGCTTCCGGTGGCCCTGCAGGGCCGGCTTGCCGCCGCGGGCAACCGCCTGCATGGCGGCCAGGCGGCGGGGGTGTTTTCGATGGGGGTCCTTTCCGCGCTCATCGTGGGACCGTGCGTCGCGGCCCCGCTCGCCGGGGCGCTCATCTATATCGGGCAGTCCCGCGACGTGGTGCTGGGCGGTTCCGCCCTCTTCGTGATGGCGCTCGGCATGGGCGCGCCGCTCCTTCTCGTCGGCGCTTCCGCGGGCGCCCTGCTGCCGCGCGCCGGCCCGTGGATGGAAACGGTGAAACGTTTTTTCGGCGTGCTGCTCCTGGCGGTCGCCCTCTACACGGTGTCCTCCCTGTTGCCGGTGGCGGTACAGATGGGCGGGTGGGCGGCGCTCCTCGTTCTGACGGGGATTTTCCTGAAGGCCATCGACCCCCTGCCGCCCGCCGCTCGCGGTTTCGACCGGTTCTCGAAAGGTGTCGGGATCATCGCCCTCGTCGCGGGCATCGCCTACGCGGTCGGCGCGCTCTCGGGCAGCCGCGATCTCCTGCAGCCGCTGGCGGGGCTGCGCGCGGCGGGCGGAGCGGGAGAGCGGGCGGCGACTCCCTTCGTGCGAGTCGGCAGCCTTGCCGAACTCGAAGCGCGCGTGGCAGGGGCGGGCAAGCCCGCGCTCCTCGATTTCTATGCGGACTGGTGCGTCACCTGCAAGGAGATGGAGCGCTACACCTTCAGCGACGAGCGGGTGCGGCAGCGTTTCGCCCAAATGCTGCTCCTGCAGGCCGACGTAACCGTCAACACCCCGGAACATGCGGCGCTCCTCAAGCGCTTCCGGTTGTTTGGACCGCCCGGCATCGTGTTCTTCGACGCCAGCGGGCGGGAGATTCCGGACCAGCGTGTGATCGGATTCCAGAAGGCGGACCGGTTCGTCGCGGTTCTCGATGAAGTCCTGAGGCTTCGCTAACCATGCCGGAGCCGCAAGTCAGGTCCCGGCGGCGCTGGGTCGTCATGGCCGGCGCCGGTGCCGTCGCCGCGTTGGCCGGCTACGGCGTCAACCGGTGGCTGCGCGAACCTCCCGACGCCGGCGCGGGCAACCCCGCGGCGTTGCAGGCCCTGCTGGCGGCCCGGATGCCGAGCCTCGATGGCGGCACCCGGGCGCTGGAGCATTGGCGCGGGCAGGTACTCGTCGTCAATTTCTGGGCCACGTGGTGCGCGCCCTGCCGGAAGGAGATTCCGGAGTTTGTGCGGGTCCAGGCCCGGCACGGGGGCAGGGGGCTCCAGCTCGTCGGGATCGCCATCGACCAGCCGCAGGCCGTCCGGGCATTTGCAAGCGAGTTTGGTATCAATTACCCGCTCCTCATCGGCGGGCTCGATACGATGGCGCTGATGCGGGAGGCCGGGAACCGGGCGAGCGTGCTGCCCTTCACGATGGTCCTCGACCGGCGTGGTAATGTAGCCAAGCGACACGCCGGGACGCTCGACGAGGCCCAGGTGGAACGCATTATCAAACCGCTACTGTGAGGAACATGTTGGCAAGAATCGCCAACATTCGGTAATTTCGGTTAAAATGCAACAGACGCTAAGAACCAGCAGGACCACGGGGTGAGCAGAAAGTCACACCGGAAATGCCAGCCCGAAAGAAGAACATCCTCGTCCTCAACGGCCCGAACCTGAACCTCCTTGGTTCGCGGGAGCGCCGTCACTACGGCAAGGATACGCTGGCTTCGATTGTTTCCCGTCTCGGCCGCCGGGCTCGTGAAGCCGGCGCGGGTTTTGCCGCGTTTCAGAGCAACTCGGAGGCGGCGCTCGTCGACCGCATCCAGCAGGCGCGCGCCGAGGGAGTGACCTTCATCATCATCAACCCTGCCGCCTACACGCATACCAGCGTGGCGATGCGCGATGCGCTTGCTGCCGTCGGGATTGCCTTCGTGGAAGTCCACCTGTCGAACGTGTTCGCGCGGGAAGCCTTCCGCCACAGGTCCTACTTCACCGATATCGCCGTGGGTATCGTGTGCGGCCTGGGCGCGAAGGGCTACGAGCTGGCACTGGAGTTCGCGCTCCAGTATGCGGGAGGGCGCCGGTGACCATGGATCTGCGCAAGCTGAAGTCGCTGATCGACCTCGTGCAGCAGTCGGGAATCGCCGAGCTCGAAATCACCGAAGGCGAGGAGAAGGTGCGCATCTGCCGTGCCGGTGCGGCGGCGCCGGCGGCGGCGCCACCGGTGCACGTCGCGCCGCCTGCGCCGGGTGGAAGCGCGCCGGCGGCTGCGGGCGCCACCCACCCGGCCGAGGAAGCCGCCGTCCCCGAAGGCCACCTCGTGCGCTCCCCCATGGTCGGCACCTTCTACCGCGCCTCCGCGCCGGGGGCGAAGCCCTTCGTCGAAGTCGGCGACACGGTGAAGGCCGGTGACACGTTGTGCATCGTCGAGGCGATGAAGCTCCTGAACGAGATCGAGGCCGATCGCGACGGCACGGTCAAGGCGGTGCTGGTCGAGAACGGGCAGCCCGTGGAATACGGGGAGCCCCTCGTCGTGCTCGCCTGAAGCTCCCGCCGCCCGGTGGCAGTGACACGGCGCCGTGCGCGGCGGCAACCGCTGCTCCCATGATCGATACTGCGCGCCTACGCGCCGCCGCGGTGAGAAGCTAGCCCATGTTCCGGAAGATTCTCATCGCCAACCGCGGCGAGGTTGCGCTGCGCATCCAGCGCACGTGCCGCGCGCTGGGGGTGAAGACCGTCGTCGCGCATTCCGAGGCCGACCGCGAGGCGAAGTACGTCAAGCTCGCCGACGAGTCGGTGTGCATCGGCCCGGCCCCCTCCGCCGGCAGCTACCTCAATATTCCCGCGATCATCAGCGCCGCGGAGGTGACCGACGCCGAAGCGATCCATCCCGGCTGGGGCTTTCTCTCGGAGAGCGCCGATTTCGCGGAGCGCGTGGAGAGAAGCGGATTCGTGTTCATCGGTCCGCGCGCCGAAACGATCCGGCTCCTCGGCGACAAGGTGAACGCCAAGGCCGCGATGAAGAAGGCGGGAATTCCGGTCGTGCCGGGAACCGACGGCCCGCTGCCGGAGGAGCCCAACGAGATCGTGAGGCTCGCCCGCTCCATCGGCTACCCGGTGATCGTGAAGGCGGCGGGCGGCGGGGGCGGGCGCGGCATGCGCGTGGTGCATACGGAGGCGGCGTTGCTCACCGCCGTGCAGACGACGCGCACGGAAGCGATGGCGGCGTTCGGTAATCCGGTGCTCTATCTCGAGAAGTACCTCGAGAACCCGCGCCACATCGAGTTCCAGGTCCTGGCGGACAAGTTTCGCAACGCGATCCATCTGGGCGAGCGCGACTGTTCCCTCCAGCGACGTCACCAGAAGGTACTCGAGGAGGCGCCCGCGCTGCACGTGAGCGAGCGCAGCCGCCTGCGCATCGCCGAGCGCTGCGCCGAAGCGTGCCGCAAGCTCGGCTACACGGGCGCCGGCACCTTCGAGTTTCTCTACGACAAGGGCGAGTTCCACTTCATCGAGATCAACACCCGCCTTCAGGTCGAGCACCCCGTGACCGAGCTCGTCACGGGCCTGGACATCGTGCAGTTGCAGGTGCGCGTGGCGGCGGGCGAGAAGCTCGGCATCCGGCAGCGCGACGTCCAGTTCCGCGGGCACGCCATCGAGTGCCGCATCAACGCGGAGGACCCGTTCCGCGGCATTCCCTCGCCCGGTCGCATCACCTCGTTCCACGCGCCCGGCGGACCCGGCATCAGGGTGGATTCCCACGCCTACAGCGGCTACTTCGTCCCGCCGCACTACGATTCGCTCATCGGCAAGCTGATCGCCTATGGCGATACGCGCGAGCAGGCGATCGCGCGCATGAACATCGCGCTCTCGGAGATGGTGGTGGAGGGCATCAGGACCAACATCCCGCTGCACCAGGAGCTCCTGCAGGACGCGGCGTTCCTGCGCGGGGGTGCGAGCATACACTACCTCGAGCAGAAGTTCGCCAAGCTCGCGAAGGCGGAGTGAGCGGAGCGGAGACGGGGGAGCGATGACGCGCGAGGAGCCGCGGCCCCCCACCCGTCGCCGGAGCGCATGAGCTGGCTCTCCGTCTCCTTCGAGACCGGCGCCGCCGAAGTGGAGGCGGTGACCGACGCGCTCATCGAGGCCGGTGCGCTTGCCGTCGAGGTCGGGGACGCGCAGGCCGGCTCCCGGGACGAGCGGCCCGTCTTCGCCGAGGGCGCGGGGCCGCCGGCCGCGTGGCGCCGCAATCTCGTGCGGGTGCTGCTCGATTCCGGCGCGGACGCCGGGTCGATCCTCGCGCAGGCGTGCGCGAGGACGGGCATCGGCATGCCGCAATACGTCACCGCCGATGTCCCCGACCGGGACTGGGTGCGCGCGACGCGGTCCCAGTTCGAGCCGATCCGGATCTCCCGGCGGCTCTGGATCGTGCCGAGCTGGCGCACCCCTCCCGACCCCGCTGCCGTCAATGTCGTTCTCGATCCCGGGATCGCCTTCGGCACGGGCAGCCACCCGACCACGCGCCTGTGCCTCGCGTGGCTCGCACGCGAAATCGCGGGCGGGGAGTCGGTGCTCGATTACGGCTGCGGCTCGGGCATCCTCGCGATCGCGGCGATGCGGCTGGGGGCCGCGCGCGCGAGCGGCATCGACGTCGACCCGCAGGCGCTGCTTGCGGCGCGCGGGAATGCGCTCCAGAATCGTGTCGAAGTCGAGTTTCGCGCCGCCGCCGATTCCTCCGGCGCCGCGGCGGACGTCGTGGTGGCCAACATCCTCGCCCATCCGCTGATCGTGCTTGCACCGGCACTCGCCATGCTTGCGGTGAGGGGCGGCCGCCTCGCGCTCTCCGGGATACTCGCCGGGCAGGCGGGCGAAGTCCGCGCCGCGTACGCGCGGTGGTTCGATCTCGCCGTCGAGAGCGTGGACGAGGGCTGGGTGCTCCTCGCGGGAGCGCGCAGGTGAGGGCGCGCTGATGGCGATGGTCACGCGTTGCCCGGCCTGCGCAACGGTATTCCGCGTGGCGCCGGAGCAGTTGCACTCGCGCGGCGGGACGGTGCGCTGCGGGCGGTGCATGACGGTCTTCGACGGCTTCAAGTCGCTCGCCATGGCGCCCGAGCCCCCTCCGGTGGACGGCGCGGCAGGCCGGGAGGCCGCGCCGGTGGCGGGTGCGCCCGCGCCGCCGGCGCCATCCGCCCCACCCGCGGCGCTCCCCGTGACGACCGGCGTAACCGGTATCGGCGAGGCAACCCCGCCCGCAGCCGGCGCGGCAGACGTCCCGGGCGAGGGCGCGTTCCGGCTCGAAGCGGTCTCGGCGACCGAGCTCGCCGCCGCCGCGTCTCCGGGGCCGCTCCGGCGCAGCGACTTTCCGGAGGACGCACGCGACTTCGGGCCCGCGCCCGAGCAGCTTACGCTCGAAGATCACCTGTTTCTGGAGGAACGGCGCGCGGCGCGCGCGCGCGCCGCGCGCTGGTGGGCGGCCGGCGCGGTGCTGATGTTCATCGTGCTCGCGGCGCAGTCGGTCTTCGTCTTTCGCGGCGAGATCGCGGCGCACGTTCCGGGCCTGCGGCCGGGCCTCGTGGGTGCGTGCGCCGTGCTCGGCTGCGCGGTCAACCTGCCGCAGCAGCCGCGCAGGATTGCGATCGAGGCCTCGGACCTGCAAGCGACGGATCCGGCGCGGCCCGGCTTGATCCAGTTGACGGCCACGGTGCGCAACCACGCCGCCTACGACGTGGGCTTCCCCGCGCTCGATCTGGTCCTCACCAACACGCGCGATCACACGCTCGCGCGCCGGATCTTCCAGCCGCGCGACTACCTCGACCCGGCGCGGGACGTGCGTGCCGGGCTTGCCGCCAACGCGGAGCTGACGATCAACCTCCAGCTCGATACGGCCGATCTCAACCCGGCCGGCTTCCGCCTCGATCTGCTGGCGGCGGAGATCCAGTAGCCGCGAGCGGCGAGCGCCCGGCCGCGCCCCGCGAGTTCGACGCGCTGCCCGATGCGGCGGCCCGCGACCGCCTGACGGGGCAAAGCGATTAACATAGCCCTCTCGCCATGAACCGGACCGAACCGGACCACGAGATCGCGCTCGCCGCGCCCGGCCGATGCGCCTCGCGAACGCCACCGGCGTGCCGCGCTCCGCTTCCCCGCCCTGTTTCAGAGGGGCGAGGGGAGGGTCCGCCTGCGATTACCCCGCCCGGCATTCGCGCGAGGGCCGGCAGGGCGGGGGGGCGGATACGAGGCGCCGCGCGGTGGTAAGTCCGCACAAGAAGAAGACCGGGCTTGCACGCGTGCGAAACGCGCTTCTCTATTCGCTCGACGGCCTCGCCGCCGCATTCCGGCACGAGCACGCGTTCCGGCAGGAAGTGCTGCTGGCGATCGTACTCGTGCCCCTCGCGCTCCTCGCGCCGGCGAGCGGCACGGGCAAGGCGCTGATGGTCGCGGCGGTGCTGCTGGTGCTGGTGGTCGAGCTGGTCAATTCCGCCATCGAGGCCGTCGTCGACCGTGTCTCGCCCGAGCACCACGAGCTCGCGAAACGGGCGAAGGACATGGGCAGCGCGGCGGTGCTGCTCGCGCTCGCGAACGTGCCCGTGGCGTGGTTGCTCGTGCTCTTCGGCTGACGCCCGTCCGGATCACGGCCTCTTCAGGCCGTCGCGGATCTCGCGCAGCAGGAGAACTTCCTCGGGAACGGGCGGGGGCGGCGGAGCAGCCTCGGCCTCCTGTTCGCGGCGCAGGCGGTTGATCGCCCGCACCAGCAGGAACACCGCGAACGCCACGATCACGAAACCGATGCAGGTGTTCACGAACAGGCCGTAGTTGAACGTCACGGCGCCCGCCTTCTGCGCCGCATCGACGGTGAGGTAGGGCCCGGCGGTGGTGCCCTCCTTGAGCACGACGAAGAGGTTCGAGAAATCGACCTTGCCGAGGGCAAGCCCCACCGGCGGCATGATGAGATCCTTCACGAGCGAGTCGACGATCTTGCCGAAGGCGGCCCCGATGATGATGCCGACGGCCATGTCCACGACGTTGCCCTTTACCGCGAACTCCCTGAACTCCTTCAGCATGCGCGATCCTCCGTTCTGGCGTGCCGGTTCCGGCGCAAGGGGTGACACGTGGCCGGGAAGGAATTCTATCCCATGGACGCGGCTCCGTTGCCGATATAATTCGCCGACAACGCCACTTCCGCCCGAGCCACCACCCGATGCGCACGCTCATCTGCGGTTCGATCGCCTACGACAACATCATGGTGTTCCGGGATCGCTTCAGGAACCACATTCTTCCCGACCAGATCCACATCCTCAACGTCGCCTTCCTCGTGCCGGAGCTGCGCCGCGAATTCGGCGGCTGCGCCGGCAACATCGGCTACACGCTGAAGCTGCTCGGCGGCGAGCCCGTCATCATGGCGACGGTGGGCGCGGACTACCCGCCGTACGCGGAGCGTTTCGACCGCCTCGGCATCGCGCAGGACCATATCCGCCGGGTGCCCGGCACCTTCACCGCGCAAGCGTTCATTACCACCGACCTCGACGACAACCAGATCACCGCCTTCCATCCCGGCGCGATGAACCACTCGCACGAAAATCACGTGCGCGAGGCGGGCAGGCTCGCGCTCGGCATCGTCGCGCCCGACGGGCGCGAGGGGATGCTCCAGCACGCGCGCGAGTTTGCCGAATCCGGCGTGCCCTTCGTGTTCGACCCGGGGCAGGGCCTGCCGATGTTCGGCGGGCCGGAGCTGACGGAGTTCGTCCGCCTGGCCGACTACGTCGCCGTCAACGACTACGAGGGGAGGCTCCTCGAGGAGCGCACGGGCGCGACGCTCGAGGTTCTCGCGCGGCAGGTGAAAGCGCTCGTCGTCACGCTCGGCGCGCAGGGCTCGCGCATTCACGTGGACGGGCGGGTGCTGGAGATCCCGAGCGCGCGGGCCGAGGCGGTGGTCGATCCGACCGGGTGCGGCGACGCGTTTCGCGCGGGGCTCCTCTACGGCATCGCAAACGGCCTTGACTGGGCGCTGACCGGCCGGCTCGCCTCGCTGCTCGGGGCGGTCAAGATCGCGCGGCGCGGCGCGCAGAACCACGGTTTCACGCGCGACGAGCTCGCCGTGCGGTTCAAGGAGAATTTCGGCACGACCCTCTGGTGAGGAATTTCGGCGCGAACGCGCCGAAATTCCTCACGTTCGATGTCGCCGGCGAGAACGGGATTCGTCGCTCGACTTCAACCCCCGGCCCGGGATTGCGTCGTCCCTGTCCATTCCTGGGGGTTTTCCCATGCAAGCGAGGATTGAACGGCGAGCAGCAGGTCAATCTTCGCCGGCGGTGCCGGCGAGCTCCGCGCAGCCGCACTGGATGACGGCGCTGTCCTCGAGCCGGAAGGCGGTGAGGTTGCGGCCCCACACGCAGCCGCTGTCGAGGCAGGCGACATCCTCGCGCAGGAGGAGCCCGAGCGCGGCCCAGTGGCCGAACACGATCCGCGTGCCGCGGCTCGCGCGCCCCGGCGCGTCGTACCACGGCACGTATCCCGCCGGCGCCGCCGCGATGCCGAGCTTGTGGCCGAACTCGAGCGTTCCGTCCGGCGCGACGAGACGCATGCGCGTCATGGTGTTGACGATGAGACGCAGCCGGTCGTAGCCGGCGAGCGCGTCGTTCCAGCGCACGGGCTCGTTGCCGTACATGTGCCGCAGGAATTCGCCGTACTGCGGGCCCTGCAGGGCGGCCTCGACTTCCGCGGCGCGGGCGCGCGCCTGCGGGATGCTCCACTGCGGCAGCAGCCCCGCGTGCACCATCGCCCAGCCGCCCTCGGCGTGCATGAGCTTGCGGTGCCGCAGCCAGTCGATCAGTTCGTCGCGGTCGCTCGCCGCGAGCACATCCGCGAACGTGTCGCTGCGGTGAGCCTTCTTCACGCCGGCCGCGACGACGAGCAGCGCGAGGTCATGGTTGCCGAGCACCGTCACCTGGCGCGAGCCAAGCGCCTTCACGAAGCGCAGCGTCGCGAGCGAGCGTGGCCCGCGGTTCACCAGATCGCCGACGAACCACAGCGTATCGCGCCGCTCGTCGTAGCCCGCCCGGTCGAGCAGGCGCCTGAGTTGGTCGTAGCAACCCTGTACGTCGCCGATCGCGTAGGTGGCCATGGCCCTGGGGTGATCCGTGATCACCCCGTCACCCGTCACCCGTCGCACCTCACTTGACGAGGCCGACCATGTAATCGACCGCCGCCTTCACGTCGGCGTCGGCGAGCGAGGCGTTGCCGCCCCTCGGCGGCATTGCGTTCTTGCCCTTGAGCGCCGCGGCATAGAGCGTGTCCATGCCGGTTTGCACCCGCGGCGCCCACGCGGTCTTGTCGCCCGCCTTTGGGGCGCCCGCGACGCCCGCCGCGTGGCATGCCATGCAGGCCGAGTCGTATACGGACTTGCCCTTCGCGGCATCGCCACCCTTCGCGCCGTCGCCGCCCTTCGCGGGGGCGGCGGCCACGACGGCGGTTGGCGCGGGAGCCACGGCTGCCGGCGCGGGCGCGGCGGCGGGTTCGGATGTCGGCTGGTTGGGATCGATCGCCACTTCGCCGGCGGGCTGTATCCGCTTCGCGATCGCTTCCTCGGTCATGCCGGGACCGCCCTTGCCGGGAGCGGTGCTTCCCACGACCAGGCTCGCGATCGTCGCGATGAGCCCGACCGGCACCACGAACGCGAGCACCACCACGATGATCAACTGTTTCGGCGTCTTGATGAGGCTGGAATGTTCCTCGGCGTGAATCTCTTTCGACATGGCATGAGCGCCTTCCGCTTGCGGGCCGCCATTATAACGTAATGCGTTGAATTTCGGAGCTTACCTGGGGTCCGCTGTGATAGAATCCTGCGCCGATCGCGCTCGTAGCTCAGAGGATAGAGTATTGGCCTCCGAAGCCAAGGGTCGTGGGTTCGAATCCCGCCGAGCGCGCCAGTCATTAACGAAGCTGGGCACTTCACCCAGCTTCTTTCTCTGCATGAATCCGATGGCGTCCGCCAGCCGCCGGTGGCTGCCGCGGACGACCAGCTCATTCCCGTCGAGTTTGATTTCGTCCACCAGCAAGCGTAGGTAGGCCTTGCCTAGCCCTGACGTGGGATCGTTGAAGCGGTCCTTCAGCGCCGCGCAGAACGCCTTGACCGTCTCAGCGTTTACCCGGCGCACGGCGAGTGCCTGGCGGTCCCTGAGCTTCGCCATCTCGGTCAGAACCTCGCTACGGCGTGCCTTGAGCTTCTGGGCGCGTGTTTGGAGCGTTTCGTCAATCGACAATGCCCCGTCCTCCACGGCCTGATACAGCCGGTCCAGGCCGGTCGTGGCGCGGTCGAGTTCCTTTCTCAGGGTGATGAGCCGGGCGTCCTCCGCCGTCTGCGCCTCCTGCTGGCGGTGCAGCAGTTCGTTCAGCATCAGCGAGACACGCTTGGGCGTGAAGACGCGCTCCGAGAGCGCACCGAGCACCAGGGCGTCGGTCTGCTCACGGGGCAGGTTCTTCGCCGTGCACGCATCCACGTTCTTGGCAAGGCGCGTGGTGCATTTGTAGTAGCGATACTGTCCGCTCTTGCCCGTCGCCTGCGTCATGCCAGCCCCGCAATCCCCACACCTGAGCAGCCCCACGAGCGGGGCAGGCGAGGACACCGTGCGGGCGGGCACCGCTTTCGGGTCGCAGCTCGCACGACGCTTCGCCACCCGCTCGAATACGCGCGCGTCGATGATGGCCGGCACGGAGACGGCGATCCACTCCGGTTGTGGGCGTTCCTTGCGCGTGCGCGAGTCGCGGCGGTTGAAATAGAAGCAGCCGGCATAGAGGGGATCGGCGAGCAGGCGATTGACCTTCTGGATGCGCCACGGACGCCCGCGCATGGTGAGCCCCTGGCGGTTGAGGTGCGTGGCAATCGCCTTCATGCCCATGACTTGGCCGTCGTGGCCGGCGAGGTAGAGCCGGTAAATCTCGCGGACCGTTTCCGCTTCGAGCGGATCGAGTTCCAGCCGACGTTTACGCCTGCCCCGGTTGCCGACCGTGTCGGTGGCAATCGCCCTATAGCCGAATGGCGGCACGGAACCGTTCCAATAACCCTGCCGGGCGTTCTCCTGCATCGCGCGCTGCGTGTGCTTGGAGTTCTCCTTGCTCTGGTATTCGTCGAAGAGGCTGAAGAGCTTGCTTGCCATCTCGCCCGCGGCGTCGTCGCCCGTCTGCTGCGTGATCGAGACGACCCGCACGCCCACCTTCACGAGTAGCCGCTCGTAGTGCAGGAACTGGAAGAGATCGCGGAAGAAGCGCCTACGCGACGACCGACTTGTCCCAGCCGCGGAAGTCCTTCACGTTCCCGCCGTAGATGTGGCGGATCTTGTAGGTGATCTTGTCGTTGCTGAACATCGAGCCCACGTCGGGCCGGTCCTGCACG
>JADZGE010000099.1 GCA_020854035.1 Burkholderiales bacterium | reverse complement strand
CGTGCAGGACCGGCCCGACGTGGGCTCGATGTTCAGCAACGACAAGATCACCTACAAGATCCGCCACATCTACGGCGGGAACGTGAAGGACTTCCGCGGCTGGGACAAGTCGGTCGTCGCGTAGGCGGCAGGCACGGGCGCTGACCGAGATCCCCACCACGGCCTACCAGGAGACCCAGATGAAGCACGTTTACAGCCCCTTGAAGACGCTCTTAGCCGCCGCCGCTCTCGCGGCCGCGCTCCTCGTCGCGGCGATCCTGCCGGTGCCGCCGGCGGCGATCGCGGCCACGCCCAACGTCACCCCGGGTGCCGGCCAAGTGGTGGTGATCCCGTTCCACATCTCCGGGCAGTACACCGCCACCACCGCCGCGGTGGTGCGCTTCGCGATGCCCTTCCCCTGCGATGTGCTGGGCGTGGGCGCCGCCGCGCGCGCCTCGGGCGGCACCTCGCCCACGCTTACGGTGGACGTGCTCGCGGGCGGCACGACGATTCTCTCGGCGCCGATCGCGGTGACAGCCGGCGCCTATGCGGAAGGCACGGTGACGACGACGGCGATCGCGGATGAGGCGGCCATGACCGTGACGCTGACGATCGGCGGCACCTCGCCCACGTGGAACGACATCACGGTGTTGATCACCGTGGTGCGCAAGTAACACGGACTCATGAGACCGGGCGGGCGCGCCGTGGCCGCCCGCCCTTCTCGTCGGTAACCGGGCCCCGCGATGCTCTCCGACTACCAGGCGCTCGCGCAGCAGTTCACGCGGGAGGACGCCGGGAAGATCGCGACGACGGATATCGATCGAGCGATCGATCTCGCGGTGGTGCGCTATTCGGAGGACCGCGAGCGCATCAAGGTGGAGGACCTCACCCCCACCGACGCGAACACGCTCCCACTGCCCACGGGGTGGGAAACGGGCTTCTCGGCGCT
Source organism: Burkholderiales bacterium (assembly GCA_020854035.1). GTDB lineage: Bacteria > Pseudomonadota > Gammaproteobacteria > Burkholderiales > SG8-41 > SG8-41. The sequence goes on along the minus strand of JADZGE010000099.1, from coordinate 3,799 downwards.
GCGCTCGCTCGAGTACCCCATCGGGAACGTTCCGCCCACGATGATCGACCCGGCGCGCTACTCGCTCTACCAGTCGCCCGCCTCGACGGTCATCAAGACGTTAGACGGGGTCAGCGTCGCCGCCGCGGCAGTGCGTGCGAGCTACACCATCAAGCACGCCGTGACCAGCTCACTCGACACGATTCCGCTGCAGCACCGGGAACCTGTGGCCTGCTGGGCGGCGGCAAGCCTGTGCGACCAGCTCGCGACCTTCTACGCCGGCCAGTCGGACTCCACCATGCAGGCCGACACCGTGAATCATCAATCGAAGTCGGCGGAGTTCTCGGCGCGCGCGCGGGCGCTGCGCAAGCGCTACCTCGACGAGCTGGGCGTGGAGGAGAAGAGGAACGCCGCGGCCGGCGTCGTGGTTAACCTCGATCTGCCCGACAGCCGGGGGCAGGATCGCCTCACCCACGCGGCCGCGTATCGCTGACGACCATGCAGGTTCGAATCGACATGCAGGGCTGGGAGGAACTCACGCGAGCCTGGCAGCGCGCGCCGCAGATCGTGCGCGAGGAACTGACCACCGCCACTGACGAGGCCACCGCGCTCCTGCAGGCCGCCACGCAGGCCATGACGCCGGTCGGTGCGACAGGACTCCTGCGCAGTTCCATCCTCGCGCAGGACACGGTCGCACTCTCCGATCAGGTGATCGGAGTGGTCGGCACGTCGAACCCCTACGCGATTCCGGTCGAGCTCGGCACGCGCCCGCACTTCCCGCCGGTGGAGGCGCTGGAGGACTGGGTGCGCGCACGATTGAACGTCGCCCCCGAAGAGGTGCGCTCGGTCGCGTTTCTCATCGCCCGCAAGATCGCCGCGCACGGAACGCCCGCTGTCGGCATGTTCCACCGCGCGTTCACAGCGCAGCGCGCTCGTGTGGAAGCGATGTTCGCGGCCGCTCGCGATCGCGTCCGCGACCGTCTCGCCGAGCAGGGCGGGCCCGCCTGATGAGCACCCCGACGCTCGCCGCCATCCGCGCGGGGATCGCCGCGCGCATCGTCGCGGCCACGGGGCTCGACAGCGGGCTGGTGCACGAGTTCGAGCGCTACGCCAAGACGCAGGAGAAGCTGCGCCAGCTCTACGTCGGGACCGGTGCGAACGCCCGACTGCATGGCTACCACGTGCGGCGCGTGACGACGCAGGAGATCTACGTCGACGTGAATCGCTGGCGGATCGTCCATGAGTGGCGGGTGCGCGGCTACATGGCGATCGACGACGAGGACGCGAGCGAGACCCTGCTCGACGACGAGATCGAGGCAATTCGTGACGCGCTGCGGGCGAACCCCGTGATCGCGGGTTCGGGCTCGGAGACTGCCGAGTGCACCTTCGACGAGGAGGAGGAGTCGGGCCTGCAGGTGATCGACTCCGGGCCCGTCATGTTCGCCGGGGTGCTCGCGCACCAGGTCGTCGGGCGCTTGCGGACCCGGCATTTCGAGTGAGGGTGAGATGAGCCAACAGAGTATCCAGCCCGGCACGGGCGGCGCGATCCAGGTGGACGGCGACGGGCGCGTGGAGGTGACCCCGGCCACGCAGGACCACCCCGAGGGCAACCGCCCGCGCGACGCGCAGGGCAAGCCGATCGACGGGCTGCCCGGCGCCGGTCCCGCCGCCCAACCCGATCCCGATCCCGCACCCGGGCGCCTGCGCGCGCGCCCGCGCGTGGTGCCGGATCCGAAGGAGTAACCGATGGCCACCCGCTATTTCCGCAAGCGCTCGCTCCTCGCGAAGATCGAGACCACCTACGGTTCGGACGCCTCGCCCACGGGCGCCGCGAACGCGATCCAGGCACGCAACGTCCAGTTCACGCCGAAGGACCTCGAATACGAGGACCGCGACGTGGTGCGCGCCTACCTCGGTCACCAGGATCAGATCGTGGTGACCGGGCGGGCGCGGATCGCCTTCGAGACCGAGGCGGCCGGCTCCGGCACCGCCGGCGTCGCGCCCGCTTGGGGGCCGCTCCTGCGGGCCTGCGCGTTCAGCCAGCTCGCGCTGGTGGCCGCACACTCGGGCACGGCGCAGGCCGGCGCGGCCTCCACCATCACGCTCGCCGCGGGCGCCTCCGCCACCGACGACGCCTACCGCGGCATGCGGATCCGCACCACCGGCGGCACAGGCTCCGGGCAGGCGCGCACGATCGCGACCTACAACGGCACCTCGAAGGTGGCCACCGTATCGGAGGCGTGGAGCACGGCCCCAGACGCCACCACCACCTACTCGATCGACGCGCAGGTCGCCTACCTCCCGGTCTCGACCGGGATCGAGGCGGCGACGATGTACATGAACATGGACGGCAAGCGCCACATCCTGCTGGGGGCGCGCGGCAGCGTGGGACTGCGGCTCAATGCGCGCTCGATTCCGATGTTCGTGTTCGACTTTACCGCGCTCGCGGGCACGATCTCGGACACGGCGCTGCCCACCGACGTCTTCACCGCCTGGCAGAAGCCGTTGGCGGTGAACAATGCCAACACGAGCGGGTTCCGACTGCACGGCTTCGCGGGCCGGCTCTACGGGCTCGAAGTCGCGATGGCGAACCAGGTGGAGTACAGGAATCTCGTCGGACAGGAGGACGTGTTGATCACGGACCGCCGGCCGGCGGGCTCGCTCGCCATCGAGGACCCGACGCTCGCGGAGAAGAACTACTTCAGCGCCATCGACGCGGTCACCCTGGGCGCGCTCGATGTCCTCCACGGCACGGCGGCGGGCAACCAGCTCGCGCTGCACGCGCCGGCGGTGCAGCTGACCGGGCCGGGCTACGAGAACCGGCAGTCGGTCGTGGCGCTCACGATGGCGACGCGCTTCACCGCGAGCCTGGGCAACGACGAAGTGGCCGTACAGGCGCTCTAAGGGGCATCGCACCGACAAGGGCCGCGCCGGTAATCGGGCGGCCGACCATAAAGCGGGCAATTCACGGGCGGACGGCAAGCGTCGCGCCCGTTTTTTTTCGAGGAGTTAGCGGCATGTTCAAGGTAGGCAAGGCCGAACCAACGGCCATCCACTGGCCGTGCACGATCAACATCCCGCGCGACGGGGGCGGTAGCACGAAGGCGCGTTGCACGATCGAGTTCGAGCTGATCGAGCAGACGGAGATCGACGAGATCCTGGGCGGCGGCGGCGATCGCGACCTGCTCGACCGGGTGGTAAGAGGCTGGGGCGCGGACGTGACCGACGCCGAGGGCAACCCGTTGCCCTTCACCCCCGAGAACAAGGCGCGGGTGCTCGCGATCACCTACGCCCGGGCGGGGATCGTCGCCGGATTCTTCGAGGCGGCGAGCGGCGGAGCACGCCGAAAAAACTAGCGGACGCCGCGCGCCACTGGGCGGAGATCAGCCGGCGCGGCGGACAGTGCGAAGATGAAGCGGCTGAGGACATGCGGGCGTTCGGAGTGGACGAGGCGCGGATTGCCGCGTTCCTCGGCGACGACGAGGAGAGCGACGCGGTGGACGTGTGGCCGGAGAATGCCCCCGCGCTCGATCTCTTCCTCTGCCTGCGCACGCAGTGGCGCATGGGGGCGATGGGTGGGGTGCTCGGGCTCGACTATTCCGGCGTGCTCGCGCTCTTCAGGATGCGCCGCGTGAAGAACCAGCCCGAAATGCTCGGCGACCTGCAGGTGATGGAGTCGGCGGCGCTGCCGATACTAACCTGCATTATTCATGAAACTTGCCGGTAAACGCGTTTTTCGGACGATTGATGCGATTTTCGCAGCTGGTTTCGGTGGCGAAGACGTATTGCTGAACCTGAATGCGCGCTGAGACATGGTTTG
>JADZGE010000127.1 GCA_020854035.1 Burkholderiales bacterium | reverse complement strand
ACGAGGAGCGCCGCACGACCGTCAACCTGAAGGAATGCATCCGCGCGGCCAGGCGCCGCGTCGCTTTCATCAATACCGGTTTTCTCGATCGCACCGGCGACGAGATCCACACCTCGATGGAAGCCGGGCCGATGGTGCGCAAGGCCGACATGAAGTCGCAGCCGTGGATCGCCGCCTACGAGCTGTGGAACGTCGACAACGGACTGGCCTGCGGGCTGGCCGGCCGGGCGCAGATCGGCAAGGGCATGTGGGCGATGCCCGACCTGATGGCGGCGATGCTCGAGCAGAAGATCGGCCATCCGCAGGCCGGCGCCAACTGCGCGTGGGTACCGAGCCCCACCGCCGCCACGCTGCACGCCACGCACTACCACAAGGTCGACGTGCTGGCGCGCCAGGCCGGGATCGCGAAAGGCGGCCGGCGCGCGAAGCTCGCCGACATCCTCACGATCCCGACGGCGAAGTCGCCGAACTGGTCCGACGCCGAGCTCACCGCCGAGCTGGAGAACAACGCGCAGGGCATTCTCGGCTACGTGGTGCGCTGGATCGACCAGGGCGTGGGCTGCTCGAAGGTGCCCGACATCAACAACGTCGCGCTGATGGAAGACCGTGCGACCTGCCGCATCTCCTCGCAGCACATCGCCAACTGGCTGCACCACGGCGTGGTCACGAAAGACCGGGTGATGGAGGTGATGAAGCGGATGGCCGCGGTCGTCGACCGGCAGAACGCCGGCGATCCGTTCTATCGTCCGATGGCGCCCGCCTGCGACGGCGTCGCGTTCAGGGCGGCCTGCGACCTGGTCTTCGAGGGCACGAGGCAGCCGTCGGGCTACACCGAGCCGGTGTTGCACTGGCGTCGCCTCGAACTCAAGGCGTCGTCGTCGAAGCAGTGATATCGTGAAGGCGTCGCACCGCTGAGGTCTCCCGGCCCTTGTCTGCAACGCCTGCTTCGCCGCGCCGCCCTTGGCGAACGCTCACACGATTCCTGCTGTTGGCACTGCCGGTCGCCGCGCTGGGCGCGGCGGCCTGGTGGCTCGCCGGCGAAATCCGCAGCTCGCGGCTGCAGGCGGAGCTGATCGGCGACATCGCGCGCCAGACCGGTTTCGAGGTCGAGCCCGGGCCGAGCAGCTCGATCCGCTTCCCCGGCGATGGCCCCTACGACGAGCGGCTCGGCTACCACCAGCTGCCGCAGACGATCGAGCGGCTCACCGCGCAGGGCTTCGAGGTCACCGCCCAGGCGCGGATGTCGCCGCGCGCGATCGAACTCGTCGACCGCGGCCTGTTCGCGACCTACCACGAGAAGAGCCAGGCAGGACTGGAGCTGCTCGACTGCCGCGACGACACGCTGTTCGTCGCGCGCTTTCCGCAGCGCGTCTATGCGGATTT
>JADZGE010000098.1 GCA_020854035.1 Burkholderiales bacterium | reverse complement strand
CCAAACCATGTCTCAGCGCGCATTCAGGTTCAGCAATACGTCTTCGCCACCGAAACCAGCTGCGAAAATCGCATCAATCGTCCGAAAAACGCGTTTACCGGCAAGTTTCATGAATAATGCAGGCTAGAGTCCCGTCGTATTGGCCGCTACGGCGGGCGCGGAAACTTCCCAGATTTCCGCATAGCGGTCGAGAAGCAGTTGCGCTCCGAGAACGTCGTTCGCTCCTTGCGCTGCCCGCAGGTGGTCGTGGTGAAACCGGTGCAGGTAGTTCGTGGCATCGAAGATCACGAACGGATCGTACACGTGCCGCGCGGGCTCGAGCGTCCGGTTGATTCTCACCGTGGTGCTGAACTGCCGCAGCAGCTCGATCATGCGCGGGCACTCGCGCTCGAGCGAGTCCGTATGGTGCAGCACGATCATCAGGCGGTTGGCGCGGCCCGCGAGCAGGAATTGTCGCAGCGCCTCGAACCGCGTTGCCGAATTGTACGAGCGCGAGAGCGCGCGATCGAAGATGCGTATCGTACGCTGTGTCTGCGGGATCAGCTGATCGATCAGCGCCTCGTACTCGCGCATGCCCTCGAAGCGCCGGTAGAGGGCGTTCGGCAGATTGCCGCTCGCCGTTCCCGGCGACATGCTCTGAGCCATTACCGCTCGCCCGTCACGCATTGCCGAGGTGAATGTATCCCGCCCGGTACCATTCGTAAAGGCGCGCGAGCGCCTCGGGATCGGGCCGCTCCCGCGGCGGCAGTTCGCGGTGATCGGCCAGGCGTTGCAGCAGCGCGCTCGAGCCGCCCGCGCCCGCGCAGGCGTCGCCGTTCATGAAAACCTTCCGTCCCCGGTAGAGCATCCGCGTGGCGCCCGCGAGCCGCAGTCCCCGGCGCCGCGCCGCGGCGGCAAACCGGCGCGGCGGCAGCGGGCGCGGGGGGCGGGCGTAAACGACGCCCGGCTTGGGCTCCGTCAGGTAGCGGCCGAGGAAATCGGCGACCTCGGCGTGCCGCCAACGGATGCCATCCAGCATCCGGCCCATCCGGCGCAGCATCCGTGCATCGATGAGACCGGGGCGGCGCCGCGGCGCGAGATCGGGGTCCCGGTACATGCCATCGAGCGCGAGCCGCTCCTCGAGGTACTCGAGAAAGCGCGCGCCGAGTTCCCGCGCGGTGGGCGCGCGAAACCCGATCGAAATGGTGATGCAGTCGGTGAGAGCGACCCCGTCGTGCCCGCAGCCCGGCGGCAGGTACAGGACGTCGCCGGGATCGAGCACCCATTCCGCCGTTGCGCGGAAGTCGCGCAGTATGCGCAGCGGCGCGCCGGGAAGCAGATCCTCCGGCCGGCAGGGGCCGATCCGCCAGCGGCGCCGGCCGGCGCCCTGGACGAGGAATACGTCGTAGCTGTCGAAGTGCGGCCCGACTCCGGCCCCGGGCGGCGCGAAGCTCACCATGACGTCGTCGAGCCTGGCGTGAGGAAGGAACGCGAATTCGCGCAGCAGGCGTCCGGCGGCGGGCAGCACGTGGTCGACGCCCTGTACGAGCAGTGACCAGCCGCCGCCTCGCAGCGGCGCGAGCCTGCGCGGCGAGAACGGACCGTGCTCCACCCGCCAGCGGCCGCCGCGCCGCAGGACGAGTCGCGATTCGAGGTCCTCGCGCGCCGCGAGGGCGAAAAGCGTCTCGCGCCGCAGCAGGTTCTCGACTCCGGGCAGCGCTCCGCGAGCGAGGAGCGGTTTCTTCTGCCAGTGCCGGCGCAGGAACCCGGACCGCGTGAGGCCGCCAAGACGCAGTATCGTCATGCAGGACCATCTTAACCCGGGCCGCGGCGCGTTTCCGGCCGGACGGCTTGACCCCGGAGACCGATGTTCACACAATGGGTAACGATGATCACCGACACGGCGAGCGCTCGCGTGCTGCTGCAACCCGGTCAGCCGGCGCCCCGGTTCAGCCTGCCGGACCCGGACTTGAACCCGGTGAGCCTCGATGACTTCCGCAACCGCCGCAACGTCGTTCTCTACTTCTATCCCAAGGACGACACGCCCGGGTGCACGATGGAGGCGATCGACTTCAGCGAACTCGAGGACGATTTCGGCGCGCTGAAGACGATCGTGCTCGGCGTGAACATGGACGACTGCGTTTCGCACGGCGCCTTTCGCGACAAGCACGGCCTGTCGGTGCAGTTGCTCGCCGACGTGGACGGAGAGGTCTGCCGCGACTACCGCGTGCTGCAGGAGAAGGAGGTCGAGGGCAGGAAGAAGACCTGCGTCGTGCGCTCGACGTTCATCATCGACCGCAAGGGTCAGTTGCGGCACGTCTTCTACGGGGTGACTCCCCGAGGGCACGCCGCCGAGATGCTCGATCTCGTGAGGCGGGGCGCGAAATGCAGGTAGCGGACGACACCGTGGTCGGGCTCACCTACGAGCTCTATGGCGAAAACGGCGAGCTCGTCGAAAAGGCCGACCAGCCGGTGGAGTACCTGCACGGCGGCTATCAGGGGATGTTTCCGCTCGTCGAGCGCGAGCTCACGGGCAGGTCCGTGGGCGAGTCGTGCCGCGTGCGCCTCGCTCCCGGCGATGCGTTCGGTGAATACGACGCGCAGCTCGTCCAGCTCGAGCCGGTCGAAAAATTCCCGCGCGATGTCGCCGTCGGCATGCGCTTCGAGGGGCAGGGCGAGCGGTCCGGCACGCGCGTGGTTTACACGGTCACGGACATCGCGGAGGGCAAGCTCGTGCTCGATGGCAACCATCCGCTCGCCGGCAGGACGCTGCACTTTGCCTGCACGGTGACCGCGGTGCGCCCCGCGACGAGCGAGGAGATCGCGCACGGACACGTGCACGGCGATGGTGATCACCACCACCATTGAGCGGCTGAGCTCCGGTGGCCGGCGACCGGCGGCGTGCGCTAGCTTCCCGGTTCCGCCTCGAATCGCACGCGCCCGCCCTCTTCCCTCACGCGGATGCGGACCCAGTTCATCGCCGGGTAGCCGAACACTTCCACGCGGGTGAAATTGGGGGCGGCTTCGCCGCTCCTGGAGGCATCGAACGGCGGCCCGTCGGCGCGGTACTGGTGGGTATCGCCGTGCAGCAGCAGCACGGCGCCCGCAAACGCGCGGGTCTCGGCGCCGAGCGTCGCGAGGACCTCGCGGAATCCCCTGCGCGGGCGGGAAGAGGCGGTCCACGGATTCGCGTGCATGGCGAGCACCACGGCTTTCGACTTGCGCGCGCGCGCCTGCCGGAATCCCGCGGATATCCACTCGCGCATCGCCGCCGTGCGGGCGGCGTGTTCCGCGGGATCGGCGCGCGCGTTGTTGTCGGGGCCGGGCGCGTTGAGCGTCACGAACGTGACGCCCCGGTGCTCCCAGCGCGCGTGCTCGGGATAGTCATGCGTGCCGTGCTGGCGCGCGAGCGCGATTGGCCGCTGCCCGAGGCTCGCATCACCGGCGAAGAACAACTCGCGCAGCCGGTTAATCCGCTCGGCCGGTTCGCGTGACTCGCCGAGCGCGCGCCGGCAGTCGGTCCACTCGTTGTCCCCGGGCACGAACACGAGCGGGTGCCGCGACAGATCGAACCACTGCCTGCGCTGGCGGAAGATTTCGTCGCTGCAGGGCGTCCAGGCGGCCTTGAAGTCGCCGACGTGGATCACGAGGGCGAGCTCCTCGCGATTCAACTCCGCGATGAGCGCGACGAAACGCGGCTCGTCCTCGGTGCTGTAGGGCGCGTCGCCCAACGCGCCGAAGGTGAAGTCGAGCGGACGTTCGGCGGCCGCGAGCGGGACCGCGAACGCGAGCGCGAGCGCGAGGATGATGCCGCCGGAGAGCCTGCCGAGGAGTGAGAAGCAGCCGCCGATGAACGCCCATGAACGCCGATCGGTACGGCGGGAGGACGCTCGTGAAATTGCCACTCGACGCGGCAGGCACGCGCTTGCGGCGCAGCCAAGTGCCGCGACGAGCACTCTCGTGCTCCCGGACATCGTTCGGCGGTGCCGTGCTGTATCCAGCGGCGTGTCGCTACCAGCGCATGCGGCCGTGTCCTCATCGGGGTTCATTGGCGTTCATCGGCGGCTGATCCCGAACTTCCAGCATCCGGCGCAGCTCGTAGAGGAGCGCCAGCGCGTCCTTCGGCGCAAGCCCGTCGGGATCGATGCTCTCGAGGCGCGCGAGCGCGGGGTGATCGTTCGCGGCCGGCGCGTCCTCGTTCACGGCGGATGACGCGAAGAGATCGCGCTGCGGCGCCGCCGCCAGACCGTGCTCCTCGAGTTCGGCGAGCCGGCGGCGGGCGGCCCGGATGACGGCGGCCGGAACGCCCGCGAGCTGCGCCACCTGAAGCCCGTAGCTGCGGTTCGCGGGCCCTTCCTCGACGGCGTGCAGGAACACGATGCGGTCCTTGTGTTCGACGGCGTCGAGGTGCACGTTCGCGGTCCCGCGATGCTCCGCGGCGAGCGCGGTCAGCTCGAAGTAGTGCGTGGCGAAGAGCGCGAGGCTGCCGTTCTTCTCCGCGAGGTGGCGCGCGATTGCCCACGCGAGGGCGAGGCCGTCGAACGTGGAGGTGCCGCGCCCGATCTCGTCCATCAGCACGAGGCTCAGTGGCGTGGCGTTGTGCAGGATGTAGGCCGCTTCGGTCATCTCCACCATGAAGGTGGAGCGCCCGCCGGCGAGATCATCGGCCGCACCGATGCGGGTGTAGATCGCGTCGAGCGGCGCGAGCCGCGCCCGGCGCGCCGGGACGAAGGAGCCGCAGTGGGCGAGGAGCGCGATCAGCGCCGCCTGCCGCATGTAGGTGGACTTGCCGCCCATGTTGGGCCCGGTCACGATCAGCATGCGGCGCGCGGGCGTGATGAGCGTGTCGTTCGGGATGAAGTGCTCCACCTGCCGCTCGACCACGGGGTGGCGGCCCGCCTCGATCTCGATCGCCGGCTCGTCGAGAAATTCGGGAACGCTGTAGTCGAGCGCGGTGGCCCGCTCCGCGAAGGCGCGCAGCATGTCGAGCTCCGCGAGCGCGGAGGCGATCGACTGGAACGGCGGGAGATGCGCCGCGAGCGAATCGAGCACGCGCTCGTAGAGAAGCTTCTCCCGCGCGAGCGCGCGTTCCCGCGCGGAGAGCGCCTTGTCCTCGAAGCTTTTCAACTCCGGGGTGATGTAGCGCTCGGCGTTCTTCAACGTCTGGCGCCGCCGGTAGTCGCCGGGGACCCTGTCCGCCTGCGCGCGCGTCACCTCTATGTAGAAGCCGTGCACGCGGTTGTACTCGACTTTGAGGTTGGCTATCCCGGTGCGTTCCCGCTCGCGAGCTTCCATCTGCAGCAGAAAATCCCCGCAGTTCGCCTGGATCGCGCGCAGCTCGTCGAGTTCCCCGTCGTAACCGTCGGCGATCACGCCTCCCTCGCGCACCACGGCGGCGGGCTCGGACCGGATGGCCGACTGGAGCAGATCGATGGCGTCCTGCGGCGCGGCAAGCGCGCCGGCGATCCGCGCAAGGAGCGGCCCGGAGGAGGTGAGGAGCGTCGCGGTGATATCGGGCAGCCGCTTCAGCGTCTCCCGCAGCCCGGCGAGATCTCGCGGGCGCGCGCTGCGCAGCGCGATACGGGCGGCGATGCGCTCGACGTCCGAAAAGTCACGGAGCGCGTGCTCGAGGCGCTCGTGCGGGGGATCGTCGGCGTCCCCCATGAGCCGCGCTACCGCGTCGTGGCGCGCCTTCGCGAGCTCGTGATCGCGCGGCGGATGGTGCAGCGTATGCCGGAGGAAGCGGCTCCCCATGCCGGTCGCGCAGGTATCGAGGAGCGAGAAGAGCGTCGGCGCGGGCTCGCCGCGTATCGTTTCCGTGAGTTCGAGGTTACGCCGCGTCGCGGGGTCCATGCGGACCCAGGCGCGCTCGTGCTCGACGAGAAGGGCCTTGACGTGGGCGAGCGCGGTGCCCTGCGTCGCGCGCGCGTACTCGAGAAGCGCGCCCGCGGCGCGGAGCGAGGAGCCGAGGTGCTCCGCGCCGAAACCGGCGAGATCGTGCGTTTCGAACTGCCGCAGCAGCGTTCGCCGCGCGGCCTCGAGGTCGAACTGCCACGGCGGCAGCCGCTTCACCGCCGCGCCGCCGTTCACGATGCCACCCGGCGCCTCCTCGGAGACGAGTATTTCCGCCGGCGCGATGCGCTCCAGTTCCGCCGCGGCGGCGGCCGCGGACGTCTCCATCACGGCGAGGCGCCCGGAGGCGAGCGAGAGCCACGCGAGGCCCAGCGTGCCGCGCTCGCGGTGCAGCGCGAGGAGGATGTTCTCGCGCTTCTCCTCCAGCAGCGCGGCGTCGGTCAGCGTGCCGGGCGTGACGACGCGCGTGACCCGCCGCTCCACCGGCCCCTTCGAGGTTGCGGGATCGCCGATCTGCTCGCAGATAGCCACCGATTCGCCGAGCTTAACCAGCCGCGCGAGGTACTGGTCGACCGAGTGGTACGGCACCCCCGCCATCTTGATCGATTCCCCAGCGGATTCCCCGCGCCGCGTCAACGTGATGTTGAGCAGCCGCGCCGCGCGCTCCGCGTCGGCGTAGAACATCTCGTAGAAGTCCCCCATCCGGTAGAAGAGGAGCTTGTCGGGATGCTCGGCCTTGATGCGGAGGTACTGCTGCATCATCGGCGTATGGCTGCTGAAACTGGGGTCGTTCAAGCTCTTCTCTTCTTTGGCAAAACAGCGGGTAACCACTTGTACCGATGGCGCTTATTCCAAATTCCCGCCTCCGCTTGATGGCTGGACTCGTCCAGTCTTGCCCAGCCTTGTCAGTCGGTTTGGTGTAGGTGGCGGTATAGGTCTACGCTGCAATCGCAATGAAGAAACCGCCGCCCATGCTCGCCCCTCGCATTATCGCCGACCTGCGTTCGGGAGACGAGTGCGCCGATCCCGATCACCCGGGTTTGAGGGTGCGCCGCACGAATGCTGCACGGGTGTTCTTCTACCGCTACCGCGCCGGCGATGGCGCACTGCGCGAGATCAAGCTCGGCGAGTTCGGTACCACGACGCTGGCGGAAGCGCGCAAGTCGCTGGGACGCTTGAAGCTCGAACGCGAACGCGGGTTCGACCCGCAGTTGGAGAAGCAGCAGGCCCGCGCGGAAGCGCGACGCCAGCGCGATGCCGAGAAACTCGCGCGCTATACGGTGGAGAAAATGGTCGAGGATTACATCGCGGAGCGCCTGAGCAAACAGAAGCGCGGCGACGAAGGCGCACGGCTCTTGCGTCGCGAATTGCTCTCCAAGCTCGGCGAGCGCCCCGCAGCCGCGGTAACGCGGCGCGAGCTGCAGGACGAAGTGATCCGTCCCATGTTGAATCGCGCCCCGCGTTGCGGCACGTACCTGCTTGGCCGCATTCGCTGCGCGTACACGCACGCCGCGGAACAGGGGCGCATTCCCGACGACTTCGTCTTTCCGACGCTTGGCATCAAAGGCGCGCCGCAGGTGCGCAGAAAGCGCTTCTTTACCGACGCCGAGCTCGCGACGTTCGTGCGTTGGCTGCCGCGCAGCCCGTACAGCCGCACAGTCCGCGATGCGCTGGCTCTCGTGCTGTTAACTGGCTGTCGTTCGGGCGAAGTGGTTGCTGCGCTCTGGCGCGATATCGATCTTGAACGTGCGGTCTGGACGATTCGCGAGACCAAGAACGGTGAGCTGCACGACGTCATGCTCTCGCGCCAGGCGATTGATCTGCTGAAAGCTCGCCGTTTACTGCACGATGCCTTCGTGTTCCCCTCATGGTTGGACGGACAACACGTCGCCTAGAAAGCGCTCGGGCTTGCGCAATACGAGGCGCGCAAGGTGAACGAAGGCAAACCGCGCGCTGATCCGATTGAGCTACCGTGGACAGTTCACGACCTGCGCCGCACGGTGGCGACGGGGCTGGCGAAGCTCGGCTGCCCGCGTGTCGTGCAAGACCGCATCCTCAACCACGTCGACAGTTCGGTGAGCGCCATCTACGACCGACATCGCTACGACGCCGAAGCGCGGGTGTGGCTGCAGAAGTGGGCTGATTACCTTGACGCGCTGACGGTAAGCAACGTGGTGCCGCTGCGCGCGGCTTGACTCAGCACGGTCGCGGTAGAGGTTGCTTCGCCTGCTGACCAGCGAGTTCCGCAACGAAGCGCGCGAAGGGCGCGATGTTCGCGTAGGAACTCGCCTGCTCCAGCGCCTCCATGTACTCGCTGCGGCGCTCGACCGGGATAACCGTCCAAACATGGCCGGCGGGAACGAGCATCAAATTCATGAGGAACCTCGCCAGCCGGCCATTTCCGTCCATGTACGGGTGGATGTGGACAAAGAGGAAATGCCCGAGGACCGCGCGCACGCGGGGTTCCGTCTCCGTTTCCAGAAGATCGAAGAGCACCGGCATGCAATCTCGCACCGCTTCCTTCGATACCGGAACGTGCAGCGCCCCGCGAATGAACACCTGGTCGTTGCGATAGCCGGCGAGGTCGGATGCCTTCAATATCCCGGCCTGCACGCTCGGGCTGAACAGCGCCTGATACCAACCAGGCAGGGCGTTCCGGAACACCGTGCCGGCGTTTTCGCCCCTGATGACTTGGACGAGATCGCGCTTGACGAGGTTGTGCGTCTCGAAATAGCCGCGCGCAGCCATGGCATCACGGGTTGCGCGGTCCTTCTCGTCGCCGTCCGGATTCCAAATGCCATCACGGATTTTCTCGATCAGGGTTGCTGTGACGCGATAGCCTTCGATCGACAGCGAGTGGTGGGCATCCGTGACGTAACGCGCCTCGACGTCCTTGAGAAGCGCATCAATATCCTTCGGTGCGGCCGGCGCCTGCGGAAACGCCGCGATCACGGTCTCTCTCATCTGTGCCCACATCAGGCGCAGCCGCCGAACCTAGGGCGATTCCGGGCGCCCGCCCGCCAGCAAACCGGGAAACGGTTTGCCGAACGGGCTGACTTCAGTTACTCCGTGGCCCACGCTGCGCATGGTGCCCACGATTTCTTCGGCGAGCGCTGCCCGGCCGATGGCCCGGAAGCCGCCGGCCAGACGCCCGGCCACCAGCGGGTGCGGACCATCGAGCAATCCGCAGCAGATCGGTAGCATCGGGCAAGGCGCCGAGCGCGATCCGGGCTGCGATGGGGTTCTGTAGGAAGGGCGTCGGGCTTGCCGCGACCAGCGCTGCGCGTAATTCTGCCAGACGCAACCGGCCGCAGTCCGGCGCGGGTGATGAGGGGAGCAACCTCACGGCCTTGTAGATGAAGAGCGAGCAGCCATGGAGCAGTCGCACAGTCTGGTTCGTACCTTCGGTTGCCCAGATCTGAAGCTGCCTGGGAACCGTTCTTTCACCGGACCGCAGCAGCACTGACTGTTCCGGATTGACGTGCCAGCGATCGCCGAAGCGCTGGTTTGCGTAGTCGGCGATGAACTCGCGCATGCTGGCGTACCAGGACATGGTATCGCCGTCGCGCTCGTCCGGGCGGCGTGGGACGTACCAGCCGCGGATGACCTCCTTGAGGAAGCCGGCTCGCAGCAGAACCTCCCGGTTCGCGCGTGAAAGCTTCGGCCCGGGAATGGCCTGGAGTCAGCTGTCCTGGAGCCGCTTGAGGACTCCCAACGCAACGGCCCGACGTGCGTCATGCGTTCGAGCGGTGCCCGTCGGAGTACATCGAGGAACCGAAGCACACGGCGAACTTGTTGTTCGAGGCGCGGTTGAGCCACGAACGCATCGCCGCGGCCACGGGCCTGTCCAAGGGGGTGGTCGCCAAGTATGTGCGCCGCGCGGACGGAGCTTTGGCCCGTTGCGCCGCTGGATTCGAACGACCGCCGATGTGCGCCAGGTCGATTTCATTGAGCCGCGCACCGGCGCCTTCGTCGGCGTTGAGCAGGAGCCCGTTTCACCCTGACGGCGACTTCGACCCGTGAAACCGGTACTGGCAACTGCGCCAGGTTACCTGCGCCAATGGCGGCGTCATTGCACGGCGGCAGCCGGTAATGCCGCCGCGCCG
Source organism: Burkholderiales bacterium (assembly GCA_020854035.1). Taxonomy (GTDB): domain Bacteria; phylum Pseudomonadota; class Gammaproteobacteria; order Burkholderiales; family SG8-41; genus SG8-41. Next base: position 21,877 of record JADZGE010000098.1, on the reverse strand, counting down.
GATGCCCATACCGTCCCTCGAGCCGGAACGTCTTCTCCGAGTCCACGGACTCGCCGGCAATGGCCCGTCCTACTCGGCCTTGAGCCCTATCTCCCTTATCACGCGGGCATACTTGATGGTTTCCGCCCTGATGTGGGCGGCGAACTCGTCCGGCGTCGAGGCGACGACGTCAAGGCCTTGCGCGTTCAGGCGCTCCTTCACGTCGGGTCGCAGCATGACCCTGACGAATTCCGCGTGCAGTTTCGTGACGATGGCGCGCGGCGTCTTCGCGGGCGCCAGCATGCCGTGCCAGCTCGACGTCTCGAACTTCGGCAGCCCCGATTCCGCGGCGGTGGACACGTCGGGCAGGGCGGCGCTGCGCTTCGAGGTCGTCACGGCGAGCGCCCGCAGCCTTCCGGATTTCGCGTGGGGCAGCGTCGCGAGGAGGCTCGCGATGATCATCTGCGCTTCGCCGGTCAGCACGCCCGCCAGCGCCGGCCCGGTGCCCTTGTATGGCACGTGCACGATATCGATGCCGGCCGCGAGCTTCATCGCTTCCACCGCGATGTGGTTGGCGGTGCCGCCACCGCCCGATGCGTAGTTGAGTTGCCCGGGCCTGGCGCGGGCGAGCTCGATCAGTTCCCGCACCGTCTTTGCCGGCACCGACGGGTGCACCGCGATTACCTGCGGGCCGCTGGTGAGCTGGGTGATGGTCACGAAATCGCGCTGCGGATCGAACGGGAGCTTCGCGTTCAGCGTCGGCTGGATGGTGAGCGCGCCGGACGGGCCGATGAGGAGCGTGTAACCGTCCGGGGCGCTCTTCGCGACGAGGTCGCATCCCAGCACGCCCGCCGCGCCGCCGCGGTTGTCCACGACCACCGGTTGTCCCAACGCCTCCGACAGCTTCTGGTTGATGGTGCGCGCGACGATGTCGCTCGGGCCGCCCGGCGGGAACGCGTCCACGATGCGAATGGGCCGGCTGGGATAGGATTCCGCCGCGGCCACCAGAAGCGCGCAGGCAGCGAGTACGATGCCGGCCATGACGGGTGCGCTGCTCTTCATTCCGGTACGCCCGGGATGTACCCGCTCGATCCTAGCACGAAGACCCGCGCAACGCGCCGGCGTGAAGCGTCCCGCGCGGATCCGGGCCGGCGCGAAGTCGCGCATCCCGGTGCGGGCGCACACGATCCATTGCGCCGGAAAGGCGGAGGTCGGTGGCGAGTGGGCCGCTCACGGAGCATGCAAGTCGAGTTATGATCGGCCCCGGGGAGGACCCGCCTCGTGCCGGGTGAGACGTTCGACTACATCGTCGTGGGCGCCGGCTCGGCCGGGTGCGTACTCGCGGACCGCTTGACCGCGTCGGGGCGGCACCGGGTGCTCCTGCTCGAGGCGGGGCCCGAGGACCGCAATCCCTGGCTCCATATTCCGCTGGGTTACGGCAAGCTCTTCACGGATCGGCGCTTCAACTGGTGTTACGAGACCGAGCCGCAGGAGCACTGCCACGGGCGCAACATCATCGCGCCGCGCGGCAAGGTGATCGGCGGGTCGAGCTCGATCAACGGGTTGATCTACATCCGCGGGCAGGCGGAGGATTTCGACCGGTGGCGCGAGCTTGGCAATGCCGGGTGGGGTTTCGAGGACCTGCTGCCGTACTTCCGCCGGGCCGAGGACAACGAACGCGGCGCCGATGCGTGGCACGGGGCGGGCGGCCCGCTCGCGGTCGCGAACGCGCGCGACCGGCATCCGCTTGCGGATGCCTTCATCGAGGCGGCGGTGGCGTGCGGCCATCCCCGCAACGACGATTTCAATGGCCGGCGGCAGGAAGGCGCGGGCCATTACCAGACTACGACGCGTAACGGCGTGCGCTGCTCCGCGGCGGCTGCCTACCTCAAGCCTGCCCGCCGCCGCGCCAACCTGTCGGTCGTGTCCGGGGCGCTCGCCACGCGCATCCTCTTCGACGGGCGCCGCGCCACCGGTGTCGAGTACCGGCGCGGTGGCACGCTGCACCGGGCGGGCGCCGGGGCGGAAGTGATCGTGTCCTGCGGCGCCATCAATTCCCCGCAACTCTTGCAGTTGTCCGGTGTCGGCCCGGCCGCGCTGCTCGGCTCGTTCGGGATCCCCGTCGTTGCCGACGTGCCCGGGGTCGGCGACGCGCTGAACGACCATTACGCCGGCCGCATCCGGCTCCGGGTCAACGTGCCGCTCACGTTGAACGACGCGGTCTCGACGTGGCGCGGCAGGATCGCGCAGGCGTTGCGCTACGGTTTCGCGCGGCGCGGGTTCTTCACCATCGGGGCGATCGTGGCCGGCTGCTTCCTGCGCGCCCACCCGGCCTCGGCCACGCCGGATGTCCAGTGCTCGATCGCTCTCTACTCCGGTGACAGCATCGGCGGCGTGCTGCACCCGTACTCCGGCGTGACCGGCGTGTGCACCCTGCTGCGGCCGGAGAGCCGCGGTTGGGTGCGCATCAAGTCGGCCGACCCGGCGGCGGCACCCGCGATCCATCCGAACTACCTCGCGACGGCGCTCGATCGCGAAACACTCGTCGCGGGCGTGAGGGCGCTGCGCCGCATATTCGAGGCGCCGGCGCTCGCGCGGTACGTCGACGAGGAGATCGACCCCGGCGCGGAGTGCCGCAGCGACGGCGAGCTGCTCGACTTCATCCGCCTGCGCGGTTCCACCGTCTACCACCCGGTAAGTACCTGCCGCATGGGGCAGGACGCGGATGCCGTCGTCGATGCGCGGCTGCGGGTGCGCGGCCTCGAAGCGCTGCGCGTGATCGACGCGTCCATCATGCCCTCCGTGCCCTCGGGCAATACCAACGCAGCCGTGATTGCGATCGGCGAGAAGGGCGCCGACCTCGTGCTGGAAGACGCGCGCACGGCCGGAGCCTGACATCGCGGGATTCGACGACAAGGAGAGAGGGATCGATGGCGCAATCGGCGGCGGCGGGCGCGAGGGGAGCGAACCCGGCAGCGCACGGGTTCGGGCAGTACGAGTGGCTCGCGCGCATGGACCCGGCGTACGACGAGGCGCGGCGCCGGCTCGCGGATCGCGTGTGGACGCCGGAAAATCCGGCGCTGGCGGTTGAGTACCGCGAGATCATCGCGGCGGTGATACTGGGCTACCGCACCTACCCCTCCGTGGAGTCGCACCTGCGGCGGGCGCTCGCCGAGGGGGCGACGCTGCGCGAGATACTGGAGGGGTTCGAGGCGGCCGCGGTCGTCGGCGGGTTCACGATGCTGCATTTCACGCTGCCGTACTTCATCAAGCTCCACGAGGAGTTCGGCGACGACGTTATCGACGGGGCGGGCAGGGCCGCGAGCACCTGGGGCCCGGCGGCGCAATCCGGCGCGACGCCGACCGGCGGCTCGTCCACGGCGCCGGTCTCGCGCGGCATGCGCGAGTGGGCTTGGCTCGACAAGGTCGATCCCGGATACGACGGCGCGCGCCGCCACCTGACGTCGTTTGTCTGGACGCCGAATCATCCCGCGCTGCCCGTGAGGATCCGCGAACTCGCCGCTGCCGCGGTGCTCGCCTTCCGCGCCTTCCCGACGCTCGACGGGCATCTCCGGCGCGCCGTGCGGGAGGGCGCGAGCATGATGGAGCTCGTCGAAGCGATGGAAGCCGCGGCGCTGCCCGGGGGCTTCCCGGTGCTCCACTACGCCTTGCCGTTCCTCATGAAGCTCCACGACGAGATCGAGGCGGGAGCGTTCAAGGCCTGACCGGCATCCTCGCGCAGGAAGGGCGGCGTTGGGTTCTCCTTCCGGTCTTGATCGCTACAGTCACGGACCGTCCGTGACGTAAACGCGGGCATGGACGGGCTTGTGACTGATTCTTCCCCGCCGGCCGGGGGAGCGCCGGCGCGTGCGTGCCCGGCAAGCGCCGGGCATGCGGACGAAGCCCCGCCGTCACGGGATTCCGGGCCGGGCTACAGCTTCCGCGACATGCGGCTCAAGGTGGGGGACCGGGCGCAGCTCGAGCCGCCGCCGACGGCCGGCGGCGGGCGCGTGGCGGTCCGGATCGTGGGCTGGATCGAGAACGAGTGCCTCATCGTGAACATGCCGCCGGTGCAGCGCGTGCGGCTGGGGCTCCTCGAAGGCGAAACCGTCATGCTGCGCGTGTTCACCGGGCAGAATGCGTTCGCGTTTCGCAGTTCGGTGCTGAAGAAATACACCCCGGTTTCGGAATACCTCCAGCTCTCCTTTCCCCGGCGCGTCGAGGGAGTGGCGGTCCGCAATTCCCCGCGCTACCGGATCGACATCCCGGCCCGGATCGTGCTGCCCGCCGGCGGCGAGCCGGTCCTCGCGCACATGGACAACATCGGCATCACCGGGGCGCTGCTCGATGCGCCGGCGCCGCTCGGCGAGCGCGGCGCGTCGCTGCGGGTCACGTTCGATCTCGTCCTGCACGACGTTCCGGTTTCGCTGTCGCTCGCGGCGACAATCCGCTCGATCCAGAGCGACGAGACCGCCGGCGCGACACCGCGCCACCGGCACGGCGTGTCGTTCGAGAACATCGCGCCGAACGACCGGCTCATCCTCGCGGCGCTGGTGTGGTATCACCTCTACGAGAATCCACGGCGCGCCGCCTGAGCGGCTTTCGCCGCGCGGCAGGGAAACCGGCCACGGAAAGCAGGGAGATCACGGACGGAACACGCCGCTTCGCGCGGGACGTGCCTTATCGTGAGTTCCGGGCCCACCGTGGCGTCGCCCGCCCTGCGACCGATCAGTCGACGCGCGGTATCCGGCCCTCGGCGATCACCTTCGCCCATTTTCCGGTTTCCGCCCGCAGGAACGCCGTAAACTCGGACGGCGAGCTGCCGACGGGCTCGTTGCCCGTCTTCGCGAGCGCTTCCTTCACGTCGGGCAGAAAGAGCGCGCGCCGCGCCTCCGCGTGGATGCGCCCGACGATCGCGGGTGGCGTCGCCGCCGGCGCGTAGAGGCCGTACCACCCGGTCACGCTGAATCCCGGTACGCCCGATTCGGCGATCGTCGGCACGTCGGGGAGTTCGGCGAACCGCCTCGGCCCGGTCACGGCGATGGCGTGAACGCGACCCGATTTCGACGGGCCGACGAGCGACGCGGTGCTGCCGAAGACGAAGTCGATCTCTCCAGTCATGAGTCCCACGACGGAAGCCCCGGAACCCTTGAACGGCACGTGCGTCCAGCGGATGCCGGTCATGATCTGCAGGAGCTCGCCCGAGAGGTGGTTGATGCCGCCCGGACCGGAGGAGCCGTAGTTGAGCACCCCGGGTTTCGCTTTGGCAAGCGCGATCAACTGCTTGACGGTGCGCACCGGCACCGACGGGTGCGCGGCGAGCACGAACTGCCCCGAAGTGAGCTGCGAGACGCAGGCGAAATCCTTCAGCGGTTCGTAGGGCAGCTTTGCGCGCATGCTGGGGTGTATCGACATCTCGGGCGCCGAGATGAGCAGCATGCCGCCGTCTGGCGCGGCTTTCGCGACGAGCGCCGCGCCGACCGTGGCGGCGGCGCCCGGCCGGTTCTCGACGACAAAGGCGGCGCCGGTATGCGCGGCGAGTTTCGGCGCGAGCAGGCGTCCGACGACGTCGGTGCCGCCGCCGGGCGAAAAGGGCACGATGATCCGCACCGTTGCGCCCGGCCACGTGCCTTGCGCGGCGGCGGGCGTGGCGATCGCGGCGGCGGCCGCCAGGAACAATGCGCGACGGTGAAGATTTCCGGTCATGGCCTTTCTCCTCGTGTGGGCCGCTTCAGCCGGCGGCCCTGTGGATGATCACGGCGCAAGTTTAGCGGATCGGCTGCCGCGCGGGAGCTACAATCGCGTCTGCGCGCTCGCGTCGTGGACGAAACGGATGAGTCACTGGTTCGAGTATTTTCCGGGCCACCACATGTGGTCGCAGGGCATGATGTTCGGCATCGAGATGCAGACATGGGGAGCGGCCGCGCTGGGCGAAATCGACCAGATCGGGCAGAAGCTGAGGGCCCATGTCGGCGACAACGAGCGCTGGTGGCAGGAGTGGACTGCCATGGCCGCGCGCATCGAGCGGTTCGGCGACGCGGAAGAGGCGATGGGGCACGCCCTGACGGCCGGCAGTTATTTCCTGCGGGCCGCCGTCTACTATTTCTGCGGGGAGCGCTTCGTGCCGCCTTCGGAACGCAAGTGGGAGACCTACCGGAGCTGCCTGCGCTGCTTTCGAAAGGGCGTCGCGCGCCGCTACCCCGCGATCGAACGCATGGAGGTGCCGTACGAGGGCACCACGCTGCCCGCGTGGTTCCTGCGGGCGCATGCCGCGGCTCCCGCCCCGGCGGTCGTCATGTTCGACGGGCTCGACAACGCCAAGGAATTGAGCGTTCTCTTCGGTGGCGTGGAGATCGCGCGCCGCGGCATCCACGTGCTCGCGATCGACGGGCCCGGGCAGGGCGAGGCGCTGCGCCTGCAGGCAATCCCCAGCCGCCACGACTACGAGGTGCCCGCGCGCGCGGCCTACGACGAGTTGACGCGCCGCGCCGACGTGGACCCGGAGCGGGTCGCGGTGATGGGGTTCAGCATGGGCGGCTACTACGCGCCGCGCGCGGCCGCGATGGAACCGCGCTTCGCCGCCTGCGTTGCGTGGGGCGGGCACTGGGACTATCACGAGGCGTGGGTGCGGCGGCGCCGGATCATGGACTCCGGCGGCACGAAGATCTCCGCTCCGCGGTTCCAGTTGCCCTGGGTGCTCGGCGTGCCCGACATGGACGCCTGCATGAAGAAGCTCGAGCGCTACCGGCTTGCCGGAGTGGTCGAACAGATGCGCTGCCCCCTCTATTGCCTGCACGGGGAGAACGACAACATCGTCCCGCTGGAATTCGCGGAGCGGCTCGTCGCGGCGGCGGGCTCGCGCGACAAGACGCTCAAGGTGCTGGGCGCCGAGGAGGGCGGCAGCGAACACTGCCAGGAAGACAACCGCCAGGTCGGCGCGAACCTCGTCGCCGACTGGCTGGCCGAACACCTTGGCGGGCGGCTCAGGACGGAGAGCGGACATTGACCGCACGCCGGCCACGCCGCCGCTTCGACCTGGCCCCGAAGCTCGTGGCGGGGTTCCTCGCGCTCGCAGCCCTGACGGGCGGCTGCACGCCGGAGCAGCAGTTGCTTCTGAGCCTGCTCCCCGACGGGACGATACCGGTGCTGTTGAGTCACTTCGATCAGGTCGACGACACCAACCGCCGGCGCGTGGCCGAGTTCGAGCAGCGCCGCGACTGGGACGGGCTTGCGCGCTTCGCCGAGGAGAATCTCAAGCGGGATCCCGCCAACTCCGACTGGTGGCTGGTGGCCGGCTATGCGCATTCCCAGGCGGGCAACCGCAGGCGCGCGATCGAGTGCTACAGCGAAGTGGTGCGCCTCTCGCCCGAGGACGATCTCGGCTGGCCGCTGCTCGCGCAGGCCTACCGCCTCGACAAGCAGCCGGAGCGCGCGCTGCAGATTCTCGACCGGGCGCTCGTCGTGCGGCGGGACATCGCCCCGACGTGGCTGCTGCGTGGGGAGATACTTGGCGATCTCGGCCGCCTCGAGCCGGCGGCGGCGGCCTACGGCGAGGCGATCCGCATCGACCAGCGCAGCGATCGCGCATGGTTCGGCCTCGGCACGACCTACGTGCGAATGGGCCGCGCGGACGAAGCGCGCAAGGTGGCGCAGGTGCTCGGGCAGCTCAACCCCGCGCTCGCGCGGGAGCTCGCAGCCATGCGGCCGGCGAAGCGGTAGCCGCCTCGCGGATCAGGCGATTCGCAGCGCGGGCGTGAGGTGCCGCGAGATCACGCGCATGAGTTCGCCGAAGACTTTCGGGCTGCCGGCGACCACGTGCCCGGTCCTGAGATAATCCCTTTCGCCACTCACGTCGCTCACGAGCCCTCCCGATTCCGTGATCATCAGCGCGCCCGCGGCGATGTCCCAGGGGCTCAGCCCGAATTCCCAGAAGGCGTCGAGCCGTCCCGCGGCCACGTACGCGAGATCGAGCGCCGCCGAGCCCGCCCGCCTCACGCCCGCCGAGCCCAGCATCGCCTCGCGCAGGATCGCCATGTACGCGTCGAGATGCTCGATCTGGCGGAACGGGAAGCCGGTGCCGATCAGGCTCGACTTCAGGCCCGCGCGGCGGCTCACCCGCATGCGCTGGTCGTTCAGGAACGCGCCCCTTCCGCGCGTGGCGGTGAAGAGATCGTTGCGGCAGGGATCGTAGATCACCGCCTGCGTGATGATCTCCCGGTGCACGAGGGCGATCGAGATCGAGTAGTGGGGAAAGCCGTGGAGGAAATTGGCCGTGCCGTCGAGCGGGTCGACGATCCACCGGTAGTCGGATCTGCCCGTGGCGCCGCTTTCTTCCGCGAGCACGGCATGATCGGGATAGGCATCACGCAGCGTTCGGATGATCGCCGCCTCCGCTTCGCGGTCGACCTCCGTCACGTAGTCGTTCGCCGCCTTTTCCTTCACCGCCACGATATCGAGGTTGCGCGTCGCGCGGTTGATGATGCCGCCGGCGCGCCGCGCCGCCTTGACGGCGATGTTGAGCATGGGGTGCATTTGTCGGCGGCGCGCGCGCTCTGGGGGCCGGGGGCACGCAATAGTAAGCTATCGACTCCGGAATTGCATCGAACGCCGCCGGTCGATCGGTGGCGCGGGAGTTCTCGTGCCGCCTGAGACGCCATCGCGGGGACGGGCATCGGGGTGAGCGCCGCCGATCCGCTCGCCAACGTCCGCGTCGTCCTGTGCGGGACGGCCCACCCCGGCAACATCGGCGCGGCCGCGCGCGCGTTGAAGACGATGGGTCTCTCCCGGCTCGTGCTAGTCGCGCCGCAGCGCTTTCCCGACCCGCAGGCGGAGTGGCTGGCGGTCGGCGCGGCGGATCTCCTGCACGCTGCCCGGGTGTGTTCGAGCCTCGACGAAGCGCTCGAGGGCTCGGTGTTCTCGGTTGCCTGTTCGGCGCGCGTGCGCGAGATCGCGACACCGATGGTGACCGCGCGCGAGGCCGCCGCGCGAATCGCGGAGGTGGCGCGCAGCCAGCCGGCGGCGCTCGTGTTCGGCAACGAGGCGTACGGACTGACCGGCGCCGAGGTGCGACATTGCCAGCTCCTTGCGACGATACCGGCCAACCCGGGCTACACCTCGCTCAACGTGGCGGCGGCGGTGCAGGTCCTCGCCTACGAGGTGCGCCTTGCGCTGCACGGGGACGAGGCACCGCGTGAGCGGGCGCAGCCGCTCGCGAGCCACGAGGAGCTGGAGCGCTTCTACGAGCACCTCGAGCGCACGCTCCTCGCCACGGGATTTCTCAATCCCTCCTGCAACAAGAAGCTGATGCCGCGGTTGCGCCGCTTGTTCGGCCGCGCCCGGCTGGAGGAGGAGGAGATCAGCATTCTGCGCGGGCTCTTGAAGTCGCTCGTGCGGCCGAGACAGCGCTGAATAGTTGACTGATTTACTAGGATATCGTAAGATTCGCGCCCCAACCTCGTTGTTTTTACGAGAATGTTCGAACGTCTCCGGGAAGAGATTGCGGTCGTGTTCGAGCGCGATCCGGCGGCCCGCACGGGTTGGGAAGTGGCGACCTGCTACCCCGGGCTCCACGCCCTGCTCCTGCACCGGGCCGCGCACCGGTTGTGGCAAGCCGAGCTGAAGTGGCTGGCGCGGCTCATGTCGCACCTCGCGCGATGGCTGACCGGGATCGAGATCCATCCGGGCGCGCGGATCGGCCGGCGCTTCTTCATCGATCACGGCATGGGAGTAGTCATCGGCGAGACGGCGGAGATCGGCGACGATTGCACGCTCTACCATGGCGTGACGCTCGGCGGAACGTCCTGGAACAAGGGCAAGCGTCATCCCACCCTCGGCAGCGGCGTCGTGATCGGCGCGGGCGCCAAGGTGCTGGGGCCGATCACGGTGGGAAATGGCGCCAGGATCGGGTCGAACGCCGTCGTGGTGAAGGATGTCCCGCCCGGAGCGACCGCCATCGGCATTCCGGCCCGGATCATCGAGGCGGCGCAGCATGCGGCAGACGCCGGGCGGTTCGCGGCCTACGCCGTGGTCCGCGACCTGAATGACCCGCTTGCCAAGGCGATAAGCGAGCTCGTCGAACACGGCGCGGAGAACGACCGGCGCATCGCGAAGGCGCTCGCAGAGATCGCGCGCCTCAGCGCTGAAATCCAGTCATTGCAGGTCCCCGGGACGCACGGGAACAATCCGGGGAATATTGTTGACTAATTCACTCAGGATAAATATAGTTGAGTGAATGACTGATGTAAGTGGTTCCGATCAACCCATTGTTTTACATCCATTTTTTGGAGGCCTGCGATGAGGCTGACTACCAGGGGGCGTTTCGCGGTTACCGCGATGATTGACCTCGCACTGCACCATGGTAACAAGCCGGTGACACTGGCTGAAATCAGCGGCCGCCAGCGGATTTCCCTGTCTTATCTGGAGCAGCTTTTCGGGAAGCTGCGCCGCCACCATCTCGTGGAGAGCGTGCGCGGCCCGGGCGGGGGCTACTGCCTGGCGAAGGACCTCGCCGCGGTCACGGTGTCCGAGATCATCCTCGCGGTGGATGAGCCGATCGACGCGACGCAGTGCGGGGGTAAGGAGAACTGCCGCGACGATCAGAAATGCCTGACCCACGACCTGTGGACCGCGCTCAATAAGTGCATCTTCGACTATCTCGGCGGCGTGACGCTGAAGCAGCTCGTGGACCAGAACAAGGCGAAGGAGGCGGCACGCGAAGCGGGGGTGGCGCAGATGCACGACATGCGCGAGGCGAACCCGCGCCGTTCGAGCGCCGTGCCCGTGTAGCGCACGGGGGAGTCGTTCGAGGACTATCCGGAGCCCGGCCGCGGCCGGCGACGTGCGATGAAACACACCTACTTCGACCACAACGCGACCACCCCGATCGACCCGGGCGTACTGGAGGCGATGCTGCCTTTTCTCCGCGGCGAGTTCGGCAACGCGTCGAGCCGCCACGAGCTGGGGATTACCGCGCGCCGGGCGGTGGACTTCGCGCGCGAGCGGGTCGCCGCACTGGTGAACGTCCGCCCCGCGCAAGTCGTTTTCGTATCGGGGGGTACCGAGGCGAACAATCTTTTCATGAAGGGGGCGGCGGCCTGTCTTGCGCCATCGCAGGTCGCGGTGAGCGCGATCGAGCACCCGTGCGTCGCCCGGCCGGCGCAGGAGCTGGGACGCGCCGGGTGGAAGGTGCGCCGGCTCGCCGTCACCGCCGCGGGCGAACTCGATCTCGCGGACCTCGACGCGGCGCTCGCGGAACCGACCGGCATCGTTTCCGTGATGCTCGCCAACAACGAGACCGGCGTGGTGCAGCAGGTCGCCGCTGCCGCAACGGCGGCGCGACGGGCGAATGCATGGATCCACACCGACGCGGTGCAGGCGCTCGGCAAGCTGCCGGTCGATTTCGCCGCGCTCGGCGTGCATGCCATGACCGTCTCGGCGCACAAGATCTACGGGCCCAAGGGCGCCGGCGCGCTCATCATCGACCGCAAGCTCGGGCTGCGCCCGCTCATACACGGCGGCGGCCACGAGCAGGGGCTGCGCTCCGGGACCGAGAACGTGCCGGCGATCGTCGGTTTCGGCGCCGCCTGCGATCTCGCCGCCGCGCGCATGGCGGGGCTGCGGGCGCGACTCGAGGCGCTGCGCGCGCGGCTCGAACAGGGGCTCGGCTCGATCGGGGCGACCGTCTTCGGCGCGGCGGCGCCGCGCATCCCGAATACCTCGTACTTCGCGATCGACGGAATCATGGGCGAGACGCTGGTGATCGAGCTCGACAAGGCGGGCTACGCGGTCGCGCCGGGCGCGGCCTGCTCCAGCGCCAATCCGGAGCCGTCCGCGACGCTCGTCGCGATGGGCGTCGACCCGGATCTCGCGCGCGGGGCGGTGCGCTTCTCGCTCGGCGCGGGCAATACCACGGAGGAGGTCGACGACTTCCTGCGGGCGTTGAACGCGGTGGTGACGCGGCTGCGCGGGCTGGCGGCGATGGTGGCCTGAGTCGGCGCGGCGCGACGAGTGACCGGTGATGGGTGATGGGGGAGGCGATGACGATACACGTGACGGAAGGCGCGGCGAAGCAGATCCGGAGCCAGATCGCGAGGCGCGGCAAGGGTATCGGGCTGCGCGTCGGCGTGAAGCAGACGGGCTGCTCGGGATTTGCCTATACCTACGACTATGCGGACGAACTGCGGGCAGGGGACAGCCTTGTCGAGGCCCACGACGCGAAAGTGGTGATCGACGCCGCGAGCGCGGCCTTCATCGAGGGCGCGACGCTCGACTTCGTGAAGGAGGGACTGAAGCAGGCGTTCCAGTTCGTGAATCCCAACGTGGACGCGACGTGCGGCTGCGGCGAGTCGTTCAGCGTGCGGGACAAGGCATGAGCAGCGTCATCGAGAACCTCGTCAACCGGCCCTACGAGGCGGGCTTCGTCACGCCGATCGAGGCGGAGACCGCGCCGAAGGGGCTGAGCGAGGACATCATCCGCCTGATCTCGGCCAAGAAGGGCGAGCCGCGGTGGCTGCTCGAGTTCCGGCTCGAGGCCTACCGGAACTGGCTGCGCATGACCGAGCCGACGTGGGCGAACGTGAAGTACCCGAAGATCGATTTCCAGGACATCATCTACTACTCGGCGCCGAAACCGCGGAAGCTCGCCAGCATGGACGAGGTCGACCCCGAGCTCCTGCGCACCTTCGAGAAGCTCGGCGTGCCGATGAACGAGCGCGCGAAGCTCGCCGGGGTCGCCGTCGACGTCATTTTCGATTCGGTCTCGGTCGCCACCACCTACAAGCAGCGGCTCGCGGAAGTCGGGATCGTCTTCTGCCCGATCTCGGAGGCGGTGCGCGAGCATCCCGACCTCGTGCGCGCCTACCTCGGTTCGGTCGTGCCGCCGGGCGACAACTACTATGCCGCGCTCAATTCGGCGGTGTTCACGGACGGTTCGTTCTGCTTCATCCCGAAGGGCGTGAAATGCCCGATGGAACTCTCCACCTATTTCCGCATCAACACGGAGGAATCGGGCCAGTTCGAGCGCACGCTGATCGTCGCCGAGGAGGGCGCGTCGGTGTCCTACCTCGAGGGCTGTACGGCGCCGAAGTTCGACACCAACCAGCTCCACGCCGCGGTGGTCGAACTCGTCGCGCTCGACAACGCGGACATCAAGTACTCCACCGTCCAGAACTGGTACGCCGGCGACGAGAACGGGGTCGGCGGCATCTACAACTTCGTCACCAAGCGGGGACTGTGCAGGGGCGCGAACTCGCGCATCTCGTGGACGCAGGTCGAAACCGGATCGGCGATCACGTGGAAGTATCCCTCGTGCGTGCTGCTCGGGGAGAATGCCGTCGGCGAGTTCTATTCGGTGGCGCTCACCAACCACCATCAGCAGGCCGACACCGGGACGAAGATGATCCACATCGGCCGCAACACGAGGAGCCGCGTCGTATCGAAGGGGATTTCCGCCGGGCAGTCGAACAACAGCTACCGGGGGCTGGTGCGGATCGGCCCCCGCGCGGCCGGGGCCCGCAACCATTCGCAGTGCGATTCGATGCTGATCGGGACGCGCTGCGGCGCCAACACGTTTCCCTACATCCAGGTGCAGAACGAGGCGGCGACGATCGAGCACGAGGCGACGACCTCGAAGATCGGCGAGGACCAGCTCTTCTACTTCGCGCAGCGCGGTATCGGGGCCGAGGCGGCCGTGTCCATGATCATCAACGGCTTCTGCCGCGACGTGTTCCAGCAACTGCCGATGGAATTCGCCGTCGAAGCGACGAAGCTGCTCGGTTTGAAGCTCGAGGGGAGCGTGGGATGAAGCGTGCCGGAGCGCCAGTGCTGCTCGAAGTACGGGGCCTCACCGCCAGCGTGGGCGGCGTCGGAATCCTCAAAGGCGTCGATTTCACCGTGGCCGCCGGGGAGATCCACGCGATCATGGGACCGAACGGCTCGGGCAAGAGCACGTTCGCCAAGGCGCTGGCGGGACACCCGGCGTACGAGGTGACCGGCGGGCAGGCGCGTTTCGCCGGGAGCGATCTTTTCGAGCTTGCGCCGGAGGAGCGGGCCCGCGCGGGTCTGTTCCTCGGGTTCCAGTACCCGGTCGAAGTCCCCGGCGTATCGAACGCGGCGTTCCTGCGCCTCGCCTACAACACGACGCAGCTCGGGCTCGGCCGCGACGAGCTCGATCCCCTCGAGTTCGACGACTACGTGCGCGAAAAGATGAAGCTTCTCGACATCGATCCGGGCTTTCTCGAGCGCTCGGTGAACGAGGGTTTCTCGGGCGGCGAGAAGAAGAGGAACGAGATCCTCCAGATGGCGCTGATCGAGCCGAAGCTCGCGATCCTCGACGAGACCGATTCCGGGCTCGACATCGACGCGCTGCGCGTTGTCGCGAACGGAATCAACCGTCTCGCCACCGCCGATAACGCCACGGTGCTGGTGACGCACTATCAGCGACTGCTCGACTACGTCGTGCCCGACTACGTGCACGTGATGGAAGGCGGCAGGATCATCCGCACCGGCGGGCGCGAGCTTGCCCTGGAGCTGGAGAGCCGCGGCTACGAGTGGGTGAAGGCGGCATGAGCGGCGCATCCTCGAAGCTCGCACCGCAGCCCGTCACCCGCGCGGTGTCACCCGGCGGGGGGCCGGGGGCCGCCGCGCTGCATCCCGCCGTCGCCGCGCTGTTGCAGGGCTGCGACGCGCGGGGCGGGCGCCACCCGTGGCTCGACGAGCGGCGCGCGCACGCGCTGGAGCGCGCCAACGCGCTGAAGCTCCCGACGCTGCGGGACGAGGAATGGCGGTTCACGGACATCGAGCCGCTCACGCAACTGCGCTTGCGGCAGGCGGGCGACCCGCCCAGGCTCCATGCGGCGGATCTTGCCCCGTTCCTCGCGCCGGAAGCCGCGGCACGCCTCGTATTCGTGGACGGCATCCCGGCCCCGGAATTCTCCCGGACGTCCGGCCTGCCGGACGGCGTGGTCCTCGGGCCACTCGCGGCGGCGCTGGCGGGCAGCGGGGACGGGATCGAACCGCATCTCGCGCGGCACGCCGGCTTCGAGCGCGAGCTCTTCGTGGCGGTCAATACCAGCCATCTTCGTGACGGCGCTCTCATCCGGATCGCCCGGGGACGCGCGTGTCCCGCGCCGATCGAGCTCCTGTTCATCTCGACGCAGGGCGGTACCGCGACCTATCCGCGCTGCCTCCTGCTGGCCGAAGCGGGCGCCGATTGCACCGTGATCGAACGCCATGCGGCGCTCGTGGACGAGCCCTACCTTGCCAATGGCGTCGTCGAAATCGTGGCGGGGAACGGCGCGCGCGTGAGGCACGTGAGGGTGCAGCAGGAGGCGGCCGGCGCGTTTCATATCGCGACCTGCGCGGTGGTGCTCGAGCGCGATGCCACGTACGCTTCGCACGCGGTGGCGCTCGGCTCGAGGATCTCGCGGTACGATCTCAACGTGCTGCAGCAGGGCGAGGGCGCGGAGGTGTCGCTCGACGGGCTGACACTGATCGATTCCCGCCAGCTCGCCGACACGCACACCCTGATGGACCACGCACGCCCGAACGGGCGGTGCCGGCAGACCAACAAGTGCATCGTCGGCGGCGCGGCCCACGCGGTCTTCAACGGCAAGATCGTCGTCCGGCCGGGCGCGCAGCTCACGAACTCGTTCCAGGAGAGCCGCAACCTGCTCCTTTCCGGCCGGGCGCGCGTCGACACGAAGCCGCAGCTCGAGATTTTCGCGGACGACGTGAAATGCGCCCACGGCGCGACGGTGGGCCAGCTCGATACGGAGCAGCTCTTCTACCTCACGAGCCGGGGGCTCGCCCAAGCGCACGCGCGGAGTCTTCTCACCCGCGCTTTCGGCGCCGAGCTGATCGGGCGCATCCCGGTGCCCTCGATCGTGAGAGAACTGGAGGCGATCGTGATGAATCGCACGGCGGCTCTCGCATGAGCGTGACGGCAAGCAGGCGAGCGGGCCGGGCCCCGCTCGACGTCGAGCGCCTGCGGGCGGAGTTTCCGATCCTGCGCACGCGGGTAAACGGCAGGCGGCTCGCGTACCTCGACAACGCGGCCTCGAGCCAGATGCCCCAGCCGGTCATCGACCGGTGGCTGCGCTACCAGGTGAGCGAGCACTCCAACATCCACCGGGCCGTGCACTACCTCTCGGAGACGGCGACAGCCGGGTACGAGGCGGCTCGCGGGAAGGTGCGCTCGTTCATCAACGCGGCCGAGGAACGCGAGGTGGTGTTCACCAGCGGCACGACCGAGGCCATCAATCTCGTCGCGCACGGCTACGGCCGGAAGTTCATCGGCGAGGGCGACGAGATCGTGCTCACCACGATGGAACACCACGCGAACATCGTGCCGTGGCAGATGCTGGCGGAGGAGAAAGGCGCGCGGCTCAAGGTCGTCCCGGTGAACGACCGCGGCGAACTGCTGATCGAGGAATACGAGCGGCTGCTCGGACCGCGCGTGAAGCTCGTGGGGATGGCGCATGTATCGAACGCGCTCGGCACCATCAACCCGGTGCGCGGGATGATCGCGGCGGCGCACCGGCACGGCATCCCGGTGCTCGTCGACGGCGCGCAGGCGGTAGCGCATCTCGAGGTGGACGTGCAGGCGCTCGACTGCGACTTCTACTGCTTCTCCGGTCACAAGATGTACGGTCCCACCGGCGTGGGCGTTCTCTACGGGAAGGCGGCGCTCCTGGATGCGATGCGGCCCTTCAAGGGCGGCGGCGACATGATCCTGTCGGTCACTTTCGAGAAGACGACCTACAACGTCATCCCGGGCAGGTTCGAGGCCGGCACCCCGCCGATCGCGGCGGCCGTCACCCTCGGCGCCGCGGTGGACTACCTGACGGAAGTGGGGGTGGCACGCGCCGGGGCGCACGAGAGCGACCTCCTCGACTACGCGACGGAGCAGGTGAACCGGCTGCCGGGCGTGCGCATCGTCGGCACCGCGGAGCACAAGGCCGCCGTATTGTCGTTCACGGTCGCGGGCGTGCATCCGCACGACGTCGGCACGCTGCTGAACGAGGAAGGCATCGCGGTCCGGACCGGGCATCACTGCGCGCAGCCCATCATGCAGCGCTACGGCATACCGGCAACCTCGCGCGCCTCGTTCGCCCTCTACAACACCATGGCGGAAGTGGACGCGCTGGTGGCAGGCATACGGAAGGTGCAGAAGGTGTTCGGGTGATGCGCATGGTGCCGGGAGCCGTCGGCGGTCAGCGGTCAGCGGTCCACCGCCAGCCGTCAGCTGTTTGCCCTCGGCGCCCGGACGCGAGCGGTCGGTTGCCGGCCAACACCTTTCGCAGCCGGGCGCTCTCTACTGATAGCCGCCAACCGTCAACTTTGCGCTCACATGGCTGACAGCCGGCAGCTCTATCAGGAGGTCATCCTCGATCACAACCGCAAGCCCCGCAACTGGGGCGTGCTGGAGGGGGCGACCCACCGTGCCGAGGGGCACAACCCCCTATGCGGGGACCATATCCGGCTCACCCTCAGGCTCGCGGGGGAGTCGGTGGACGCGATCGGCTTCGACGGGGAAGCCTGCGCGATCTGCAAGGCCTCCGCGTCGATGATGACGGCGGCCGTGAGGGGAAGATCGCGCGCCGATGCGGAACGCTTGGTCGGGGAATTTCGGGACATGGCCACCGGCAAGCTCGATCCCGCGGGAGCGCACCACCTCGGGCGACTCACCGTGTTCGCGGGAGTACGCGAGCTGCCGATGCGGGTGAAGTGCGCGATCCTGCCGTGGCACACGCTGCAGGCGGCGTTGAATGCCGGGGGGAGCGTCACCACGGAGGCGGATGCCGACCCGGTGCGCGCGCCGGTCATCGGAGGAGCGGGATGAACCGCGAGCCGTCGGCGCATTGAGCATGCCGAAAATCGCCGAAATCGAGCCCACTCCGAATCCCAACGCGATGAAGTTCGTGTTGAAGGAGCCGCTCACCTGGGGCCTGTCGCGCTCGTACGCGAACGCGGCGGAAGCGAAGGACGATCCGCTCGCCGCGGCGCTCTTCGCGATCGAGCACGTATCGAACGTGTTCTACGTGGATCACTGGATTACCGTGACGCAGGACGGCGGCGGGGAATGGCAGGAGCTGCTGCGCAAGCTCGCGGTGCCGATCCGC
This sequence comes from Burkholderiales bacterium, assembly GCA_020854035.1. Lineage (GTDB taxonomy): Bacteria > Pseudomonadota > Gammaproteobacteria > Burkholderiales > SG8-41 > SG8-41. The sequence continues at coordinate 3,779 of JADZGE010000098.1, read as the reverse complement.
GAGGCGCCGGCGGCGGACGCCGACTCGGCGCGCTACGCCGAGTACTCCGACTCCGGCGCGAATCTGGAGCATCTCTCGGCGGCGGACCGTGAAAGGCTCGATCGGATCAACCAGCTCCTCGACGACCAGGTGCGTCCGTACCTGCAGGGGGACGGGGGAGACCTCTACGTCGTCGGACTCGAGGGCAATCGCCTGATTGTCCACTACCAGGGCGCATGCGGGAGCTGCCCCAGCTCCATTTCGGGCACGCTGGCGGGTATCGAGAGCCTGGTGCGGCAGATCGAGCCTGAACTGGAAGTCGTGGCGATGTGAATGCCGCTCATCGCGGTGAAGGGACGCCGGCAGCGTCGCGGCGGGCCGGCATCCGGCGGCGATTGGCGCGACTGTAGTGACATCGCTACTATCCGCATCATCAACCCGACAAGCAGGATGGATCCATGAGCGTTCAGCCCGGGATACTGGCGCCCGTTCCGCCGGTCGCGCGCCATCTCTCCTTCGACGCGATTCCCGGGGGCGATCTCCGCGGTTCGCTCCGTGCGCTGCAGGCGATCGCCGATGGCGAGTCCGCCGCGATCGGGGTCGGCCTGTCGCTCGCCCGCGCGCTCGGGCGGGAAATCCGCGGCCTGCACGACTTTCCCGTGCATTCCGGCGCCGGCTTCGATGTGCCCGCGACGCCCGGGGCGCTCTGGTGCTGGCTCCGGGGCACGGACCGCGGCGAACTGGTCCACCTCACGCGCCGCGTGGAGGCGGCACTGGCGCCCGGGCTGCGGCAGGGCGCCGCCGTCGAGGCGTTCCGCTTCGGATCGGGGCTCGACCTCACCGGTTACGAGGACGGCACGGAGAACCCGACGGGCGACGCGGCCGTCGCCGCGGCGGTCGTCTCCGGGCAGGGACCGGGCCTCGACGGCGGGAGCTTCGCCGCGGTACAGCAATGGGTGCACGACCTCGGCGCATTCGCCGCAATGACGCCGCGGGAGCAGGATTACACGATCGGACGGCGCCGCAGCGACAACGAGGAGATCGAGGATGCTCCCGCCTCGGCGCACGTAAAGCGCGCGGAGCAGGAGAGTTTCGAGCCGGAAGCCTTCGTGCTGCGCCGCTCGATGCCATGGGTGGAGGGCGCCCGGGCGGGACTCGTGTTCGTGGCTTTCGGACGATCGGTCGACGCCTTCGAAGTGCAGTTGCGCCGGATGTGCGGCGCCGAAGACGGCGTCGCGGACGCGCTGTTCCGCTTCACACGCCCCGTCACCGGCGCGTACTACTGGTGCCCCCCGCTCGCCGGTGGCCGACTCGACCTCCGCGCTCTGGGGCTCTAGCGATTCCATGTCCGACTGGGTCACAGTGGCGAAAGACGGCGAGCTTGCTCCCGGCGAGTGGCGCAGCGTGGACGTCGACGGCACGCAGGTCGTGGTGATGAACCTCGGCGGGGAGTACCACGCGATCGAGGACGTCTGCACGCACGACGGGGGACGGCTGACCGGCGGGTTCGTCACCGGCGAGGAGATCGTCTGCCCGCGTCACGGTGCGCGATTTTCCGTGCGGACGGGGCAGGCGTTGTGCGCGCCGGCGTACGAACCGACGGCGAAGTTCCCGGTCCGGGTCGAGAACGGCGAGATCCAGGTGAGGGACGACCGCTGGGACTGAGCCGCGAGCCGCCAGCTACTGGCCACTGCCCACAGCCCACAGCTTCCTGAGTGGATACGCTGACACACGCTTTCTCCGGCGCGCTCATTGCGCGGGCGACCGCGCCTGCTCGAGCGAGCGAGGCGGCATTGCCGCTGGGCCGGCGGATGCTGGTCGGTTTTCTCGCCGCGGCCGCGCCCGATCTCGACTTCGTCGTGGGCTACGTGGGCCCGGTCGAATACCTGCTGCACCACCGCGGCGTCACGCATTCCCTCGTCCTGCTGCCGCTCTGGGCGTACCTGCTCGCCCGGCTTGCCGCGCTCGCGTGGCGGGATCGGCCGTGGCGCGCCGGTCTCGGGATCATCGGGATGGCGCTCGCCATCCATATCGCGGGCGACTGGATCACCTCTTTCGGGACGGTCGTGTTCGCGCCGTTCTCGGATGCCCGCCACGGCATCGGCACGACTTTCATCATCGACCCATGGTTCACCGGGATCATCCTCGCCGGTCTCGCCGCGGGGGCGTTCCTGCGCGGCTCGCGGGCCCCCGCCATCGCCGGCCTGGCGGTGCTCTGCGGCTACGTCGCTTTCCAGGGTTGGCAGAAGCAGCACGCCATCGACTGGGGGGTGGAGCAGGCCCGCGCGGCCGGCATCCGCGAGCCCGTGGTGACGGCGGAACCGCGCCCGGTATCACCCTTCAACTGGATGGTGATCGTGCGCGACGGGGAGCGCGTGCGCTTCAGCTTCGTCAATCTGCTGCGGAGCGAGCCGGTCGCCGCAGGCCCGGAGGACGGCTTCATCCACCGGCTCGACGCCGCCTACCTGCCGCTCGCCATGGCGAAGTGGGTGCACACAACGCGGTTCGGCACGACCGAGGCGGACCGGAGCATCGCGCGGGAGGCGTGGTCGCAGCCGCGGTTCTCGTTCTTCCGCTGGTTCGCGGCGGAACCTGTCCTGCTGCGCGTGGAACGCGGCAACCCTTCCACCTGCGCATGGTTCCAGGACCTGCGTTTTCATACCCCCGGGCGCAATTCCTGGCCGTTCCGCTACGGCATGTGCCGGGAGGACGGCGGGGTATGGCGCACTTTCCAGCTCGTGGGAGAAAATAGCCGCGTGCCGGTCCGCTAGCCCGGCGCGAACGGCGAGCAAAGGGAAGGGATCACATGATCACCCATCGTGCAGTGGCGAGAGCGTGCCTGTTGGCGAGCATGCTGGGCCTTGCCTCGTGCCAGACCACGACCCAGCCCGGCACGGTGGGCGTCGAGCGCAAGCAGGCGCTGCTGCTCTCCTCCGCGCAGGTGGACCAGGCCGCGGTACAGGCCTACCAGCAGACGGTGGCGGTGGCGGCGAAGAAGCGCGCGTTGAACCGCGACGCCGGCCAGGTCGCGCGCGTGCGCGGGATCGCGCAGCGTCTGATTCCCGCCACGTCGGTGTTCCGGCCGGACGCGCCGCGCTGGAAGTGGGAGGTGAACGTCATCACGTCCGGCGAGATCAATGCGTGGTGCATGCCCGGCGGCAAGATCGCGGTCTACACCGGGCTCATCGAGAAGCTGCGCGTCACCGACGACGAGCTCGCGGCGGTCATGGGTCACGAGATCGCGCATGCATTGCGCGAGCACGGCCGCGAGCGCGCTTCCCAGCAGGCGGTGCAGCAGACCGTGGTCGGCGTGGGCGCGGCGCTCCTCGGCATCGGCGACGCGGGGGCGAGCCTTGCCAACATCGTCGCCGACGTCACCGTGGGACTGCCGTACTCGCGCGAGTTCGAGCACGAGGCCGATCGCATCGGCGTGGAGCTCGCGGCCCGCGCGGGCTACGATCCGCGCGCGGCGGTGTCGCTGTGGCAGAAGATGTCGCAGGCGTCGGGCGGCGGCCCGCCGCAATTCCTGTCCACGCACCCTTCGCCGGAGAGCCGCATCAAGGACCTCCAGGTCTACGCGGCGAAGGTCATGCCGCTCTATCAGGGTGCCCGCAGATAGCCGCCGGCCGGCGCCGGGATGCGCGGCTTGTCACGCTCCGGCGATTGGCATAGATTCAGAGCTCCTGACATAGGGTAGCGCGAATTTGTCCGGTTTTGGCGCGGATCAAGGGGCCGAGGTGGCCGCCGCCGCGGCGCTGTGCCCGGTTGGGGAAGCGGGGAAGGCGAGACCGATGCGCGGT
>JADZGE010000097.1 GCA_020854035.1 Burkholderiales bacterium | reverse complement strand
GCCCCGCGCGCGAGGTCCGGTCGCCCGTTTGCGGAGCCCCATGTTCCAGGCATATTTCACGAGACCGGCGCCGCGTGGGGCCGGCGCCTTGTGTAAACTCCCGGTGAAGCAGTGCAACGGAACGATTCCAGCGGGGGACGAAGACCATGAATCATGCCGACCCGAACCGTACCGGCGAGCTCGCGCGCAACGTCGCCGTGGCGTTGCGCTTCAAGCAGTCGCAGGGCACCTCCGGGATGCCGCAGGTCGAGAAGGAAGTGCTCGCGCCGAACTACGACCGCGTGCGCGGCGGCAACCTGCACCTTGCCGCGAACGCGCGCGACCAGGACTTCTCGCACCCGGGGCTGTATCTGCGCAAGGCGATCCCGGATCGCGTGGACGTGATCGAGGAAGTGATCGCGGAGGGCGACCGGGTGGGTCTGCTCTTTCGCGTGACGGGGACCCACACCGGGGGCTTCTTCGGCATCGAGCCCGCGGGGCGCGGGATCGACGTCCACGAGGTTGCGCTCCTGCGGATCGTCGACGGCCGGATGGTCGAGGGCTGGTTCATGATGGACGAGATCGCTCTCATGAAGCAGATGGGGGCAACCATGCCGCGCCGCCCCGACGGGCGGATCGTCGCGCCGCTGCTGCCCACCGCGGGCGAGGACGCGGACGCCTGCGCGCAGCGGCTCGCTTCCCAGCCGGTCGCCTCCGAGGTGGAGCGCCGGCGGTTCGTCGTCGCGCGCTCGCGCGGATCGACGCGCTCCAAGGCGGATCGCGCGGCGGACCACCAGTTGCGGCGCTTTGGCTTCGTGCACATGCGCGACTACTGCCGCGCCCGCGGGCTGCCGGAGCTCGATCTCGAAGCGGCGATCCCCGACCGGCGCGACCGCGTCGAAGTGCTGATGGCGGAGGGCGACCAGGTGTGGATGCGGTTTTCGACCTCGGGCACGCACAAGGGGCCGCTCTGCGGGCTCGCGCCCACCGGCAGGCGCGTGGGCATTTCCGTGGTCTCGATCATGAAGTTCGCCGGCAACGAGTGGAAGGAGAGCTGGACCTTCGCCGACGAGCTGGGGATGCTGCTGCAGCTCGGGCAGCCGAACCTGCTGCTGCAAGGAGGGGTTTGAAAGCTGGTAGCCACGAGCCACCAACGCGAATGGGTCATCGGCGGCGGCGAGCGCGCAGCCTTCCCGAGACCGCGGCAGATCGCGCGCGCATCCCCGGAACGCGGCGCGCCTGTGAGGCGTCCGACCGGCGGCTCGCGTCCGGCGTTCCCCGCCGATCTTTCCCGCCGGATGCCTTGTGGTAACTTCGGCTCATGGAAAGCGTCGGCATCATCGGCTTGGGCCTCATCGGGATTTCGCTCGCGAAACGCCTGATGACCGCGGGATTCCACGTCGTGGGCTACGACGTCGCCGGGGAGCGGAATGCCGCCTTGACGGGTATCGGCGGCGCGGCTGCCGGCGGCCCGGGCGAAATCGGGGAGCGCTGCCGCACGATTCTCGTTTCGGTATTGACGACCGAGCAGGTCGAAGCCGTCGTCGAGGGCGACGGCGGTCGCGCGCCGCTCGCCCTCCGGCCGGAGCACACGGTGATCGTCGTCAGCACGAGCGATCCCGGACGCATCGCGGCGCTCGCGGCGCGCATCGCGGCCCGCGGCGCGCGCTTGGTGGAGTTCCCGATTTCGGGCAACAGCGACCAGATCGCGCTCGGCAACGGCATCGGGCTCACGGGCGGAGATCGCGACGCCGTGGAGGCGGTCGCGCCCGTGCTGGATGCGATCGCCAGGCGGCGTCACCACCTCGGCCCGGTCGGGGCGGCGGGCCGGGCAAAACTCGCGGTAAACCTGATCGGCGGCCTCAATCGCGCCGCGCTCGCCGAGGGGCTCGCCTTCGCCGAGGCGATGGGAATCGAGCTCGCGCCGTTTCTCGAAGTGCTGAAGGACTCGGCCGTCTATTCCCGGGCAATGGACACCCGCGGGATGAAGATGGTCACGAGCGATTTCACGCCGCACGCGAAGATCGCGCAGTCGCGCAAGGATTTCCGGCTGATGCAGGATGCCGCGGCCCGCGCCGGCCAGTCGCTGCCGCTCGCGACGGTGTACCTCGATCTCATCGAGGGCTGCATCGCGCACGGGGAGTCGGACCTCGACAACTCCGCGGTGATCAGTGAGATCCGCCGCCGAAGGCAGGCGGCGGAGCGATAGGGCACGAACCAACCCGGGCGCCTCGCGCCACCCCCTGAAGGGAGGGGAGTTTCACCAGGAATCGTCACCCGCATCTCGTCACCATCAATCGTCACCCTTTTTCGTCACTTCTTTACGGAGCAGGAATGAAGATCAAGCGCATCGAGCACGTCGGCGTCGTCGTCCGGGACACGGCAGCGAGCCGGAAGTTGTGGGAGGACTGCTTCGGTATCCCCCTCGGCGGTACGGAGGAGAATACCGTGAGGAAGCTCGCGCTCTACCCCGTCGGCGAGTCGATGATCGAGTTGATTGCCGGCATTGCCCCGGACGGCAAGCACCAGCGCCTGGTGGCCGAGGGCAAGGGGGGGCTCAACCACATCTGCTTCGAAGTGGAGGACATCGATGCCGCGCTCGCGGAGCTCAAGGCGAAGGGCATACCGCTTCTCGACCAGGAACCGCGCATCGGGCACGAGGGATGCCGCATCGCCTTCCTCGATCCGAAGGGGACGGAAAACTGCCTGATCGAACTCGCGGAGCGCCCCGCCGGGCACTAGCTCAGGCAGGGAGATCAGCCGCGGAGCCGCGGAGGACGCGGAGAGGACGTTTGGGGTTTCCGCGGATCCCTTTGCCGTCTCTGCGTCTCTGTGGCAAATGCCCGGTGTTTCACCGTCAGGTCACGGACGCTGCACGGCGGCAGCGGAACGAACGGTCTAGGGGCGTGGCCCGCGCGGCGGGCGCGAAACCCACGCCGAGCGCGAGGCCCAGTGGCGGCGGAGCAGCCACAGCGGCAGCACGATGAACGAGCCGGGAGCGGCGATCGCCAGGCCATAGGCGCACCACTTCGCCACCTGACGCCCCTGACCGGATTTCCACGCCTTCGTCATCGCCGCGCGCTCCTCGTGCAATCGGGCGAGGACGAAAGCAAGATCGGTACCAAGAGCGTGCGGCGGGTGCATCACCCGCCGCACGCTTGATGCAACATCGGCGAGTAAGTACCGGATGTGCTGCGCGTGACACCTTGGCACTGCCGGAGAATCAATCGCTTAGGCCAAACGTTACGGCGCGCCGGTAGCGCCGATCAACCGGCGTGGCGCGAAAACTGCGGTGCGTTTCGGGAAGACAGGCGCTGGCTCGCAGGAACTGATCAATGGTGAAACCGTAACGGCGTTCGTCACCTTTCCGACAGGTTCGCGGAGACCGCCTTCATCCCGCCCTGCGCGGCGGCTCGTCCGTGAGCCCGTTCAGTATCGAGAGCGCGCGCTCCATGGAGAAGACGCGCGTTGCCTTGTGAAAGGCGTTCGGGTTCGACGGCATCATGTAGCCGTGGTTGACGCCCGGGAAGATGTGCACTTCCACGCAGAAACCCATCGCCGCCGCGCGCCCGTTGAACTGCGCGAGCTTCCTCACCTCCGCGAGCGTGTCCGCCCTGTCGGCTTCGCCCGTCCTGATCACCTCGAGACGCGGCTGGGAGCGCGCCTTCGTCCGCTCGTCGTCGCGCCCGAGCGGCCCGGGCACCGTGCGCCAGAAGAGGTCCGGCGCGGCCGCGATGTAGCCTCGCGAGGCGTGTCTTCTTCAATTGCGCACCGCCCGCGATGGCGGCTATGATCCACAGCCCGCCGCGCTTCTCACCGGCGCGGTGCCCGACCGACGAAGCGGGACCATCATACCGACCCGGAACGACCGGTTGCCTGCTGCGCAACTCCCGCCATGCCCCTCCGCCGCACGCCCACGGCACCGCCATTCGCGCGCTTCGCCGCCGCCTTGCCGGCGCTCGCTTTCCTGTGGGCCGGCGCGACCCACGCCGCCGCCGATCCCACCGATACGCTGCAGCTCAACCTGACCGTGGCGCTCATCAAGGATGACAACCTGTTCCGGATTCCCGACGCCGACCCGCGCCTCTTCGGTGTCGATCCGGCAAAGAAGGCGGACACGATCGAGCAGCTCGGCATGCGCCTTGTCCTCGACAAGACGGTGAGCCGCCAGCGCTTCATCGCCGAGGTCAAGCTCGATCAGAACAGCTACCGGAAGAACGACAACCTCGATCACGTGGCCGGCAACGCGGGCGCGAGATGGCTGTGGCAGGTCGGCAACCCGTGGGACGGCGAGGTCTCCTACGAGCGCCGCCGCTATCTCTCCGGATTCGCGGATCTGCGGGCGACGATCCGTAACCTGGTGGACGTGGATACGTTCTGGCTGACGGGCGGCTACCGTCCCCATCCGCGCTGGCGCGTGTGGGCCGGCGTGAAGCAGCTCGAGACCGCCAACTCGGCGCAGAGCCAGAAGGTGTACGACACGGAGATCACGACCGGGCTGCTCGGGGTCGAGTACCGCACGCCGTCCGAGAACAGGGCGGGCGTGCAACTGCGCCTTGCCGACGGGCTCTACCCGAATCGCGCGCCGGTGCCCGGTGGGTTCCTCAACAACGCCTATACCGACACGGAGCCGTCGTTCACCTGGTCCTGGAACACGACCGGCCAGACGCGGTTCCACGGCAGGCTCGGCTATCTCGTGCGCGAGCACGAGCAGATCCCGGCGCGGGATTTCAGCGGTCCGACGTTCCGCATGAACTTCACCTGGATACCTACCGGAAAGCTCGAACTGGGTGCGACCGCCTGGCGCGAGCTGCTGACGTACGAGACCCAGACCTCGAGTTACGTCGTATCGACCGCCGTGCGGGTCGTCCCGGTCTGGGCCGTCACTTCCCGGTTCGTGCTGCGGGCCGCGGCGACGTACGAAACCCGCGATTACAAGGGTGACCCCGGTATCGTGGCCGGGCTCTTTCCCGCGCGCATGGACGACTTGCGCACGTTGCAACTCGGCGTGGTCTATACCCCGGTGCGGAACATGGAGATTTCCCTGGCTGTCGAACAGAGCTCGCGCGATTCGAACCTGCCGTTCAACGACTTCGACGACACGACCGCCATGCTGAGCCTCAAGTTGAGCTTCTGACGCGATACCCGGTATTCGACGTGCGCGAAAGAGCAGGCAACGCTAAAATCCATCACTTTGTGACATTTTGCATGGAACGCGGGTGCGCGCTGGCGCTAAGCTTCACGCACCTGCTGGTGCATTCGTGGCGAGGTCTTTTTTCCGGGCGCCTTCACCATGCTGCGGCAGCGGGACGGTAGCGTGCCAATCCTCAGCCGCAACTATCGTTTCAATCAACAACGAGGAGCCAAAATGAAAGTTTCCGGGGTGATTCGCAAGCTGTTGGTGACGTGCGCGCTCGCCTTCACGACGTGGAGTGCGCACGCGGCCGTCGATGTCTTCAACGTGACGGACGGTTTTGGGGGCATGGGCTTCCAGTTCAAGTTCTACGACTTCCTGATCGGGACTCCGATCGCGCCGCTCGGCGGCACGGTGACGGCAACGCTGACGGACACGAAGGTCCTCGCGCCGTTCTCGTCGCTCGGGATGTCGATATTCAAGACCGGCGGCGCGCCGGTTGCCCCGACGCTCTTTTCTCCCGGCTCGTTCGGCTTTACGGTTGCGCCGGGCGCCGTGGGTTCCTACACCGCTCTCGTGTTCGGCGTGCCGAGTAGCCCGCTCAGCGTGTTCGGGGTGAACGTCAGCATCGTGCCGACGATACCCGAGCCCGAGATCTGGGCGCTCATGCTGGTGGGCACGGGTCTCGTCGGCTTTCAGTTGCGCCGCAAGCGCAAGGCAGCGGAAGCCAACCGGCTCGCGTGACACGCACGCTGCGGCGGGGGCGCGCGAGTCGCGGCCCCGCCCCTGTCTACGACCAGCAAGCGGGGGGGGCAGCACACATGAAACGAAACCTGTTGGCGCGGCTCGTGTTGATGCTCGCGCTGAGCGTGGGCGCGCTGCCGGCGGCGCAAGCGGGCATCACGGTCACGGACGGTGTCGTAACCATCACCGACGGCTTTTTCGACTCCTTCACCCAGCGTTCCTACGGCTTCAATCTGGGTGCCGGTCCTTACGCGGCGACCCTGGTGGACACGAACGTGCTCTACCCGTTTCAGTCGCTGGGCCTCGAAGTGAAGACCCTCGGCGGCACTTCGATGGGCACGCTCGGCGCGCCGGGATCCTTCAATTTCACTTCGCTCGCCGCCGGGCCCTACGTTGCAATCGTGTCCGGATTGCCGACCGCGCTGATCCCGCCGCTCAGTACCTTCGGCGTGACGATCGCGCCGGTGCCCGAGCCCGAGATCTGGGCAATGATGGCGGTGGGAATGGGATTGCTGGGCTTCAGGCTCCGGCGGAAAGCGGGCGGAGCGCAACCCGCCTGATTCCCGTTCACCCCGGTTGAAAACGGCGTCCGCGAGGGCGCCGTTCTCGTTCCGGGGTTCCCCGCCGGCGCGCACGAGGAAGCGCCGTGTTCCCGTACCCGGTATCCGGCCGGTGGCCGTGAATCTTCGGCCGTTTTTGGGGCGACCTTCATTGGTCGCCGGGACGAAATCGTTTAAGATGAGGTTCCCGGCACACACCTATGTGTCTGAAAGAAAAAATCATTTGTCTTCCCGCAGGCGCGTCATGGTGACGCGGATACTGAAGCGGTTCATGTTCGTCGTGCTGTTCGCGCTCGCCGTGCCGTTTTGCGCGGTCGCGAACGCCGAGGACAAGCAGCCCGAGTACCAGCTTGCCGCGGGCGACGCGATTCGCATCCTGGTTTTCCAGAACGCGGACCTCACTCTCGAGACGCGCGTGACGGAAAACGGCACCATCACGTTTCCGCTGATCGGCGTCGTGAAGATCGGCGGGCTCACGATCGGCGCCGCCGAACAGTTGATCGCGAAGGCGTTGCGCGACGGCAACTACATCCAGCAGCCGCAGGTCAACATCGTGCTGCTGCAAAACCGCGGCAACCAGGTTTCCGTGCTGGGGCAGGTGAACCGCCCGGGCCGGTTCCCGCTGGAGACCGTGAATATCCGCGTGTCGGAGATGCTGGCCACCGCCGGCGGCATATCGGCGACCGGCGCCGACGTCGCGATCGTGACCGGCGCGCGCAACGGCAAGCCCTTCCGCCGCGAGATCGACGTCGCGGGGATGTTCCTGAACAACGTGCCGCGCGAGGATATCGTGCTCTCCGGCGGCGACGTGATCTACGTGCACCGCATGCCAGTGTTCTACATCTACGGCGAAGTGCAGCGTCCGGGCTCGTACCGGGTCGAGCGCGGCATGACCGTCCGCCAGGCAATATCCCAGGGCGGCGGCACCACCGTGCGGGGAACCGAGCGGCGCCTGCGCCTGCACCGGCGCGACGCGGGCGGGAACATGGAGACGCTCACGCCGAACCTGGATGACCCGGTGCGGGCCGACGACGTGGTGTACGTGAGCGAGAGCATCTTCTGACATGAGCCTGGAGCAACTGCTGCGGATACTGCTCGCTCGCTGGCGGCTGATGCTGGTGACGGTTCTGGTCACGGTGGCCGCGACGATCGCGGTGAGCCTCATGCTTCCACCGCGCTACACCTCGACGGCTACCCTCGTAGTCGATATCAAGGGCGTCGACCCGATATCCGGCGCCTTCATGCCTATTCTGCCGATGGCGGGCTATCTCGCCACGCAGGTCGACATCATCAAGAGCCACGGCGTCGCGCGCGGCGCGGTCGAACTGCTCAGGCTCCCCGATAACGCTTCCGCGCGAGAGCTTTACTTGAGCGCGACCGAGGGTAAGGGCGATATCCGGGATTTTCTGGCGAGTAACGTGATCGGCAGGTACCTGTCCGTGGATCCCTCGCGCGAAAGCAACGTGATCAACGTGAGCTATACCGGAAACGATCCGAAGTTCGCCATGATCGTCGCCAATGCGGTCGTTCAGAGCTACATCAACAAGAACCTGGAGCTCAAGGTCGCTCCCGCCCGCCAGTTGAACACCTTCTTCAACGAGCAGATCAAGACGCTCAAGGACAACCTGGAACGCGCACAAGCGAACCTTTCCGGCTACCAGCGCGAAAAGGGCATCATCGCAACCGACGAACGGCTGGACGTGGAGAATAATCGTCTGAACGATCTTTCCACTCAGCTCGTGAGGGCCCAGGAGCAGACCTACGACAGCCTCGGTCGGCAGCGCCAAGTGCAGGATTTCATCGCCAAGGGCCATGTCCCCGACACGTTGCCCGATGTGCTGACCAATCCGGTCATCCAGAACCTGAAGACCAACCTCACCCAGCTCGAAATCAAACTGAACGACATTTCGTCCAAGGTGGGCCGGAACCACCCCTCGTACCAGTCCGCCCTCGCAGAAATGGAGAGTGTCAAGCAGAAACTGCTGCAGGAAATGAACACCATTGCCGGCGCGCTGGGCAATTCGGCGTCGCTCGCACAGAAGCGCGAGGGCCTGATCAGGGCCGCCCTTGCGGAGCAGCGCACGAAAGTGTTGCGAATGAAGGAAGTGCGGGACGAGCAGACGGTCCTGCTGCGCGAGGCGGAAAACGCCCAGCGCGCCTACGACGCGGCCATGGGCCGGATGACGCAAACACGGCTGGAGAGCCAGACTTCGCAGACCAACGTGTTGGTGATCAACGACGCAGTCGAACCGATCGAACCCTCGTTTCCAAGGCTCACTCTCAACGTCGCGCTGTCGATCATTCTCGGATCGCTGCTGGCGGTCGGCATTGCCCTGCTGCGGGAGCTGTCCGATCGCATCGTTCGATCGGAGGCCGATCTCGTCGAAACCCTGGATGTGCCGGTGCTCGGCATGCTGGGTCGCCTCGGCGACCAGAGGGGTCGGTGGTGGCGTCGGCCGCGTGGCGGTGGCCAACCTTCGCCACTGGGTGGATGAGGGCTCGCCCATGGAAAGTATGATGGAGCGACTGAACGAGGTGACGGCGACCGGACCAAGAACACCGGTCGCCGACCGCTCGATCGGCAGGATCCTGCTCGACGCCGGCAAGCTCAAGGCAGGTGATGCCGAGCGCGCGATGCGGCTGGCGAAGGACAAGGGCTTGCGATTCGGCGAAGCCTGCGTCGAACTCAAGCTGGTGACGCAGGCCGACATCGACACCGCGCTCTCGTACCAGTTCGACTATCCCTACCTCCGCGCGGGCGAATCCCGGCTGAGCGAAGAGCTGGTGGCGGCCTACCAACCGTTCAGCGACGAGGTCGAGGCATTGCGGGCGTTGCGCACGCAGTTGCTGCTGCGCTGGTTCTCGCCCGAGCGCCGGGCGCTGGCGATCTGCAGCCCGTCCCGCGGCGACGGCCGCAGCTATCTTGCCGCCAATCTCGCGATCGTGTTCTCGCAGTTGGGCGAGCGGACCTTGCTGATCGACGCCGACATGCGCGATGCGCGGCAGCACAGGCTGTTCAATCTCTCAAACCAGTTCGGGCTTTCGGCGATGCTCACCGGCCGCATGAGCGGTGCGGCGATCGAGCATGTCGGGCACTTCCGCAACCTGTGCGTCATTTCAGCGGGAGCGACACCCCCGAATCCGCTGGAGCTGGTGAGCCGCCCCGAATTCAAGGAACTGCTGGAAAATGAATCGCAGACATTCGAGGTCGTGTTGATCGACACGCCAGCCGCGGAGACTTCGGCCGATGCCCAGGCCATCGCCGCGCGTGCCGGTGGGGCGCTTATCGTGGCGCGCGAGAACAAATCTCGGCTGGAGGCGTTGGGCCGTCTTGTGGGAGCCATCCGGAGCGCAAGTGCCCAGGTCATAGGCTGCGTGCTCAACCGCGTCTGACCAGGGTTAATCGCATGGGGACCAAGGGTCGCTGGAGGCCTGGCATCGGACTGTAGGCTTGACCGTCCCGTTGCCTCCCGCCGGAAATTGCGGCACCCAATCATTCTGCGTGAATACCGTGTCGAGCGTCCTTCCAGGGTCCCGTGCTCCCGCGCTTGCGAAGATCGGCTGGATCCGCTGGCTGCCGATTGCCCTCGGATTGCTGGCGCTGTACGGCCCCGCATTCTACGACCTCTCTCGCTCGCTCTGGCAGCAGGAGGAGCAGTTGCACGGTCCCATAGTACTGGCGGCTGTGGTTTGGCTGATCTGGCAGGGGCGCGACGCGTTGCTGCGCTTCGACGGGAGGCCACGATCGTGGCTGGGCGGGATGACACTCGGCATTGGGCTGCTTATGTACGTGCTGGGACGCTCGCAGGACATCATCCTTTTTCAGGTAGGTTCTCTCATTCCCGTGCTTAGTGGTGCGGTGCTCGCAATGAATGGCTGGACGGTGGTCAGGCGGCTTGCCTTTCCGCTCTTCTTCGTCCTTTTCATGCTGCCTCTGCCCGGCGTGATTGTCGACGCACTGACCGGTCCTCTCAAGCAGGGCGTCTCCGAGATCGCCGAGGAACTGCTCTTTGGAGCCGGTTACCCGATCGCGCGGAGCGGTGTCATGCTCACGATCGGGCCCTATCAACTGCTGGTTGCCGACGCCTGCTCCGGACTGCATTCCCTTGTGTCGATAACCGCGATGGGATTGCTGTATTTGTATCTCATCGGGCACCGAAACATGGCACGCAATGCCGTGCTGGTGGCCACCTTGCCGACAATCGCAATTGCCGCGAACGTGGTGCGGGTGATCGTGTTGGTCCTTGTGACATTCCATTTCGGTGACGAGGCCGGGCAGGGTTTCATCCATGGCTTCTCGGGGATTTTTCTTTTCGTGGTTGGCCTCATGACTCTCTTTGCGGTCGATGGCGCAATAGGGCGGATCGGGTTTTTCAAGGACACGGCCGGAAGGGCGCCATGAGTACGCAGTTCTTCGCCAAGCCCGTCGCAATCGGCATGCTGATGTTGGTGGCCGCCGGGCTCACGGTCGCGGCTACTCCCACCAAGCGCATGGCGGACATGGGGCCAAGAGTCGATCTTGAGCGGATGATTCCCGAGTCCTTCGATGGGTGGCAGATCGACCGTTCGATCGTGCCGATTCTGCCGTCGCCGGACGTGCAGGCGAAGCTGGATCAGCTCTACAACCAGACGCTGGCCCGAACCTACGTGAATCAGCGCGGGGATCGAGTGATGTTGTCGATCGCCTATGGCGGTGACCAAGGCGATGCAACCAGGGCGCATCGTCCAGAGGTATGCTACACGGCGCAAGGGTTCCAGATCAGCGACGTTTTCCGAAGCGCCGTTCAAGATGCGCGTGATCGCATTCCAGTGGTTCGACTGGTGGCGCGGCAAGGGGTCCGCCAGGAACCCATTACGTACTGGATGAAGGTTGGCGATCAAACGGTGACATCGAGTTGGGAGCAGAAACGCGCGCAGCTGGTGTATGGCCTCTCCGGGCGCATACCTGACGGAATTCTCGTGCGCGTATCGTCGATCGGCGCAGACCCGGCGCGCTCGTACGAGCTTCACGATGCATTCATTCGAACCTTCCTGGCAGCAATCAAACCCGATCAGCGCGCGAGGATAATCGGGCGGTTCGGTGGCTGACCGATCGTCCGCGGATGCACCGTCAGTGCCGTCCATGAGGGCAGGAAGCGGAACCGGCGCCTCGCGTTAGCCGGATTTCGCGTCACGGGGGGCGCAGACCGTGGCTCAACCGTTGGCCTCACGACCTGATGAAGCTTCGTGCGATTGTCAAGACGTCGGTGGTTTCGGTCGTGGACCAGGCGTGGCTGGGGGCGGTGGGATTCGCGGTCGGTTTGGCATTCATCCGCCACGCTGAAAAATCGGAGTATGCCTATTACAGCATGCTTTATGCCGCGATGCTTCTGGTACAGGCCATCCACAACGCGCTGGTACTCGCGCCGATGACTACCTTGGTACCAGGACAATCGCGGCAAGTGCAGCGGCTGTTCCTGTCGGCGACAACAGTCGTCCAATACCGATATGCGATCTGGCTTGCTGCGACGACGACGGCCTTGGTGGCGGGTTTTGGCCTGATTGTCGACACGACATACCTGCGGCTAGTGGATCTGACGGCATTCGCGGTTGCCACATGGGCCTATATGGCTCGGGAGTACTACCGCGCCATGTTGTTTATTCACGGCAAGGTAGAAGACGTGTTTCAGGTCGATTTTTCATACGGGATTGTCTATCTGGCGGGTCTTGCCACGGCTTACCTGATGTCCAGCGTCAGCACGGGAACCGTGCTTGTCGCGAATGGTATCGCAGGTGTTGTAAGCCTGGGCTGGTCGAGACGACTGCTCGGAACGCCATCAGCCGTGTCCACAGGAGAATCCGCGCAGGTGGCACGAGAACTCTGGCGGTGCGGGCGCTGGAGCCTTCCCAGTGTCGTTGTAAGCTGGGTCTATGCGAATGCGTATATCTATCTGTCTGCCACGCTATTCGGGGCGGCGGTGGTCGCGGATCTCCAGGCGGGGCGTCTGCTGCTTGTTCCGCTGGGAATGACTGTACTCGCGTGGTCCAATGTCATGCGTCCGCGCACCAGTGAATGGTTTGATCATCGAAACCTGGCATTGATAATGCGGGTCATGCGCTTTTCGCTGATCGGACTGGTGATGATGTGTATCGCGTATGTCGGTTGCTTGTACCTGTCGTTTCCTCTGATTCGAACGGCACTGATGGGCGCGCGGTATCAGAATGTGGACACGCACATCTTGTACTGGGGTCTGTATTTCTTGGCGAGCGGAATTCGGGCAGTTGGGACCGTTTGCATGTTGAGTGGCAGGGAAGGCTATCAGCCTCTCTACTACTACGGATGGAGCGCGCTACTGGTCAGCATCCTGCTTACGTTTGCCTTGGAGCCGACGCTCGGGATATTTTCGGCGTTGGCTGCGCTGATATGCGCGGAAGTCGTGTTGGCGGCGCTTATCTGGTGGCTGGGGTGGCCCGGCATGGTGAGGGCCAGAAGCAATTCGGAGGGGCGCTAGCCGATATGGAGGCTCCCGGAGATCGCCCCAGTAACCGCAGGTCGCCACCGCTGAAGGTGCTTATTGTTGATACCTTCAGCTCGCACAATGACTTCACGTCTGAGCTAGTCGATACGCTGGCTGGGAAAGTCAAGCTGAGCGTCTTCACGGTCGTGGGGTCGCGGATCAACCGAGGGTTGCCGGTTCGGATCCTGCCCATGTTCCCTGCACACTATGGTGGCGGCTCCACGATACGCCGTACCTATCAGGCTCTGAGGTCATACGTTGCGCTCGTTCGCGAGTTGGTCGCGCACCGCCGTGGCGTTGTGCACGTTCAGTTCTTCAGATACATGCTGGTGGAGGGTGCCGTATACCTGCTCCTGCGGCCATTCCTGAAAAACTTGATTTTTACGGCCCACAACGTGGTGCCACATGAGGGGACAGCATGGCATAGGGCATTCTTTCGCGTCTGGTATGCAATGGTCGATCACGTTCACGTGCTCAGCCAGAATGCGGCGCAGACATTGCGGACGGCGCTGAACGTGCCCGAGCGCAAGATCACGGTAATTCCCCACGGCAACTACGCTCGCCTCTTGCGTGATCTGCCTCCCACAACCACCGGTGGCGCGCGAAGATCCTTGGGAATTCCCGAAGGGCAGGCTTTTGTCCTGTTTTTCGGATTCCTGCGCGCGTATAAGGGAGTGGACCGGGCGATTGCGGCCATGTGCCACCTTCCGAGGAGCTTGAATGCGCTACTGGGGATCGTGGGAATGGGATCTGACGAATTCGTGCGCCACATCGAGCAGACCGCAGCCAAACTGGGGATAACTGGTCGCGTCATGATAAATCCCGATCACGTATCGAACCGAGATCTGTGCACGTACATAAGGGCGGCCGACGTTGTGGTTTTCCCCTATCTGCACATCTACCAGAGCGGGGCACTCGTACTCGCACTGACATTGGGAAAGGCAATCATCGCGTCGGATATCGAAGGCTTTAGGGAGTATGTCCGGGCCGGCGAGACGGGTCTGCTATGCGATACAAGCGATCCCTCTGCCTTTGGAGAGGCGATTGCGCGTGTAGCAGGTGATGTGGCCCTGAGGTGCCGACTTGGCGAGAACGCTCGACGTTACGCCGAGGACATTCTGAACTGGGAGTCCATCGGGCAGAAGATGCTGGCGTTGTATCAGAATCGGTACTGACGGCTGGATATGGAACGTGTGCACACGAATGATGTGCAGCCTGGCCGACTGGGCCGGTGGCCACTGCTCGTCGGCACGTTTTTCACATGCCTTCCGTTTGGCGTAGGCGCGCAAGGCGCCGCCGAGGGAAGCCTGTTGCGACAAGTCGTATGGTCGGTCATCTTTCTTGCGGCAGGGCTGGCTCTCATCCGCGGCTGGCGCACGTCGTCGCAAACGATTGCGACTGTCGATCCGTGGATCTACGCGCTGTTGCTCTACATCGCCGCCTCGGTTGTATGGTCACCGGAGCCTTACATCTCGTTCAAGCGGGCTGTCCAGGTTTGGGGGGTGTTCCTGGTGGCTTTGGCGGTCGGGACCGAAGGCTTTTCTCCCGGGCAAACGCCACGACTGCTGCGATCTGTCGTTACCCTGCTCATGTTGTTATCGCTTATCCTGGTCGTCGTCACACCGGGGTGGGCGATCACGGAGAAGGGTTGGCGTGGGATCATGCAGACCAAGAATCAATTTGGACAGATCGCTTTCCTGTCGTTCGTCTTGTGGCTCTATGCGTTGCGGGTTGGTGGACCACCGCGTTACGTATCGTGGCTGCTCATCGTGGGAAGTGTAATTGTTCTTGCGTTGACACGCAGCTATACCTCAATCGCTGCATTCCTGGTCGTGGTCGGCCTTGGCATCGCAGGTCATGCTCGCTGGCTAGTGACGCGAAGCTGGGGCGCGACTGTCCTGGCGGCTGTGCTTGCGACGCTCACCATCCTGCATTTCGCGGGCGTGGTGGCCGGCTATCCATCACTGAACGATGTGGCAAACAGTTTCTTCGATCTCATCGGGCGGGACGTTACTCTGGCGGGCCGTACTTACCTGTGGGAGCTGATGTGGCAACAGTTTCTGCAGCATCCGTGGCTTGGCCTCGGGTACGGGGGATTCTGGATCGGCTTCGAAGGACCCTCTGGGCTGATTGCGTACAAGGTTGGCTGGGGATATCCGGGACAGGCCCACAACGGCTACCTCGATATCCTGAATGAACTGGGAATCGTGGGATCCGCGTTAGTGATTGGCGTGCTGTCGCGCCATGCCTTGCGCATTTTCAAGCTGTTTGCTATCGATAGAGATGCGGCCCTTTTCCATTTGGTCATACTGGGGGGGGCGCTCGCATTGAACGTCGCTGAAGCAAGTTTTCTCCGGATTACGCATCCATGGTGGATCGTCGTGATGCTCTCGATCATGGAAGTCGGCTACTTGGTGGCTCGCATTGCGATCGCGGCCCAGGGTAACGGAATAGGACGGTCTGCCCCAGGCACACCTGTTGCGGGGCCCATGAAACGGGCGAGCCCGTAGGGAACTGTCTTGCCCTATGGTGCAATTGCCGGACCAGCGCATCGTGTTTCGCCAGAGAACGCAACAATCGAGAGTTGTCGTGCGATCCAAACCTTGTTCGTACGCATCCGCCAGATGCCTGAAGGCGGCGTTCGTGGTTTGCGTCGCATTTGGGTCGGCGTCGATTCCGGCGCATGCGGTAGTCATAGATTCCGGGGCGCGTGTCATCCCGGAGAGCTACTTTGGCCTGCATGCGATTCGTCTGGCCGTTCCGCACTGGCGGGGCGAGCGGAGACTGTCGATCTGGCCAACGATCAAGTTTGGCAGCCTGCGCGCCTGGGCATCATCAACACAATGGGCAAATCTTGAGCCACGCAAGGGCGAGTGGAACTTCGCAAACCTCGACAAGTATGTCGCCCTCGCCGAGCAGCACAAGGTTGATCTTGTCGTGAATCTCGGTCGGACGCCCGCGTGGGCATCGGCGAGGCCGGACGAGCGGTGCAGCGGTGAATTCCCGCTTGGGTGCGCGGCCGAACCCCGGGACGTGCGGGATTGGGAGGATTACGTGCGCGAGGTCGTATCCCGCTACCGTGGCCGGGTCAAGTACTACGAAATATGGAACGAGCCGAAATTCAACGACCTGGAAAATGCATACACTGGCAAGGATGGTGCTGCCACTTATTTCTCAGGAACGTTGGCCAAGTTTGTCGAGATGACTCGCGCTGCGTATCGAATCGTAAAGCAGGTGGACCCCGCTGCGAAGGTGCTGGCCGCCGGCATGGACGGGGAGGAGTACGGACTGAAGCGGTTGAGTCGATTCTTCGAGGCGGGTGGACGCGACTCGGTCGACATCGTGTCATTCCATCTGTACATGAACAACTCGATACAGCCAGAAGCGATAGCGCCATTCGTTGCCAGGTTACGGGCGGCAATGGCGGCTCAAGGTCTGGAAAAGATGGAACTCTGGAATTCCGAGTCGGGATATTTCATTGCGGACCCGCTGGTGCCAGCCCCGGCCCAGTTGAACAGGGCCGGTACCTTCAGCGCCGTCCTGAGCGTGGATACGGCGGCTGCATATGTCGCGCGCGCGTTGATCATCGGGGCGGCTGCCGGCCTGGACCGGTTCTTTTACTTCGGCTGGGATGTCTACAACATGGCGCTCGCCGCGAACAATGGCAAGGAACCATCGATGGCGGGCATGGCGTATGACCGGATGGCGCGCTGGCTTGCCGGGGCGGCGTTGCATCGATGCGAGTCGAAGGACACGTTGTGGATTTGCTCGCTGTCACGCGGGAGCAGGCGTGCGTGGGTGGTCTGGCACTCCACCGGCGGCAGCGATTGGTCGGCGCCCACCGAATGGCAAGCAAAGCAAATGGAGACTCTCGACGGAAGGCAGACGGTGATCCCGGCGCGATTATCCTTGGGCGGCAAGCCCGTGCTGGTCAAGGCGGATACCGCACCATGGGATGCGGGACGTTAGGTCCGGTTCCCGTAGGGCGGACTTCGCCATCATTCCGACGCATCGTCACATGGCAACTCGTCGCGATCGGGTCGCGATCTGGGTGTTGTCACTTCTGGCAACCGCGTGCGCTGTGCTGGGTCTTTGGTTCGCGACGCAGAACATCCGGGAAGGGGCCGCAATCCGGGCATACTTGTCAGAGCGGAGTCTGTCGGCCCTGCCTGTTTCGCGCGCGAGCGCCATCGCCGTATCAGATGCTGTCAGGGCGGATTTCCTGGTGGACGAGACGAGGTGGCGGCGATTAAGCATGTCTCGCCGTCCGTTTCTTCGGCATGACACTCTTACCCTCCTTGAAGCGCGCGAGGGACTCTGCGGTGAGGGCACCCGGGTGATCGTGAATCTGCTGTTAACTCTCGGCTTCGATGCGACGAGGGTGGTCCTGTACGACGAGCAATTGCAGGCTGTGCACGCATTGGTTTCGGTGGTCATCGACGGCAAGGAGTCGCTGATAGACAGCATCAATTCCCCGGAAGGTTTGAACGCGATTCTGCGGGCGAACCCGATCGGCGTGGACTCGTTTGACCTGGTTCCGTACACAGGTGACATCCTGTCGGCGCGCGAACTGAAGCGACGAACCGGCAAGCATGTCAAGGACCCGAGGTTAGCGGCCTTCTGGCTTTACTCCTACGAAGCCGTACCCCTCACAAAGCTCTTCAACGTACTCGCGTTGAACGTCCGCGCCTTCAATCACACACGCCCATACCGATGGCTGTCCCTCCTGGCCGAGAAGCCGAACCTCTTGCTTGCAATTTCCTGGGCAAGCGCAATGGCACTCGCCGTGCTTGCCATCGTAATCGTGTTGCTTCGCGGGGGCGATGCTTCACGTAGCGCAGCCCGTGCGTGGCGCACCGACAGCCCCTGACGGAGCCGTCGGGTGCAACGGCGCTGGAATTCAAGTAGAGAATGAAGGTCATTGTCTCCTTCGATTACGAATTGTTCTTCGGCGATACCCCGGGTACGGCCGAACGCTGCCTGATCGAACCAACCGCGGCGCTCCGGGATATCGCCGCGCGGCACGGAGCACCGTTCGCCTATTTCGTCGATGCCGGGTACTTGTGGCGAATGGAGGCCGATCGATTTCGGGATACCGCCATTTCGGAAACGTACGACATGGTGCGCCGGCAGCTTGCTCAGCTTGCGGCGGCCGGACACGACCTGCAACTGCATGTTCATCCGCATTGGGAGGATACCCGGTACGAAGGCGGGAACTGGAGAATGAACCTTGCCCGATTTCGCTTGCATGCCTTCGGCCGGGAGTTGATCCGGGACATCGTTGCCCGCTACAAGGCGGCGCTTTGCGTTGCTGCTCAGGGAAGTGACGTGTTTTGCTACCGGGCGGGCGGCTGGGCCTTGCAACCGTTCGACGTTATCGCGTCAGCGCTCAAGGAGAACGGCATCTATGTTGATAGCAGCGTGTATCCACATGGAGTAGATACGTCGTCGCTTCGTTGTTATGACTTCCGCGGAGCACCCCCCGACAGCGTGTGGCGCTTCGAAGAAGATCCCTTGCGAAAGGCAGTGGATGGCTATTTCACTGAGGTCGCCATTTCCTCGATCGATGTCAAGCCGAGCTACTACTGGCGATTGGCGTGGACCAAGAAATTCGGGGGTAGTCGGTATCAGGCTTTCGGCGACGGCGTATCTCGATCGTTCCCTGCCGCCGACATATGGACAAAACTGACACGCCGTACACACTATTGTGTAACACTCGATGGTTATAAGGCGTCCTTGCTGCACGACGCATATCGTCGGTACGTGCGCAGGCGACGTGAATATCTGGTGCTGCTTTCACACCCGAAAACGCTGACACGTCATTCGTTGAAGGTGCTCGACGATTTCCTGACAACCTGCCGAGGTGATGGCAGTGACATTGTCGGCTACGCTGATTTCAAGCGTTCTTAGGGTGTCGCCCGCCGTCCGGCACCGGCGGGCGTGACCGACACTGGACATGCTGGCCGAATCACTCTCCAGGCGTTATTCGATTGATGATCCGCGTCTTCACGAATACAGAGTTCATTGCGCCTTACCGCAAGAGTTTCTACGAAAAGTTGTGCGCCTCCGAAGGCTTCGAATGGCTGGTGGTCCGCAGCTTGAAGCGCATGAACGATGGCAAGCCCGGCGTGGATGGACCCCTTGCCATCAACGACGCGGTCGTCTCGCAGCGCGAGGTCAGGCTCGGGCCTTACCGAGTCCGGTGGCAGTCCGGCACGGTGACTCATTGTGCACGTTTCGCTCCTGACGTGATTATCGTCTTTGGAGTGCCCGGCATTGTTTCGAACTGGGCACTGATGCTCTGGGCGAAGCTTCGACAAGTGCCCCTCCTAATGTGGGTTTCCGGGTGGGAAGGACAGCGCGCGGGATCACTGGCGCTTGGGGTAAAACAGATATTCCTCAGGCTGTTCTATTCGCTTCCGGACAAGCTCCTCGTATACAGCTCGACGGGCGGCAGGTACCTCGGATCGTTAGGGGTTGGCAGTTCACGGATCGTTATTGCGTATAACGGGATCGAGATCGACGATCTCACGATTCGGGAAAACGACATTCGCGCCAATGCCGGTGTGCTCAGGGCGAGACACGCGGTAGAGTTCAAGACCGTGTTCCTGTACGTCGGTGCGATGGTGGGCGATAAACGCGTGGACCTGCTCCTGCGCGCGTTTGCGCAACTTGACAAGAAGAGTGTGGGCCCATGCGCGCTCTGGCTGGTCGGGGACGGTCCTGATCGGGAAGCAATGGCGCGGCTTGCCGCTCATCTGGGCTTGGTCCCACCGCAAGTCGTCTTCTTTGGCAGAGTGGTCGAAAAAGTCGATGACTTCTTTGCGGCGGCGGACTTCTGTGTTCTCCCCGCCCTCGGCGGCTTGGCCTTGAACCAGGCCATGTTCTGGGGCACACCTTGCATTGTGTCCCGTGCCGACGGCACGGAAGACGATCTCGTCCTCGACGGGTTCACGGGCAAGCGGTTCGTTCCAGATAGCGTCGAATCCCTCCGTACGGCTCTGACGGATTGCGCAAACCTGCCGGCATCGATCCGGACCGAATGGGGCCGCGCGGCTCGCTCCCTCATCCTGACACGAAGCAACGTGACGGAGATGGTCAAGACCTTTCTCCAGGCTGTGAGGGATGCCTCGTCAACGCAGACGCGCCGATGAGAATTCTTGGTGCTTGGTTCGATCCGATGTCGATTGCACAAGGGTGCAATGTGATATGAACAACGCCCTGCCGGCCCCAAGGTGATGCAACGTTGCCAGGCTCTTCGTCAAGGAACGCGGGCAGCAACGATGAAGATGGCGCTGCCGCCACCAACATCGCCGGGAAACTGTGGGCGGTGTTGCGCCCGATCGCCCGTTCCTTCGATTCGGGAGGCCTCTTATCGTACGATCCGTACGATATCTATGAAACCGCCGCCGGGCGACTGTCCAAACGACTATGGTCTCGAGACAACAGATTGGCCTTTCTTATTGCCGCCCCCTTGGTTGGAATCGACATTGTGTTCCCGGCGCTCCGCACTGTTCTATCAAGACAGCGAGAGCATCCAATCTGCCACGCGCATGCCGGCCTGGGGTACTTGGCGCTTTCCGAGCTGCTACCCGCACAAGCGGCAGATTACCAAGAGGCCGCATTGAGAGAGGCCGAGTGGCTTCGCGCGAACGCAAGGCAGACTTCCAGCGGGATTGGTTGGGGATTGAATCTCCGATGGGAGACCAAGAGTGGGTACATGGCGCCCAATACTCCCTGTCATACGCAGACTGCATACGCCTATTTGTTGTTCGACCGCCTTTATGCACGAGGCCTTGGCTCGGGAATTCTCGAAACGCTTGCAGCAATTGCCGAGCATACGGCGCATGACTTCAAGCAGTTCACGGAGCCTTCCAGCGGGGCGCGAATTTCCGGCTACTCCATGATGGACACGCGCCCGGTAGTGAATGCGCAGAGCTATCGTGCCGCGATACTTGTGTCAGCGCATGAGCGATTCGACGTGCGCACGTACCTGGAATGTGCAAGTGAAAGCGTACGATACATTCTGCGTACGCAGCGAGAGGATGGATCTTGGCTGTACAGCCCGAATGAACCGTTTGTCGATCACTATCACACCTGCTTCATCCTGAAGAATTTGGTCGCCGTTGCCGACACGCTCTGGGTTCTTGATAGGGCGGGACGAGACACAATGGTTGACGCCGCGGAAGTCACCCGGGCGATCGAAAGGGGTTACAGCTTCTATCGAAGGGAGTTGTTCAATAGCGAAGGAGGGCCGCGACCGTTTGCCCGGACGAACAAGCCCGCGCTGCACGTGTATGACGCCTACGATTTCGCCGAAGCGATCAACCTGTTGTCTCTTTTTGGCGATTGGAAGGGCCTTGAGCCTGTCATCGACCTCTATTTGCTGAAGATGCAGCTGAGAAATGGATTGGGGCGGTATCGCTACTTCTACGGGCTGTCAAGGCTGACCGAGGGCCTTAGCTATCATCGATATGCGAACAGTGCCACGTTCCTGGCAGCTCTCAACGCGCTTTCGAGGCTCAAGTCCGATGACCGGCATTGATACTGCGACGCTCGCCGAATTGAACTCGCTCAACAGGCGGCTCGGCATCAAGCGCAATCTCAAGAGCATTGGTTACGAGCGAAGCGCCGAGTTGCCGTACATCATCGCACTCCTAAGAGACCGCTTCTCGGAGCCGCTGCGGTTGCTGGACATCGGAAGTGGAGATTCAATATGGCCAACCTATCTCCTTTGCGAATCGAAGTGGGATGTTACCTGTCTCGATCGGTACGACTGGGTGGAGGAGCAACGCCGGTACATGCGTCGGCTCGGGGTGTCGGCGGAAACTGCCGCGAGGCTTCACGTGGTGAAGGAGGACCTGTTTGACTTCCAGACCGAGGTTCCATTTGATGTCATCACGAGTATTTCTGTTGTTGAGCACTTCTCCGGCGCGAGCGATACCGCGGCAATGCGGCGATCCTCGGCAATGCTGCGCAGCGGAGGGATCTACGTACTTACCACGCCCGTAAACGACGGACACTTCCGGGAATTCTATCGGCGCGGCGAAGTGTACGGTGCACATGGTGAAGAAGAGACGTTCTACCAGCGCCACTATGATGTGGCTTCCCTGCAATCCAGGTTGATTGCTCCGTCGGGCTTAAGCGAGATGAGGCGGGTCTACTTTGGAGAATACGGGTACCCGTTCGGGGAGAAGTTCATCTTTCCGAGGTTGAGGTCGAATCCCTTGAAGGTGTTCTATCGCTGGTTGTCTCCGGCGTTCGCGAGGCGCTTCGTGTCGTACTCCGAGAGGCCTGTGAGTCGGGCCGGGATGTCCGTCGATACCGCTTCCGGCGTAATTCTGGCCTTGACCAAGCCTTGAGCAGAGGGCGGCGATGTGCGGAATTCTCGGTGTCGTTCGGCGCGGCGCGACCGCCGTTGATCTTGATAGCGGGATTGCCTGCTTGCGGCACCGCGGCCCCGATGCCGAGGGCAGCGTGTCAGTTCACCTGGATGGCGTTGAGGTTCTGCTGGGCCATACGAGGCTAGCAATTCTCGACCTGACTTCGGCGGGCCAGCAGCCCATGGCAAGCAGTGATGGGCGTTGGTGGCTGGTGTTCAACGGTGAGATTTACAACCACCTTGAATTGCGGCGAAACTTAGAGCGGAACTGGCGCGGCCATTCCGACACTGAAACGGTGGTCGAAGGGCTCGCCACGTGGGGTATCGACGCATTTCTGCCCCGGCTTAACGGGATGTACGCCCTTGCAGCCATCGATTGCCAGCAGCATCGCCTCTACCTGGCACGGGACCCCTTCGGGATAAAGCCGGTCTACTACGCCGGTGAAGGAGTGGTCTTTGCGTTTGCGTCGGAAATCAGAGCCCTCCGCGCCATTGCGGGTGTCGGCGCGCGTGTTTCCGAAGACGCATTACAAACGTTTCTGACGTTGCGCTACATCCCCGGGCCCGAAACGTTGTTCGGCGACATAGCGCGACTGCAACCAGGGCATGTTCTCCGTTTGGATCTCGGGTCGGGCTTTCGGCATACGCGCTGCTTCATCGAGCCTGTCACGGATCGCTTCTGCGGATCCTTCCGGGATGCGGTTGAGGTGTATCGGGATACCCTGCGCGCCGCCGTCCAGCGCCAACTGCTGTCCGACGTGCCTGTGGGTTTGTTGCTATCCGGTGGCATTGACTCCGCACTGATCGGGGCGTTCGCCAGCGAGGCCGGGCGCGCATTGCCGGCCTATACGGTCGGATTCGGCCCGCAGCACGCCGAGTGCGAGCTCGCGCACGCCGCCGAAACCGCGGAGGTTCTCGGCCTTCCTCATGAAGCGATTACCGTGGATGCAGAGAGTTTGTGGACTGCTCTGGTGAAGTGCGCGTCGAGCGTAGAGGAACCACTCGGCACGACGTCAATACTGCCAATGTGGCACCTGGTCGAACGAGCGCGTCGCGATGTCAAGGTGGTCCTTACGGGTCAAGGAAGCGATGAGCCGTGGGGTGGCTATCGGCGGTATCAGGCGGAGTTGCTGAGGGAATGGCTCCCTTGCCCGGCCGGGTTGGCAACCTTGCGGCCTCTGTTAGGCGTGCTGCGGAGGGTTCCGGAACTTGTTCGGCGCGGGATCGCGAGCATTCCATTGGCGGATGAAGCCGCCCGATTCGAGGCCGCATACGAGTTGTTCACCGCGCAGGAGCGCTTGGCTCTGGCGGGGCGCGCCGACAGCGGTGGGGCGCGGCGAACGATTCGGTACTGGCTTGCGTGGCTGGGACGGAAGGGCTCAATTCTTCCGACCGAGCGCATGATGCGGATCGATGCTCGTATGAACCTTGCCGATGATCTGTTGCTCTACGCGGACAAAATCTCCATGGCAGTCGCACTGGAGGCGCGGGTTCCGATGCTCGACCTCGAGCTTGCGCATTTCATCGAATCCCTTCCGCTCAGCTACCGAGTCACGCTCAGACGCACAAAGGTGGTTCACAAGGCAATGGCGAGAAGCTATCTACCGCCCGCCATAATCCAACGAAAGAAGCGCGCATTCCAGGTTCCATTCCGCGCCTGGTCGCGTGGAATCTGGCGCGAGCGAATTGAGGATATGCTGCTGGACACCGGCATGCCCCACCTTGACCTGGTACGCCGACCGTCCTTGGAGGCGATTTGGCGCGAGCATCTTTCCGGACGCCGCGATTTCGGAAGGCAGCTCTTTTCGATGTTGACGTTGGCCGTCTGCCTGCGGCAAGCGGCCCGCTACGGCACCATGTCGCGGGTCACAGACGTGGCGCATGTGCCCAATTGAGGCGGAAGGGGGAACCCCGGGACATGGAAGGCCTTCATCTCCCGTCTCGGGCGGTGGCGGCGGTTCATGGTGAACCCGTGCGTCGGAGGTGATGGACGCGTTATCACGCCGGCTGCTTCACGCGTGTGCGGCCTTGCATCCGGTGAGCGCCCCGATGTTGCTGAGGGCATGATTTGAAGATCTGGTTCGATATCGCGAACTCGCCGCACGTGAACATGTTCGCGGCAATGATTCGCGATCTGGAAAGAGAACATGAGGTCGTGATCACGTGCCGGCCGCTGGCCAATACCGCGGACTTGCTCGACCTGCACGGCTTCCGGTACACCGTGGTCGGTGTTCATTACGGCGGCCGGCTGTCCGCGAAGCTTTTCGGGGTCCCGGTTCGCGCGGTTCAACTCCGGAGGCACCTCGCGGAAAGCAGGATAGACGTGGCGGTATCCCAGAGTTCCTTTGCCGCACCGGTTGCGTCGCGGTTGCTGGGCGTGCGCTGTATCTACATGAACGACAACGAGCACGCGATGGGCAACGTGCCGGCCTTTATCTGCGCCGACAGGATCATGGTGCCCGAGTTTCTCGGCATGGAGAAGCTGAAAAGGCAGTGCGCCAATCCCGCGAAGGTGCTCCGCTATCCCGGAGTGAAGGAGGGAATCTACCTGTGGGAGCTTGACGCCCGCCTTCCGAAGGACGCGACGGGCGCGCGCCGCACCCGGGCGCGGAAGGCGGTCTACATCCGGCCCGAGCCGTGGACTGCGCAGTACTACAAGGGGAGCCGCAACTTCCTCGACGGCCTGATTCTCGGGATGAAGGACAGGACGGACGTCACGCTGTTGCCGCGGGGCGGGGAGCAAGGCACGCACTACAGGGATCCGCGTTTTGCGGGCGTCCGGGTGGTGGATACCGCGCTCGACATTGCGGACATCGCGCCGGACTGCGATCTTTTCATCGGTGCCGGCGGGACGATGACGCGCGAGATGGCGGTACTCGGCATCCCCACGATCTCCGTGTACCAGGACGAGCTGCTTGACGTGGACCGGTACCTGCTCCGGACCGGGGCATTCGTGCACAATCCCGGCCTCGGTGCGCGGGAAGCGCTGGATTACCTTGACTCGGCCTCGATCCGGCCGCCCGATCGGGAGTTGCTCGCGAAGGGCAAGGCCGCCTACGAGCTGGTGAAGGCGACGATACTTGGCGATTAGCGGGTTGCAAGGAAACACGAATGATCCGGACGGCTGTCGTTGGCTTGGGCAAGATGGGTTTGTCTCACCATGCAATCATCAATACGCATCCGCGGGCAACACTGGCCGCGGTATGCGATTCGACCGGTTACGTCCTCGACGTGCTCGGCAAGTACACCGGCGTGCGGACGTTCGGCAGTTACGACACGATGCTTCGCGAGGCGGAACTGGATGCGGTGATCATCGCCACGCCTTCGAGCATGCACGGGAAGATGGTCAAGGCCGCGCTCGATCGCGATCTCCATGTCTTTTGCGAGAAACCCTTTTGCCTGGATGCCGCCGAGGGGGAGGAAGTGACGGCCCTCGCCACGGAGAAGGGGCTCGTCAATCAGGTCGGCTATCACAACCGTTTCGTGGGCGCTTTCCAGGAAGTGAAGCGCCTGCTCGACGCCGGCGCGATCGGGGAGGTGACGCACATGCTTGCCGAGGCGTACGGACCGGTCGTCCTGAGGCCCAAGGCGTCGACGTGGCGTACCCGGCGATCGGAAGGGGGAGGTTGCCTGTACGACTACGCGGCGCACCCGCTCAACCTCGTCAACTGGTACTTCGGGGAGCCGGCGGGAGTAGGCGGGTCCGTTCTCAACCGGATCTTCTCCGCGGACACGGACGACGAGGTATGCGGGACCCTCCGTTACGCGGACGGCAAGAGCGCACAGATCTCGGTCAACTGGAGCGACGAGTCGTACCGCAAGATGACGACCCGTGTGACCATCTGGGGCACCGCCGGCCGGATCTACGCCGACCGCCAGGAGTGCCAGGCGTACTTGCGCGACGGCGCCCGCCTGCCACGGGGCTACCGCGCCGGCTGGAACGTCCGCTATACGACCGATCTGACCGAGCCCGTGTGGTTCTACCTGCGGGGCGAGGAGTATTCGGCGCAGCTCGATTACTTCGTGCGGTGCATAGAGGAGAAGCGCGCTTCCGGGAACGTGAACTCGTTCGCGTCCGCACTGATGACCGACCGGGTCATCTCGATGATGATCGCCGACGCGACCGGTCCCGCCGCGGCCCGGCCCGCGGCGAACGCCCCGGAGAGCCGGAGGCCGCGGAGGGGATTCTTTTTCGGCAATCGGTAGGCGCGCCGCGCATCCCGGAAATCAGATCCCAGTGGAGCACGTGAATGGATCGGCTACTGTTCGGTGACAACCAGTTCTTCGGCGTCAACCACATGTCCGAGGAGAAGGCTCGCGCGCAGGCCATGCGCTTCCAGGACATCGCCTCGGTCATCGAGGTGCTGGACAACGCTCTCGCCGAAGGCATCAGGAGCTTCATGTGCACGACGCACGACCGGATCGCGCTGGTCTGCGATCACATGCGCGCGCACCCGGAGCGTTACTCCGCCTACGAGTTCTTTCCGTGCATGCCGTACGCGCACAAGTACGCCAATGCGGTCACCGAGGACGGCATGCTAGGCGCGATGAAGCGCTTCATGCCGGACGAGGGGTTGCTCAACGCGGCCCTGCGCGGCGGGATGTCGCTCGCGCGCAAGGATATCGAGGGAGTCACGACCCTGCTCGTCGACGCCGAGATGAAGATGTTCGCGGGACTGAGGACCCCCGTCGTCTTCCTGCAGAACGTGGTCGTCGACCTGATTCTCGGCCTGGGATTCAAGGAGGCATTTCGCGTATTCGCGAATCACGTCAGGGTGCGCTACAACGCCGAGCCGGGCTTCATCACGATGAATCTGCCCCTTCTCCTCGACGCGCTGGAGGAGGCCGGCATCGAGAATCCGGTCGTGTGCGCCAACATCAACAGGATCGGATTCCGGATGTGCGGGGGCATCGAGTCGTACGAGCGGGTGCTTCGCGAAAAACGGTTCCGGGCAATCGCCATGTCTGTGTTCGCGTCCGGAGCGATCCCGCCAAGCGAAGCGATCGAGTGGGTCTGCCGGCAGCCCAATATCGAGGCGATCGTCTTCGGGGCGTCGAGCCGCGCCAACATTCGCGCCACGCGGGAGCTCGTCGACCGCTATTGGCGCTCGCCGGCGGCCGCGGCTACGGCATAGCGGGCGGCTCGCCGGTGGCCGACTCGACCATTCGGGAGGAGACTGCGCCGGCAGTCCGGGCGCGCTGGTTCTGGCTGGCGTCGGGCTGGACCCTGGTGGGCCTCGTGATCTACCTGTCTCTCGCGCCGATCGGCATTGACACGGGTGTCGTGCACGGGGACAAGCTCAGCCACGTCGCGGCCTATACCGTCCTGATGGTCTGGTTTGCGAGCCTGTACGCGACGGTCCGCGGCCGGCTGGGTTTCGCCGCCGGCTTCATCGCCATGGGCGTCGCGCTGGAAATCGTGCAGGGGTGGATCGGCTACCGGCAGTTCGAGGTGGCCGACATGCTCGCGGACGCCGCGGGCGTCGCCGCCGGCTGGGCCCTCGCCCCGCCGCGGCTGCCGAACTTCCTGCTGGGAATCGAGCGGCGGCTGTGGCCGTGATCCGCGCGGGAGAAGGCTCGACTCTCCCCCGCGCCGGCGCTCACTTCCTGATGACGCCCTGCAGGCCCTTGCGCAGCGACTCGTCGCTCGCGCCGGCCCCCTGCCTCGATGCGTCGCCCGCCGGGGCGGCGAGCGCCGGCTGCGTTTGCGGTTTCTGCCCCGCGGCCTCCGGCGCGAAGGCGCCCAGGTAGGCGATCTTCGCGCCCGCGCGCAACTCCTTCACCTTGCTCTCGGCCGCCTGCCGCTTCCTGGTGTTCAGGAGGTACTGCTCGATGAGCGGCGTGGCTTGCGCCAGCGCGACCGGCTGCTCCGTGGAGTCGACGAGCTGCATCAGGATGGCCGCGTTCTCGTTGACGAGCACGGAGATGTCGCCCTTCGCCATGGCCGCGACCCTGGGCAGCATCTCGAGCGGCAGTTGCTCCGCGCCGCGCATGTTCGCGGTCTCGCGGTAGTTGACGTTCATGCCCTTCAGCGTGGCGGCGAGATCCGCCGGCGTCTTGACGGAGTCGAGCCTGACGCGCAGGGCGTCGGAGAACTTCGAGCGCTCGATCACGAAATCGCGGAACGAATAGACGCGCCGCTTCTGGAAGAGCGCCGGGTTCTCCGTGTAAAACCGGTTCACTTCTTCCGCCGTCGGGCGCGCGGCGTTCACGTTGCGCTCGAGCCACGCCTCGCTCAGCATGCGCCGGCGCGCCTGCTCGAGCGCCTGCATCACCTGCGGGTCGCGGTCGAGCTTGCTCGCGGCCGCCTGCTGCGCCAGCAACTGCTGGTCGATCAGCATGTCGAGCACGCGCTTCGCGGCCTGTTGGTTGTCCGCGCCGCCCTGCACGCCCATCCGCGCGAGCTCGTTGTTCACCTCGTGGATGGTGATCTCGGTACCGTTCACCTGCGCCACGGCCTGCCCGGGCGGCTTCGGCTTGTCATCGCTCCCGCAGGCGCCCAGCGCGAGCGCGAGGGCGAGCGCCACCGTCACCCCGGCGCCGCGCGATTTTCCGGGCGCGCCATCGGTGCCGCGGCGAAAGGTCCCGCCGCTCGGGTACGAAATGGCGTGACTGCAATGCGTCATTCGCGAAAATCCTCCAGCCTGCACGAGCACCGTCCCCGGGAGCCGGTCGGACTTCGCCCCGGCACACTCCTCAAGCAAAGCCGCGCGCCGGCAAACGCCACGAACGACAGGTCCGCGGGCGGTCTTGCACGCTAGTACGCGTTCCGGTCCTTCCAGACGCAGCCCACCGTTCTGATGATAATCCACAGGTCGAGCGAGGGCGACCAGTTGTTGAGGTAATCGATGTCGAGGTCCACGCGCCCTTTCATCTTCTCGACCGTCTCGGTCTCGCCGCGGAAGCCGTTCACCTGGGCCCAGCCGGTGATGCCCGGCTTCACCTTGTGGCGCAGCATGTAGCCGGGAACGAGCTTGCGGTACTGCTCGTTGTGCGCGATCGCGTGCGGGCGCGGGCCGACGATGCTCATGCTCCCGCCCAGCACGTTGAAGAACTGCGGCAGCTCGTCGAGCGAGGTGCGCCGCAGGAACCGCCCGAGGCGCGTGATGCGCGGGTCGTCGCGCCGGGCCTGCGGCACGTTTCCGCCATCCTGCGTCACCTTCATCGTGCGGAACTTGAAAACCACGATCTCGCTCCCGTCCATCCCGTAGCGCCGCTGGCGGAAGAGCGCCGGGCCGGGAGAATCGAGCTTGACGGCGAGGGCGATCGCGAGCATCACGGGCGCCGCCAGTACGACGATGGCCGTGGCGAGGACGAGGTCCATCGCGCGCTTGAGCACGGCGTTCACGCCCTGGTAGGGTGTTTCACAGATCGCGACGACCGGGATGCCGCTCACGTAGTCGAACCTCGCCGCGACGAGGTCGAAGACGAAGAAATCCGGCAGGAAATAGACCGACGCCGTGGTGTCGCGCAGCTCCTGGATCAACTGCAGGATGCGCGGTTGCGCGGCGATCGGCAGCGAGATGTAGACGCAGTGCACCCCGTGCTGGCGCACGTACGCGGGCACGTCCGCGGTCCGGCCGAGCAGCTCTCCGCTGGCGATGCCGATCCGGGCCGGCGCGCGATCGTCGAAGAAGCCCAACGGCCTGACGCTGAGGTAGGGGGTATCCCTGAGACGCGTCGCGAAAGCCCTCCCGAGGTCGTTCGCGCCGACGATGACCGCGGTGCGCGCCATCGTTCCGGCGGTGACGACCCGTTTCACCACCATGCGCGCGAGCTTGATGCTGGCGAGGAGCAGCACGGGCGTCAGGGCGAACCAGGTGAGGATCACGTGGTACGCGAACTGGTCGGTCAACTGGGTGGCGTAGCCGAGGAAAAGCACGATGCCGACGACGACCGCCCAGCCGACCACGACGGCGCGGGTGACGCGGGCGAGTTCCAGGATCCGCCACGGCAGGAAGAGGTCGAACTCGTCGAGGACCTGCGAGGAGATGAGAAACACCAGCACGGCGAGCAGCAGGTAGTACCCGGAGAAGGTCTCTCCGTAGCCGATCGTGCAGAGCGCGAGGCTCGCCACGATGACGCTGGGACAGAGCAGGCTGTTCAGGAACGCGACGAAGGGCGGAAGCGGCGCGGTGGTGCGCGCATCTACCCCCGCCCGCAGCGCCGAGAGGGCCGGCACCGCATGCTGCATCGATCTGTCGACGAAGGCGCGCTTGGCCAAGTCCGTCTCTCTCACCCGGAGGGAAGCGCCGCGAATGCCATGCGCGCTTCGATTGAACCCGCGGCATCGTGGCCGGGGCCCTGATTTTCCCTTGCGGCGGCTGCACGCAGCAAGGCGCGAAACCAACTCTTCAGAAAGAATATACTGCGTCGCAACGCTGGCGAGTTGTGGATTACGTCACACACGCCGTCGATCTTCCGCGTACCACGCAGCGGTCACGCCGGCGTCAAGATATCACGGGTTTGCTGCGTCGCGCCATCGCCTGCCACGCGACTGTCCGCGCCGGGAGCCGTCCCGGTATGGAGGCCCTCGCACGCTTGACGGGATGGCGCGGACC
Organism: Burkholderiales bacterium; assembly: GCA_020854035.1. GTDB lineage: Bacteria > Pseudomonadota > Gammaproteobacteria > Burkholderiales > SG8-41 > SG8-41. The sequence continues at coordinate 74,904 of JADZGE010000097.1, read as the reverse complement.
GTTGCCTCTCGACGGAGCCGTGCAAGCGGGCGAACCGGCGGTTCGCGCCGAGCCCCGCGGCGTTACTCGTGGTGAGCGAACGAGTGGCGGCACTCACGCAGTGGCGGGGGCGGGAGCACGCCCACCGCGCACGGTGTAGACTTTGCACGGCGGCGGCGAAGTCCGGGGTCGGGCACTCCGCGCCGCCCGACGGGACGGAGCGGTTTCGCGCGAAGCACTCCGCGACATCCGGAAGCATTGCTGACATCCTTTCTGGACCGGGCACGGTGAGCATTTCCTGGCGCCATGCGCGCGCGTGGGCCGTCGTTGCCGCCGGCTGCATTTCGCTCGCCGGCTACGCGCAGGAAGCGCCGCGCCCGCTGCGCGCCCCCGACGTGCGCTACGAGCCCTCGGAGCCGGAAGTGGTGCAGGCGATGCTGCGGCTCGGCGGGGTGAAGGCGGGCGACGTCGTGTACGATCTCGGCTGCGGCGACGGGCGGGTCGTGATCGCGGCCGTGAAGCGGGGCGCGGCGCGCGGCGTGTGCGTGGACATCGATCCGCTGCGCATTGCCGAGAGCCGGAAGAACGCGCAGGCGGCGGGCGTCGCGGAGCGCATCGAGTTCCGGAACGAGGATCTCTTCGAGACCGAGATCGGCGGCGCCACGGTGGTCATGCTGTTCCTGTGGCCGGAGTTGAATCTCAAGCTCCGGCCGCGCCTGCAGGCGGAACTCAAGCCCGGTACGCGCATCGTTTCGCACTGGCACGACATGGGAGACTGGAAGCCGCAGCGTACCTCCGCCTTGCAGCCGGGAGGCTGGGGGCGAAACGTCTACCTTTGGACGATACCCGGGCACCAGTGAAAGCCAGGTGCGAACGGTAAGCGACGGCCCACAGCTCACAGCCCACAGCTCATAGCCCACGGCTCACAACCCACGGCTCATCGCCCATCGCCCATCGCCCACGGCTCACAGCCCACGGCTCATAGCCCATCGCCCGTAGTCCGTAGCCCTCCGCATGACACTGCGCGTCGCTGTTCCCGATCTCGTTTCGCCGTCGTACTTTCCGGTGATCACGGCCGTGGACCTGGGGTTCTTCGGCCTGGAGGGGTTCGATGCGACGGTCGAGACGGTATTTCCCGTCACGAGAGCGTACGAGGAACTGCGTGCCGGCCGGTTCGATCTCGTCGCGGGCGCGGCGCATGCGGTGCTCTACGCGTTTCCCAACTGGTCGGGCTGCCGGCTGCTTGCCGCGCTGGCGAAGCAGATGTACTGGTTTCTCGTCGTGCGCAGCGATCTCGGCGCCGAGCGCGGTGATGCGAGCGTGGTGAAGGGGTTGCGCATCGGCGCGGCGCCCGGGCCGGTCGATGGGCTGAGGCAACTGCTGTCGGAGTCCGGGATCGACCCGGAACGCGACGTCACGATCGGGCCGGTGCCCGGCACGGCGGGCACGGGCGTCTCGTTCGGCGTGGCCGCGGCGCGCGCGCTGGCCGAAGGCCGCATCGACGGTTTCTGGGCGGGCGGGATGGGCGCGGAGATCGCGGTGAGGGACGGGACGGGCACGCTCGTGCTCGACGTACGCCGTGGCGACGGCCCCGCCGGCGCACGTGACTACACGTTTCCCGCGCTGGCGGCGACGGAGCGCACGCTCGCCGGCCGGCCCGATCAGGTCGGTGGCGCGATCCGCGCGCTCGTGCGCGCGCAGGAAGCGTTGCGGGCCGATCCCGCGCTCGCCGCGGAGGTGGGCAGGACGCGCTTCCGGCGTGCCGAGGCGGAGATGATCGCCGAGCTCGTGCGCCGCGACGCGCCGTTCTACGATCCGTTCATCTCGCAGTGGGCGGTGACCGCGCTGAACGGATTCGCGCGTAGCCTCGGGCTCCTCACTGCGCCGGCGCCCTACGAGCAGGTCGTGGCGACGGAGTTCCAGCACCTGTGGCACGCCGGTGGCGAGCCGTGAGCGACGCGCCACGGGCCACGAGCCATGAGCCATGAGCTGTGAGAGGCCGCGCAGCTCAAAGCACGGAGGTGTCACAGCCCACGGCTCAAAGCGCGGAGATCAAGGCGCGAAGCTCAAAGCGCGAAGCTCGCGGCTCGTAGCTGAATGGCGATGCCTGATCGCATCCTCATCGCCGGCGGCGGTCCGGTCGGCATGGTGACGGCGCTCGCGCTCGCCCGGCGCGGGTACGCGGTGACGGTATTCGAGGCCGAGGCGTGCGTGAACGACGCGCCGCGCGCGGCGACGACCCACCCGGTGACGCTGGAACTGCTGGCAGGGCTGGGCCTCGCCGACGACGTCATCCGGCGGGGATTGACGGCGCGGCACTTCCAGTTCCGCGACCGCCCGAGCGGTGAGCTGATCGCGGAGTTCGACCACGAGCGGCTGCGGGGCGACACCCCCTTTCCCTTCGTCGTGCAATGCGAGCAGCACAAGCTCGCCCGGCTCGCGATCGAGCGGCTCGCCCTGATGCCCGGAGCCGAGATCCGCTGCTCCGCCCGGGTTGCCGAAGTCGAGGAGCGCCCGGGCGGCGTCGAGGTGACGGTAGAGACCGCGCGCGGGCGGGAGAGCGTGCGCGCCGCGTTTCTCGTGGGCGCGGACGGCGGGCGCAGCACCGTGCGGAAGTGCCTCGGCATCGAGTTCCCGGGCTACACCTTCCCCGCGCGCTTCGTGGTGCTCACCACGCCGTTCGATTTCGAGGCCGAGCGCGGCTACTGTTACCGGAACTACTTCTCCGACCCGGCGGAGTGGGCCAACCTCTTCAAACTCGAGGGCGATGACGGCCGCGGACAGGGGCGGGTCGTCTTTCCCACCCGCTCCGAAGAGCGCGAGGAGGAGGCGCTCGGCGACGCGGGGGTCGAGGCGCGGCTGCAGCGATTCTTCCCGAAGCGCACGCCCTACGAAGTCGCGCACCGCAACCTGTATCGCGTGCACCAGCGCGTCGCGCAGACCTTCCGCAGGGGACGGGTGCTCCTCGCGGGCGACGCCGCGCACGTCAACAACCGTAAACGCCGATGGACGCCGATGTAGTCAATGGCCCATCAGCCACGGAGTCATACGGAAACACGCGGACACGACCAATGCTTTCCCTTCCGCTCGGAAGACCTATCTGCATGGCCGGCGCGGAGCGAATCGACTTGCCGCGCGGTATGCTTGACAATGGAGCCAGAGGGGGTTCAGTTGTCATACAACGAGTCCGATACACGGGCCAAGCTGATCGACCCGGCCATCCACGCGCGCGGGTGGACGGAGGATCTCATCCGCCGCGAGGAGACGGCGGGGGCGATCGAGATCGAGGAGGGGCGAGCACGGCGTCGCGCGCGCGGGCACGGACGGACTGGAGAATCCGAAAGTGTTCGAGGTTCCTGAGGTCGCGAAGGCGGGCGGGATCAGCGCGCTCAGGCAGGCGGGAAATCCGGCGGACGTGGTGCGGGAGACGAAGGATAGGATGTTTGCGGCGCTGCTGGCGATAAGGCACATCGAGCAGGGGCTCGGGATTCCGCCGGTTCGGTTCCAGACACTCGTTCAACTCGTGGCGCCCGCGCGGATTCGACCGGCGATTTCCAATCTGCTCGAACTGAAGGCGCGCACGTCGGAACTGGGCCTTGGGGATCCAATTCCGGAGATCGGCGAGTTCCTCGAAACGGAGCTGGAGCGCCACGCGGTGGCGTATTCGGGGCAGGGTCGACCAGACAGACTGGCAGGCGGCAGCAACCTTCGCGATCAGATGAACAACGTGTTCCGATCCGTAATAGCGGAGAGCACGCAGGTCCCGCCGGTCTGACGATGTCCGGCGGCGACTCTGAAAATGCCAGCCCCTGCTTATTCTCGCGGGCGACAGCGCCCGCTGGTACAAGACGGCGAATCTCGCCTTTGCAGGCCGGTTCTCGTGTAGCCGCCTCCCAGGCTGAAGGCAGTTGCCCCATTGATTTACGTTGAGCCGATAACCTAAAATAAAGCCCATCCCTATTTCAGGTTTCGCCCCCAGCCATGCACAGGGCCGAGCCCGGCCACTACGTCGCCGTCACGACGGGGGACGAGCCATTCCGGGCGTTCGTGCCGGCTCCGCTGCCCCCGGATCCGGGGGTGGAATGGAGCGCGGCGTTACGGCGGCGCTTCGATGCCGCGCTGGTGGCGCTCGGCCGCCTCGACGCCGTGACGGGGCTGCTTCCGAATGCCGCGCTGCTGCTCTACAGCTTTGTGCGCAAAGAGGCCGTCTTGTCCTCGCAGATCGAGGGCACGCAGTCCTCGCTCGCCGACTTGCTGCTCTACGAGATCGACGAGCAACCGGGGGTGCCCGTGGACGATGCACGCGAGGTGAGCCGCTGCGTCGCGGCCCTCGAGGTGGGCCTCAAGAATCTGCGAGGCGGGCTGCCGTTGTGCACGCGGCTCCTGTGCGAGATGCACAAGGCGCTGCTCGATCATCCTCGCGGTCGCGGGAAGGCGCCGGGAGAAGTGCGCCGCTCGCAGGTCTGGATCGGCGGGACGCGGCCCGGCAACGCGGTTTTCGTGCCGCCGCCGTCCGAGGCGGTGCTGGATTGCCTGCGGCATCTCGAGCGCTTCCTCAATGACGAACCGGAACCTATCCCGCCGCTCGTCAAGGCGGCGCTCGCCCACGTCCAGTTCGAGACGATCCACCCCTTCCTCGACGGCAACGGGCGCATAGGGCGGTTGCTGATCGTCCTGCAACTCGTGGCCGATGGCGTGCTGCGTGAGCCGATGCTGTACCCGAGTCTGTTCTTCAAGACGCATCGTACGCTCTACTACGAGCTGCTGAATGAAGTTCGCCTGCACGGAGACTGGGAGCGGTGGCTCGACTACTTTGCCGAAGGCATCGAGACGAGCGCGACTCAGGCCGTGGCGACCGCGAACACCCTGCTTCGGCTCGTGGACGGCGACAGGAATCGCATCGCCCGACTCGGCCGTGCGGCCGGATCGGCGCTCGAAGTGCACGGGGCGTTGCAGCGCCAGCCCTTGTCCACTTCGGCGACACTCGTCAAGGCTACCGGGCTTACGCCGGCCACGGTCAACAAGTCGCTGGTCCATCTCGAACGCATCGGCATCGTTCATGAACTGACGAACCGGCAGCGCGGGCGGGTGTTCAGCTACCGTCGCTACGTCGAGGAACTGGCGGCCGAACTGGAGCCCGCCGGATGAGTCTGCGATACTGAGCCGGCCTGTGACCGGATGGACGAGTTTCCGACAAGATGAGTGGATACTCCGCTCATATTCCCCTGCATCAGGGCGCCGAGTTCGCGCCCTCCTTTCCCGCCTCGTACCGGTGGTGCGATTGGGCCGCGCCCGATGCCAGGACGCGCCGGCGCTCTACGACGTAGTCCTGACAAATCCCCCCTTCGGCGGCAAGGAGGGCAAGGACGCGCAGACGCGGTTCCCGTACAAGACCGGCGCGACGCAGGTCCTCTTCCTACAGCACGTGATCGACAGTCTCAAGCCCGGCGGGCGCTGCGGGATCGTGATCGAGGCGAAGGGCAGGGAGATCCAGGAAGCGATCACGCAATCGCGGGCAATCAAGCCGTAGCCCGCCCCGGCCGCTGCGCGTCCACCCCGTCCGGCCCGGCGCTCCGAGGCGCAGTGCGATCTGCGGCTCGAACGTGCGAAGGCACGTTCTTCGAAACCCCGCCTCACTCCCCGTGGGGGGAGTTTCACCCGTTACCCGGCCGGCGACCGCCGCGCGATGAACTCCAGCGTTACCCGCGCCGTCTCGTCCGGCGCGGTGCCCGCGGCGTGGTAGCCGTCCACGGGGATGAGCGCGAGCTCGGAGCCCGGTATCGTCTTCTGCCAGCCCTCGAACTCCGCGCGCCCGCGCCGCGCGGTGTCGGTGCCGATCACGAGCGTCGGGCAGCGGATCCGCTTGATGTCCTCGCGGATGTCGATCGCGCTTACCCAGCGGAGATACGCGTGCGCGGTGGAGACCGCCGTCGCGCCCATCCTGTCCGACCACCACGCGATGCCGGCATCGGGCATCGCGCTTCCCATGCGCTCGCGCTGCGTGCGGTGCGCCCAGCTACGCATGCCGTCGCGCTCCATTTCCTCGATCCATCCCGCCGCCTTCGGCGGGGTGACCGGAGAACAGGCGACGGTGATCGTCTTCACGAGCTCGGGGTGCCGCGCGGCGAGAACCATGACGGGAATGCCGCCGCTCTTGCCGCCGATGACGTGCGCGCGTCCTCCCGCGAGGCGCCGGATGACCGCGGCGAGATCTCCGACGACGACATCGGTCGTGAGTGGAAAGTCCTTCGCGACCGGCCCCGACTGCCCGAAGCCGCGCTGGTCGTAGCGGATCACGCGGTAGCGGCGGGAGAAATGCGGCACCCACGCCCGCCACGCTTCCGTGCACTCGGTGAAGCCGTGGACGAAGACGACCGGATCGGGCCGCGTCCAAGCGTCGGTGTGGTCGTCGAGGGCGTAGTAGAGCTTCAAGTCGGGGAGGTCGAGGAAGGGCATGGCTTACGGGTGACGAGAAAAGGTGACGAGTAATGGTGACGGCGGGCATTCACTGCCTGCCGAAGCCGGCCTCCTTGATTACCCTTGCCCACTTCTTCACGTCCTCGCGGATGTTCACATCGAACTCCGACGGCGTGTTCGCGACCGGCGTCGCGCCCTCGGACGTGAGCAGTTTCGTGAACTCCGGGGAGCGCACCACCTTGACGATCTCCGCGTGCAGGCGGGCGACGATCGCCTTGTTCGTTCCCGCCGGCGCGAGGATGCCGTTCCAGCCCCTCGCTTCGTAGCCGGGAAGCGTTTCCGATATGGAAGGCACGTCCGGGAGCACGGGCAGCCGCTCTCTTGCGCCCACGCCGAGCGCCCGCACGCGCCCGGCCCTGACCTGCGGGACCACGGTGCCGGCCGAACCGATGAGATAGAAGTGGATCTCGCCGCCAAGGAGCCCGGTGAGAATCTGGGGCGCGCCCTTGTAGATGACGAAGGTGATGTCGATTCCCGCCATCCTGCGAAAGAGCTCCGCGCCGAGGTGCCCCATGCTGGTGTTGCCGACCGAGCCGTGGTTGAGATAACCCGGCCTCGCCTTGCCGATGCCGATCAGCTCCGCCACCGAGCGCGCGGGAAACGGGCTCGCCACGATCAGCACGGGGGAGACCGCGCTCACCATCGTGACCGGGGCGAACGCGCTGACCGTATCGAACGGCATGTCCGGGAACACGCTCGGGTTGACGGGGTGGGACGGGAAGACCATGAGGAGCGTCTGCCCGTCCGGCGCGGCCCTGGCGACGATGGCCGAACCGACGATGCCGCTCGCGCCCGGACGGTTGTCCACCACCACCTGCTGGCCGAGGCTCTCGGTGAGCCGCTGCGCCAGCACGCGTCCGAGGATGTCGGTGATGCCCCCCGCTCCGCTCGGGATGATCATGCGCACCGGCCGCGACGGCTGCCACTCGGCGGCTTGCGCGCTCCCGATCGCCGCGGCGAGCGCCACAAGAGCAGCAAGAGCAAGTTCCGCCAGCCGCCGAGGAACGCCGATGGGCGCCGATAAAGATTGCTGCAAGGCCCATCCCGTCGGACCCTCCTCGCTCGGGCGGCCCGTCAAGACGGTGGCGCAGCCCGCCCTGTCGGCGTTCACCGGTGTCCATCGGCGGCTCATGCGCTTTCCATCACAGCCTCCGGCATGGGTCACGTTCGTCACGTCCGGGTCTCCCGCTTCGGCGCCGGCTTCGATTCGGGCCTGTCGAGATCGACGCCCTGCGCATCCAGCAGGTCCTGTGCGACGAGGATGGGCGCGTTGAAGTGGACCGCGAGCGCGATCGCGTCCGAGGAGCGGCTGTCGAACACCCGCGATTCCTTCCGCACCATGACCGTCAAAGCCGCGTGAAAGGTCTGGCCCTTCAGCGTCACGACCGCCTGGGTGACCTTCCCGTCGAACGCGTCGAGCACCGAGCGCATCAACTCGTGCGTCAACGGTCGCGGCGTGCGCTTGCCGGTCAGCGCGGCCTGTATCGACTCGGCGACCACGGCGTCCACGAAAACGGGAATCGCGCGGCTGCCTGCCTTGAGGAGCACCACCGGCCCGACGGGGGACAGGCGCACCTCGACGTTCTCGATCCGGACTCGGCCCGCGGCCGCCTCCTGCGCGCGCGCCGCGGGCGCGGCCGCCGCGAGGATCAGCATGAAGGCGGCGATCGTACTACGGGTTCGATTCATCTCGTCCTCCCCGCGGGCGGTGCCTCGCGGCGGCCCGTGACAGCAACCGCGCCGTTGCCCCAGCGTGCTGCCCATCCCCGCCCCGAAGAAGAATGATACCAACGTAGAATCGGGGACGGACCACGGTTTCCGGCAGCGAACGCCGCCGGATGGTTGAAACCGTGGTCCGTCCCCGATTCGATGAGGGAGGAGAATATGGCCACGGCAACGCTCTCGAATCCGTTGAAGGAGATGATGAAGGCGGGCAAGGTCGCGCTCGGGATGAACGTGCGCCTCGCGCGCTCGGGCGATATCGCGCGCATCGCGAAATCGACCGGCCACGATTTCATCTTCATCGACGGCCAGCACTCGATCTTCACGCTGGAGACGATCGCGCACATCGCGCAGGCGGCGCTCGGGTGCGGGGTCACGCCCATCGTGCGGGTGCGCAGCGTCGACGATCAGGACGTGCAGGTGCTGCTCGACAACGGCGTGATGGGCATCGTCTTCCCGGATGTCAATACCGCCGGCGAGGCGCGCCGGGCGGTGGCCCGCGCGAAGTTTCCGCCGATCGGCAGGCGTTCCGCCGCGGGCGGCTACCCGATGTTCGATTTTCGTCCCGTCGCGGTGAGCGAAACGGTGCCCGCGCTGAACGATGCGACGCTGGTCGTCTGCATGATCGAAACGCCGGAGGGGGTGAAGAACATCGAGGAGATCGCGAAAGTGGACGGCGTGGACGTCATCCATATCGGCGCGAACGATCTCCTTGCGTCGATGGGGAAGCCCGGCGCGTTCGGCGACCCGGAAGCGGCGAAGGTGATCGACTGCGTCATCACCGTCACGGCCGCCAGCGGGAAGATCCCCGGCATGGGCGGGGACCGCGATATCCCGCGCCAGAAGGAATACATCCGCAAGGGCGCGCGCTTCATCACCACCAACAGCGAGATCGCGTTCATCATGGCGGAGGGCACCCGCGTCACGGCGGAATTGCGCAGGGCGCTCGGCGAGTAGTAGAAGGACCCCGGGGCCGGAGCCGGATCGCCCCGGTGGCCGGCCGGCTATTCCATGACGCCGACCTTTGCCGCCGGCGTGAGCTCCATCTCGGTCAGCGCGATCACCTCCTGCGGCGTGAATCCCGGCGCGACCTCGTCGAGGATGAAGCGCCCGCCGTCCCAGCGCATGAGCGCGAGGTCCGTGACGACCCGGGTGACGCAGCCCCGGCCCGTCAGCGGGTAGGTGCACTTCTTCCGGAGCTTCGGCCGGCCCTTGCTGTCGGTATGCTCCATCACGATGATGAGATCGCCCTTGCCCGAGAGGAGATCCATCGCGCCGCCGATGCCGCCGCGCTTCGCGTCGGCCGTGCTCCAGTTGGCGACGCTCGCGCTCTCGTCGACCTCGTAGGCGCCCAGTATCACGGCCTGGATCCAGCCACCGCGCGCCATCTCGAACGAGGCGATGCTGTCGAAGAAGGACGCGCCGGGCGTCAACGCGACGAACTGGCCGGCGGCGTTGTAGATGTCGGGATCGATCTCGTGCTCCTCCGACACCATCCGCCCGTAGCCGAGCACGCCGTTCTCCGCGTGCAGGATCACGTCGCGCCCCTCGAGGTAGTTCGACACCATCGTGGGGATGCCCACGCCGAGGTTGACGTAGGTGCCTTCCTTGACGAGCTTCGCCGCGTTCTTCGCGATGCCCTGGCGCGTCAGCGCGGGCTTGCCGTTGTAGAGGCGCGGCTTGTCGGAGGGCCGGCGCTCCGGGCGGCGCCACGCCTTGCCGTCCATGACCTGCGTCGTCTTCACCACGCGCTTGACGAAAATGCCCGGCAGGTCGACGAGATCGGGGGGGATCACGCCCGGCTCGACGATCTCGTCCACTTCCACGATCGCCACGCGCGAGGCCTTCGCGAAGCTCGGATTGAAATTCTGGCTGCCGCCGCGGAACTGCGTGTTGCCGAGCCGGTCGGCCCGGTAGCCGCGCAGCAGCGCGTAATCGACGTGGATCGCCTTCTCGAGCACGTAGGTCCGGCCGTCGAACTCGCGCAGTTCCTTCCCCGCGACGAGATCGGTGCCGACGCTCGTCGGCGAGTAGAACGCCGGTATGCCCGCGCCGCCCGCCCGGCAGCGCTCGACGAGGATGCCCTGCGGCACGAGTTCGACTTCCATCTCGCCCGCCCCGATCTGCGTCTCGCTCGCCGTGGGCGTGCCGGGGCGCACGGAGAAGGCGGCGACGAGCTTCTTCACCTGCCTGTTCTCGGCGAGGATCTGGCCGCGGATCGCGCCGGGATCACCGAGCGAATTGCACACGACGGTCAGGTTCTTCGTGCCCTTCTCGCGAAGCGCGAGGATGAGGCTGTTCGCGAAGCGATGAGCGACCCCGAAGCCGGCGATGGCGATGGTGGAGCCGTCGTCGATATCGGCGACCGCGGCCTCGGGTGACGCGACTACCTTGTCCATGAATCCTCCCCCGGAAAATCGGGACGGACGCCTTCCTTCCGCGGCCGCTGCCGGGAAAGTGTGCCCCGAAAACGCGTCCGTTCCGATTTTCCCACAAACGGGCGGACGGGCGTCCCGAACGGTACCCCCGCCACGGGGTCGCCTAGCGCACGACCTTGATCCCGATCTCCGTATAGATCCGCCGCCGCTGCGCCACGAACTCTTCGGCCATCTTCGCAAGCCCCGCGCCGCCGACATGGTTCTCTTCCAGGTCGACTTCGGCGAGGTACTTGCGCCATGGGTCCGATTTCGCGAGGCGCGCGAAGACGCCTTCCCAGTATTCCACCGCCTCGCGCGGCATTCCCGGCGGCGCCACCACGCCCCGCATCGACGGGAGGTGCGGGACGTTGAACCCCGACTCCTGCACGGTCGGGATGGCCGCGTAGGCGGGCAGGCGCGTGCCCGCGACCTGCGCGATCGGCCGCAGCGTGCCCGCCGCCAGGTGCTCCCTGATCTCGCCCGGGCCCGCGACGAGCAGGTGCGCGTGGCCACCCAGGACCGCGGCGATGCGCTCGCCGCCGCCGGGGAAGGGAATGTACTGCCACGCCGCCCCGCTCGAGCGCTGGAGAAGCTGCCGGATCAGATTGCCGCGCGCCTCGATCGATCCGCCGGTCTGGCGGAGCTGCCTGGGGTTCTTCTTCGCCGCCTCGACGAAGTCGGCGAGTGTCCGGAACGGCGCATCACCCTTCACCACCATGAGCTCGTTGTCGTTGACGAGGTTGGCGACCGGCGTGAGGTCCTTGAACTGCACGCGCGCCGCCTCGCTCGTCAACCCCATGCTCATCCAGAGCGTCGTGTAGAGCGCGAGGGTGTGGCTCTCGCCCTTGCGCTCCGCGAGGTAGCTCATCGCGACCGCGCCGCCGCCGCCCGGCTTGTTGACCACCACCGCGCGCACGGGCAGGAGCTTCCCGCTCTCGATGAGGTTGTTGAGGGCGCGTGCGAAAACGTCCGATCCGCCGCCGGGCCCGGTATGGACCACCAGCTCGACGGGACGAGTGGGCTTGAAGCCCTGCGCGGCGGCGGAGCCGGCGGCAAGGGCGAGCGCGGCCAGCAGGGCGGCCGCGGTGCGGGATCTCACGAGTCGCCCCTCCCTTCTGGTGTCCCGGGCAATCCTACATTATCCGCACGCCGGCTTGTCACGGCCGGGACCACGCCGCGGGACCGCGAAGCCGGAGTGGGACTCGCGCGGGAAGAGAATCCGACTCCGGCCCGCTTTGACGTTGACGGGAAGGGAGCCGCGCCGGCGGCGGTGAGTGAAGCGCGCCGCGGCGCTCAGGTAACGAGAACAACGCGGAAATCGTTCACGTTGGTCCGCGTCGGACCCGTCACGACGAGGTCGTCCAGGGCGCTGAAATAGCCGTAGCCGTCGTTCGCGTCGAGCAGCTTCGCCGCGTCGAGCCCCAACGCCGCCGCGCGCCGCGGGGTGTCGGGAGAGAGGATCGCCCCGGCGTTCTCCTCGGTCCCGTCGATGCCGTCGGTATCGCACGCGAGCGCGTCGATGCCGGCGGCTCCCTTCAGTTCCGCCGCGAGCGCGAGCAGGAACTCGCAGTTCCGCCCGCCGCGACCGCTGCCGCGCACCGTGACGGTCGTCTCGCCCCCCGAAACGAGCGCAACCGGCGGCGTCCACGGCATGCCGTGCAGCTTCACTTCCCGGGCGAGGGCCGCGTAGACCTTCGCGACCTCGCGCGCCTCGCCCGTGACCGTGTCGCCGAGGACGGCGGGGTGTATGTCGTGGGCGATGAAGTACTGCGCGGCCGCGAGCAGCGCGTGCCGCGCGGTCGCGACCACCCGGTTCTCCACCCGCTCGAACAGGCGCTCCCCGGGCTTGGGCGTCTCCGCGATCTCTCCCTTCGCGCCGCGGCGCAAGCGCTCGAGTACCGCGGGCGGCGCGCTCACGCCGTGGCGGGCGAGGATGTCGAGCGCTTCGGCGAAGGTCGAGGGATCGGGTGCGCAGGGACCGGAGGCGACGTGGGTCGGGTCGTCGCCGGTCACGTCCGAGATGAGGAGCGCGGTCACCGGCGCGCGGCACCGGGCGGCGAGCTGCCCACCCAGGAGCGCCGACAGATGCTTGCGTACGACGTTCATTTCCTGGATCGGCGCGCCGCAGCGCAGCAGCTCCCGGGTGACCGCCTTGAGATCGGTGATCGTGACGTCGCCGGCGGGCAGCGCGAGCAGCGCCGAGCCGCCGCCCGAGAGCAGCGCGAGCAGCCGGTCGCGCGCGGTGAGCCCCTTCACCAGCCTTACGATCGCGCGCGCGGCGTTCTCCCCGCTCTCGTCCGGCACGGGATGCCCCGCCTCGACCACCGTCACGCGGTTCGCGAGCAGCCCGTGACGGTAGCGCGTGATGACGAGACCGGAGAGCGGCGCATCCGCCGGCCAGTGCCGTTCCACGGCGAGCGCCATCGCAGCGGCCGCCTTGCCCGCGCCCACGACGACGGTCCGCCCGGCGGGCGGCCGCGGCAGGTGCGCCGGGACGACTTTCAGCGGATCGGCGGCGGCGAGCGCGGACCGGAAACTGCCGAGCAGGAGCTCGCGCGGGCTCATCGCGGCCACGATAGCACAGCCGCCTTCGCGCCGGCCTCGCGCGGAGACCCTCGTTCCGGACGCGCGGGTCCGCGGCGCCGCGGGAGGACGCGATCGCGGCGTACTGGCCGGCTGGTGTCACGCCAGCACCGCCCTGAGGTAGCGGCCGGTGTGGCTGCCGTCGTGCCGCGCCAGGTCTTCGGGCGTGCCTTCGGCGACCACGCGCCCGCCGCCTTCGCCGCCTTCGGGGCCGAGATCGATCACCCAGTCCGCGGTCTTGATGACGTCGAGGTTGTGTTCGATCACGAGCACGGTGTTGCCGTGGTCGCGCAGCCGGGAGAGCACGCGCAGCAGGAGATCGATATCGTGGAAGTGCAGCCCCGTGGTCGGCTCGTCCAGCACGTAGAGCGTGCGCCCGGTGTCGCGCTTGGCGAGCTCCAGCGAGAGCTTCACGCGCTGCGCCTCGCCGCCGGAGAGCGTCGTCGCGCTCTGGCCGAGCTTGATGTAGCCCAGCCCCACGTCGAGCAGCGTCTGGAGCTTGCGCGCGATCACGGGTACCGGGGCGAAGAACCCGGCCGCCTGTTCGACCGTCATCAGCAGCACCTCGTGGATGTTCCTTCCCTTGTAGCGGATGTCGAGGGTCTCGCGGTTATAGCGCTGGCCGTGGCACACGTCGCAGGCGACGTAGACGTCGGGCAGGAAGTGCATCTCGACCTTGATCACGCCGTCTCCCTGGCACGCCTCGCAACGCCCGCCCTTCACGTTGAACGAGAAGCGCCCGGGGCCATAGCCGCGCGCGCGCGCTTCGGGCACGCCGGCGTAGAGCTCGCGCATGGGAGCGAAGAGGCCGGTGTAGGTCGCGGGGTTGGAGCGCGGGGTGCGCCCGATCGGGCTCTGGTCCACGTTCACCGCCTTGTCGAAGAGCTCGAGCCCCTCGATCGCCTCGTGCGGCGCCGGTTCGAGCGCGGAGCCGTAGAGCGCGCGCGCGACCGCGTTGTAGACCGTGTCGTTCACCAGCGTGGACTTGCCCGAGCCGGACACGCCCGTCACGCAGACGAAGAGTCCCGCGGGAATCGCGACGTTGACGCCCTTCAGGTTGTTGCCGCTCGCGCCGGTCACCGTGAGCCCCCGGCGCGGGCTGGGTTCGTGCCGCAGGGCCGGAACGTCGATGCGCCGCCTGCCGGAGAGGTACTGGCCGGTGAGCGACTCCGGCTGCGCGCCCACCTCGCGCGGCGTGCCCTGCGCGACCACCCGCCCGCCGTGCTCGCCCGCGCCGAGTCCCATGTCCACCACGTAGTCGGCGCTCGCTATCGCCTCCGCGTCGTGCTCCACGACGATTACCGTGTTGCCGGTGTCGCGCAGGCGCTTCAGCGTCGCGATGAGGCGCGCGTTGTCGCGCTGGTGAAGCCCGATCGACGGCTCGTCGAGGACGTACATGACGCCGGTGAGTCCCGACCCAATCTGGCTCGCGAGCCGGATGCGCTGCGACTCCCCGCCCGAGAGCGTGTCGGCGGACCGGTCGAGCGAGAGGTAATCGAGGCCGACGTTCATGAGAAACGAGAGACGCGCGGCGATTTCGCGGACGATGCGCTCGGCGATCGCCTGCCGCGCGCCGGTGAGCTCGAGCGACTCGAAGTAGTGCGTCGCCTGCGCCAGGGTCAACGCGGAGAGCTCGTAGATCGCGCGCCCGGCGACGGTCACGTGCCTCGCTTCGCGCCGCAGGCGCGTGCCCCCGCATTCCGGGCAGGGCATCGAGTTGAGGTAGCGCGCGAGTTCCTCGCGCACCACCGCCGAGTCCGTCTCGCGGTGGCGGCGCTCGAGGTTCGGGATCACGCCCTCGAACGGGTGCTCGCGCACGTAGGACTTGCCGCGCTCGCCCGCGTAGACGAAGCGTATCCTGTCGGTCCCGGAGCCGTTCAGCACGGCGTCTTGCGCCCGCCGCGGCAGTTCGGCGAACGGGGTCTCGACGTCGAAACCGTAGTGCTGCGCGAGCGAGGCGAGCATCTGGAAGTAGAACTGGTTGCGGCGGTCCCAGCCCTTGATGGCGCCCGAGGCGAGCGAGAGTTCCGGGAAGGCGACGACCCGCTTCGGGTCGAAGTAGGTGATCGTGCCGATGCCGTCGCAGCGCGGGCACGCGCCGAGCGGGTTGTTGAACGAGAACAGGCGCGGCTCGAGTTCCGGCAGCGAGTAGCTGCATACGGGGCAGGCGAAGCGCGCGGAGAACAGGTGCTCGCGCCCGCTCCCGGCCTCGACGGCGAGCGCGCGCCCGTCGGCGTGCCGCAGCGCGGTTTCGAAGGATTCCGCGAGCCGCTGCCTGGCGTCGGGACGCACCGTCAGCCGGTCGACGACCACTTCGATCGTGTGCTTGGCGTTGCGGTTTAACCGGGGCAGCGCCTCCATCTCGTGTACCGCCCCGTCGATGCGCAGCCGCACGAACCCCTGCGCCCGCAGTTCCTCGAAGAGGTCGGCCTGCTCGCCCTTCCTGCCGACGATGAGCGGGGCGAGGATCATGAGCCGCGTCTCGGCGGGGAGCGCGAGCACGTGGTCGACCATCTGCGATACGCTCTGCGCGGCCAGCGGGATCCGGTGCTCCGGGCAGTGCGGCTCGCCGATGCGCGCGAAGAGCAGCCGCAGGTAGTCGTGGATCTCGGTCACCGTGCCCACCGTCGAGCGCGGGTTGTGGCTCGCCGCCTTCTGCTCGATGGCGATCGCCGGCGAGAGCCCCTCGATGAGATCGACGTCCGGCTTTTCCATGAGCTGCAGGAACTGCCGCGCGTACGCCGAGAGCGACTCGACGTAGCGGCGCTGGCCCTCGGCGTAGAGCGTGTCGAAGGCGAGCGAGGACTTGCCCGAGCCGGAGAGCCCCGTCACCACGATGAGCCGGTTGCGCGGGAGATCGAGGTCGACGTTCTTCAGGTTGTGCGTGCGCGCCCCGCGCACGCGGATCACCCCGGGAGCGCGCGCCGCGTCGCGCTCGGGCCGGCTTGCCGCCGGAAGGTCAAGAACTCTGGGACGCTCTGCCGCCACGCGCGCTCGGGCCGAAGTGAAACCGGCTACTATACCCGCCTTCCCCGCGCGTTCCCAAGCCGTTGAAGACCTTCGTGCCCGTCGTTCTCCGGCTGGCGATCGGCGCCGCCACGCCCGTTACCGCGGCTCGCGATGGTGGACAGCCGGGCGTTTGGCGACCAGAATGCGACAGGCAGGCGATTCGGTGATTGCGTGATGCCGCGCGGGCGGCCGGTCTTTCGCGCCACGACTCGACCACGCGATGACTCACATTCTGCGGAGGAAACAGTGGCTTCCGTAAACAAGGTGATACTGATCGGCAACCTTGGCGCGGACCCGGAGACGCGGTATCTGCCGAGCGGCGACGCCGTTACGAACATCCGGATCGCGACCACCGAGAAGTGGCGGGACAAGGGCGGCGAGCAGCAGGAGCACACGGAGTGGCACCGCATCTCGTTTTTCGGCAAGACGGCCGAGATAGCGGGGGAGTACCTGAGGAAGGGCTCGCCGGTGTACGTGGAAGGCCGCATCCGTACTCGCAAGTGGCAGGACAAGGAGACCGGGCAGGATCGTTATTCCACCGAGATTGTCGGGGACCGCATGCAGCTCCTGGGAAGCCGTGGCGCCGCCGAGCCGATGGCTCGCGAGTCGCGGGAACCGGCCGCCGCGGCAGCCGCCTCCGGCGCCCGCGCCGCGCCGAAGAAGGGCGGGGGCAGCTTCGAGCAGATGGACGACGATATCCCGTTCTGAGCTCCGGTCACTCTCGCCTGTTCGTGACCGACGTCATCGCGGAATGCGTCGACCGCGCGCGCGCGCGGGACGGCCGGGTCGTGTTCCCGGAGGGAGCGGCCGAGCGGATCGTCGCCGCGGCGCGCCGCCTGGCCGACGAGGGCATCGCGCGGCCGCTTTTGCTGGGCGAGAGCCGCGCGGTCGCGGCCGTCGCGGCGGCCGCCGGCGTCGCGCTCGACGGTATCGGCGTGCTCGATCCCGAAACGAGCGGGCGCCTGCAGGCGTACGCCGATCTGTATTCGGCCGCGCGCCCGGGCAACGCGAAGGTGGCGGGGCGGCTCGTTCGCAAGCCCCTGTTCCATGCCGGCATGATGGTACGCGCCGGCGACGCCGACGCGATGATCGCGGGCGTGGCGAATCCCACCGGGCGCGTGATCGAGGCCGGCCTCATGACCGTCGGGCTCGCGGCGGGAATCCGGACGCCGTCGAGCTACTTCCTGATGATCGTGCCGGGCGGCGAAGGAGGGCCGGACCGGCGCCTCCTCTACGCGGACTGCGCCGTCAACGCGGACCCCGATGCCGAGGCGCTCGCCGACATCGCGCTCGCTTCGGCCGCATCCTGCCGCTCGCTGCTCGATGAGGAGCCGCGCGTCGCGCTCCTGTCCTTTTCCACCCGGGGCAGCGCCCGGCACGCCCGCGTCGAAAAGGTGACCCGTGCGCTTTCGATCGCGCGGGAGCGCGCGCCCGGCCTCGCCATCGACGGCGAGCTGCAGGCCGATGCCGCGCTGGTGCCGGCGGTGGCCGCGAAGAAGATCCGGGGAGAAAGTGCGGTGGCCGGCAGGGCGAATGTCCTCGTGTTCCCCGACCTCGACGCGGGGAACATCGGCTACAAGCTGACGCAGTGCCTCGCCGGGGCACGCGCGGTCGGCCCGGTGCTGCAGGGATTCGCGCACCCGGTGAGCGATCTCTCGCGCGGCGCGAGCGTGGAGGACATCGTGACCACGGCGGCGGTCCTGCTTGCGGGTCGCCGGAGCGCGGACTGACGGCCGCGGAGGCTGCGGGGCAGGGGGCGGCGTGTACCGGCGGCGGCACTTCATGTCAGAATGGCCGCATGTCCGAAACCCAGCGATGGGCCTTTCCCGAGGCCCTGCAGCCCAAGGCCGACGAGACCCAGTTCGATCTCGCGCGCGCGCTCGACGCGGTCGTGCTGGTGCGCGTGGAAGTGCCCGAGGACGCCTATACGGCGGCCACCCTGGGCACCGAGCGCCTCGGCAACGGCGCGGTCATCCGCGAGGACGGCCTGGTGCTCACCATCGGCTATCTCATCAGCGAGGCGTCCCGGATCTGGCTTGCCACGAACCGCGGCGCGGTGGTCGCCGGGCACCCGCTCGCCTACGATCGCGCCACCGGGTTCGGGCTGGTGCAGCCGCTCGGCAGGCTCGACGTGCCGTGCCTCCAGCGCGGGCTCGCCGCCGACGTGAAGGTGGGCGACTCGGTTTTCGTCGTGGGGCACGGCGGCCGCGCCCACTCGCTCAAGTCAAGGATCGTCGGCAAGCGCGAGTTCGCCGGCTACTGGGAGTACCTGCTGGACGAAGCCATCTTCACCGCGCCCGCCCACCCGCAGTGGGGAGGGGCGGCACTCCTCGACGCCCAGGGTGACCTGATCGGCGTGGGCTCTCTCCTCGTGCAGCAGGAGGTCGGGGGCGAGACGGTGCACGTCAACATGTTCGTGCCGGTCGATCTGCTCGAACCGATATTCGACGCATTGCTGAGCACCGGCCGCAGCCCGCACCCGCCGCATCCGTGGCTCGGCATGTCCACGCAGGACCCGGACGGCAAGCTCGTCGTCGCCCGGCTCTCGCCGGGCGGGCCCGCCGAGCGCGCCGGGATCCGGCAGGGCGACATGGTCCTCGGCGTGGGCCCGACCCGGGTGAACGGGCTCTCCGAGTTCTTCCGCGCCGTGTGGCGCCTCGGCGCCGCCGGGGTCGAAGTGCCGCTCGTCGTGGCGCGCGCGGGCGACGTGCTCAAGATCACGGTGAAGTCCGCGGACCGCGACGACTTCCTGAAGAAGCCGCAACTTCATTAGGCGCGATCCGCCGGCTCGCGCCGCGTGATCCTTCCTCAGCGCTTTTCGATGGGCACGTAGTCACGCGGCCCGGGGCCGTTGTAGAGCGTGAGCGGGCGGATGAGGATGTTGTTCTCGATCTGCTCGAGCACCTGCACGGTCCAGCCCGGCACGCGCCCGACCGCGAAGATCGGCACGAAGAGGTCCTCCGCGATGCCGTTGAGAAAATAGACGACGCCGGCGTAGAAATCCACGTTGACGTTCACCCCGTGCCGCGCGTAGGGCTTCATCGCCGCCACCACCGCTTCGAGGATCTGGTACCACTGCGGCTCGCCCAGCTCGCGCGAGAGCTTCTCCACGCCGGCGCGCATGTGGCGGGCGCGCGGGTCCTCGGCGCGGTAGACGCGGTGGCCGAATCCCATCACGGGCTCCCCGGCCGCGCGCTTCGATTTCACGTATTCGGCGGCGCGCGAGGCATCGCCGATTTCCTGCGCCATGCGCATCACGTTCTCCGCCGCCCCGCCGTGCGCGGGGCCGGCGAGCGCCGCGACGGCCGAGGTGATCGCGCCGTGCAGGTCGGCGTCGGTGCCCGCCACCACGCGCGCGGCGAAGGACGAGGCGTTCGAGCCGTGCTCGGCGTGCAGGACAAGATCCATGTCGAGGAGCCCGGCGGCGTCCTCGCCCGGCTCGCGGCCCTTCAGCATGTAGAGGAAGTTGGCGGCGTGCGCGAGGCGCGGGTCGGGCGCGACCGGCTCGCGGCCGTTCCGGATGTGCTCGTGCGCCGCCACGATCATCGGCACCTGCGCGGTGAGGCGCATGCCCTTGCGCAGCGTCGCGGCGGGCGATTTGTCCGCCGTTTCCGGGTCGAACGCGGCGAGCGCCGATACCCCGGTGCGCAGCACGTCCATCGGGTGCGCGCCCCTGATCGTGCGAATCACCTCGTAGACGCCTTCAGGGAGCGTGCGCGCGGCGCGCAGTTCCGCGTCGAAAGCGGCAAGCTCGGCCCGGGTCGGCAGCTCGCCCTTCAGCAGGAGGTAGCAGGTTTCCTCGAAGCCCGAGCGCCCGGCGAGTTCGTGTATCGAGTAGCCCCGGTAGCGCAGCTCGCCGGCCCGCCCGTCGATATGGCACACGCGCGAGCGGTCGAAATAGACGCCCTTCAATCCGCGATTGACCTCGATACGCTCGGGGGATTCGCTCATTGCGCCCTCTCGCTCCGGCGGAAAGCGCCTATTTTCGGTCGAAACCAGCATCCTGCACAGGCGTCACGCGCTCGCCGGCGCGCGTCCTTGAACTCGTGCCGCGCCGCTCCCATATCGAAGGCGTGGCGCCGGCGCCGCGACACCGGCGGGCGCGGGCCCGCGATCGGCACCGGATGCGTCGGCTAACTCACTAAGGTATAATGACTTTTTCCAGGAGACGGTATGCCGATCTACGAGTATCGCTGCAGCAAGTGCGGCTTCCAGAAGGAGTACCTGCAGCGCTTGAACGAAGCGCCGCTCACGAAGTGCCCGGAGTGCGGCAAGCGTTCGTTCACCAAGATGGTGACCGCGGCCGGTTTCCAGTTGAAGGGCACGGGCTGGTACGCGACCGACTTCAGGCATGGCGGCAAGTCGAAGCCGGCGGAGAAATCCGGCGAGCCCGCCGCGAAGGACGCGCCCGCGAAGCAATCCGGGTCGAAGGAATCCGCAACGAAGGAATCCGCAACGAAGGAAGGCGCCGCGAAGGACTCGTCGAAGTCCGATTCCGGAGGACGCGGGGCTTCGTCGGCCACGAGCAGCTAGCCCGCGGCCGGGTCCAGGTTCACACGGCGGGCGCGGAGGGCACGCATACCACCACGAGGTCGCATCCTCCCGCGCCGCTCGCGCCCAGCGCGAGCCGATATCCGGGCTTCCGCGACCGCTCCCCCGGCAGGGACGGCGGCAACCGGTCCGGGAATTCTCGCCGCCACGGTTGATCGGGCGCGGTACTCACTTTCATTCATGAAGAAAACACTGGTCAAGCGCTATTTCATCACCGGTCTCCTGATCTGGGTGCCGCTCGTCATCACGCTCTGGGTGCTCGATCTGCTGGTGAGCGCGATGGACCAGTCCCTGCTGCTGCTCCCGTCGCAGTTTCACACCGAGTCGTTCCTCGGCGTGCATGTGCCCGGACTCGGCGTGGTGCTGACGCTCGTGGTCGTTCTCGCGACCGGCATACTCGCGGCCAACTTCATCGGCCAGCGGCTCGTCCATTTCTGGGAACGGGTCCTCGCGCAGATACCGGTGGTGAGCTCGATCTACCATGGCGTGAAACAGGTGAGCGACACCGTGTTCTCGCCGACCGGTCAGGCGTTCCGCAAGGCGCTGCTCGTTCAGTACCCGCGCCAGGGCGCCTGGACCATCGCGTTTCTCACCGGACGCCCGGGCGGGGACGTCGCGAATCACCTGACCGGCGACTACGTGAGCGTTTACGTCCCGACGACGCCCAATCCGACCTCGGGCTTCTTCCTCATGCTGCCGAAGAGCGACGTCATCGAGCTCGACATGACGGTGGACGAAGCGCTCAAGTACGTCATTTCCATGGGGGTGGTGGCGCCCGCGCTGCCCCGCAAGGCCAGTCTCGCGCCGGCCGCGCTGCCGCCGCAGAAGGCCGTGAACCAGTAGCCGCGCCCGCCGGCGGCGCTCGCCGGGTTCCGGTCGCGACGCATCACCAACCACTTACCACTCATCGGCATGCGCAGCGAATACTGCGGGCTCGTCAACCGCGATCACCTCGGCAGGACGATCACCCTGTGCGGCTGGGTGCACCGGCGCCGCGACCATGGCGGGGTGATCTTCATCGACCTGCGGGACCGCGAAGGCATCGTGCAGGTGGTCTCCGACCCGGATCGCGCGGAGACCTTCCGCACGGCCGACCGGCTGCGCAACGAGTACGTGATCGAGGTGCGCGGCATGGTGCGCGAGCGCCCGGCCGGCACCGTCAACCCGGATCTCCCGAGCGGCGGGATCGAAGTGCTGGCGGAGACGATCTCGATCCTCAACACCGCGTTGACGCCGCCCTTCCAGCTCGACGAGGAGAACCTGAACGAGAACGTGCGGCTCGAGCACCGGGTGATCGATCTGCGCCGCCCCTTCATGCAGAGGAATCTCCGCCTGCGCTACCGCGCCGCGATGGCGGTGCGGCGCTACCTCGACGGCCACGGCTTCATCGATATCGAGACGCCGATGCTGACGCGCTCCACGCCCGAGGGCGCGCGCGACTATCTCGTGCCCTCGCGCGTGCACTCCGGCGAGTTCTACGCGCTGCCCCAGTCGCCGCAGCTCTTCAAGCAGATGCTGATGGTCGCCGGCTTCGACCGCTACTACCAGATCGTGCGCTGCTTCCGGGACGAGGACCTGCGCGCCGACCGGCAGCCGGAATTCACGCAGATCGACGTCGAGACCTCCTTCCTCGACCAGGCGGGGATCACGCACATCATGGAGGATCTCGTGCGGGAGGTGTTCCGGGAGGTGCTCGGCGTGACGCTCCCGCCTTTCCCGCGGCTCGCCTTCGACGAGGCGATCGCGCGCTACGGCTCGGACAAGCCCGATCTGCGGGTGACGCTGGAGCTGACCGAACTCACCGATGTCATGAAGGAGGTCGCGTTCAAGGTGTTTTCGGGCCCGGCGAACGTCCCCGGCGGCCGCGTTGCCGGGCTGCGGGTGCCCGGCGGGGCCGCGCTCACGCGCGGCGAAATCGACGGCTACACCGAGTTCGCGCGCGCCCACGGCGCGAAGGGGCTCGCGTGGATCAAGGTGAACGACGCGAGCCAGTTGAACGAGAACGGGCTGCAGTCGCCCATCGTGAAGAACCTCTCGGACGCCGCGTTGCGGGCGGTGATCGAGCGCTCGGGGGCGGAGAACGGCGACATCGTCTTCTTCGGAGGGGACCGGGCGAAGGTGGTGAACGACACGCTCGGGGCGCTCCGCGCGAGGATCGGCCACGAGCGCGGCCACGCGGTGTCCGGCTGGAAGCCGCTCTGGGTGCTCGATTTCCCGATGTTCGAGTGGGACGAGGAGGGCAGGCGCTGGAACGCGATGCACCACCCGTTCACTTCGCCCGCCGACGGCCACGAGGAACTCCTCCAGAGCGACCCGGGAGCCGCGCGCGCCAAGGCGCACGACATGGTGCTGAACGGCTGGGAGATCGGGGGCGGCTCGGTGCGCATACACCGCCGGGAGGTGCAGGCGAAGGTGTTCGCGGCGCTCGGCATCGGCCCCGACGAGGCGCAGTCGAAGTTCGGGTTCCTGCTGGAAGCGCTGCAGTACGGCGCGCCGCCGCACGGCGGGATCGCGTTCGGCCTCGACCGGATCGTGGCGCTGATGGCCGGCGTGGATTCGATCCGCGACGTCATCGCGTTTCCCAAGACGCAGCGCGCGCAGTGCCTGTTGACGCGCGCGCCGGGAGCGGTGGACGAGCGGCAGTTGCGGGAACTGCACATCCGGCTGCGGCAGGCGGATCGGAAATAGGGCGCGCCCGCCGATGAACGCCGATGTGCGCCGATCGTCCGCGGGCGGGCCACGCAGGAAAGGGGAAGGCCGCGCGGCGTGGCGCGGGTCGCCGATGCGCTCCGCTGATCCGCACGCGAGTCGCCGGGCGTATCGATGGCTGACCGCGCTTCTGTTTCTGCTGGCCGCGGCGCTGCCCGTGGCCGCCGCCGCGGGCGAGGCCTTGGCGGCGATCCCGGATATCGCCGCCGCCCGGCTGCCGACGGAGGCGCGCGATACGCTGCGCCTCATCCGTTCCGGCGGGCCGTTTCCCCACGAGCGCGATGGCGTCGAGTTCAGGAACTTCGAGCAGTTGCTGCCGCGGCGCGAGCGCGGCTACTACCGGGAGTACACGGTGTCGACGCCGGGGACGCGAACGCGCGGCGCGAGGCGGATCGTGGCGGGGCGTGGCGACGAGTATTACTACACCGCGGACCACTACCGCAGCTTCAGCCGCATCCGCGAGTGAGGCAGGGAGCCGTGACCGGCAGGAGGTGAACCGTGACCCGTGACGTCGAGTTCGGAGCGGAGCGCTCCGGCGTCTACCTCGTCCCGGAGGACGCCGCCAGCCTGCGGGTTCGCGCCGGCGCGGCGCGGCTGAAGTGGATCGATCTCAACCTCGCGCGCGTCGCCACCAAGCAGGAGTTCCTCGCGGCCTGCCGGAAGTCCCTGCGGTTGCCCCGGTATTTCGGCGGCAACTGGGACGCGCTCGCCGACTGCCTGAAGGACCGCTGCGCGGACACCGTGATCACCGCCCGCAACTGCGCGGCCTTCGCGGCGGCGGCGCCCGAGGACTACGCCACGGCGATCGAGGTGCTGCAGGACACGGCGGCGTACTGGAAGGAGCGCGAGAGCGCCTTCGTGGTGCTGGTGGACGCAGCGGTGGAGGGGGTGGATCTGCCGCGCTTTGCGCCGGCCGGCGGAGCGTGAACCGATGCGGTCGATCCGTATCCCGCGTCCGGTCGCGGGGGCGCCGCCGGCGGCGCGCGACGCATCGGCATGACCTACAAGATCCCGGTTTCCGTGCTCGTCATCATCCACACGCCGGATCTCCGGGTCCTGCTGCTGGAACGCGCCGATCGACCGGGTTTCTGGCAGTCGGTGACGGGCAGCCTGCACGAAGGCGAGGCGCTGCGGCAGACCGCGGCGCGGGAAGTACGGGAGGAGACGGGACTCGATGCCGGTCGCTTCCCGTTGACCGACTGGGGCAAGGAGAACCGCTACGAGATATTCCGCAACTGGCGCGGCCGCTATGCTCCCGGCGTCACGCACAACGTCGAGCACGTCTACTCGCTCGTCGTGCCGGCGACACTGCCCGTCGCGCTGGCTCCGCGCGAACACCTGCGCTACGAATGGCTGCCGTGGCGCGAAGCCGCGCGGAAGGTGTTCTCGTGGAGCAACGCCGAAGCGATCCGCGAGTTGCCGCGGCGCGTCGGCGGCGATTGAGTGGCAATACCCCCGTCCCGCATGCGGACTTTGAGCGGCCGGGCCGTGGTGGTTTCCCGCCGGCGATCTTGCGCGCGCCGGACAGAATTGATATTTTGTGGGATCGCTCGCGCGACGAACGTCGCGCCGCAATCCCGTGGTGAGAGAATGGAAACAGCGACGATTGCATTCGATCAATTCCGGCCCCTCGCCGAGGACGCCTGCCAGGCGCGCATCCTCGACGCGCGGGCGAAACTCGGCGCGCAGGCGGTGATCCTCGGGCACCATTACCAGCGGGCCGACGTCTACCGGCACGCCGATCTCACCGGGGATTCCCTCAAGCTCTCCAAGCTCGCGGCGCAGACCGATGCCCGGTACATCGTTTTCTGCGGCGTGCACTTCATGGCCGAGGTGGCCGATATCCTGTCCAAGCCCGGGCAGGCGTCGATCCTGCCGGACCTCGGCGCCGGCTGCTCGATGGCGGACATGGCGAATCTCTCCAAGGTCGAGCGCGCCTGGCGCGAGATCGCGCGGGTGCTCGACCCGGACGAGCACGTGACGCCGGTCACCTACATCAACTCGGCCGCGGACCTCAAGGCGTTCTGCGGCGAGCACGGCGGCATCGTCTGCACTTCGTCGAACGCGCGCGAGATCCTGCAATGGTCGTTCGCCCGGCGCGAGAAGGTCCTGTTCTTCCCCGACCAGCACCTCGGCCGCTGGACCGGATACCTCCTGGACATCCCGCCGGCGGAGATGCCGGTGTGGGATCCGGACGAGGAACTCGGCGGGTTGACGCCCCAGCAGGTCAAGATGGCGAAGGTGCTCCTGTGGAAGGGGCACTGCTCGGTGCACCAGATGTTCCAGCCGCAGCAGATCCTGCGCTGGCGCGCGGAGAACCCGGGCGGCATGGTGATCTCGCACCCCGAGTGCCGGTTCGACGTGTGCAAGCTTTCCGACTACGTCGGTTCGACCGACTACATCATCAGGACGGTCGCGGCGAGCGCGCCGGGCACGCGCTGGCTGGTGGGCACGGAACTGAACCTCGTCAACCGCCTTGCCGAACAGTACAAGTCGCAGGGCAAGATGGTGCAGTTCATGGCCGGCACCGTGTGCATGTGCTCGACGATGGCCCGCATCGATCCCCAGCATCTCGCGTGGGCGCTGGAGAATCTCGTCGCCGGACGGGTGGTGAACCGCATCTCGGTACAGGCCCCGGAGGCGGCGCTCGCCCGCATCGCGCTCGACCGGATGCTCGCCGTCTCCTGAGCGACCTTCGGCCGGTCGCCGGGTTTCCCCTTGTCCGGTGGTGCCCGCGGCGTGAGTTGACGGGTTCACCCTCGTTGCCGCATGCGGTGAGCCGGCCGGGGGTGTAGGCTCTGCGCATGGCCCGCGCCCTGCCGCGCCTCTCGTGCCTCGTCTGCGCCGCCCTGGCGTTTCCCGCGGCGGCGGCGGAGATCACGGTCGACACCGTGCGCGAGGGTGATGCCCTGTCGATCGAGGCGCGCGCGGAGTTCGAAGGCACCGTCGCGCGGACGTGGCAGGTGCTGACGGATTACGAAAAGCTCCCGGATTTCATTCCGGATCTCCAGTCGAGCCGGGTTCTCGCGCGCGCGGCGGAAGGCATCACGGTCGTGCAGCGCGGCGAGGTACGGCTGCTGTTTTTCGGCTACCCGGTCGAGGTGCGGTTGCTCGTGAACGAGCACCCGATGACGCGCGTCGACGCCCGGGCGGTGTCCGGCAGTTTCCGGGAGCTGTCGGGAACCTACGCGGTCGACGCGAGCGGCGGTCGTGTGCGGTTGCGCTACACCGCTCGGCTGGTCCCGGACTTCTTCGTGCCGCCGCTGATCGGCACGTGGGCCCTGCGCCGCAGCGTGCGGGCGACCTTCGTCGCGCTGGTGGAGGAGATCGTGCGGCGGCAGGCGGGCGCCCCGCCGCCGGGCAGCGGGGAGCAATGATCCGGACCCCGCCCCGCCCCGCCGGACGCACGTCCTTGCGCCTCGCGCCGGCGCTCTGTCTCGCGGCGCTCGCGGGCTGCGCGGCGGCGCCCGCGCACCGGACGGCGGGGGCCGGGGATGAGCGGGCCGATTGCGTCGAGGTATTCAGGCGCATCGATGCGGCCGTCGATCGCGCGGGCACCGGCGACGGCATGAGCGCGCGCGTGGCGGGCTTCCCCTACCTGCGCGTGGACCGGTTTCTCGCGAGCCATGCCGCGGAGCCCATGCCCGATGCCGCGTTCGCGCAGTGGATGCGCCGGATGGCCGCCCTCGGAGCGCAGGCGCACGCGATCGAGATCGGCAACCTGCCCTCGGACGAAGCCGACCGGCTGGCGCAGGAACTCCGGGAGCTTTCTCCGCGCCGCGCGTCGCCACGCGATGCCGCGGCCGATTGCGCGGCGCGGCTCGCGCGGCTCGACGAAGCGGCGCCGGAGCGGCGCGCCGCCTTGCGGGAAGCGGCGGTCGTGCCCGACGACTATTCGACCGCGCTCAGGATCGCCGGTCTCTACTGGCTCACGCGCGTGCCATTCGCCGCCGGCGTGCGCCGGTGGCAGGAGGAGACCCGCGCCGTCTTCGCCCGCCCGCTCGCGGCGTTGCCCGTGCGCGGGACGCTGCGCGTGTATGTTCCGCCACCGGGGTCCGCGACGCCCGCCCGGATCGGGGAGATAGTGCGCCGGGCGGCGGACAATCCGCTCGGCATACCCGATGCGCGCGGCGAGGATCTCGAGGCGCTCTACCGCGCCTACGCGCCGGTCATCGAGATCGACACGGCCGGCGACTTCGACCTGCCGGGTGAACTCGGCTGGGGTGCGTCGGCGACCCCGGAGCTGGTGACGCGCCGGCCGGTGGTGTACCGGAGAGTGTCGCACGCGCGCTACGGCGGCCGGGTGCTGCTCCAGCTCGATTACTCGATCTGGTTCGCCGAACGGCCGAAGGCGGCGGGCTGGGATCTTCTCGGCGGCCGTCTCGACGGCGTCCTGTGGCGCGTGACGCTGGCGCCTGACGGCGCGCCCTGGCTCTTCGACACCATGCACCTCTGCGGCTGCTACCACCAGTTCTTCCCGGCGGCGCGCGCGCGGGCGCGCCCGCAGCCGGAGACGCTCGAGGAGACGGCGTTCGTCCCGCAGTCGCTGCCGGCCGTGGGCGTCGCCGAGCGCGTCGCCGTGCGGCTCGCGTCCGCAACCCATTACGTCGAACGGGTGCGGGTCGGGCGAGCTCCGGCCGCCGGCATCGAGTACGCGTTCGCGGACGATGATACGCTGCGCTCGCGGCCGCTGCCCGGCGGCGGGCGGCGCAGCGTGTTCCGGCCCGACGGCATCGTGCCGGGCAGCGAGCGGGCCGAACGTTATTTCTTCTGGCCCATGGGCATCGTGGAGCCGGGCGCGATGCGGCAGTGGGGCCGGCACGCGACGGCGTTCGTGGGGCGGCGGCATTTCGACGATCCGCGGCTCATGGAGCGCTACTTCTCGATGCTGCCGCCGGGCGCCGATGAACGTCCGTAGAACCGGCGGGTCGTTCCCGCCCGCGCGGGGACGCGCTGCCTCGCCCCGGCGCGCGAAGGCCGGTGAGACCTGACGAAAGACGGAATGCACACGCTTCGCATCGCCACCTACAACATCCACAAGGGCTTCCCGTTCCTGAACCGGCGCCTCGCGATTCACGAGCTGCGCGACCGGCTGCGGGCGCTCGGCACGGATCTCGTCTTCCTGCAGGAAGTGCACGGCGCCCACGCGCGGCACGCGGCGAGGTTCGAGAACTGGCCGGCGGCGCCGCAGTACGAGTTCCTCGCCGACGCGGTGTGGACCGACTTCGCCTACGGCCGCAATTCCGTGTACGACGCGGGGCACCACGGGAACGCGATCCTCTCCCGGTTCCCGATACTCGCCTGGGAGAACGAGGATGTGTCGGCCGGCGGGTACGAGCGCCGGGGGCTGCTCCACTGCGAGCTCCATCCCCCGCGCTGGTCGCAGACGCTGCACTGCGTCTGCGTGCACCTCGGGCTGTGGGGCCGTCACCGCGGGCACCAGATCGAGCGGTTGCGACGCCGCATCGAGCGGCTGGTGCCGCCGGCGGCGCCCCTCATCGTGGCGGGGGACTTCAACGACTGGCGTTTCCGCGCCACCCACCAGCTCGCGCATCCGCTCGATCTTCACGAAGTCTTCGAGCTGAAGACGGGCCGCCCCGCCCGGAGCTTTCCCGCCGTGCTGCCGGTCATGTCGCTCGATCGCATCTACGTGCGCGGCCTCGTGGTGGAGGAAGCTCACATCCATCACGGCCGGTTCTGGTCCCGCATCTCGGATCACGCCGTCCTCACCGCGACGCTCGGGCTGCCGGGATGAACTTCGTCGAGGGCAACCGCATCTCTCTGCTCGAGAACGGCGCGGACTACTTTCCGGCCCTCGAGGAAGCGTTCGAGGGCGCGCGCCGGGAGATCCACCTCGAGACCTACATCTTCGCGAGCGACCGCACCGGGCGCGCGATCGCCGCGGCGCTCGCGCGCGCCGCCGCCCGCGGCGTCGCGACCCGCCTCATGGTGGACGGCTTCGGCTCGAAGAATCTCGACCGCCGGCTGCTGGAGGAGATGACGCGGGCCGGCGTGCGCATTCTCACCTACCGGCCGGATGTTTCGCCGTGGGCGCTCGAGCGCTCGCGGCTGCGCCGCCTGCACCGCAAGCTCGCGGTGGTCGACGCGCGCATCGCGTTCGTGGGCGGCATCAACATCCTCGACGATCTCGAGCCCGACCTCGGCACGGCGCCGCGCTTCGACTACGCCGTCCGCGTCGAGGGGCCGCTGCTCGCCGACATCCATTCCGCCGTGAAGCGCCTGTGGCGGTTCGTCGCGGCCACCCAGTTCCGCGGGCACCACGCGCACGCGCGCGAACCGCGGCCGGATACGGCGCCGCGCGGCGAGCAGCGCGCCGCGTTCGTCGTGCGCGACAATCTTCGCCATCGCCACGACATCGAGGACGCCTATCTCGAGGCGATCGACCGCGCGCGCTCCGAGATCGTCGTCGCCAACGCCTACTTCTTTCCCGGGATGCGCTTCCGGCACGCGTTGCTCGAGGCGGCCCGCCGCGGGGTGCGGGTGATGCTGCTTCTGCAGGGTCGCGCCGAGTACATCCTCGCCTACTACGCCTCGCGCGCGCTCTACGGCTCCCTGCTCGAAGCGGGCATCGAGATCCACGAGTACCACAAGAGTTTTCTCCACGCCAAGGTCGCCGTGATCGACCGGCGCTGGGCGACCGTGGGCTCCTCCAACATCGACCCGTTCAGCCTGCTTCTCGCGCGCGAGGCGAACGTCGTGATCGAGGACGCCGCGTTCGCGGCCCGCCTGCACCGGAGCCTCATGCTGGAAATGGCGCAGGGTGCCGCGCAGCTGCACCGCGAGCGATGGGCGCGCGAGCCGCTCGCCGTGCGGATGGCGACGTGGTTCTCCTACGGTATTGCGCGCTTTCTCTCGGGCATGTTCGCCTATGGGCGGCGCCGCGAGTTCACCTGAATGCCGCGCGGGACACGGCAGTCAGGGACGAGAGACGGGAGACGGGAGGCCGGGGAGCGGTCCGTGCCGGTCCCCCGCCGGTCTTCCCGATTCAATAGCGATGCGGCTCCGTGCCAGTGGCGCCGACCGGCGCCGCTTGCGCGGGCGGATAACCGTACGCGGGTGGCGGCGGGGTGGCGGTGGTAGTCGTGCCGTAGCCCGCCGGCGGCGGCGCCGAGGCGGGCGGGCCGTCCGCGATGCCCACGCCGACCCGCACGGTGCGGCCCGGGTCGTACGGCATCGTGGTCGTGACGTCGCGGCCGTTGTAGCGATAGACGACGGTGTAACCCCGCACCACCTCGCGCGTCGTCTCGACGGTGCGGCAGCGCTGCACCGGTTGCGCGTAACCTTGCGGGTTCTGGACGCGGTCGCCGACGATGGTGCCGCCGATCGCGCCCGCCGCGGCGGCGGCGTTGCGGCCGCTGCCGCTGCCCACCTGGGCGCCAAGGAGTCCCCCCGCGGCCCCGCCCACCACCGCGCCCGTCACGGGACGATCGCTGTCGGGGTTGGCGACGCGGTCTCCGATCACGGTGCCGGCCACCGCGCCCGCCGCGGTGGCGGCCGTGCGACCGCTGCCACGGCCGACCTGGCTGCCGAGCAGCGCGCCGGCGACGCCCCCCACGATCGGCGCCACGACGTTGCGCTCCCGCGCGGGGGCGCCGGCCGGCTCCTGCCAGCACTCCTGCCGCGGCTCGGTGACGCGTTCGATGATCGGCGTGGACGAGATCACCTGCGCCGTGTCGACGAAATCCTGCGCGGCTTGGGCGCCGACCGCGCAGGCGCAGGCAGCGACGGCGGGAATGACTCTCTTCATGCCTGTACGACTCCTCGTTACTTGCCTCGAATGTAATCCCGCGCCGCCGCGGGCGCCAGTTGCTTTACACATGGTTACACAAGCTTGACCGGCGGGAGACCGCGCTCGCCTGGCGCGGCATGCCTGGCGCGCGCCGCGAGATGGCGCGTGCGAGCGGCGCCGGTGCGGTTGTCGGCGATAACGCATTGATTCATATGGCGGGTGCGGGCCGGGTTGGCAGTTGCCGCGCGGGAAGCGAAGGCGCGCGCCAGCAAGCCGCGTGTCTCGTTCATCCTTCGGCGGCCGGCGGCACGGCCTGCCGTGCCCCGTCCTGGTGTGACGAAAGTCCCGGCACCGGCCGGAAAATCGCCAGGGCGCCCGCATGTTAGGATGAAGCGTCAGGCCAGTAGCGCCGCCCGCCCGCGCCCGCCGCGGTTACGGCGTGCGGCGGGGCTCGGTCCCGCCGGGCCGAGTGCTTGCCCATGCCCCTACAACACGACGCTCTCGCAGCCCCGCCGGCCCGCGCGGCGCCCCAGCCGCACCGCAGCGAATGGGGAGCCGTCTCGATGCTGCTCCCCTACGTCTGGGAGTTCCGGGGGCGGGTCATCCTCGCGCTCGCGTGCCTCGTCATCGCGAAGCTCGCCAACGTCGGGGTGCCGCTCGTGTTAAAGGAGATCGTCGACACGCTCGATCCGGCCCGTGCACTCGCCGCGCTGCCGCTCGCGCTGCTCGCCGCATACGGGTTGTTGCGCCTTTCTTCCACGCTCTTCGCCGAGCTGCGCGACGCGGTGTTCGTGCGCGTGACCCAGCGCGCCGTGCGCCGCATCGCGCTGACGGTGTTCCGGCATCTTCACGGCCTGTCGCTGCGCTTCCATCTCGAGCGGCAGACCGGCGGCATGTCCCGCGACATCGAGCGCGGGACGGAGGGGATTTCGTCGCTGCTCTCCTTCATGCTCTTCTCGATCATTCCGGTGATGCTCGAGTTCGCGCTGGTCGGCGCGGTGCTGCTCTCGCGCTTCGACTGGCGTTTCGCCGCGGTGACCTTCGCCGCGGTCGCCGTCTACATCGCGTTCACCGTCGCGGTGACCGAGTGGCGCATGGGTATCCGCCGGCGCGCCAACGAGCTCGACTCGCGGGCGAATTCGCGCGCCATTGACAGCCTGCTCAACTACGAGACGGTGAAGTATTTCAACAACGAGGAGTTCGAGGCGCGCCGCTACGACGAGAGCCTGAGGCACTACGAGGGCGCGGCGGTGCGCTCCGAGGCCTCGCTCGGCGCGCTCAATTCCGGACAGAGCATGATCATAGCGGCCGCGGTCACGCTGCTCATGATCCTCGCCGCGCAGGGGGTGGTCGAGAAGACCCTCTCGATCGGCGACCTCGTGCTGGTCAACGCGCTCCTCATCCAGCTCTACATACCGCTCAACCTTCTCGGCAGCGTCTACCGCAACATCAAGCAGGCGATGGTGGACATGGACCGCATGTTCCGCCTGCTCGGAGAGAACCGCGAGATCGCCGACCGGCCGGACGCGGCGGACCTGCCGCCGGGCCCGGCCACGGTGCGCTTCGAGCGCGTGGACTTCGCCTACGAGGCGAGGCGCCCGATCCTGCACGAGGTGAGCTTCGACATCCCCGCGGGCGCCAAGCTCGCGGTCGTCGGCGCGAGCGGCGCGGGCAAGTCCACGCTCGCGCGGCTCCTCTTCCGCTTCTACGACGTGGGCGCCGGCCGCATCCTCGTGAACGGCGCCGATCTGCGGGAGTTGAGGCAGTCCGGCCTGCGCGCCGCGATCGGCATCGTGCCGCAGGACACCGTGCTCTTCAACGACACCATCCACTACAACATCCTCTACGGCCGCACGGACGCCTCCCGCGAGGAGGTGATCGAGGCGGCGCGGGCGGCGCACATCCACGCCTTCGTCGAGAACCTGCCGGACGGCTACGAGACGCGCGTGGGCGAGCGCGGGTTGAAGCTCTCCGGAGGGGAAAAGCAGCGCGTGGCGATCGCCCGCGCGATCCTCAAGAACCCGCGGATACTCGTCTTCGACGAGGCGACTTCCGCGCTCGACTCGGCGACCGAGCAGGCGATACAGGACGAGCTCGACCGCATCGCGCGGGGCCGCACGACGCTCGTCATCGCGCACCGGCTCTCGACGGTGATGGATGCCGACGAGATCCTGGTGATGGACGCCGGCCGCGTCGTGGAACGCGGGGCGCACCGCGATCTTCTCGCGGCCGGCGGCACCTACGCCCGCATGTGGGCGCTGCAGCAGGAGCAGGCGGTGCACGAGGCCGCGCTCGCGCACGCGGCGAAGCTCTAGGACGCGGCGCGACGGCGCGGGGTCCGCGCCGAGCGCGGGCGCGCTTGAGCGGGCGCCCCGGTTGTGCCAGCATTCCGGCCGGACCATCGAAGGAGGAACGAGCAATGGCAGCCCGCTACCTGCTCTGCAGCTTCAAGACCTGCCCCTGGGTGCAACGCGCGGCGATCGTGCTGCGGGCGAAGGAGGTCCGGTACGACATCACCTACATCGACCGCGACAACCGCCCGGCGTGGTTCCTGGCGGCCTCGCCCCACGCCAAGGTGCCGGTGCTGCAGATCGACGGCAGGGAGGCGCTCTTCGAGTCGAACGCCATCGCCGAGTACCTCGACGAGACGGTGCCGCCGCGGCTCCATCCCGAGGACCCGCTCGAGCGCGCGCGCAACCGCGCGTGGACCGATTTCGTGCCGGGTTTCGCGAGCGCGGTTTCGAACACGATGTACTCCGACTCGGAGGAGGAGTTCGGCAGGCGCGCGGCGAAGCTCCCCGAGCCGTTCGGCAAGCTCGACGAGGCGCTCGGCCGGCGCGGCAACGACGGGCCGTATTTCAACGGCCCGCGCTTCTCGCTGGTGGACGCCGCCTACGCGCCGTTCCTGCAGCGCTACACGTTCATGGACCGGCTGCGTCCGCTCGGCGTGATCGAGAAGTTCCCGCGGCTCGCGGCCTGGCGCGACGCGCTTCTCGCCGCCGCCGCCGTCAGGGCCTCGACGGTCTCCAATATCGAGGCGGTGTGGCAGGAGAACCTCATCATCCGCGGGCGCTGGCTCGCGAAGTTCGTCTCCGGGAGCGTCAGGGGCGCGGCGCTCGTCGAATAGGCCGGACGAGCCTCACCGCGTGTCCCCGCCCGCCTTGACGGCCTCGCTCATCTTCACCGGCGGCGCCACCGGCACGATGCCGTTCATGAGCGAGCCCGGAATGGTTTCGATGAGATCGTCGATCGTGAACATGCCGTCGCCGCCCTTGTGCAGCGACTTCATCTCCTCGCCGAAGTAGTAGGTGTGGATGCGCCCGCGCTCGATGTGGAAGACCTGGCCGTTCACGTAGTCCGCCTCGTCGAGGCATAGATAGGCGACGAGCGGCGCGATGTATTCGGGGCCGCGCGGCTGGAGCGTGCGCTCGTACTCCGCCTTCGTCATGAGCCCGGACTCGTAGCGGCGCTTGCGGTTCGCCTTGACCGCGTCGGTCAACGTCATGCGCGTGTCCGCCGAGGGGCACACGGCGTTCGCCGTGATGCCGTGGCGCGCGGTTTCCCGCGCGATGGAGCGCGTCAACCCGATGATGCCGGCCTTGCACGCGCTGTAGTTGCACTGGCCGACCGATCCCTTGAAGGCGTCGGAGGAGAAATTCACGATGCGCCCGTATCCCGCCTGCCGCATGTACTTGATCGCGTGGTGGCACATGTTCCAGTGCCCCTTGAGATGCACCGCCACCACGGCGTCGAAGTCCTCCTCCGACATGTTCCAGATCATGCGCTCGCGCAGGTTCCCCGCGCAGTTCACCAGGATGTCGATCCGGCCGAACCCGTCCACGCACTGCTTCACCATGAGCCCGGCCTTGAGGTAATCGGCCACCGAGTCGTGGTTCGGCGACGCATTGCCGCCGGCGTTGCGGATGCCCGCGACGACGTCGTCGGCGGGGCGCTCCCCGGTCTTCTCGCCGCCGCGCCCGACGCCCGGGTCGTTCACGACGACGCTCGCGCCCTCGGCCGCGAGCAGCAAGGCGACTTCGCGCCCGATACCGCGCCCCGCGCCCGTCACCACGGCTGCCTTGCCCTTGAGATGCATGTCATCCTCCCTTCGCGATTGGCTGCAGTCGAAGCGTCTCAGAAAACGGCGCCGGGATAAAGCGAGCCGGGCGCGACGAGCGCGACGCCGCCCCGTTCGTTGCCCGCGGGACGAGTGGCGTGCTATGTTGGGCGGGACCAGTACGCGGGGCCGGACGCGGTTCCGCGGGGAGTGCGGCCGGGGAGGTGCCATGAACTTGCGATACGCCGTCGCGTCGCTGCTTGCCGCCGGCGCGGCGTTCGCGCACGCGCAGGCGCCGTATCCCGCCCGGCCGGTACGAATGATCGTGCCCTATCCCCCCGCCGGCAGCACGGACTTCGTGGCGCGAGTCGTGGCCCAGAAGGTCGGCGAGGCGCTGGGCCAGCAGATCCTGATCGACAACCGTCCCGGCGCCGGCACGCTCGTCGGCCTGACCCTGGGCGCAAGATCGGCGCCTGACGGCTACACGATCACCTTCGGCACTTCCGGGGGGCTCGCCGTGCAGCCCGCGCTGGGCGCGAAGATGGCGTTCGACCCGGCCCGCGACTTCGTCCCCGTCGGGCTCATGGTGTATGTCCCGTACCTGCTCGTCGTCCATCCCTCGCTGCCCGTCAGGAACGTGAAGGAACTCGTTGCGCTCGCGCGGGCGCACCCCGGCCGGCTGAACTTCGCCTCCCCCGGCACCGGCACGCCCAACCACCTCGGCGTCGAACTCCTCAACATCATGGCGGCGGTGAAGTTCGTGCACGTTCCGTACAAGGGCGGAGCGCTCGCGGTCACCGATCTCGTGTCGGGCGAGGTGCAGGTCCTCTTCTCCGGCACCCCGCAGGTATCGGCCTTCGTGCGGTCCGGGCGCCTGCGCGTGATCGCCGTCGGCACGCAGAAGCCGACGCGCGTCGCCCCGGGTGTCCCCCCCGTCGCCGACACCTACCCGGGCTTCGACTGCAACACCTGGTTCGGACTGGTCGCTCCCGCTGCAACGCCCGCCGCCATCGTGACCCGGCTCGGGACGGAACTCAATCGCGCGCTGGCGGATCCAGCCGTGGTCCAGCGGTTGCTCGACCAGGGCGTCGAGGCGACGCCGGGCTCACCGGAAGCTTTCCGCGAGCTGATCGCCTCGGAAACCGCGCGCTGGCGGAAGGTGATCCAGACCGCGGGAATCGCGGCGGAGGCGCCGCGATGAGCGGGTGGCGAGGCGTCGGGGGCGGGGCGCGGCGGCGCGGAAAGGGAGTGAGTTGATGCGCGTGGGATTCGTCGGACTGGGCGCGATGGGCGCGGTGATCGTGCCGCGGCTCCTCGCCGCCGGTTACAGCGTCACCGGCTGGAACCGTACGCGGTCGAAGGCCGAACCGCTGGTGGCGGCGGGGATGCGCTGGGCGGACGGCCCGCGCGCCGTGGCGAGCGGGTCGGAGGCCGTCTTCTCGATCCTCACCGATGCGGCCGCGGTGAGGGCCGTCGCGCTCGGCGAGAACGGTGTCGCGGCGGGGTTGCCGCCGGGGGGTGTCTTTCTCGACATGAGCACCATCGCGCCGGACGCGAGCCGCGAGATCGCCGCGGGCGTTGCGGCGGCCGGGCGCACGATGCTGGATGCGCCGATCTCCGGCAGCCCCGTGACCGTCGAGCAGGGCAAGGCCTCGATCATGGTCGGGGGCGACCGGGAAGCGTTCGAGCGCGTGAAGCCGGTGCTGCTCGCGATCGGCCAGCGCGCGAC
Organism: Burkholderiales bacterium; assembly: GCA_020854035.1. Taxonomy (GTDB): domain Bacteria; phylum Pseudomonadota; class Gammaproteobacteria; order Burkholderiales; family SG8-41; genus SG8-41. The sequence goes on along the minus strand of JADZGE010000097.1, from coordinate 37,921 downwards.
GCATGTCGGGGCGAGCGGGTATGCCGCGCAGTTGAAGCTCGCCATCAACCTCGTCCTCATGATCGAGGTGATCGCGTTCGGCGAGGGCGTCGCGCTTGCCGAGAAGGGCGGCGTTGCGCGCGAGGTCGCGGTAGCGGCGATGTTGAACAGCGTCGTCGCCTCCCCCGTGCTGGGTTACCGGGGACCGTTCATCCTCGAGGGGGGAATGCCCGCGGTCCCGCTGGCGGACGTGAACCTCCAGCAGAAGGACATGACGCTCGTGCTGGAGCTTGCGCGCCGCATCGGCTGCGCCGTCCCGCTTGCCGCCGCCGCCAACCAGATGATGAACGCGTGCCGGGGCATGGGCCTCGATCGCCACGATTTCGTTGTCGCGCATGAAGCCTATCGCCGCCTGGGAGGGATGTCCTCATGAGACCCGATGCCCATACCGTGCTCGCCCCGTTTCGCACGAACCTCGACGAAGTCCCGAAAGTGGGCGGACTCCAGGCGAAGGACGGCTGGGTCAACATGCAGGTGCAGTTCCTGATCAGCGAAAAGACCTGCGGCTCGGACAAGCTCCTCGTGGGCTGGACGGTGCTGCCGCCCGGGGCGCAGCACGACCGGCACCGTCACTTCAACTGCGACGAGTTCTGGATCGTCGTCAGGGGCGAGGGGGTGATGTACACCGAGGACGGCGAGCGCCCATCGCGCGCCGGCGACGTCGTTTTCACGCCGCGCGGCCACTGGCACGGGTTCAGGAACACTTCGAACGAGGACGTCGTGCTCGTCTGGGGCTGGAGCGGGGCGGGCTCGCTCGAAGCGGCGGGCTACGAGTCGGTCGAGGGTGGCCGGACCCACTGACGCTCCGCATGATCGCGCCAGGGCCCGATACGCGCATCGCGCGCGGCATGACGGCGCAGCTCGCCCGGCGCAGCTCGCGCCTGATCGCGGGCGACGTGTCCCTCGGCTGGAAGGTGGGCTTCGGCGCGCCCGCCGCCATGGCGCAGCTCGGCATCCGCGCGCCGCTCGTGGGCTTTCTCTGTGCCGGCGCGCGGCTCGCCCCGGGCGCGGCGGTCGATGTCTCGCGCTGGAAGCAGCCCGCCGCGGAAGCCGAGATCGCGGTCTGGATGGGCGCCGATCTCCCGGGCGGCGCGGGGCGCGATGCCGTGAAGCGCGCCATCGAAGGCATCGGGCCCGCCATCGAGCTTGCCGACGTGGCGTTTCCGCCGGCGGACGTCGAGGCGATCCTGAAGGGCAACATCTACCAGCGTCACGTGCTCCTCGGTCCGTGCGACCGCGCTCGGGCGGGATGCGTGCTCGACGGCCTGAGCGCCGTGGTCGCGAGAAACGGCACCGAGATCGCGCGGCTCTCCGACACGCAGCCCGCGACCGGGGAACTCGTGGACATCGTGCGCCACGTCGCCGACACGCTCGCGGCGTTCGGCGAGCGACTGCGCGCGGGCGAAGTCGTCATCACCGGCTCGATCACCCCGCCGTTGTGGGTCGCCGCGGGCGAGGATCTCCTCTTCCGGCTGGAGCCCGTGGGAGAGGTGTCGGTGCGGTTTGCCTGAACGCGGTCCCGGGCGGAGCATCGCGCGCGGCGCGCCGGCGGGTTGCCGGGTGACCCGTCCCTCCCGGCGCGATCGCAGGTTCGGTCAGTTCTCGCGCCCGAGCCAGCCCGGCGCGGCGACGAAGGCGTTCGTGAGGTCCCGCACGCGAGTGCCGCGATCGAGTCCGGCCACGAGCTCGGGGACGCGCGCGAGGCGGTCCGCCGGCAGCGCGTCCCCGAGGGTGTCCCGGAACAGCGACGAGAGCTCGCTCCAGCCCATTGCGCGGTGCGGGCTCCCGCGCGGGTGCGGCACGCGCAGCGTGAACGACTGGCCGTCGGCGAGGAGGATCGAGACCCGCGAGGGCACGTCCTCGGTGCTGGTGCCGGCCTCGACCTCCGGGTCCACCACGCAGCGCACGCGGCCCGACAGGGCACGCACCGCCGGGCTGGAGAGCGCCGCCTCGTAGTCCTCCCGCCGCAGCGCCGCCGTCGCGCCGCGCGAGCGTCCGAGCGCGAGCGCCATGGCGAGGCTGAAGGGGACCGAGAGTTGCGCGCTCTGCAGGTCCGGCGGATCGGGCTGCGTGAGGCGGCCCTGTATCACCGCCGGAATGCCGGCTTCCACGTCGGCGATTCTCTCCGGCACGAGACCGTGCTCCGCACCGAGCGCAAGCCCGGCGTCCGCCGTTGCCTGCAGCCGCCCCGCGCCGGCGTGGATCTTGGTACTCACTTCCATCAGCCGGAAGCCGCGTCCGAGATCGCCGGTCAGTTTTTCCGGGTCGGCCTCGCCGGAGAACGCGCGAAAAAATCCGGCTTCCCCTTCGAGGATGTCGCGCGGACCCGGGATGCCGCACTTCGCCAGCAGCGCCGCCATGACGCCGGATTCGGCGCCGCGCGCGCCGTTCAGCCGCTTGGTGACGCCGCCGGAGTGGTAGAACTGCGCGAGCCCACCGGCGTATGCGCCGGCCGCCCCGAGCGCACCCGCCATGCCGGTCGAGTGGAACCCGAGGAGCTTCCCCGCCGCGAGCGCCGCCCCCATCGCGCCGCAGGTCGGCGTCGCCATGAAGCCGCGCCGGAAGAGCGCGGGCTGGGTCGCGAGGCCGATGCGCAGCGACGCCTCGTAGCCCACGATCGCGGCCGCGAGCAGCGCCCGGCCGCCGGCGTCCTCCTGCTCGCCGACCGCGATCACGGCCGGCAGTATGGACGCGCCCGCGTGGTGCATGGAACCGACGTGCGTGTCGTCGAGATCACAGGCGTGGGCGCAGGCGCCGTTCACGAAGGCGGCGCGGGCAGGATCCGTACGGTCACCGCAGAGCAGCAGGCTGCTTGCGCCCCGGCCGCCCAGTTCCAGCGCGAGCTTCCGCGCGGCGCGGCTCCACGGCAGCCGTATGCCGACGGCGACGACGCGCAGGTGATCGAGCACCAGCGCCTTCATCCGTTCGACCACGGCGGGCGGCGCGTCCTCCAGGCGAAACCCGGCGGCCCATTCCGAGAGGACCGCCGTCGCGCCGCTACCGGTGGTCATCGGCGTTCCTCCGCGCCGATCGGCGGCCGGCGCGCGAGCGCGATGCCGGCGTAACCATCGTCGCTCATCGACGGCGGGCGCTAGAGTCGCAACGCGAACTTCTGGAACGTGTGGCAATCCGCTGGCGCGCGGCCGCGGCTCACCGCGAATGTCCACGTCACCTCGCTCACGTAGAGGTCGTTCTTCGAATCGAGCGCGAGGCCGTGCGGCGCGGCGAAGCTGCCGGCCGCGGTCATTTCCGGCGTGCCCCAGCGGGCGAGAAGCCTGCCGTCCCGGTCGTAGATGCTCATCCGGGCGTGGCGGTAGTCCCTGATGTCGCCGAGGCTGTAGGAGTGATCGCCTTCGTGCCACGCGAGTTCGGTCACGTAGGCGCGCCCGAGCGCATCGAAGGCGAGGTGGGTCGGCCGCTGCGTGTCCCGCCATTCGCCGAGGTACTCGCCGTCGGGGCCGAAGATCTGGATACGGTCGGCTTCGCGGTCGCACACGAACACGCGTCCGTCCGCGGCGCAGGCGATGCCGTGCGGGAGGTGGAACTGCCCGGGGCCGTTGCCCGGCTCGCCCCACGAGCGCTTCAACCGGCCGGCGGGAGAGAAGCGGTGCACGCGCGCGTTGCCGTAGCCGTCGGTGATGTAGATGTCGCCGCCGGGTCCGATCGCGACGTTCGTCGGCCGGTTGAAGGGATCGCCGCCGCGCCGGATCGTCTCGAGGTTCTGGCCGTCGTAGCCGGTGTCGGAGGGCACGTTCTTCGTGCCGAGCGTCATGAGGAGCCTTCCCTCCGGCGTGAACTGGCGCACGGTGTGCTGGCCGTCGTCGGTGCAGAAGAGCGTCCCGTTCGGCGCGACGTAGACGCCGTGCGTGCGGTAGCTGAAATCGCCCTCGCCCCACGAGCGCAGGAAGTTCCCGTTGCGGTCGTAGATCATCACCGGGTGATCGCCGCGGCACATGAGGTAGACCCGGTCCTCGCCGTCCACCGCCACCCCAGCGACATCGCGGTGCTCGTAGCCCCGCGGGAGCTGCTCCCATCCCTCGACGACGCGATACCGGATCTTCGGCGACTGGTCCATGCGGGGCTCCTGTTGATGAGGCGACGAGATAGGGGCGACGAGATACGGGTGACGATTACGGGTGATGGCGGAAGCCGGGTCCGTGTCTGGAGGGCTACCGATGACAAGTGACGATGCGGGCGATTTGCCCTAATCTTATCGCCTTTCGTGACCCGCATCTCGTCACCTCTCATGACCGCACACCCGAACCTCATCGACACCCCGGCAGGCATCCGCGACATCCTGGCGCAGTGCAGGACCATCGCCGTGCTGGGGATCAAGACGGAGGCGCAGGCCGACCAGGCCGCGTTCTACGTCCCGAAGTACATGCAGGCGGCGGGGTACAAGGTGATACCCGTCCCGGTCTACTATCCGGATGCCACGGAGATCCTCGGAGAGACGGTCTACCGCAGGCTCGCGGACATTCCCGGGGCGGTCGATCTCGTGAACGTGTTTCGGCGTCCGGCCGACGTGCCGCCGCACGTGGACGACATACTCGCCAGCAAGCCGAAGGCGGTATGGCTGCAGCTTGGCATCCGCAACGAAGAGGCCGCGTTGAAGCTCGCGCGGGCGGGCGTGAAGGTCGTGCAGGATCGCTGCATCATGGTCGATCACCGCGCCCTGGCGCGCCAAGGGTGACGAGGTGAGGGTGACGAGGTGAGGTAGCTCGTCACCCGTATCTCGTCACCAGTACCTCACCACCCGGCGCATGCGCGCGAACTGGATCGTCGCGGGACTCCTCGCCCTCTGCGGCGCGCTCATCGCCGCACCGTTGCCGGCGGGGCTGCCGGAAGCGGGCAGGCGCGTGATCGCGGTCGCGGTGCTCGCGATCGGGCTGTGGTGCACCGAGGCGCTGCCCGCCGGGGTGACGAGCCTCGTGCTCGTCGTCGCGCTGGTTCTGTCCGGCGCGGTGCCGGGCTTCCCGCAGGCGCTTTCCGGATTCGCCGATCCCGTCGCGTATTTCCTGATCGGGGTGCTGACCATCGGGCTGGCGGTGTCGCGGAGCGGGCTTGCCGAGCGGGTGGCGCAGTTCTTCCTGCGCCGCTCGCGCGGCAGCGCCCGCACGCTCTACCTTCAGCTCCTGCTCGCGTTCCCGCTCCTCACCTTCATCCTGCCTTCGGCGACGACGCGCACCGGGATCCTCGTCCACGTGTACGAGCAGGCGCTCGAGATCGCGCAGGTGCCGCGGCGCGCGCCGCTCGCGCGGGCGGTGATGATGGCGCTGAACTCGATCAACCGGCTTGCCTCGACGGTGCTGCTGACGGGCGGCATCACGCCCATGGTGTCGGCGGCCCTCATCGGGGGCATCTACTGGAGCCAGTGGCTGCTCCTCATGAGCGTGCCTTACGCCGCCCTCCTCGTGATCGGCTCCGTGATGATCCATTTTCTCTACCGGCGCGGATTCGCCGTGGCGCTGCCGGAATTGCCCGCGGGCGAGCCCCGGCCATTCTCCGCCAGGGAGAAGCGCGCGATCGCGATCACCGCCGGGGCATCGGCCCTGTGGATGACCGACGCCGTGCATCACTGGCACCCCGTGGTGCCGGCGCTGCTCGCGTGGATCGCGCTCCTCCTGCCGCGGCTCGGCGTGCTCACGTGGAAGGAGTTCGAGCGCGACATCGGCTGGACCAATTTCTTCGTGCTCGCGTCCTCGCTTTCGCTCGCCCGCGCGCTCGCCGACAGCGGCGCGAGCCGCTGGATCGCGGGGCTTATCGTGCAATCCGTGCCGCAGTTCCGGGACGAGCCCGTGCTGGTGATCGCGGTGCTGCTCGCCGCCGCCGTGCCGGTGCGGCTGCTCGTTCCCAACATCACCGGCTTTCTCGCGACCACGATCCCGATCGCCATGTCGATCGGGGTGGCGACGGGGACGAATCCCGTGATCTGCGGGCTGGCGGTGATGATCGCCGGGGATGCCGTGCTGTACTACCCCGCGCAGAGCGCGTCCTCGCTCGCGGTCTACGAGCGCGGCTATCTCACCGCGCCGGAGATCTTTCGCTTCGGCGTGTGGATGACGCTCGTCGCATTCGCGGTGGTGCTGGCGGTCGCGCTGCCTTACTGGAGCGTGATCGGGGAGCCGCTGGCGGGGGCGGGGCGCTGACGGCGCCGCATTCGCCGTGCTCGCCTATAATCGAGCCGGCGCGGGACGGATGCCGCCCGGATGGGTGCGCGCGTTCCCCGGTACCGGTTCTTTGACCCTGAGGAGGGAGCTCATATGGCCTACGAAGGCATGATCGCGGAAACGGTTTCAATCTCCGGCCACAATGGCGACACGATCTCGGCATACGTCGCGCGCCCGCTCGGGCCCGGGCCCTTCCCCGGCGTCGTGGCGATACACCACAACCCGGGCTGGGACGAGTTCTACCGCGAGTTCACGAGGAAGTTCGCGCACCACGGTTACGCGGCCATCAGCCACAACCTCTTCCAGCGGGCGGGGGAGGGCAGGTCGGACGATGTCGCGGCGAAGGTTCGCGCCGAGGGCGGCATACCCGACGCGCAGGCGATGGGCGACACCGAGGGCGCGGCGAAGTGGCTGCGCGCCCAGCCGTGGATCGGCGCGAAAGTCGGCTGCATCGGCTCGTGCTCGGGCGGGCGGCTCGCGTTTCTCTACGCCTGCCAGACGAAGAGCATCGACGCGGTGGTGGAGCTGTGGGGCGGGCGCGTCGTCATGAAGAAGGAGGAGCGTAACCCGAGGATGCCCGTGGCGCCGATCGACCTCACGAAGGACCTGTCGTGCCCGCTGCTGGGCCTTTTCGGCAACGAGGACTCCGCCCCCACCCCCGAGCAGGTGAACCAGCACGAGGCGGAGCTGAAGAAGCACGGGAAGAGCTACGAGTTCCACCGCTACGACGGGGCGGGGCACGGCTTCTTCTACTACGACCGGCCGATGTATCGCATCGAGCAGGCGCTCGACGGCTGGAAGAAGGTGTTCGCGTTCTTCGAGAAGCACCTGCGGAAATAGCGGGCATGTGCACGTCGATCGTCGAGATCGTCCGCGTCGAGGGCGCGGGCAGGGCCGAGGCGGGGTGGTTCGGACTCACGAGCTCGGTGCTGTCGTACGACCATCCTCACCATGCCCTGTACGAGAACGCCGTCAACATCGACTTCGTGAACCCCGCGCTCGGGCCGGGGGCGCGCGTCGCGGTCGAGATCTCGCTCGAGTCGGCGAAGGCTCTCGCCGCCGCGCTGGCGAAAGTCGTCGCGGAAGCCGAGGACGTGGAGCGCGCGCGCCCGCGGGGAACCGTCTACGCGGCAGGCGCCTGACCGGCGTTCGCCGCCCCTGTCCCGCCGCGCCGTGCCCCGAGACCGGAAGCCCGGGGCAGGCGGCTTTCGCCCGCGCCATGACGGGCGGAGCGCTCGCGCCGGCGCGAGCGGCCCGGTAGCGCGGTTGAGCGCGATTTCGCCGCGAATACGGATGTCCCGCCGATCGAAAACAACGCGAGCCGGGGCACGTGCCGGCGCGTTCCCGGAGCGCTCCGTTCCTGGTGGTCAGCGCTCCCGGCCCTTGAGCGCGGCGAGCTCCTCGTCGAGCTCCTTCACCCGGTTCTCGAGGCCGGTGATCTTGGCGGTGAGCGCGCCGACGTTCGCGAACACTTCGTTCTGCGCCGGCGCCGTGAGGATCCCGGCATAACCGAGCCACGACGGTTCGTAGACCTTGACGTCGCGGAACCCGATGGACCTCAGGACCGCGGCGGTCTCGGACGCGCGCACGCCGCTCTGGCAATAGACGATCGTCTCCTTGCCGGGATCGAGCCTGCCGTAGAGCGCGCGCAGTTGCGCGTCGTCCTTGAGGGCCATCCCGTCGCGCGTTTGCACCTGTTTGCGCGCCAGCCTGACGGCAGCCTGCGGATCGCGCCAGTTCTCCTCGTACGGGATGTTCAGCGCACCCGGCACATGCCCGCCCCGGATGGCGCGGATGTCGTCGCCCGAGTACTCCCTGGGCGTGCGGGCGTCGACGATCTGGGCGCCCCCGGCATGCACCCGCGCCAGCATGTCCTTGTTCCAGAGCAGCACGCCGTCCCGGGCGTCCAGCCGAACGGCGAGCGGTGGCAGCCGGGTCGCCTCCTGCGTGACCGGCTTGCCCGCCGCCTTCCAGTCGTCGATCCCGCCGTGGTAGACCCTGGCCTGCTTCGATCCGTAATAGCGCATCGCGTGGAGCCCGTAGTAGGCATAGGGATCGCCCTTGCGGGTGTAGATGATGACTTCCCTCGCGACGGGATCGACGCCGGCCGCGCCAAAGATCTTCTCCGCCTCGGGAACCGGTGGCAGGTCCTCGCGGTTCGCATCCCGGAAGACCTTCCCGACCCAGCCAAAATTCACCGCACCGGGGATGTGTCCCGCGGCGTAGTCGGCGGCATCGCGCCCATCCCAGACGAGGGCGCCTCGAGCGAGAGCCCGCTCGACGAGGGCGGTGTCGACGATCTCTCCCCGCGCCCGCGCGCCCGCGGCAGCGCACAGCATCGCCGCTCCCACGGCAAGAAATCGCGCCCATTTCCCGATCACGACGAACCTCCGCGTGGCGAATCCGGCGCATCGGGGCGCAGCCCGCCCGGCCGCGCCGGCTGCGTGTTCGTCCCGACCCCGCCGCCGGGCGCCGATGAAAAACCGCCCGTCCAGCCGGCGGCGGGCCGCGCCTATTTTCTCTCGACGATCAAGGCCACGCAATCCGTCTTACCGGTATTCTCGAAAGAGTGCGATGAAACGGCGGGCAGAAATGCCACCTCGCCGCTCTTCCTGCTCGAATCCCGGTACTTCCCATCCGGCAAATGGAGGCGCGACGTGCAGTCCGCGAGGCGATACGTGGCCAGTGCAGAATGCGAGTGCCAGTCATCGCGCTGACCGGGTTTCGAGGTCTGAAGGATTACGCGGAACTGATCGTTCTCGCCGAGCAGCTTGTACACCTGCGGCGATGCCTTGTACGACAGCGGCGCATCTGCGGCGAAGGCCGCGGATGGCGTCGTGATTCCCGCCGCTGCAACCAGTGATGCCACGATGGACAGGAGTCGGCCTGTTTCGATTTCCATGATGACCGATGCCCGTACGCGAGTTCCGCAGCCGACTGGCGTCGCGAGCGCCGCAGGGGACCGCTATGGGTTTACGAGGTAGCGCCCGCCGGCCGGGGCGCCCGGTTCATCCACCGTGGCTTCCCGCCAACTCAACGCCCACCCCGCCTGCTCCGCAGGCACCCCTCCCCCACGGAGGTGCGATCGATTTTCCTGTTACGGGTGACTCGTCTTGACGGCGGCGGCCGGGCGGATCGCTGGTCAGGCCCGCGTGAACGCGAAATCCACCTCCGGCGCGAGCCCGCTCACGATGCGCGCGATCGACTTGCCCGATCCGCACGCGTGCGTCCAGCCGAGCGTGCCGTGGCCGGTGTTGAGGTACAGGTTGGGAATCCGCGCGCGCCCGACGAGCGGCACGTTGCCGGGCGTCGCGGGCCTCAACCCCGTCCAGAACTGCGCCTGCGACGAATCACCCGCGCCGGGAAACACCTCCTCCAGCCGGCGCACGATCGCCTCGCAGCGCACGCGGTTGAGATCGCGATCGTAGCCCGTCAACTCCGCGGTGCCGGCGATGCGCAGGCGGTTGCCGAGGCGCGAGTAGACGAGCTTGTACTCGTCGTCGGTCAGCGAAACCTGGTTCGCCTTCGCTTCGTCCTTCACCGGCATCGTGACCGAGTAGCCCTTCGCGGGGTAGATCGGCAGCCGCAGCCCCAGCGGCGCGGCGATCTGCGGGCTCGCCGCCCCCAGGGCGAGCACGTAGGCATCGCCGCGTATCCTCAGGAAGCGTCCCTCCGGGTCGGTCGCCTCGACGTGATCGATCTCCTCGCCGCGGGCGCCGCGGCCGGTCCGCAGCGCCGTGATCGTGTGGCTCATGAGGAAGGCGACACCGTGGCCGCGGCAGAGGTTCACGACCTCGCGCGCGAACTTGTTCGCGTCGCCCGACTCGTCCTCCGCGGTATAGGTCGCCCCCGCGATCCGCGGCCGGATGTGGGCAAGGGCGGGCTCGATCGCCACCGCCTCGTCCGCCGACACGATGCGCCGCTCGCAGCCGAACTCCCGCATCAGCTCCGCGGGCTTGCGCGCGGCGTCGAACTCGGCGCGGTTCGTGTAGAAGTGAAGAATCCCCTGCGTGCGATGGTCGTACGAGATGCCGGTGTCGCGCCGCAGCTCCCGCAGCATTTCGCGGCTGTAGATGCCGAGGCGCACGATCTGCCCGATATTCCAGCGCGTGCGGGCGGGCATGCACTCGCGCAGGAAGGCGAGCCCCCACAGCCACTGCCGCGGATCCGCGCGCAGGCGAAAGAGGAGCGGTGAATCCTCCCGCCCGAGCCAGTGCAGGATCTTGAACGGCGCGCCGGGATTGGCCCACGGCTCGGCGTGGCTCACCGAGATCTGCCCGCCGTTCGCGAAGCTCGACTCGGCCGCGGGCGCCGCCTGGCGGTCGAGCACGGTCACCTCGTGGCCGAGCGCCTGCAAGTACCACGCGGAGGTCACGCCGAGAAGGCCGGCGCCGAGCACGATGACTTTCATCCGTGATCCTGGAAATGCGTCTCCGGCATAATGACCCCGATGATAACCGCCCGCCCGATGCCTTCGCTATTCACCCGCCCGTTCGTCCTGCTGTGCCTCGCGATGTTCCTCGGCTACGCGAACCAGTGGGTGTTCATGCCGATCGTCCCCCTCTACGTGGATTCGCTGGGGGGCTCGGCGTTCGTGGCGGGACTCGCGATCCTAACATTCTCGGTGCCGAGCTTCGCGTCGCGTCCCTTCGTCGGTCACATCGCGGACTCGTGGAATGCCGCGGGCGTGATGGCGATCGGCCTCGCGCTGCTCGCGGCGGGCAGCCTCCTCATGCTCTTCCCGTTTCTCGCCATGGTGTTCGTCGCGGGCGTGGTGCGCGGGCTCGGCTGGGCGGGTACCAACACCGGCGGCTACACGACGCTCGCGACCGCGGCGCCGAGGGCGCGCCGGGGCGAGGCGACCGGCTACTACACCAGCGCGACCGGCAGCGCCACCATCCTGTTTCCGGCGCTGGCATTGTGGATCGTCGACGGGCCCGGCGGCTTCCCGCCGGTCTTTCTCGTCTCGTCGGTGCTCGCGGCGGCGGGACTGCCCATCGCGCTTGCGCTGCGCGCGCACGTGCGTGCCGCCAGGGAGCCGGCGCCCGCGCAGCCCGGTGCGGGATCGGCGAGCCTCATCGACCGGGGCGTGCTGCTCGCGACCGGGCTCAACCTCTGCTCGACGCTCGCCATGCCCTCCGTGATCGCGTTTCTGCCGCTCTACGCGCGCGAACTCGGTATCGACAACATCGGCTATTTCTACGTGCTCGCCGGCGCGACGAGCCTGCTGATCCGGCCGGTGCTCGGGAGGAAGTCCGACGCCATGGGCCGCGGCCCGGCGCTCGCGCTGGGGCTGGGTGCGCAGTCGATCGGGTTCGCGCTCGTGTTCGCGGCCTCCGGTCTCGGCCTGATCCTCGCCGGCGGTTTCTTCGTCGCGGTCGGCTTTGCGGTGACAGGCTCGACCACCACCGCCCTTGCGATCGATCTCGCCCATCCCGCCTCCCGCGGGCGAGGGATGGCCACCTTCAGCCTGTCGTTCCAGATGGGCGCGGGCCTGGGTGCGACGCTCGCCGGCGCGCTCGCCGATCTGGTCGGTCTGCGCGGCATGTACGCGGGCTCGCTCGTGATCACCGCGATCGGACTCGTCGTGCTGGCGAGCGCCTGGCGCATGCTTCCGGGGCCGGCGCGAGCCTGACGCGCTTGACACAGGAGGACCGGATGATCCGGGTGATGCAGCTCATCGCGACGGCCCTCGCGCTCGCGGCGATGCCCCCGGCACCGCAGGCGGCCACCGGTTACCCGAATCAGCCCATCCGCTTCGTGGTCGCCACTGCCCCCGGCGGCGGGCTCGATACCTTCGCACGCGTGCTCGCGGCCGAGTTGACCGCGCGCGCCGGCCAGCAGGTCGTCGCGGAGAACCGCGCGGGCGCCGGAACCACGATCGGGACGGCGGCCGTCGCGAGGGCGAAGCCCGACGGGTACACGCTCCTCGTGACGACCGCGGCCTTCGCGATCGGGCCGGCGATCTACCGGAGAATCCCGTACGACCCGCTGCGCGACTTCGCGCCGGTCACGATGGCGGCGTTCACGCCGAACCTCATGACCGTGCACCCTTCGGTGCCCGCGCGGTCGGTGAAGGACCTGATCGCGCTCGCAAGGGCGGGCGCGGCGAAGGGCGACCCGATCCTCTATGCCTCCGGGGGCAGCGGAACCAACGGGCATCTCGCGACGGCGCTCTTCCTGAGCCTCGCCGGCGTGGACATGACCCACGTTCCCTACAAGTCGGGTTCGCTCGGCGTCATCGATCTCATCGCGGGCCAGGTGGCGATGATGACCGACAGCATGTCGAGCCTCCTGCCGCACGTGCGCTCGGGGCGGCTGCGCGCGCTCGGCGTTTCCAGCGCCCGCCGCGCCGCCGCGCTGCCCGAGCTGCCGACCATCGCGGAATCGGGGGTGCCCGGCTACGAGTCGGCGCAGTGGTACGGTTTGCTCGCGCCCGCCGGAACCCCGGCGGACATCCTGTCGTGGCTGCACAGGGAGGCGACGGCGGCGCTGCGCGCGGCGAAGGTGAGGGACCGGCTCGCCGCCGACGGGCTGGAAGTGGCGGCCACGACTCCCGATGCGTTCGCCGCGCTCATCCGCTCCGACATCGCGAAGTGGACGAAGGTCGTCAAGGTGATCGGGATGGAGCCGATGTGATCGTCAGGCGATCGGAGTCTTCTTCGGCGGGGGCACGCCCACGACGGCGAGGCGCACCGGTTCCGTTCCGTTGTTGAGCAGCTGGTGCTCGACGACGCCGGGTGGCATGTGGATGGTGTCGCCGGGCCCCACGGGCTGCTCGCGGATTTCGCCGGCTGCCGTCTTCCACTGGATCACGCCCCGGCCGCTCAGGATGAAATAGATCTCCTCGAAGTCGGCCGGGTATTCGACCTCGTAGCCCTGCGCCCTGTACCCGTCGTGGCGGTGCCAGTGGTGCGGGCTGTGGCCCGGGTTCACTTCGTCCACGTTGAAGAAGAACTTCTGCGTGGCAAGGATGCGCCGGACTCTCCCCGCCTCGCTGCCGAGCCCGCGGATGTTCTGCGGCTCGACCTCTTCGCTCCTGACGATTCTCGGCTGCGACATCACGCGCTCCCCGAACGTGGTTGCGTCCCGCGCCACCTTAGCACAACGGCGTGCCGCCGGTGCCCGGGCGGCCACGGTTTCGCGCCGGCCCCCCTTTGCTTCCCGCCGCTCCCGCGGGTATCGTCGCCACTGGCCCAACCTGGAGGATGATCCATGCTCAAGCTCTATTACGCACAAGGCACCTGCGCGCTCGCCTCGCACGTCGCCCTGGAAGAGGCGGGCGCGCAGTACGAGACGGTGCGGCTCGATTTCGCGAAGGGCGACCAGAGAAAGCCCGAGTATCTCAAGGTGAATCCCAAGGGGCGGGTGCCCGCGCTCGCCACCGACAGGGGGATCCTCACCGAGACGCCGGCGATCCTCGCTTACGTCGCGCAGGTCCATCCGAAGGCGAACCTCGCCCCGCTCGGCGATCCGTTCGCTTTCGCGCGCGCGCAGTCGTTCAACAGCTACCTCTGCTCGACTGCGCACGTCAATCACGCGCACCTCATGCGCGGGAACCGCTGGGCGGACGAGGCTTCCTCGCTGGAGGACATGAAGCGCAAGGTGCCGAAGAACGTCGCCGAGAGCTTCGCGCTGATGGAAAGCGGGATGGTCGAGGGGCCGTGGGTGATGGGAAGCGCCTACACGATCTGCGACCCGTACCTCTTCACCCTGGCGCGCTGGCTCGAGCGCGACGGCGTGGACATCGCCCGCTTCCCGAAAATCCACGACCACCACAGGCGCATGGAGGCACGGCCGGCCGTGAAGAAGGTGCTGGAGGAGTGGGCGCGGCCGTGACGGGCGCATCTCGTTCCCGCGCTCCTCGCTCGTGTGCAGCGAGCGGGCGTGCCGTATCCAGGTCGACGCGATGGCGGGCCGATCCTCAGGCCGGCGCGTCGAGCTCGCTCCCGCGGTTCATGTCCTTCACGACACGATCGAGCACGCGCACGGTCTGGATGGTCGTGGGCATGCCGCAGTAGGTGGTCGACTGGAGGATCACCTCGAGCACTTCGCGCGGCTTCGCGCCGAGCAGGATCGCGCCGCGGAAGTGGTTCTCCATCTGCACCGGCTCGTTGAGGGCAAGGCAGACGCCGACCATCATGAGCAGGCGCGTGCGATCGTCGACGATCCCGCGCGGGTAGAGCTCGCCGTAGATGAAGTCGAACCACAGCCCGAGGAAGTGCGGGTCGACGCGGTCGTAGATATTGATGGCGTCGTTGCTCTGATGGGCCTGCGTGCGAAGGCGCGTGCTCACGCCCTTCCAGCCGTACTTCCCGACCATGCGCTCGCGCCACGCCGCCTCCTCGGCCGATTTCGCCGCGGGCCATTTCATGCGCTCCGCGGCGAGCGAGCGCTCCGGCATGCGGCCCTCCAGCGGGAGCCGGGTCGAGGTGATCTCGTCGAGCCGGCCAAGCCGCTCGAGGACCTTCACGCACGCGCGCGCGCCGCGGGAGGCCCTCAAGTGGCCGAGGTACACGGTCGTCTGGAGGACGATCTCCAGCACTTCGCGCGGCGTGGCGCCGGCCGAGAGCGCACCGGGAATCTGGCGCTCCAGTTCTTCCAGTTCACCCATCGCGACGAACTGCCCCAGGGCGACGAGGAGCCGGGTGCGCTCGTCGAGGCCCTTCCGCGCGAAGAGTCCCCCGTAGGTGAACTCGAGCCACGACCGGGTGAAGTGCGGGTCGATCCGGTCGCGCCACTCGATCTCGTCGAGGAAGTCGTCCGGGCGCAGCCGCATGCCGTTCTCGATCGCAGCGGCGCCGTACTTCCGCCCGAGCCGCGCGAGCCGTTCCGCTTTCGTGCCTGCCGTCATGTATGCTCCTGTCGATTGCCGTCGATTGCCGCGGTGCGCGCCGGCGCGTCGCGGTGCTCAATCCGCCCGCACCTTCGCCCGCGCCGCCACCTTCCTCCACTTCCCGATCTCGCTTTTCACGTAGTGCTCGAAATCCTCCACCGTCCCGGCGCCGATATCGAAGCCGGCGCTCACCAGGGCCGGCCGCACGTCCGCGCCGTTCAGGATGCGCGCGATCCCGGCGTTCAAACGGGTGACGATCGCCCGGGGCGTTCCCGCGCGGGTCACGACACCGTGCCACGTGGACGCTTCGAAGCCGCGGTATCCCGCCTCGGACATCGTGGGCACCTGCGGGAAGTCCCGCGAGCGGGCACTCGCGGCAATGGCGAGCGCGCGCAGCCGTCCCGACCGGACGTGCTGCCCGCTCGTGCTGAAAGTCGTGAAAGCGACCGGGATGTTGCCCGCGAGGAGATCGACAAGGACCGGGCCGCTGCCCTTGTAGGGCACGTGCGTGAGCTGCACGCCCGCCGTGCTGCTGAAATACTCGGTGGTGAGGTGCACGCCGGTCGCGACGCCCGGCGTGCCGTAGGCGAGCTCTCCGGGGCGCGCCGCGGCGAACCGCACGAACTCGGCGACCGAGCGCGCCGGAACGGAGGGGTGGACGTGCAGCACGTACGGCACCACGGTCGCCAGGATGACCGGCGCGATGTCCTGCACCGGGTCGTACGGGACGTTCGAGCGGGTCACCGGCAGGACCGCGAGCGAGCTGATCGTCCCCATGGCGAGCGTGTAGCCGTCCGCCGGCGCCCGCAGCATCGCCTCGATGCCGATGAGACTGCCCGCGCCGGGCCGATTGTCCACGATCACCTGCTGTCCCAGCGCCTCGGCGAGCCGCGGCGCGATCAGGCGGGCAACGGTGTCGGTGTCGCCACCGGGCGCGAAGGGCACGATCAGGCGGACAGGCTTGACCGGATACGGCTGCGCGCCCGCGCCGCCCGCGAGAACGAGGAACAGGGCGGCGAAGAGCGGCGCGCGAACGACCGCTGCCCGCCGGCCCGGGCCTCCTCGCGGACGGATCGCAACGTGACGGGAAGCTCCCGCCCTTCCTCCGGCGAACGCCCGATCGCGCCGGGAAAGCACGTTGCCGGCGGAGGTCACGCCCGCCATCCGCTTCACCCCGCCCGCGCGGCGGGATTCGACGAGTTCCTTGCAGTACATGGAGACCGCTCCTGGAGCCGGGGGGTACGCCCGCCGCTACAGTAACACTGACGAGCCTGCGCAGTCCGGGGACGCGCAACAGGATCAGCAGTGCGTCACGAATTTCGTGACGAGGTAGCCGTCGAAGGTCTCCGCGCCGCCTTCGCTCCCGATGCCGCTTTCCTTGATGCCGCCGAACGGCGTTTCCGCCAGCGCCATGCCGAAGTGGTTGATGTTGATCATTCCCGCCTCGATCGCCCCGGCGGCCATGGTCGCCGTCTTCAGGGACTCGGTGAAGAGGTAGGCCGCGAGTCCGTAGGGCAGGCTGTTCGCGCGGCGGATCGCGTCCTGCGGATCGGTGAAGGGCGTGAGCGGCGCGATGGGGCCGAACGGCTCCTCGGTCATGAGCCGCGCGTCGTCGGGCAGCCCGGTGACGACGGTCGGGGAGAAGAAGTTGCCGGGGCTCGCGAGGCGAGCGCCGCCGAACACGACCTCGCCGCCGCGCGAGCGCGCGTCGTCCACGAACGCCTGCATGACGTCCACGCGCCGCGCGTGCGCGAGCGGACCCATCTGCGTCGCCTTCTCCAGCCCGTCGCCGACCCGGGTCGAACGCATGACCTCGATGAACTTCGCCGCGAAGCGGTCGTAGACCCCGCTCTGCACGTAGAAGCGCGAGGGCGAGACGCACACCTGCCCCGCGTTGCGGGTCTTGAAACGCGCCAGCGTGGTCGCCGCCTGGTCGACGTTCGCGTCGTCGAACACGATCGCCGGGGAATGTCCGCCCAGTTCCCAGGTGCCGCGCTTCATGTGCGCGCCGGCGAGCGCCGCGAGCTGCTTGCCGACCGGGATCGAGCCCGTGAACGAGACCTTGCGCACGATCGGCGACCGGATGAGGTAGTCGGAGACTTCCGCGGGGACGCCCCACACGACGTTGAGGCACCCCGCCGGCAGACCCGCGTCGTGGAAGAGCCTCGCGAGCGCGACCACCGCGGAGGGCGCCGTCTCCGGGCCCTTGAGGACCAGCGTGCAGCCGGCGCCGAGCGCCGCGACCATCTTGCGGATCGCCTGGTTGAACGGGAAGTTCCACGGCGTGAAGGCGGTGCACACGCCGACCGGCTCGCGCAGCACCAGTTGGCGCACGTCGTGGCGGCGCGCGGGGATGACCCGGCCGTAGATGCGGCGGCATTCCTCGGCGTGCCACTCCGCGTGCTCGGCGCACACCTGCACCTCGCCCACCGACTCGGCGATCGGTTTTCCCTGGTCGAGCGTGATGTTGCGCCCGATCGACTCGGCGCGCGCGCGGGCGAGATCGGCGACCTTGCGCAGTACGGCCGAGCGTTCGAGCGGCGAGGTGCGGCTCCACGTCGCGAACGCCCGCTCCGCGGCGGCGAGCGCGGCGTCGAGGTCGGCGCGCGTCGCGTGCGGGAGCTGCGCCAGCACTTCGCCGGTGGCCGGGTTGTACACCGGCTCGGTCTTCCGTCCTTCCGCGCCGAGGAACCTGCCGTCGATGTACAGGGCGAGAGTTTCGTAGGCCGCGGACTGTTTCTGCCCGGCGGTGATGGTGGTCGCGCTCATGGTCCTGCTCCCGGAAGATCGGTGAAGAGGCGGAAAGTCTGCCACGGATCGGGGCGCGCGGGCAGAGGGGGCAAGGCCGCCGCCGGCCGCCGGCGGGTATTCCCCGGAATCATCGCGCGGCGGCGGGCTCGTCCGGCAGCAGAAGAACGACGCCGGCCTTGAGCGCGGCGATGCCCGCCATCACGAGAAAGAGCATCGAGAAGCCGATCTCCTTGACGAGCGGGCCGAGTGCCCAGACGGCGAGCGAGGCGATGCCGAACGCGACCGTCAGCCGCATGCCGGCGACGCGCGAGCGCAGGCGGTCGTCCACGTAGCGTACGATCATGGCGTCGGTGAAGGGAATCGAGCCGAAGATGAACACCATCACGGCGAGGAGGGCGGCGAACATCGCCCAGTGCTCGGTGTAGGCCGCCACCACGAGGAGCGGTACCTGGATGACGGACATCCACAGCTGCAGCGGCTTGAAGGGCATGCGGTCGATGAGGTTTCCCACGACGATCTGCATGAGCGAGGCGATCGCGTAGATCATCGCGAGCAGCGTGCCGAGCACCGCGGGGTCCTCGATCACTCCGCGGAAGCCCTCGGTCAGGAACTGCGCGTTGCCGTTGGTCGTGAAATTGAAGAGGATGCTGCCGGTGGCGGCGGTGGTCGTCATGACGGCGAACACGCGTACCAGCATCGCGGGAGAGAGCTGCACGAACGCCTTCGCGCCCTTGCCCTTCGCGGGCACGTGCGCCTCCTTCGGGCAGGTCAGCGCGAACACGATGCCGCACCCGATGGAGATGATTCCCGGTATGGCGAATGCGGCGCGCCACCCGAACCACTTGATGAGGAAGCCGGTCACGAGCGCCGCCACGGCGATGCCGAGGTTGCCGACGAGGCCGTTGACGCCGATCACCGCGCCGGGGTTCGGCACGTTCTGCACCAGCATCGGAATCCCGACGGGATGATAGATCGAGGCGAATGCGCCCATCAGCGTGAGCGTGGCGGCGAGCTGCCACGCGTTCTGCGTGAGCGCGGTCAGCACCGCCGCGGCGCCGATGCCGATGAAGAAGACGATCATCATGATGCGCCGGCCATGGATGTCGCCCAGCCGGCCGGCGGGCAGCGAGCCGAGCCCGAAGAGCGTGAACGCGCCGACCCCGTAGGGCATGAGGTCCTCCCATTTCGCGTAGCCAAACTCGGCCGCGATGGTGGCGACCGCGGTGGCGAAGATGAGCAGGAACATGTGATCCACGCCGTGCGCGGCGTTCAGCAGGAATTTCACCATGCCGGTGTAACTTCCCGGGCGCGAGGTGGCATGTGCGGTGGCGGTCATGGGCGGTAGCGTTCTCGCATGTGGCTGCCTGTCGAACGAGCAGGTCCGGCAGGGTGCCAGTCTGCCCGAGTTACAATCGCCTGTCTTTCGAGGAATCTCACCCAACCATCGAAAAATGGACACGCGCGCCGCACCCGCCGCCACGCCGGGGCCGATCGATCGCGATGCGGCCGGCGTGCCGGAGAACCCGGTCGACGGCGATCCCTCGCGCGCGGTCGTGCTGCGGCGGTCGACCTACGTGGACGGTCACCACATCGCGCCGCACTGGCACGCACGCGCCCAGTTCGTATACGCCGTTTCAGGGACCATGCGCGTGCGCACGCCCCGGTGTGCCTGGATCGTCCCGCCGAGCCGGGCCCTGTGGGTGCCCGCGCGGACGGCGCACGAGATCCGCATGCATGGCGTGGTCGAGATGCGCAGCCTCTACGTGGCGGCGGAGGCGGCCACCGGCATGC
Organism: Burkholderiales bacterium; assembly: GCA_020854035.1. Lineage (GTDB taxonomy): Bacteria > Pseudomonadota > Gammaproteobacteria > Burkholderiales > SG8-41 > SG8-41. Next base: position 18,334 of record JADZGE010000097.1, on the reverse strand, counting down.
CGGGAACGTGCGTCGTGCTGGATGTGACCCCGCTCATGAGGGAACTCGTCGTGCGCGCGGCGGCGCTGCCCGGGAACTACGACGAGGCGGGGGACGAGGGTCTCCTCATGCGGGTCGTCCTGGCGGAGATCCGGCGGCTGCCGCGGTGCGCGCTCGATCTCCCGCTGCCGGCGAGCCCCGACCTCGTGCGGCTCTGCGAGGAACTCGTCGCGGCATTTTCCACCGGGCGCGCGGAAGCGGCCCGGGCCGGCGCGGCCGGGGCGAGCGCGCGCACCCTCTACCGGCGATTCCTGCGGGAAACCGGCATCAGCTTCGCCCGGTGGAAGCAGCAGGCGCGGCTCCTCGAGTCGATCCGCCGGCTGGCGGGAGGCGCGCCCGTCACGGCCGTTGCGCTGGAACTCGGCTACGGGAGCCCGAGCGCCTTCTCCGCCATGTTCCGGCGGTTGCTGGGAGCGGCCCCGCGAGAATTCGTGGCGAGCGTGATGGCCAGCCAGTCCCGGGCCGGCATTCATTGATCCACTACGCGGACCCGCCGGCAGGGGCGGCGCGTGCACGGGTTATCATTGCAGCTCGTGCTCCCGCGGCAGCACGAGTAGGGGTTTTCGTCGTTCGCGGCGGAAGAGACCGAGGCCGGCAGCCGGCGGGAGCGCAAGGCACCCGGTCGAGCGAAGGAGGCGGCAGTGGCGTTGAAGCGCGTGATGGTCGAACTCGGGATGGGCACCGACATTCGCGGGACTGACTACACCAAGGCGGCGGTGCGGGCCCTGCGCGACGCGTTGTGGCACAACTCGTTGTCCGTCGCGGCGGCGCTCGGCAAGTCGGCCGACTCGATGGTGGTGGAGGTCCTGATCGGGGTGCCCAGGCCCGAGCGCGTGGACAGGGACGCGGTCCTCGCCGTGCTCCCCCACGGTACCGGCACCGTGCAGGTCGTCGAGGGCGGGCTGGAAATTCCCGACGACGCGGGCACGGGCTCGACGGTGATGGCGCACGCCGCCGCGGTCGTGCGCCTCGACGTCGCATAGCGGGCGGGAGAGCGAGGAATGCCTGTCAAACGCGTGATACTCGAGATGGGCGCCGGCAACGATCTACACGGCGGCGACTACACCAAGGCGGCGCTGCGCGCCGTTCAGGACGCGCTGCACCACTCGTCGCTCGCGCTGGTGCGCTCGCTCGGGCTCGACTCGAGCACCATTGAGGTCGATGTCACGATCGGCGTTCAGCACCCCGCGAAGGTGGACGCAGCGGCCGTGAAAGCGAGCCTGCCGCGCGGCAAGGTGACGGTGAGAGTCGTCAAGGGCGGCCTCGACGTGCCGGGCGAGGACGGCCACGATCTCGCGGCGATCGCGAGCGCGGCGGTCGCGGTGCGGTTCGACCTGCCCTAGCTCGCGATGCGTGCCGGATCGCCCGCGGCGCGCTGCCGGCGCAATCCCATGACCGGTTTTCGCATACTCGCCCTCTGCGCGGTCCTCGGCGCCGCGCCCGTGCTTGCGCAGAAGCCCGCCGCCCCCTATCAGCCGAAGATGGGCCAGAAGGGCAAGGACGTCGTGTGGATCCCGTCGCCCGACGCGATGGTGGAGAGGATGCTCGACATGGCGCGGGTCTCGAGCGCCGATTTCGTGGTTGATCTCGGCTCCGGGGACGGCCGCAACGTGATCGCGGCGGCGAAGCGCGGCGCGCGCGCGCTGGGAGTCGAATACAACCTCGATCTCGTCGAGCTGTCGAAGCGCAACGCCGCCGCCGCCGGGGTAAGCGACCGCGCGAGCTTCGTGCAGGGCGACATGTTCGCCGCCGACGTGTCCGGGGCGACGACGCTGATCCTCTTCCTCATCCCGGACAACCTGCGCCGGCTCGAGCCGAGCTTCCGCTCGATGAAGCCGGGCTCGCGCATCGTGTCCAATACCTACGAGATCGGCGGCGGCTGGGAGCCCGATCTCACCGAAACGCTGCCGCTTTGCGCGAGCTGGTGCAGCGCCCACCTCTACATCGTGCCCGCGAAAGTGGACGGAACGTGGCGGATGGACGAGGGCATGCTCTCGCTGGAACAGTTTCACCAGGTCGCGTGGGGAACGTACGAGACGAACGGCATCTTTCTCCCGGTCGAGGAAGGGCGGCTCGCCGGACGCGATATCACCTTCACGGTGAACAGGGTCCGCTACGAGGCCCGCGTGAACGGCAGGACCATGGAGGGCGTGGCGAAGGGGCGCGAGACGCGCCCGTTCCGCGCCGTGTTGCAGTGAACCGGTCGAAGGAGTAGCTCGAGGTGCGTGCGGCTGTCGTGGAAGCGTTCGGTCCCTTCGACGGGATCAGGGTACGGGAGATCGAAGCGCCGGTCCCGGCGCGGGGCGAGGTACTCATCCGGGTCGCGGTCGCCGGCGTGAACTTCGCGGACGGCGGGATGGTGAGCGGGCGCGCCGCGAGAACGCAGCCCCCGTTCGTCCCCGGCGTGGAAGCCGCCGGAACCGTCGAGGCCCTCGGCGCGGGCGAAACGGGCCTGCGTCCGGGCGACCGGGTCGTCTACTGGGATCCGGCGCCGCGCGCCTTCGCGCAGCTCGCCGCCGTGCCGGCGTGGCGCGTGACGCCGATCCCGGCCGGGGTGCCCGACGAGGTGGCCGTCGCGCTGATGGTGCAGGGAACCACGGCGCACTACCTCACCACGGATTCGTTCGACCTCCATGCCGGACACACGTCGCTTGTCCACGCGGCGGCCGGCGGCGTCGGTCAATTGCTGGTGCAGGTCTCGGCGATGCGCGGCGCGCGCGCGATCGCGATCGTCGGGACCGCGGCGAAGGCCGGCATCGCGCGCGAACTCGGCGCGGCCGTGGTCATCGACCGGTCCTCGGCCGACGTCGCGGCGGCGGTGCGCGAGGCGACCGGCGGGCAGGGGGCGGACGTGGTGTACGACGGCGTCGGCGCGGCGACCATCGAGTCTTCGCTGCAGTTCACGAAGCGGCGCGGAACCTGCGTGCTCTACGGCGCGGCGTCCGGCCCGGTGACGACGCTCGACACGAGCCTCATGCAGCGGTCCGGTTCCATTTATCTCCACCGGCCCGGGCTGGCCGACTACCTGCGCGACGGGGCGGAGTATCGCCGCCGCCTGTCGGACCTGTTTCAATGGTACCAGGCGGGGTCCGTGAAACCCCGGATCGGCGGGGAGTGGCCGCTCGAGCGGGTCGGCGAGGCGCTGGCGCGGATCACCGCGGGACAGACGACGGGCAAGCTGCTGATCCGGGTCTGATCACGGGCGCCCCGTCACCGCGCGGCTCGCGGCTCGCCGCACGCTCACGCCCTGCCCGCCCACATTCCCGATTTCGTGAAGTAGTCGTAGAGGTTGGCGACGTTGCGCTTCATGACGCCGGGCGCCATGCCGTCCTGCCCGATGTCCATGGGGTAGCGGCCGGTCATGCCGGTCAGGCGCTCGATGGCTTCCTCCTTCTTCATGCCGCGTTCGATCGCCTTCAGAACGTAGGCCTTCCATTCCTCGATGAACGAGCCCTGCTCGTCGAGGTAGTCCTTCCCGCAGACCGGCCCGTGGCCGGGCACGAACACCTCTTCCTTGAGCTCGCGCAGTGATTCGAGCGCCACGAGCCATTCGTCCGGATTCGCCTCCTGCAGCCACGTATGGCACTTGTGGAAGATGTTGTCGCTCGTGAAGGCGACGCCTTCCTCCCTGATCGAGACGGCCGCCTGGAACGCGGTGTGTCCCGGCATGTGGATCATCTCGAAGGTGTGATTGCCCACGTGCAGCGTCATGCGGTCCTTGAAGGTGATGACCGGAGCGTTGGGGCGATAGCCTTCCAGCAGCGCCGGTTCCTCAGGGCTGAACGTCGCGACCCGCGCGAGGTGCTCGGCGAGGTCGGTCTCGAGTATGCGCGCGCGCACCCCCTCGTGCGCGATCACGGGCACGTCGAAGAAGGCGTTCCCCGTCCAGTGGTCGCCGTGCGGCTCGGTGTTGATGATGTACCGCAGGCGCCCGCCGCGCCGGGCGATCTCGGCTCGCAGCCTCAGCGCGTCGCTCGGCTTGTGCGGGCTGTCGATCATCACGATCCCGTCCGATGTCATGACGAGCCCGTGGTTGGCGCCGCGCAGGCCGGTCTCGACGAGGACGTTGGCGGAGAGCCGCTGCATCGGATTTCTCCCAAAGCCTCCCGGATCAGGCGCCCGCGGGCGAGGCGGCGCGGATGTAGCGTCGCAGATTATGCGCCCCCGGTAAAGCGCCGGATGAGCGACGGCGCGGGCTCGCGGCGCGTGAGGACACTCGCACCGGGGCCACCCGGCCCGCGGCGCGGCAGGGAGCGCGCGGATCGGGTGGAGCCCCCCTGTTGTCGCGTCCGGCCATGCCGCCTCCGAACACGTGCGCGATCATGAAGCTGGCTCTAGAATCTCCGCTCGAGCCGGGGCAGTCGGGGACGCCATGGCGACGGGCGATGCGGTTTCGCCACGGAGGCCACTGCCGCGCTCGAATTTCGTGACGGCGGGGAGCGGGTGCTCCCCTCGCGCGTCCCCGGATTGAAGGGGATGCAACGGTCATGCCGTCACGGCCACGAGGAGACAGAACATGGCGCGCCTGAGCTACGTCGATCCCGCAACCATCACCGATCCCCAGATCCGCGAGTGGCTGGACGAAGCCGTGCGCGCGGGCCGGCCGGGGCCCGAGAACCAGGCCATCAGGGCGCACCAGCCGGACGTGATGCGCTCGTTCACGTTGACGAGGAAGATGCTCTTCGACGGCGACGCGGGCGTGCTCGATCACGATCTCAAGGAGCTCGTGCGCGCGTACATCGCGCACACCGTCGAGTGCGCCTACTGAAGCAACCAGGGAACCGCGCGGGCCGCGCGGGATGCCGACAGTCGCATGAGCGAGCTCATGCAGTACGAGAAGTCCCCGCGCTTTTCCCCGCGCGAGAAGCTCGCGCTGCGCTACGCCGACGCCATCATGTACGACCCGGCGCAGGCCGGCGACGCGCTGTGGGCGGCGCTGCACGCCGAGTTCACCGAGCCCGAACTCGTGGAACTCGGCTACTGGATCGGGTTCACCTTCGGCGGGCAGCGCTGGCTGAAGACGCTGGGGGCGAGGCAGGGGGAGTACGCGGCGGCCGTGGCGGCCGCCAGAGCGCGTCTCAGGTAAGGCGTCTCGGTACCAGAGACGCCCCATCCGAGACGCCGTAACCGCGACGCGTCATGTCCTGGGCCTGAGCACGCCCTCGATCCAGTCCCACATGTACGCCACCCCCACGCTCACGTTGTCGATCTGGCAGTGGTGGTAGCCGCCTTCCTCGCGGGTGAAGATCTTGAACGTTTTCTCGCTCGAGCCGACGGCGTCGTAGCAACGCCGGGCAATCTCCAGCGGGATCTGCTCGTCGCCCTCGCCGTGGACCAGCAGGAAGGGGCAGCGGATCTTTTGTGCGACGCCCTCGAGGCGAAAGCCTTCCAGCTTCTGCATTGCTTCCTCGCGCGTCGCGACGTTGAAGATCCACAGGAGGTGCCGCCACGGCACGGAGAGCGAAGGCGCGCCCCCCGCGTCGAGGCGATCGAAGCGGTGCTTCCAGATCTGCCAGTAGTCCCACTGCGCGCCCCACGCGACGCAGCACGCGAATCGCCGCTCGAAGGCGGCGGCGCGCGGCGCGTAGTAGCCGCCGAGGCTGATCGCCATGACGCCGATGCGATTCGGATCGATCCCGGGTCGCGCGGCAAGCCACTCGTAGGCGGCCTTCGCGTAGCTCTCCGTGTCGTGGCGGAGATAGAGGTTGCGGAAACGCACGCTCTCGCCGTTGCCCGGCCCGTCGACGATGAGGCACGCCACGCCGCGCGCGACGAGATCGGGCACGCCCTTGAAGTACTGGATTTCCTTGGTGACGTCGAAGCCGTCGAAGAAGATCATCGCGGGCGCAGGCTTCTTGCGCGAAGCCGCGCGCTCGGCGTGCACCAGCACGGCGGGGAGCGTCGTGCCCTCGAAGGGAATTTCGACGTGCTCGATGCGCGGGCGCGAGATGATCCGCGCCGCGTCGCGGAAGCAGTCCACGCCGCGCTTGTAGGCTTCCAGCCCGTCGGCCTTGGGCTGCAGGAAGCGCTCGCCGACGTGGTAGTAGTTCGCGGCGCGGAAGAGGTACTGCGCGCCGGTGCGCCTGCGTCCGGCCGCGATATGCGCCCGGCCGGCCTTCTCGACCGTCTCCGCCTCGCGCGCCCACTCGCGGAACCACGCCCCGTCGTCGCCGACATGGCCCTTCAGCCGCAACCCGACCCGGTTCACTTCGCCGATCTCCGCGCCGCCCCAGGGCGCGGCGTTCAACCCGATCAGCACGCCGTGCGACCAGCGGTAGTCCTCGGGGAAGTACAGGAACGACAGATCCTCCTCGCGCATGGCTTCGGCATCGGACATCGACGTACCTCGCTGGCTGGTGGTGGGAGAGGCCGGATTCTACGACACCGCGGGAGCAGGGGACGCCTTGACCCGCAGTTCGCGCGAGCGTGCACTGCCCCGGCGCGAAAGGCGGTAGCGGGCGGCATGTCGCCGCTCACGCCCCCCTGCCCGGCCTGCCCGCCACCGCCTCGACCGGGCTAAGATTGTTGCCGGCGCGACCACGGGAGGAGGATATGGCAATCGTGTTGAGAAAGGCGGACTCGCGTCGTGACCCGAAAACCGGGCTGGCGCAGGGCTTGTGCGCCGCCACCGTCGCCGGGCTTGATCCGCCGTTCACGCTGGCGCACAACATCATGCCGCCGGGCTACCGCAGCGGCACGCATTCGCACGCGAAGGTGTGCCGGGGCACCTATGTCGCGAAGGGACGCATCCGGTTCTTCTTCGGGACGCCGGACCATCCGCAGATCATCGACGCGGAGGAGGGCGATTACGTCTACACGCCGGTCGGTGAAATCCATTCGCAGCTCAATCTCTCCGGCACCGAAACCGCCGAGTACGTGAGCACTTACGTCGGGGAGAGCGACCGCGACGCGCTCGGCACGGTTTTCGCCGAGCCGATTCCGGACCGTTGAGGCGTGCCTCAGGCGCCGAAGGTGAAGCGGCTGCCGACGTTGGAGTAGACGACCTTCCCGGGCATGCGCTCGCGCAGCAGCCCGATGAACGCCTCGCCGGTGCAGTGCATCGGCAGGATCACGTCGGGATTGATCGCTTCGAGCTCGCGCAGCGTGTGCTGGAGGTAGTCGGCGGGAGCGAGCCCGAGGTGGAATCCGCCGATCACGGCGTGTACCCGGTCCACGTTCGCGGCGGCGATGGCGGCGCGCACGGTGTTCACGATGCCGGTGTGTCCGCACGACGAGATGACGACGAGGCCCCGTCCCCTGACGACGTAGCAGGTGGCGTGCTCGTCGGGGTGCTGGTCGCGCACGAGCCTGCCCCTGCGCTCCGCCTCGCTGTAGTGGTCGTCCTCGATCAGGGAGCCGCCGGTCACCTCCTCGAAGGACTGGCGCGCGATGTAGCCGGAGGTGAAGGGACCATCCAGCACGCGCGGGGACTGGCAGCACACCGTGGCGACGTTCTGCGCCCGCAGCGACACCGGATTCGGCGCGCCCACCGATTGCGGGGGCGCATTGTTCTCCTTCACCCATTTCTCGCGGAACACGGTCTCGCCCCCGACGTAGAGCGCGAGGTCCGGCCGCATGCGCTTGCGGTGCTGCGTGACGAATCCGTCGAGCCCGCCGTAGTGATCGCGGTGCGAATGGCTGAGAATGAGCCCGTTGATCGAGGCGGGGTCGATATCGAGCAGGTCAACGTTGCGATTGAGGACTTCCGGCGTGTAGCCGAAATCGAGCAGGTACTGCGCGCGTCTTCCGCCCGCCTCCGACGCGAGGTGCAGCGACAGCCCCCATTCGGCGGCCAGCGTCGTCATCTCGCGCCCCGGAATCCGCCCGGTGTGCTCGATGCGAACGAGCGGATGGGTCGCCTTCGGCAGGAACCGCTCGTAGCGCGAATCGACCACTACCCGCACGGATAACGCGTCGACTACGGGTGCCTCGAATGCCCTGGTGACGTTCACGACTCTCTGCCTTTCTCCGGGAATCCGGTCCGTGCGGTGGTTCCCGCGAGTCCTCCCGAAGTCGGGTCGCGGTATCCGGGCCGCCTTACGCCTTCGGCCGCGTCCAGGTTTCCGACCACGCCAGGCAGCAGCTCGATGAAGGCTTGCCGAAGCGCTCCTGCAGCACCACCTTGCCGGACGCGGGCGCGCCGTTCACCATGAGTTGCGCCTCGCGCGCCGGGAGAAACGTGCTGTAGACGCCGAGCGGGCGGTTCATAACGCCCGGCGGCATGGTCAGCACGAACGGCGCCATGAGGTCCCACCACGAGAGAATGATTTCGTCCCGCGGCGACACGATGCGCTCGGCCATGGTGCTGAGCGAATGACCGGTGCGCTCGAACTTCGCGTCGATGACGGGCAGGGATTCGTCCGCGAAGGGAGAATGCAGCATCACTTCGATCGTCCGTTGCAGAAAGCGGGCGACGCCGGCGTTGTCGGCGTATATCCGCGGCGCCTTGCCTGTCAACGTGCTCTCGATGAAGAGGACGTGGCCCTGGCCGGCGGGCGACCACAGCACGCGCCAGTGGCTGGTCCGCTCGGGAAAGCTCTTGCCCCCGTCGTGAGAGAGCCGGACGAAGGAATTTTCCCCGGTCATGACCGGGTCATGGGGATCGACGAGTTGCGGCTCGGGCATGGTGCGCTCCTGGAGGCGAAGGCAACGAGAGAACGGCGCGGTGCATAAACCGGTCCCGCCGGGACTCGCGGCGTGGGCGATTCTACCACCAGGGTCCGGCCGCAAGGGGGTTTACAGGCCGCGGCGTCACGGGCTATAGTGCGCCGCCATGCGAGTCACCGCCCTGCTCGGCGCCGCCCTCGCCGCGAGCGCCTTGGCGCTCGCGCCCGCGATCGCGGACGAGCGCGCCGTTCCCGTGACGGAACTGCCCGGCGACGGGGCGCGCGAGCTCAAAGGCATGGAGAAGCTCGTCTCCGACGCCCTCGCGCTGGTCGGCATCCGCTACCGGCGCGGGGGCGAGAGCGCCGAATCCGGATTCGATTGTTCGGGTTTCGTGGGCTACGTCTTCCGCGAAACCATGGGACTCGTGCTGCCGCGGACCTCGCGCGAAATCAGCCGCACGGGCGAAGCCGTCGAGCGCAACGAGCTCGAGCCCGGCGACCTGGTGTTCTTCAACACCATGCGGCAGGCCTTCTCCCACGTCGGGATCTACCTCGGTAACGACCAGTTCGTGCACGCGCCGCGTTCGGGCCGCGCGATCCGCGTCGAGGACATGTCGAGCCGCTACTGGGCGAGGCGCTACAACGGCGCGCGGCGCATCGAGAAGCGGTGAACCGGTGATTCGGGCGGTGAACCCATGCTCGCCGCGTCGCTCGATCACCCGGTAGCCGTATCACTTCCCGCCGCCCCGGTCCCCTTCCAGTTCGCGCGGGCGTATCGCCCAGAACGCGGCGAGCGCGGCGAGCATCAGCGCGGCGACGCCGAGGAATGCGAGGCCCCAGGCCGCGCGCGACATCCCGCCCGCCAGGTCGAGCGTGAACCCGATCAGGAGCGGCCCCACGCATCCGCCCGCGTAGCCGAGAGAGGAATGGACCGCCAGCGTGGCGCCGCGTCGCGCGGGATCGGCGGTGCCGGCACTGCCCGCCGTGAGCGAGGAGGAATCGAGCCAGACGACGAAGCCGTAGACGAGCAGCAGGCCCGCGGCGATCCCGTAGGAGAGCGAGCCGACGAAGCCGATGCTGCCGCCGATCACGACCGAGCCCAGCATCGCGGCGGCGATGAGGCGGCGCCGGCCGAGCCGGATCGCCGCTTCGTTGCCGAGTACGCTCGCCGCCGTCCCGATGAGACCGAGGGCGGTCAGCACGAAGGAGGGGCCCATCAGCGGGTCGCCGGCGCCGGTGCTCGCCGCGACGTAGCCGAGGAACGCGACGCCCCATCCCCTGAGCGCGTTCATCTCCAGCGTGTGTATGCAGTACGCCATCGCGTAGGCCATCGCCGAGCGGTTGCGAAGGACCGGCCCGAAGTCGAAGAGCCTCGGTGCGATCGCCGCCGGCCGGGCCGTGCGCGTGCGCCGCGGCGCGCCGAGCGCCACCATGAGCCACGCCGCGCCCGCGCTCGCGCCCGCGGCGACGAAAGCCGATTGCCAGCCGAAGGGGCCGGCGAGCAGGCTCGCGCAGGAGAACGAAAGGGCGCCGGAGACGCCGATACTCGCGGCGTGGCCGGCCACGGCTCGCGACATCATTTTCGCGTCCACCTGGTCCGCGAGGAGCTTCAGGCCGGTCATGTACGTGCCGGCCCAGCCGATGCCCGCGAGCGCGCGCAGCACGAACGCGGACCAGAACCCCTCGGCGAACCAGCCGAAGAAGAGATGCGCCGCGAGCGTGCAGCCGACCCCGAACAAGTACACGAGCCGCGCCTCCACGCGATCGGTCAGGGTCACGAGCACCGGCACCGCGAGCATGTAGGCGAAATAGAATACACCGGTGATCCAGCCCGCCTCGCTGTTCGTGAGCCCCCAGAGCGGAATCAGGGACGGCAGCAGGGCGGGCCAGAACTAGGCGCCGATCTGCACGAGGACCTGCGCGGCGCAAACGAGCGCGACGAGGCGGGAGCCGGAGAGGGAGGGCCCGGGGATCAACGGCGCCTCAGGTGAAGCGTCCCGGGCGCCGCTCGGGAAAAAGTTCCGTGTCAGGACGCTTCATCCGGGACGCTTCATCCGGGGCGCGTCTCGTCCTGCCGGGCGATCGGCAGCGTCACGCGCACCAGCGTTCCCGCGCCGCCTTCGCGGCTCGCGAGTTCGGCGTTCCCGCCGTGGCTTTGCGCGATCTCGCGCACGATGGGAAGGCCCAGGCCGCAGCCGTCGGCGCCGGTGCCGAGGACCCGGTGAAAGCGCTCGAACACGCGGTCCCGCTCCGCTTCCGGCACGCCGGGTCCGTTGTCCTCGACGGAGAGCACTACCCGCGTGGTGTCGGGCTTGACCCGCACCGTCACCTGTCCGCCCGGCTCGGTGTAGCGCGTCGCGTTGTCGAGGAGGTTGTTCAGCATCTCCTTGAGCAGGAACGGATCGCCGATCACGCACGCCCGCTCCTCGCCGCCATCGTAGCCGAGGTCGATGTCGCGGTCGATCGCGCGCGGCACCCATTCCGTCGTCGTTTCCCGGGCGAGTTGCGCGAGATCCAGCCGATCCGACGCGCGGGCGCGATCCGCGCCGGGCTCGGCGCGCGCGAGGGAGAGCAGCTGGTTGACGAGCCGCGTGGTGCGCTCGGTACCGGCATGGAGCTGGCGCAACGTCGCGCGCACGTCGTCCGCCTGCGCCTGCCGCAGCGCGAGCTCGGTCTGGGTTTTCAGTCCGGCGAGCGGGGTGCGCAACTGGTGCGCCGCGTCGGCGATGAAGCGCTGCTGCACGGCGAGCGCGAGCGAGAGCCGCTCCAGCAGGCCGTTCATTGCGTGTATGAGGGGGCGCACTTCCCTCGGACTGTGTTCCTCCGGCAGCGGGCCGAGATCGCGGTGGGAGCGGCTCGCGATCTCCCGCTGCAGGGCGCCGAGCGGGGCGAGGCCGCGCCCGACCGCGTACCAGACGGCGAGCGCCGCCAGCAGGATCAACACCGCCTGCGGCAGCATCATCCGCAGCATGATCTGGCGGGCGAAATCGGTGCGGCCGGTGACCGTCTCCGCGACCTGCACGAGCACCATGCCCTTGTTGACGTCGCCTTCGAGCGGCAGGTGCAGCGCCGCGAGGCGCAGCGGCCGGCCCTGGTACTCGCCGTCGTAATAGGTGACCTTTTCGTCGTCCGGCTCCGGCGGCGGCGGGAGGTCCCTGTGGCCCGCGATGAACTCGCCGCGCGGGCCGGTGATGAGGTAGAAGAAGCGCCCCGGCTCGCCGGTGACGAGCATGTCGAGCACCACCTCGGGCAGGTCCGCCCGGATGCGGCCTTCGCGCACCTTGATCTGCTTGCCGATGTCGATCGCCGAATCGAGGAGCGACCGGTCGTAGGCGGAGGTCACGAACTGGTGCGCGATGTCGTAGTCGATCATCGTGCTGATCGACCAGAGCACGGCGAGCGGCGCCGCGAGCCAGAGCACGAGCTGGCGGCGCAGCGTATCGGCGCGGATCTTCATCGCTACCGGGACTTCTCCAGCAGGTAGCCCAATCCCCGTATCGTGCGGATCCTGACGCCGGCCGTCTCGAGCTTGCGCCGCAGCCGGTGGACATAGACCTCGATCGCGTTCGCGCCGACTTCCTCGTCCCAGCCGTAGAGCTGCTCGGCGAGTTGCTCCTTGTTCACCACGCGGCCGGCCCGGAGCATCAGCACTTCGAGCACGCCGAGCTCGCGCGCCGAGAGATCGAGCGGCTCGCCTTCCAGCAGCGCGCGCCGGCCGGCGGTGTCGAGCGTGAGGGCGCCGTGCGCGAGCAGCGAGCCGCCGCCGGACTGGCCGCGCCGTATCAGCGCGCGCACGCGCGCTTCGAGCTCGGCGAGCTCGAAGGGCTTGGAAAGGAAATCGTCGGCGCCGAGGTCGAGTCCCTTCACCCGGTCCTCGAGCGTATCGCGCGCTGTCAGCACCAGCACCGGCGCGCGCGAGCCCCGGTGCCGCAGGCGGCGCAGCACCTCGTAGCCGTCGAGTTGCGGCAGGCCCAGGTCGAGGATCACGAGATCGTAGGATTGCGTGGCGAGCACATGGTCCGCGGTGGCGCCGTCGGCAACGCAGTCGACGGCGTAGTCGGACTGGCGGAGCGACCGTGTGAGGCCATCGGCGAGCAGCGGCTCGTCCTCGACGATAAGTATGCGCATCGGCGACGCGCCGGGAGTGGATCCAGGCGCGTGGGCTAGTTTAACTCCCGGTACGTGAAGAAAAATTCCGCGCGAGCGCGGAGAAATTCACACCGGCCGCGCACCGCGTAAGTCTGACGTAAGGTGAACAAATTATTCTACGACCCATTCGCGGGGTGTTCGAATCTCGTCCCCGCGCAGGGCGACGTGCCCGGATCTTCCTCCTCGGAGGCCTGGCAGTTGCAGCTACCCGTGCTGAGCGGATGCTGTATGGCCTCTTTCCCTCCGCCGGGACATTCAAACTGTCCCGTGCGGAGTTTTTTTGTACTCTCCCACTTCCAGCATACCGGATGGTAACGCGCGTGGCGATGGCCCGCGGGGGGCCACCCGCGCCGGCCCTCCCGGCGCTTCCCGAAGGTTGAAAAGTTTCTCCTAACCCTGTATTTTAGCTGCGGAAAATCATGGGCGGCGGCCGCCATGCCGGGCGCACGGCCCGCGGTGAGGGGGAAATTTCCGATGCGCATGCTGGTCGCGGCGCTGGTGGCGAGCCTCGTCTTGTGCCCGGCGGCCTCCGCCGAGCCGTCCGGCGCGAAGTCGAGGCGCGCCACCGCCGGCGGCGCGAAGCCCCAGCCCGCCGCCGAGAACGGACCTCCCGACATCAGGTCGTCCGCGGCCATCGTGGTCGAACAGGGTGCGACCCGGGTCCTCTACGCGAAGAATGCCGACGCGGTGCTGCCGATCGCGTCGATCACGAAACTGATGACCGCCGTGGTCGTGCTGGACAGCGGGGAGCCCTTCGAGGAACCGGTCGCGATCACTGCCGAGGATCTCGACGAGATCAAGCACACGCGTTCCCGGCTGAAGATCGGCACCGTCCTCACGCGGGGCGAATTGCTGCATGTCGCGCTGATGGCCTCGGAGAATCGCGCGGCATCCGCGCTCGCGCGCTCGCATCCGGGCGGCACGCGCGCCTTCGTCGCCGCCATGAACGCCAGGGCGCGCGCCCTCGGCATGACCCGGACGCGTTTCGTGGACGGCACCGGCCTCTCGAGCAGCAACGTCTCCACGGCACATGATCTCGCCCGGCTCGTGCTCGCCGCGCACGGCTATCCGGTCATCCGGGAATACACGACGTCCCCGGGGCATGCGGTGACGCTGGAGGACGGCCGGCTGCTGCAGTACAACAACTCCAACCGCCTGGTGATGAACGCGGGGTGGGACATCGGGCTTTCCAAGACCGGCTACATCAGCGAAGCGGGCCGCTGCCTGGTGATGCAGAGCCGTATCGCCGCGCGCGATGTCGTCATCGTGCTGCTCGAGTCCTGGGGCCGGAATACCCGCATCGGCGACGCGAACCGCATCCGCAAGTGGATGGAAAGCCGCCTGCCGCGGGGCTAGCCTGAGACGCTCCCGCGCGTCGCCCGGGGCGGCGGCAAGCGCTCGCGCGCGGATGACCGCGCCCCGGCCGCGGCGCCGCGGGACAATCGGAATCGGGATCGACGACGATGGCGAGCACCGTGGCGTTTTCGTTTCACGATCTCGGTCCGGACCGCGGCAGCTTCCTCGAGGATGTCCTCGCGGGGCTCGCGAGCGAGCGCAAGGTCCTGCAGCCCAAGTACTTCTACGACGAGGCGGGATGCGCGCTTTTCGAGGCGATCTGCGAGCTGCCCGAGTACTACCCGACACGCACCGAGACCGCGATGATGCGCGAGTTCGGCGCGGAAATCGCGCGCGAACTGGGAGCGGGATGCGCGCTGATCGAGTACGGCAGCGGCAGCGGCCGCAAGACCCGCATCCTGATCGACGTACTGGCGCCGGTCGCATACCTGCCCATCGATATCGCGGCCGCGCAGTTGCGCGCGGCGGCGGCGGCGATGGCGGGCGCCTATCCCGGGCTCGCGGTGTGCGCGGTTTGCGCCGACTACTGCCGGCCGCTCGTGCTGCCGGAGATGAACGGCGTGAACGCCGCGCGCCGTGTCGTGTATTTCCCGGGCTCCACCATCGGTAACCTGACCCCGGACGAGGCGGGGGCCTTCCTGGAGAACGCGCGGGTGGTCGCCGGCGCCGGCGGGGCCATGCTCGTCGGCGTCGACCTCAAGAAGGATCCGGCGCGGCTCGTCGCGGCCTACGACGACGCGCAGGGCGTCACCGCGCGCTTCAACCTGAATCTCCTCGCGCGTATCAACCGCGAGCTCGGCGCCGACTTCGACCTGGCGGGCTTCCGGCACGAGGCGCGCTACGATGCGGCGCACGGCAGGATCGAGATGCACCTCGTGGCGGGGCGCGACCAGCGGGTCAGCATCGCCGGGCGCGAGTTCGACTTCCGGGCGGGCGAGACGATACATACCGAGAATTCCTACAAGTACTCCGTCGCCGAGTTCCAGGCGCTCGCGCGCGCCGCGGGCTTCGCGCCGGCGCGCTGCTGGACCGACGCCGGAGAATTGTTCGCCGTGCACCTGCTGCACGTTCCCGGTTGAGCCGCGCTTTGCGCCGCGCGCGCGTCGCGCGAGTCCGCCATGTCGTGGACTATCTGGCGACGGCCATGACGGAGCGTGACGCAGTTCCTTGCCGGTGCTAAGTGAAATACCGCAGGACGCTGGATATCATACTCGTCACGATGCGGACTTTTGCACCGAAAGCCGGCGATACGCGGTAGAATCGGCGCTCGGTAACGTCCGGATCGCGGGGCAGGCGCGTTGCGCGGCTGCCCCGTGTTTTTGATGCCCATATACCTCATTGTCGCGACGTGCACTCTGGTGCACGCGGGGTTCGGCGGCGCCAAGGTCGCCATTCCGCTGCACGCCCTTCAACTCGGCATCGACGTGTTCACCGTCGGGATCATCATGGCGGCGTGCGCCCTCGCCCCGATGATGATCGCCCTCTACGTCGGGCGGCTCGTCGACCGCGTCGGGCCGCGGGTGCCGATGCTCTGCGGGGCCGCGGGCGTCGCCCTGGCGCTGCTCATCCCGTTCGCTTTCACGGGCCTCGTCGCGCTCTGCGCCATGGCGATTCTCGTCGGCACCGCGTTCCAGTTCTTCTTCGTCCCGACCCAGGGCATCACCGGCGCGCTCGGGCAGCCGGAAGAGCGCGCCCGCAACTACTCGCTGCTCGCGCTGGGATTTTCCATCGCCTCGTTTCTCGGGCCGCTCCTCGCCGGTTACTCGATCGATTATCTGGGCTACCGGGCCGCGTACCTCGTGCTCGCGGCGGGGCCGGTGTGCGCCGCGCTGCTCTTGTGGCGCAGGGGCGCGCTGCTGCCGCGGGCCGCCGCGGCGGGAGGCGGGGAGGGGAGGGGCAGCTCGTTCGGGCTGCTGCGCGACCCGCGCCTGCGCGAGGCGATGGTGGCGAGCGCGCTGATATCGATCGGCTGGGACCTCTACCAGTTCTACTTCCCGATCTACGGTCACGCGATCGGGCTCTCGCCTTCCACCATCGGCACCGTGATCAGCACGTTCGCGCTCGCGGTATTCGCCATCCGGCTCGCCCTGCCCTACCTCGCCAGGCGCTGGGCAGAATTCGAGCTGCTGCTCTACGGCATCGCTTTCTCCGGCATGGCGCTGCTCCTCTTTCCGCTGTTCCGCGATCCGTGGCTGCTCGCCCTCGCCTCGTTCGTGCTGGGCCTCGGCTGCGGCGTGGGCCAGCCGATGTCGATGTCGCTCATCTACTCGCTCTCGCCGCCCGGGCGGGCCTCCGAGGGCGCGGCGCTTCGCATCATGTTCAACCACGGCACGCACCTCTTCGTGCCGATCGCCTTCGGCGGCGTAGGCACGCTCATGGGTTTCGCCCCCGTCTTCGTCTCGTGCTCGGCGCTGCTTCTTGGCGGCAGCGGTTACGGGCTGTGGGCCGAGTGGCGCGAGGAGAAGACCGCGAGGCGCGAGGCGTGACGCGGGCGGGACGACGGCGCCCGCCGGCGCCGCCTGCCTGCCCGTCTTACCTCCCGGGGCTGCTACCGGCGGGCGGTCACGCGATCGAGGAAGCCCGTCAGCACCTTGTTGAACGCCTCCGCCTGCTCGACGTTCGAGAGGTGCGCGGCCGAGGCGATGACCGCAAGCTCCGAACCCGGCAGGTTCTGCTGGATCGCGCGCGCGGCCTCGGGGGGCGTGCCGAGGTCGTGCTCGCCGACGATAACGAGCGCCGGAACCTTGATTTCCTTCAGCCGGTCGAGGTAGTCCACTTTCGAGATGGCGTGGCAGCAGCCGGCAAATCCTTCCACGGGGGTCGCGCGGATGCCGTTCGCGATGCGCTCCATCACGTCCTTGCGCGAATCGCGGTAGGGCCCGGTAAACCAGCGCGCGAGCGTCGCGTCGACGAGCCCGCCCATGCCCTGCTCGCGCGCGATGCGCACGCGGTCGACCCACATCTTTCCCGCGTCCGGGGGCAGGCGGCTGGTGGTGTCGGCGAGCACCATGCTCTGGAAGACGCCCGGGTAGCGCAGCGCGAATGCCTGCCCGATCATGCCGCCCATTGAAAGCCCCGCCCAGTGGGTCTGCCGGATGCCGAGCCCGTCGAGCAACCCCTTCACGTCGTCGGCGAGGTCCTCGAGCGTGTAGTCACCTTTCGGGGCACTCGATGCCCCGTGCCCGCGCGTGTCGAATCGGAGCACCCTGAATCCGCCGGTGAGTCCCGCCATCTGGGGATCCCACATGTGCAGGTCGCACGCGAGGGAATGGCTCATCGTGAGCCACGGGCCGCTGCCTTCGATCTCGTAATTCAACTCGACGCCGTTCGTTTTCAGTTTCATTGCCTTCCCCTTCCCGTTGTGTCCCCGGTGCCTGCGGGTGATCGCGCGCCCGGCGGAGCGCGTGCCCGGGGAGTATACAAGCGGGAGGTCCGTGGCGGTTCCAACGGTGCCCGTTACGCCGCGCGGCTTCCCCGCGCCGGAAAAGAACAGCAAGTCAAATCAACATCTTGTGCGCGCACGGCGGGCCAGTGCGGCGCCACGCGCCCGGGCTCTTGAAACGCGCCACGGCGGCCCCCATATGCCTCTTGCCCCGGCGGTCCCCGCCGGTTCACCCAACCAATAGATGGAAAGAGGAGCAGGCGACATGAAAATCCGTCCGTTGCATGACCGCATCATCGTCAAGCGGCTCGAAGAGGAGCGCAAGACGGCATCCGGCATCGTGATTCCCGACACGGCGGCCGAGAAGCCCGACCAGGGCGAAGTCCTCGCGATCGGCAAGGGGAAATTGCTGGAAGACGGCACGCTCCGCCCGGTCGATCTCAAGGTCGGCGACAGGATCCTTTTCGGGAAGTACTCCGGGCAGACCGTCAAGGTCAAGGGCGATGAACTGCTCGTGATGCGCGAAGAAGACGTGATGGGCGTGATCGAAGGCAAGTAACCAGCAACCCGTAATCGGTAACCAGAAAACAGTCGCTATCAGCCACTGGGTACTGGCTACCAAGGAGAAACAGTCATGGCAGCGAAGGAAGTGAGATTCAAGGAATCGGCCCGGCACCGCATCGTCGCGGGGGTGAACATCCTCGCCGACGCGGTGAAGGTGACCCTCGGCCCGAAGGGCCGCAACGTGGTGCTGGAGCGCTCGTTCGGCGCCCCCACCGTGACCAAGGACGGGGTCTCGGTC
>JADZGE010000096.1 GCA_020854035.1 Burkholderiales bacterium | reverse complement strand
TGTCTCAGCGCGCATTCAGGTTCAGCAATACGTCTTCGCCACCGAAACCAGCTGCGAAAATCGCATCAATCGTCCGAAAAACGCGTTTACCGGCAAGTTTCATGAATAATGCAGGCTAGCGGCTCCCCGCCGGATCGGTTTCCGCGGCGGCGTGCATGGCACGCTCGGTGATGAACTGATCCGCGTAGGTCGAGAGCGGGGGCAGCACGACGGGGTCGCCGCTCTCCGGGAACGGGTTCATCGACCCGGCGAGCGCGATCGCGTCCGCGTTACGGTCGGCGTACGTCCACTCGGGGGCGAGCACGACGACATCGCCGCTCTCCGGGAACGGGTTGAGCGAGCCGCCCCTCGCGATCTCGTGCGCGCGCTCGTCCGCGTAGGTCGAGAGCGAGGGGAGGACGACCGGGTCGCCGTTGCCGGGGAACGCGTCGCTCGCGCTCGCCGCAACGCCCGAGAAGAGTGCCGCCACAATGACTGCCTGAATCGTGCGCTTCATCGTAGTCTCCTTTCGATAGGGTTTGTGTGCGCCTTCGGATCCTGTGACGCCGGGGCCTTCGAAGCGGCGCATCGAGTCTTCGCCGGTCCCGCCATCGCGTCGCATGCTGGCGACATCGATGGGGCGCAGCGTAAGTGCCGGGGGCATCTCTGGGAATCCGACCGGGGGCCTATGCCCGGAGAGCTAGCCCGCCGCCTGCGCATTGCGCGCGTTGCGCGCGGGAATCGACACGGGGAACGCGACGCCCGTGAGACCTCCCGGAGGAGTGTGCCGGAGCAGGATCCCGGAGGCTCCTAGGCGCTACGACGTATTCAGTTCGCCGGCCCCGCGCGGAGAATTCCCCCCGTAAGCGGGAGAGCCGGGCCACTCCGGCAACCGGGCCTCCCGCGAGAGGAGAAGGCGCCATGAAGATCGAACGAACGGAAAGACTCCGGGGCAATGCGGCGGCGGCCGCGGCGTGGTCGCTCATCGCCCTGCTGGCGTTGGCGAGCCTCGTGGCGGAGATCTCGATCGCGCTCGCGCCGGCCGGGGAAGCGGCCGGCATCGGCGCCGCCGCGCCGCCGTCCCGAACTCCGGAGCGCGCGCCGGAGACAAGCGACCGGCACGCCGAAGACACGGCGAGGAACGGCGATCCCTTCATCGCCGACGATATCCGCGGCACGGCCTCGGCGCTCGCCGCGGCGCGCTCGCACACGACGACGTCCTAGGAGAGAGCCATGTGCTTCATCGTCGAACTTCGGACTCCGAGCTGTCCGGCTGCCTACGTCATCGCGCAGGCGATCAGCGGGGACGATGCCCGGGCCCAGGTACACGCCCAGCTCGAGCGCAACGAGGACGGGGCGGACATCATCATCGTCGCCGTGCACCCGGTCCACTGAACGGGGCAGCGGCCGGGGGCTTTCGGCTAGAGACTGGCCGCGAGCCAGCGCCGCGCCTCCTCGGCGCCGATGCCCTTGCGCGCGGCGTAGTCCTCGAGCTGGTCCGGCCCGATTCTCCCGACGGCGAAGTACTGCGATTGCGGGTGGGAGAAGTAGAACCCGCTCACCGACGCGGCCGGGTACATCGCGTAGCTTTCGGTGAGTTTCATGCCGACCCGCTCCGCGCCGACGAGCGCGAAGAGCGGCCCCTTCTCCGTGTGATCGGGACACGCCGGGTAGCCCGGCGCCGGGCGGATGCCGCGGTAGCGCTCGGCGACCAGCGCTTCGTTCTCGAGCGACTCCTCGCGCGCATAGCCCCAGAACTCGCGCCGCACCCGCAAGTGCAGGAGTTCCGCGAACGCTTCGGCGAGCCGGTCGGCGAGCGCCTTCAGCATGATCGCGCCGTAGTCGTCGTGCGCGCGCTCGAACTCGGCGAGCTTCCTCTCGATGCCGAGCCCGGCCGTCACCGCGAAGGCGCCGATGTAATCGGGAACCCCGGCATCGCGCGGCGCGACGAAGTCGGCGAGGCTGAGGTTATGCCGCCCCGTCGGCTTCACGTTCTGCTGGCGCAGGTTGTGCCAGGTCATGAGCCGCTGGCCGCGGCCCTCGTCCGCGTAGATCTCGATGTCCTCGCCGTCGACCCTGGCGGCGGGAAAGAGCCCGAAGGCGGCGCCCGCCGAGAGCCACCGTCCGTCCACGATCCGGCGCAGCATTTCCTTCCCTTCGGCGAGGAGCTTGCGCGCGTGCTCGCCCACGACGGGGTCTTCCAGGATCGCCGGGTACGGGCCCGAGAGCTCCCACGCCTGGAAGAACGGCCCCCAGTCGACGTAGCGCGCGATCTCGGCGAGGTCGTAGTTCTTCAGCATGCGCGAGCCGATCACCTCCGGGCGGGGCGGGGCGTAGGACTTCCAGTCGGTCGGCAACGCGTTCGCACGCGCTTCGCCGAGCGTCACGAGCCGCGGCCCGCTCTTCCCCTCGTGCTGGGCGCGCACGCGCTCGTACTCCGCGCGCACGTCCCGCAGGTAACCGGCCCGCAGCTCGTCGGAGAGGAGATTCCCGCACACGCCCACGCTGCGCGAGGCGTCCGCGACCCAGATCACCGGCCCGTGGTAGTGCGGCGCGATCTTCACCGCGGTGTGCGTTCGCGAGGTCGTCGCGCCCCCGATGAGCAGCGGCACGTCGAACCCCTCCCGCTCCATCTCGCGCGCGAGGTGCGCCATTTCCTCGAGCGACGGCGTGATGAGGCCCGACACCCCGACCATGTCGCAGCGCTCGGCGCGCGCGGTCTCCAGTATCTTCCGCGCCGGCACCATGACGCCGAGGTTGACGATCTCGTAGTTGTTGCACTGGAGCACGACGCCGACGATGTTCTTGCCGATGTCGTGGACATCGCCCTTCACGGTCGCAAGCACGACCTTGCCCTTCGGGCGCGCGTCGCCCGCCTGCGCCTTCTCCTCCTGCAGGAACGGCTCGAGGTAGGCGACCGACTGCTTCATGACGCGGGCGGACTTCACCACCTGCGGCAGGAACATCTTGCCGGCGCCGAAGAGATCGCCCACCACGTTCATGCCGTCCATGAGGGGACCTTCGATGACGCTGATCGGGCGGCCGTACTTCGCCCGCGCCTCCTCGGTGTCCTCGACGATCCAGTTGGTGATCCCGTGCACGAGCGAGTGTTTCAGGCGTTCCTCCACCGCGCCCTCGCGCCACTCCAGGTCCTCGGCGTCGCGGCGGGCGGCCCCTTTCACCGTTGCGGCGAACGCGACCATGCGCTCCGCCGCGTCCGGCCGGCGGTTGAAGATGATGTCCTCGACGTGTTCGAGGAGATCCCGGGGAATGTCCTCGTAGACGCCGAGCTGCCCCGCGTTGACGATCCCCATCGTCAGGCCCGCCCGGATCGCGTGGTAGAGGAACGCGGTATGGATCGCCTCGCGCACCGCGTCGTTGCCGCGGAACGAGAACGAAACGTTCGACACGCCCCCCGACACCTTCACGCCGGGCATGTTCTCGCGCACGAACCGGGTCGCCGCGATGAAATCCTTCGCGTAGTCCGCGTGCTCCTCGATCCCCGTCGCGATCGCGAAGACGTTCGGATCGAAGATGATGTCCTCCGGCGCGAGCCCCACCTCCTCCGTGAGGATGCGGTGGCAGCGCCGCATGATCGCCACGCGCCGCTCGAGCGTGTCGGCCTGCCCCCGCTCGTCGAAGGCCATCACCACCACCGCCGCCCCGTAGCGGCGCGCGAGCTTCGCGTGCCTGACGAACTCGGCCTCGCCTTCCTTGAGGCTCACCGAGTTCACCACCGCCTTGCCCTGTACGCACTTCAGCCCCGCCTCGATCACCTCCCACTTCGAGGAGTCGATCATGACCGGCACGCGCGAGATGTCGGGCTCCGAGCCGATGAGATTGAGGAAGGTCGTCATCGCCTTCTTCGAATCCAGCATCGCCTCGTCCATGTTGACGTCGATCATCTGCGCGCCGTTCTCCACCTGCTGGCGCGCGACCGAGAGCGCTTCCTGGTAGTCGCCCGCGAGGATCATCCGCGCGAAGGCGCGCGAGCCGGTGACGTTGGTGCGCTCGCCGACGTTCACGAAGAGCGAATCGTCCCCGATGTTGAGCGGCTCCAGCCCAGAGAGCCGGGTCTTGCGCTCGATCGCGGGCACCCTGCGCGGCGGCACGCCGGCGAGCGCCTGCGCGATCATGCGGATGTGCTCGTGCGTGGTGCCGCAGCAGCCGCCCGCGAGGTTGACGAAGCCGCTCTTCGCGAAATCGAGGAGGTAGCCCGCGGTCTCTTCGGGCGTCTCGTCGTAGCCGGTCGGCGCGAGGGGGTTGGGCAGGCCCGCGTTCGGGTAGGCCGAGACAAAGGTATCGGCGACCCGCGAGAGCTCCTCGATGTAGGGGCGCATCAGCTTCGCGCCAAGCGCGCAATTGAGACCCACCGCCAGCGGGCGGGCATGGCGCACCGAGTTCCAGAACGCCTCCGGGGTCTGCCCCGAGAGCGTGCGCCCCGAGGCGTCGGTTATCGTTCCGGAAACGATGACCGGCAGGCGTATCCGCCGCTCCTCGAAGCACTCGTCTATCGCGAAGAGGGCGGCCTTGGCATTGAGCGTGTCGAAGATCGTCTCGACGAGGAGCAGGTCCACGCCCCCGTCGACGAGGGCGCGCGCCGCCTCGCGGTACGCGGCCACCAGTTCGTCGAAGGTGACGTTGCGCGCCGCGGGATCGTTCACGTCGGGTGAAATCGATGCGGTGCGGCTGGTGGGCCCGATCGCGCCGGCGACGAAACGCGGCCGTGCCGGGTCTTTCGCTCTCGCCGCGTCGGCGGCGGCCCGCGCGATGCGCGCGGCCTCGAAATTGAGTTCGGCGACGAGGTGTTCGAGGTGGTAGTCGGCCTGCGAGATCGAGGTCGAATTGAAGGTATTCGTCTCGATCACGTCGGCGCCGGCGGCGAGGTAGCCGTCGTGGATCTCGCGAATGACCCGCGGGCAAGTGAGCACGAGGAGATCGTTGTTGCCCTTGAGATCGTGGGGATGATCGCGAAACCGCTCGCCCCGAAACGCCTCCTCCGGGAGCCGGTGGGACTGGATCATCGTGCCCATCGCGCCGTCGAGAATCACGATGCGGCGGCGGAAGAGCGCTTCGAGCAGCGCGGAGCGGTCCGACATGAGCGGTTAAGCCACTGAAATAAATTGGAATTCTACCGTGATCGCGACCGGCCTGGCGCCGCCCTTCAGGACTCCGTGCCCGCGGGACGCCGCGGCCACTCGGCGAACTCGGAGACGAAGTCATCGAACTTGTCGCGCGCGGTATAGATCGGGATCTCGCCCACTTCGGCGAGCGCAAGCCGCGGCCCGCCCGCCCCGGCCCCGGCGCGCCAGAGGCGCTCGATGTGCAGCCCGAAGGCCGGGGGAAGCACCCCGGCGGCCGCGAGCCGCAGTTCGAAGCTGCCGTCCCGGAACTGGTGGATCTGGTAGCGGCGCAGGTTGCGCGCGAGCGACGGGGGCATCGTCCACAGCGCCGCGCGCACCGCTTCCACGCGCTCGAGCGTTCCCGGCGGCAGCGCCATGATCCGCGAGTGGCGCCCGTGGACTTCACCGAAGGAGGGCAGCGTTCGCCCGCACGCGCAGGGGCCATCGACCGCGGTCACGAGATCGTCGCTGTCGTAGCGGATGAGCGGCATGGCGTAGTTCGTGAGACCGGTCACCACGAGCCGTCCCGCGCTGCCCGGTGCAACCGGGCTTCCCGCCTCGTCCACGATCTCGACGATGCAGTGCTCGCGGTGCACGTGGTAGCGGCCCGCCTCGCAGCACGCGGCGACGAGCCCGATCTCGTTCAGCCCGTAGGCGAGCTGCACCGGCGCGCCGAGCGCCGCCGCGAGGTGCTCGCGCGCGGCGGGCGTAAGCGCTTCAGAGATCGCCGTCACCGCCTTGAGGCTCGGGCACGGGCGCTCGCCGCCCGCGCCCATCACGATATGCTCGAGGGAATGAGAGCGCGAGATCAGGTAATCGGGGCGCTCGCGCCGCAGCCACTCGACCTGGGCCTCCACGGGATCGAGCACACTGTAGTAGACGCCCGGCCCCGTCTCGAAGTACGCGCCGACATAGCGCCACCGGGGCGCGCGCAGCGTCTCCCCGTTGCCCGGGAACTCGCCCGGCCGCGGCCGCGGCAGGCTCGCCGGATTCCGGATGGCGGCGAGCTTCAGGGCCGGGTCGCGCCGGAACCAGCGCGACTGGCGCTGGTTGAGAAACGTGAACATGGCGTTGCTCGCGGCCGTGTGAACGACCTCGGCCGGCGGCCCGGTCGACCCCGACGATGACGCGACGCCGGCAACCACCGTGCCTGCCGGGAGCGCGCTCGCGAGCAGCGCGCGGGCGTTCCCCCGCAGTGCTTCGCGCGTGAGCACCGGGAGGCGGGGAAGGTCGCGGCGGTCCCGGATCTCCCGCGCATCCAGCCCGACGCGCTCGAAAAGCCGCCGGTAGTAGGGAACCTGCCCGGCCGCGAAAGCGATGATCGCCCCGAGCGCGCTCGCCTCGGCCCGCGCCCCGGCTTCCGGGGAGAGGAACTCGTTCTCGACGAGCTCGCCGAAAACGGCGAACTCGGGCAGCGCGGCCCGGTCAGCGCGCGGCTTCCACCGCGCCTGCTCGGCGCGTTCCTCGGCGAGCGAGGTCACGGCGCGGCGAGCGTCACGCCGAGCAGCGTGCCAACCAGATAGGTGACGAGGCCGGCCGCCGCGCCGACCGCGAGCATGCGCGCGCCGCTGTAGAGGAAGCCGCGGCCGGTGAAAAACGAGATCGCGGCGCCGACCGCGAAGAGCGCCAGTGCCGTGGCGGCGACCGCGGCGGCGAGCGCCGCCGGGCCGCTTGCGACGAGGAACGGCGCCACGGGTATCGCCGCGCCGGCGGCGAAGGACGCGAAAGACGACGCGGCCGCGCCCCACGGCGAGCCGAGCTCGTCGGGGTTGAGCCCGAGCTCCTCGCGCGCGAGCGTTGCCAGCGCGCGCTCCGGCTCCGCGATGAGACGCCGCGCCATCTCCGCCGCGTCCTCGCGCGAATGGCCGCGCGCCTGATAGATGAGCGAGAGTTCCTCGGCCTCCGCGTCGGGATAGTGCTCGAGCTCCTCGCGCTCGAGCCCGATCTGGTACTCGTACATCTCGCGCTGCGAGCGAACCGACACGTACTCCCCGGCCGCCATCGAGAACGCGCCGGCGATCAGCCCGGCGCCCCCCGCGACGAGGATGAACGCGCTCTCGGTCGTGGCGCCCGCGACGCCCATGATGAGGCTCGCGTTGGAGATCAACCCGTCGTTCACGCCGAACACGGCGGCCCGCAGGTTCCCGCCGCTCTCCACGCCGCGGTGGCGCCGCCCCACGTCCTCCACGGCAACGGGCAGCGCGTGCCCGTGCGCCGCAGTCGCGTAGAGCGACATCCCGCGCACCTTCATCGCGGCCAGCACGGCTCGCAGGGGCCGCACGCCAAGGCGGCGCACGAGCGCCGCGACCGTGCGGGCGCGCAGATCCGGCGCGTAGGCGTCGGGCATCCGGGCGCCGTCATCGCGCGCCTTCGCCTCCCAGATCGCCGCCTGCTTTTCCGCTTCCCCGGCAAGCTCCCCGAAGAGCGCCGCGCGCGGCGTACCGGCCTCCGCAACCGCGGCGGCACGATAGAGATACGCCGAGCGCTTCTCCTCGCGCCAGCCCTCAAGCTCCCGCATGCTCGCATCCTTTCGTGGCGGTTCTCCCGTAGCCCGCCCACGCAAGCCAGCCCGCCGTCACGAGCGCCAGCATGGCGAGCGCCAGCGTTTCGCCGCTTCCCGCGGCGAGCGGCGCGACCACCCCCGCCGTGAAAGCGGCGCAGGCGGTCTGTATGAAGCCCTGCAGCGACGCGGTCAACCCGCGCTGCGCGGGAAAAAGATCGAGCGCGAGGAGCACGATGCTCGGCATGGCGAGCGCCATGCCGAATCCGTAGACCATGAAGGGAACGATGGTCCAGGGAATCGCGGGCGGCGCGAGCAGGTGGTAGGCGAGGCTCGCCGCCGCCGCGCCGAACATGACGGCGTAGGCGAGATTCACCGTGCGGCGCGCGCTCACCCGCCCCGCGCTGCGGCCGGAGACCCAGGCGCCGATCATGATGCCGGAGATGCCCGGCACGAACAGTACCGCGAACTGCGTCGTCGCGAGCCCCAGCAGGTTGTAGATGATCGCCGGCGCCGAGGCGACGTAGAGAAAGCCCCCCGCCCAGTTAAGACCCGTGGCGAAGGAGAGGAGCAAGAGCGGAGCGCTCGAACCGAGCTTGAGGTAGCCGGCCGCGAGCGGCGCGGGGGCGAACGGCTGCCGCGCCGCCCGCGGCAGGGTCTCCGGCAACCGCAACGAGCACACGGCGAGGAGCAGCGCGCCGTAGCAGGCGAGGAACACGAAAATCGAGCGCCAGCCGTGCGCGGACTGGATCCAGCCGCCGATGACCGGCGCGATCGCCGGCGCGATGCCGAAAATCATCGTGACGAGCGAGAGCAGGCGCTGCGCCGCGAAACCCTCGAACGTGTCGCGGATGATGGCCCGGCCGACGACGATCCCCGCGCCGGCCGAGATGCCCTGAAGCGCGCGGAAGGCGAGCAGCTGGCCGAAGCTCTGCGCGGCGGAGCAGCCGAGCGTCGCCACGATGAAGAGCACGAGGTTCGCGAGGATGACGGGCCGCCGTCCGAAGGAGTCCGACAGCGTGCCGTGAAAGAGCGTCATCACGGCGAACGAAGCGAGGTAGATCGCCATCGTCTGCTGCACTTCGAACGGGGTCAGCCCGAACTCGCGAGCGATCGCCGGAAACGCGGGCAGGTAGGTGTCGATCGAGAACGGGCCGGCCATGGAAAGGCCCGCCAGCACCGCGGCGAGCAGGACTATCGGCGGCTTGCGATCCTGCACGGGGCGCGACTCGCGGGGCGAAACGGGGATTCCGGGGCTGCTCGCCGCGCCTGCGGGAGGGCGTTCGCGGCGCGCTATTCGAACCGTGCGTCGCGCGAGGTGGTGACGAGCGCGATGCGCTGCATCTGCTCGATGACGGCAACGTGCTGCGCGTCGGTCAGCGCCGCGCAGCAGTCCTCGAGCACCACCATCTCGTAGTCGCGGTCGTGGCCTTCCTTGGCCGCGGAAAGGACGGCGCCGCTCGTCGACACGCCCGAAACGAAGATCCGCCGGATGCCGGTTGCGCCGAGGATCGCCTCCAGGGAGGTCGCGTAGAACGGGCTCACCCGGTGCTTGACGATGTCGTGATCCCCCGCCCGCGGCGCGAGCGCCGGGTGCACTTCCGTGCCCCACGTCCCCAGCTGGAAGAGCCCCGCCTGCCGCGCGCCCTGGAACAGGCGCGAGGCGGGCGGGCATTCCCGGTAGTCCGGCGAGAACCCGACGCGCACGTAGCCGATCATCACCCCGGCCGCACGCGCCCGGGCGAGCGCCTCCGCGGTCCGCGCCACCGTCCCGCGCCGCGCGAGGACGGGCCCGTAGCCCTTTTTCCCGTTGGGGCCGTCCTCGTGGACGAGGTCGTTGATCATGTCGAGAACGAGATAGATGGATGCGGTCATGTCGGCCTCTTCCGTCAGCGTACCGCGGGCAGTTCGAGATCGACCACGGCCCCGTCGAGCGGAATGCGGGTGGCGGTGTCGAGCGAGGGCAGCATCACGGTGGCGAATCCCGGAGAGGTGAGCTCGCCGCGCTGGTTGACGCCCCGCATCTCGATGTCGATCAGCGCGCAGCGGTCCTTGACGTACTTGCGCGCCACCTTGCCGCCGATGAACGTGGTATCGCCCTGGCAGTTGAACATGCGCGCTTCCATGCGCAGGCGCTTCAACACCGCGTCGTCGCCCATCCAGTTGGTGACCGCCGTGGCGAACCAGCAGGCGCGCTGCGGCAGGTAGTCGTACATGCCCGGCACCCCGACCTCTTTCGCGAAATCCTCGCGGTGGTGGCCGATGCCGGTGTACTCGATGCCGCCGCCGGCGCGCTTGTTGCGGATGTAGTGCCGGGGATGCTTCGCGGCGTGGCGCAGCAGCGCGCCGTGCGCCGCGCCGCGGCCCGAACCGATCACGAACGCCATCGTGTCCGACAGGGAAAGCGGCCCGCGCGCGATCTCGTCGATCGCCTCGCCCACCTCCACCTCCTCCCAGTAGCGGGGCTCGCCCCCGCGTATGCGCGAGCCCTCCGTCATGACCATCCGGTCGATGCGCGCGCGCTCCTCCGGCGCGTAGACGTGCGTCTTCACCTCGCGGTACTTGCCCCGTTCGCGCGAGGCCCGGCGCTCGTGGCGCGCGGTCAGGCCGAGCGCGCGGCACAGCACTTCGTCGCGCTGGTTGACGTAGGTCGACTCGAGGTACTGCATGACCATGCGCCCGGAGAACCGCGACTCCTTCTCGCGCACGTCGAGCACCCGGTTCCAGATGCTGGTGCGATCGCCCGGGCGCAGGTTGCGGTAGAACTCGCAATCGATGGCGACGCCGAAGCCGTGCACGCCGGCGAGTCCCCAGTAGGAGCGCCCCGGCCAGTGATGCGTCCACGGAAAGCAGGGGTGCGCGATCAGCCCGCCGAAGCGCGTGAAGCGCGCGTACTCGACATCGCGGAAGAGCGGGTTGAGGTCGCCGATGCCGTTCGCGAAGATGGTGAGGGAATCGACGCTGGCGTCGCGCAGGTATTGTTCCGGCCGCAGCTTGCGGCCGATCAGCGCGCGCGCCGCGGCGAGCGCCTCCGGCGTGATCGTGCCCTCGGCCGCTTCCTCGGTGATGTCGAGTTCCCCTGTCCTGCCCACGAAAACCTCCTGTGCGCCGGCCGCGTCGCGCCGTCTCAGGCGAGCGGCTCGGTGTCAGTGTAACGCTTGAGCTTCTCCGCCGACACCGTCACGCCCAGTCCCGGCCCGGCCGGAAGCGAGACGGTGCCGTCGCCGTTCATTTCAAGCGGCGGATCGCAAATGTCGTCCGCCAGCCGCTCGAGCGGCGAGCCGTACCCCAGCACGCCGTGCACGCAGGGCAGCGCCGCGGCGAAATGCAGGATCGCGGCGGTGCCCGGCGACAGCGGGTGCTTGCTGCCCATCAGCACGCCCATTCCCGCCGCCTCCGCCATCTCGGCCATCCTGCGGGTGAGATAGAGCCCGCCGTTCTTCACCGGCTTCACGCAGATCGTGTCGGCCGCGCCCGCCTTCGCGATGTTCGCCACGTCGTGCGGCGTCCAGGCGCTCTCGTCGGCGGTGATCGGCGTATCGAGCGCGACCCGCACCGCCTTCATGCCCTGCAGGTCCCACCACGGCACCGGCTGTTCGATGGCCTCGATGCCGTAGCGCTCCATCTTGCGCAGCGCGGGAATGGCGACTTCGACGTTATACGCGCCGTTGACGTCGATCTCCAGGGGGTAGTCGGCTCCCACCGCGTCGCGCACGGCCGCGACGCGGTTGAGATCCTCCTTCACGTCGAAGCCGACCTTCACGGTGAGCATCGCGTAGCCCATGGCCTTCAGCCGCAACGCGTCCTGCGCCATGTCGCGCGGCGGCTTCACGCCCAGGCTGCGACTTACCTGGAAGCGGGTACGGTGCACGCCGCCGAGGAGCCTCGCGACCGGCTGGTTGACCGCCTTGCCCATGATGTCGTAGAGGGCGGTGTCGATCGCCGCCTTCGCGCACAGGAACCCGGTGCGGCCCTGGTTGAAGTCCTCGAGCCGCCCGATCACGAGGCCGATGTCGAAGGGGTCGAGCCCTAGAATGAGCGGCGCGAAGTAGCGCTTGATCGTGACGTAGATCGCCTCCTGGGTCTCGCCGCCGCGCTCGATCAGCGTCACCCCGGTTTCCCCCACGCCGGTGACGCCCTCGTCGGTGTGGACGAGAACGATGATCTGTTTCTTGTGGCGCGTCTCCCCGGGGGCCATGCGATAGGGATTGCGGTAGGGAATCGTGACCCGGTGGCAATCGATGCCGGTGATCTTCATTGGGGCACCTCGTGGGCGGCGCGGGCGGCGGCGGCCGCGGCTACTGAACCTTGACTCCGGCGCTCCGGATCACCCGGGACCACTTGGCTATCTCGACCTGGAGGAGCTTCCTGAACTCCGCGGGCGTGCCCCCGCCGGGATCGGCTCCCTGCTTGTTGAGCGCCGAGACGATGTCCGGCAGGCGCAGGACGCGGTTCGTCTCGGCGTTGAGCTTCGCGACGATCGGAGCCGCGACGCCGGCGGGAGCGAGCATGCCGTACCAGTTGAGCGCCTCGTAGCCGGGAACACCCGACTCCGCGACCGTCGGGACATCGGGCAAGGCGGGCGAACGCTTGAGCGAGGTGACGCCGAGCGCCTTCACGCGACCCGCCTTGACCCCCGGCAGCGACGCCGGCACCGAGGCCACCGTGAGCTGTATCTCCCCGGCAAAGAGCGCGGTCATGTTGGGGCCGCCGCCCTTGTAGGGCACGTGCACGATGCGGATCCCGGCCATGCTCGCGAAAAGTTCCCCGGCGAGGTGCGTGATGCTGCCGGTGCCGGCCGAGCCCATCGTGAACCTGCCCGGTTCGGCCTTCGCGGCCGCGACGAGCTCGCCGACGCTCCTCGCGGTGACCGAGGGGTGCGCCAGCAGCGCATTGGCGTTCGAGGCGATGAGCACGATCGGCGCGAACGAGTCGAGCGGCTGGTACTGGATGACTTTCGCGTAGAGTCCGGCGCTGGTGGCGTAGCTCGCTGACACCACCATGAGCGTGTGGCCGTCGGGCAGCGCGTTCGCGGTGATCTCCGAGCCGATCGTGCTCCCCGCGCCGGGACGATTGTCGACCACCACCGTCTGGCCCCAGGCGTCGGTCAGCTTCTGGCCCAGCATGCGGGCGAAGATGTCGGCCGCCCCGGCCGGCGGAAACCCGACGATCACGCGGATCGGCCGGACCGGGTAGGCGGGCTCCGCGGCGAGCAGGTTCCCGCCCCCCGCGACCGCGGCCACCAGCGACAGTATCACGGATACACCGTGTTTCATGGCGATCGTCCTCCTTCTCGTTCCTCTCACCGCGCTGCCGCCGCGGTCCCGCGCGCGCGCGTGGCAAGCGCGGCGCGCGTGGCCGCAACGAGCTCCGTGAGCCCCGCGGCGACGACGACGCCGGCGCCGCGCAGGAGTTCGACCTTGGCCGCGTGGGACTCGGCGCGCGAACCGATCAACGCTCCCGCGTGCCCCATCTTCCTGCCGGGCGGCGCCGTGCGCCCCACGATGAGGGCGGCGACCGGCTTCGCGTCCGGGCGCCGCGCGTACTCGGCGACGAACAGCTCTTCCGAGCCGCCGATCTCGCCCAGGTACACGACCGCGGCGGTTTCCGGGTCGTCGTGGAAGAGCTTGAGCGCCTGCGCCGCGGTCGTCCCCTTGACCGGGTCGCCGCCGATGCCGATCACCGTGGATTGCCCGAGGCCCGCCAGCGTCAGGCGCTTGGAACCCTCGTAGGAAAGCGAGCCGCTGCGCGATATGACGCCCAGGCCGCCCGGCGCGTAGCAGAACGAGGGCATGAAGCCGAGCTTCGCCTTGCCCGGGGAGATGATGCCGGGCGAGTTCGGTCCCACCAGCGCGGCGCCGTGCGCGAGCGCGGCCGCCTTGAGTTCGATCGTGTCCATGACGGGCAGTTCGTCGGCGGTGACCACCACCAGCCGGCACCCACCCTCGATCGCTTCCAGCGCCCCGCCGAGGACGGCCGACGGCGGCACGAACACGATCGCGGTGTCGGCGCCCGTCGCCTCCCGCGCCGCGCGCACGCCCGCGAAAACGGGCACGCCGGCCACCGCGGTGCCCTCGCGGCCGGGGGAGACGCCGGCGACGACGTTCGTGCCGTACCGGCGCGCGTCGTCGACGAAGAACGTGCCCATCTGGCCCGTCACTCCCACCACCAGGACGCGGTTTGCGCGGTCGAGCAGTATGCTCATCGGGATCGTCCGGCGGCCGGCGGCTTCAGGCGCGGCCCGCGGCAAGGCGCACCGCCTCGGCCACCGCGTCCTCGAGCCGCGCGTGGTTGTGCGCGCCGCAGCCGGCGAAGATGGCCGCTACCTGGTCGACGTTGGTGCCGTCGAGGCGAAACACGACCGGCTTGTCGCCGTGGCGCTCGGCCATGACCTCCTTCATCGCGTTCGCCACGCGTTGCATCTGCGTGCCGCCGCCGAATATGCTCACCAGGATGCACTTCACCGACGGGTCGGCGTCGAGCATCGCGAACGCCGGGCGGTAGCCGCGCGCGGAGGTCGGTCCGGGGCTGCAGTCGAGGAAGCACGCGGGCCGCCCGCCGTGCTCCGCGATCATGTCCATCGCGGCCATCGTCATGCCTGCGCCGCCCGAGATCAGACCGACGTCGCCGTCGAGGCGTACGTACATGTGCCCCATCTCGAGGCAGTCGCGCAACAGGCGCTCCGCGGCCGCCTGTTCCGCCTCGCGCGCGGCACGGATGTCGCTGTTGCGGAAGTGCGCCCACTCGTCGCGGACGACCTTGGCGTCGATCGCCACCGGCGAACCGTCGGCGAGCCGGGCGAGCGGATTGATCTCGATCGTCGTGCAGTCGCGCGCCGCGGCGAGCCGCAGCAGCCGTTGCGCGAGAGCGAGCACCTTCTCGCGCCACTGGTAATCCGGCTCGGCGCGCTCGAGCGCTTCGCGCATCGCGTGCGCGCGGAAATTCCACGGCGTCCCGACGGCATGGCGCACCACCCCGGATCCATCCTCGATATCGACGCCGCCGGCCGGGGCGTAGAGCACCACGTAACCGTCGGCCAGCCCGTCGACCGCGACCGAGAGGTAGGTCTCGCGCGCGGCGCCGAGCCACGGTTCCACCAGCAGCGCCTGCGGCCGCTCGCCCGCGAACGTCATGTCGAAGAGCCGCCGCGCCGCGGGTGCAAGCTCGTGCGCCGCGTCCACTTTCCGCACGCCGCCCCGGCGGCCGCGGCCCCCGGCGCGCACCTGCGCCTTCACCGCGACGGGATACCCGGTGATCCTCGCGCACGCGGCCGCGAGCGATTCGGGCGCAGGGTCGAGCAGCACCCCCGCGGGGACCGGCACGCCGGCCTCCGCCAGCAACGCTTTGCCCTCGTGCTCCAGCAGCATCATGTCGCGCGCCCGGATTCGTTCCCGCGGCGAGGGGCGCCGCGCCGGCCCGCCGCTACCTGATCTCGACGCCCGCGCTCTTCACGAGGTCGGTGATCAGCTTCCTCTGGCCGGCCCGGAAACGATCGAGGTCGGAGCGCGTGCCGGCGATGATGTCGATGCCGATCGCCTTCAGCTTCTCCCCGAACTCGGGTTCCCGCGTGAGCTTCACCACCTCGGCGCTCGCCTTGGCGAGCACCGCCTCGGGCGTGCCGCCCGGCGCGACGATGCTGTACCAGCCGAACATCGCGTACCCCGGCACCACCTCGCCGATCGCGGGCACGTTGGGCAGCGCCTGGGAGCGCTTCTCGCTCGTGACGCCCAGCGCCCGCAGCCGCCCCGCCTCGACCTGGGGTCTCGCGGCCGGGACGACGGCGTAGGTGAGCTGCACCTCGTTCGCCATGGTGTCGGCGATCGCCTGCGCTATGCCCTTGTAGGGGACGTGCAGCATGTCGGTCCCCGTCAGGCGGTTGAACATGACCCCGCAGAGGTGCTCGGACGCCCCCGCTCCCGCCGAGCCGTAGCGGAGCTTTCCGGGCGACTTCTTCGCGAGCGCGATGAGCTCCTGGATCGACTTCACCGGCACCTGCGGATTGACCATCTGCACGAAGGGCACCGAGCCGATCAGCGCGATCGAGACGAAATCCTTGTCGAGGTGGAACTTGAGGTCGGGGTAGACCGAGGTCGCGACGAAGAGCTGCGAGGTAAGCATCATCCAGGTATAGCCGTCGGGGTTCGCCCGGAGGGTCGCCTCCGCGCTGATGATGCCGGCCACGCCCGGCCGCGAGTCGACGACGACCCGCTGGCCCCACGCCGCGTACAGGCGCTCCGCCACGAGCCGGGAAATGATGTCCGGTCCCGATCCCGGCGCGCTGCCGATGATGAGCCGGATCGGGCGGTCGGGGAACTCCGGCTGTGCCGCGCTCGCGGCGGCCGCGCCGAACGCGAGCGGCAGGGCGGCGGCGATGAGCTTCAGTACCGACATGATGGATCTCCTCTGGTGATTGTTATCAGCCCCGCGCGGGCCGCATCCTCGCATGATACACGGGCGTTCCCGCCGCGACCGGCGGCGCGGGCGTGCGCGGCTAAAGGTCCGCCGCCGCACACCCGTTACTCATCGGGCGTACCCGTGCGGAAGCCGCCGGCCATGGACGACAACTGCCTGAAAATCCCGAAGAAACCGGTGGCGGTCGCGCTCCGGGTGCACTCCGAGGGGCAAGTCATCGGGTCGCTCTTCCGCCACGTGCCAACGGCCGACTGCTGCCGTGACGAGCAGCCGCGCGGCGTGATGAACGAGAAAACCGCGCGCTTTCGAGCAATGCGCCCGCGCGCAGGCTGCCTGGACGCACCCGAAGCACGCACGGGACGCCGATGAATCACGCGCGATTGAAGGACATCGCCGGGGTGACCGATGCGGGTCGCCGGCGCGCCGCCAACGACGACAGGATGGCGTGGGACGCGCAGCTCGGGCTCGCCCTGATCGCCGACGGCGTCGGCGGCCACAACGCGGGCGAAATCGCGAGCCTGGCGGCCGCGCGCAGCATCCGGGCCGACCTGCGCATGGCCCTCTGCGCGGCGGGCGGGGAGCGCGCGGGCAACCGGCAGGAGCGGCGCGCGGCGCTCGTGCACGAGCTCGTGCGCCGCGCGAACAGCCGGGTGCGCGAGGCCGCCGGGCGCAGCCTGGCGCTCGCCGGGATGGGCACGACGCTCGCGCTCGCGCTGCTCGACGAGGACTTCGCGACCATCGCCAGCGTCGGGGACTCCCGGGTCTACCGCATGCGGGAAGGCGAGCTCGAACGCCTCACTCACGATCCCTTCGCGCTCGCCGGGATGATCGAGCGCGGCTGCGTCCGCGCCGGGGAGGCGCGGCGCTCGGGCCTGAAGAACGCGCGAGGCCGCGTCCTCGGCATGCCGGGCAGGATCGAGCCCGACCTCACGCAGCACCCGCTCGCGCCCGACGATCTGTTCCTGCTGTGCTCCGACGGCCTCATCAGCGCCGTGACCGAGGAGGAGATCGGCTCGATCCTGCGCGAGGCGGGGACGAACCTGCGCCACGCCGCGGAGCGCGCCGTGGCGCTCGCCAACGGCCGCGGCGGCCGGGACAACGTTTCGGTCGTACTCGCGCGCGTCGCCTGAGGCGGTCGTGTCGAGCACCGCCATGGTCTTCACGGACGTCGCCGGCGGCACCTCGCTCTACCAGCGCCACGGCGATGACGCCGCGATGCGCGGCATCGAGAGAGCGCTCGGCGTGATCGCGAGGTCACCGCCGCCAACCGGGGACCCGGGAGAAATCCCCGGCGTCGTTTCACCGGGCGAAGGCGTCGCGACGATCGAGAAGATATGGGCAAGATGTCCTTGACAACCCCGGTAGCGGCGGTTTGAATGCGCCGACAAGGCGGCACCTGCGATGACACGGCCCATGCACCCGTTCCGGCGCCATACCGCTCTCGCCGTCCTCGCGGCGTGGTGCTGGAGCGCGACGGCCGCGGCGCTGAGCGGCGGCACGACCCTGCTCTACGACGGGGCACTCGCGACCTCACCCGGCGCGCAGGGGTGGTTCTCCGTGGTGCCGCCGGCGCCGTTCGCCTCCCAGACGCTCGCCGGCGGCGGCGTGACGCTCGACACCAGCTTCCTCGATGCCACCCAGGCCGGCTACGCCCTCGCGCCGCTCTTCGGCAACGGCGTCACGCTCGACAGCGGCGCCGGGTTTCGATTGTCGTTCACCGCCCGGGTCGAAGCGGAAGCGCACGCGAACGACAACCGCGCCGGATTCAGCATGATCGTGCTCGACGGCGCCCACCGCGGGGTCGAACTCGGATTCTGGACGACACGCGTATTCGCGCAGGATCTCGCCGGCGCGAGCTTCGTGCAGGCGGCCGCGCCCGAGCGCGCCGATCTCGTCACGACGGGTTTCGCGGACTATTCGCTCCTCGTCCACGCCGGCAATTACGCGCTTTCGGTGAACGGCGCGCCGGTGTTTTCGGGCGCGCTGCGGGACTATTCGCCATCCGGGGTCACGGTGGCGGGCGTCGCGGTCTATGCCCAGCCCGATTTCCTGTTCTTCGGCGACGATACCGGTTCCGCCGCCGCGCGCATGCATCTGCGTTCGGTGTCGGTCGCGCCGGTGCCCGAACCGAGCATCGCGGCGATGATGCTCGCCGGCCTGGGGGCCGTCGGCTACGCGATCCGCCGGCGGCGGCATCGGCAGGGCGGCACCGCGCGTCCCGGCTCCTGAGCGGCGCGGTCAGCCGCCTGCCTTGCCCTGCGCTTCGCGCCTGCCCGCCGGGAAAACGCGCTCGCCCTTGCCGCTCGCGGGGAAGCCCGGCACCTCGCCCTCGAACGAGCATGGCTGCGCGGTCTCGCCGAGCAGCACGATGCGCCGTTTTTCGACGCGAATCCGGCCGAGATTCACGAGCTCCCGCAGCACGCGGCTCACCATCTCGCGCGAGGCGCCGATCATGTGGGCGATTTCCTGCTTTGGCGGCGCCCTGGGAATCACGCGCCTGCCGCCCTCGTCGCGGGAGAGGTCGCGCAGGATGCGCACCACCCGGTGGTGGACGCTCATGAGCGCAAGGCTCTCGATCTGCCGGTCGGCTTCGCGCAGCCGCCTCACCAGACCGAGCATGACGCGCATCGCGACCGCGCGATTCTCCAGCAGGCAGTGCAGGAAGTCCGCCCTCGCGACCCGCAGCAGCTCGCAAGGCTCCAGCGCCCTCACGCTGGCCGAGCGCGGATGCTCGTCGAGCGAGCCCATCTCGCCGAAGAACTCGTGACGCCCGATCAGCGCGAGGATGACCTCGCGGCCTTCGGCGTCGGAGATGAGCACCTTGGCGCTGCCCGACAGGATGACGTGGACGCCGTCGGTCCGCTCTCCCGCGCGGAGGATGTAGGCGCCCCGCGGAACCCTGCGCACGGCCGAGCCTCGCGCGAGGACGGCGAGTCCCTCCTCGGGGAGTCCCGCGAAGAGCGGCACGGTTCCCAGCACTTCGGCATTTGCCGGCATTTGCACTCTCCAGGTACGCTTGCCCGCCTGGTCGTTCGCCAGAACGGTAACGGCACCCGCCCGGGTTTCCTTAGCCCGGCGCGGCGGGGTTCGCGTATGCCGCTCTTCGGGCGCGCCGGGTCGGGCTACCAGCGCGCGGGGGGGGTCTTCCGGATGGTGATGCGCCCGGATTCGACGGCGATGTAGCCGCCGATCGTGAGATCGCGCAGGATGCGGTTGATCATCTCGCGCGAGGCGCCCACGCGGTTTGCCATCTCCCGCTGGGTGAGCCGCTCGGGAATCACGAGCCGCCCGTTCTCCTCGACGGCAAGCTCGTTCAGCATGCGCGCCACGCGGCCGTAGACGTCGAGCAGCGCGAGGCTTTTCACGTTCTCGTTCAACCCGCGCGCGAGCCGGATGAGATTCGTGATGACGTGCAGCGCGATCTCCGGGTGCCGCAGGAGGAAGCCGCGGAAATCCGCGCGAGAGAGGACCGCGAAATGCGAGGGCTCGAGCGTCACCACCGACGCCGAGCGCGGGCCCTCGTCCAGCACCATCTCGCCGAAGTACTTGCCCGGGCCGAGGACGTCTAGGAGCAGCTCCTTGCCCGCCTCGTCGCCGAGGTAGACCTTGACCTTGCCGGACAGGATCACGTAGAGCGAGTCGGTCGCGTCGCCTTCGGTGATCACGATCGCGTTCTTCGGGACGCTGCGAACGATCGCCCGGTCGGAGAGCGCCCGCAGGTCCTCCTCGCGCAGCCCCTCGAAAAGCGGAATGCTACTGAGGTCGGGCTTCATCGAGGCGCTCGCGCCGCCGCCCGCGCCCTGATCGCGTAATGGTTCCGGCGCGGCTCGCCCCGCCGGTCCATGGTCGCGGGGGCCTCGCCCGGGAACCGGCGGGCGGTTCGGCTCCACACGCCGGACTACTCCGGCACCATGGCGACGCACTGAATCTCGACCAGCATCGATGGCCGGGCGAACCCCGCCACCGTGATGAGCGCGCTCGCGGGAAATCGGCCGGAGGGATACACCTCCTTGCGGATGGCGATGAAGGCGTCGCCGTAGCGCGCGTCGGCGATGAAAACGGTCATCGTGACGATGTCGTCGAGCGTTCCGCCGGCCTGCTCCAGCGTCGTCGCGAGGTTACGAAACGCCTGTCGCGCCTGGCCCTCGAAGTCACCGTCGAGCGGGTGCTCGGCGCCGTGAAGACCGCCGTGGCCCGCCACCCAGAGCGTGCGTCCGCCGCGCGTCTCGACGAGCGGCGAGAACGCGCGATCCTGCTGCCACGTGCCGGGAAAACATCGCTTTTCCACCGGGACTCCTCGCCGGGATTGGCCGGCGCTAGATCGTGCCGCTTTCGTCGGCGCCCTGCCAGAAGATCACGCGCCGCCGCACGTAACTGATGAGCAGGTTGAGCACGATGCCCATCACACCGAGGATCACCAGCACGGCGAACATGCCGGCGACGTCCAGGTTGTAGTTCATCTGCATGATGAGATAGCCAAGCCCCGCCTTGGCGCCCACGAATTCGCCGACGATCGCGCCGAGCACCGCGAGCACGATGCCGATCTGCAGGCCGGCGAACATGTAGGGCAGCGCCTCCGGCAGCTTGACGAGGAAGAAGGTCTTCGCGCGCGAGGCGCTCAGCGCGTGCATCAGCTCCAGCTTGTCGGCCGACGCGGACTTGAGCCCCACGATGGTGTTGACCAGCATGGGGAAGAAGGAAACCAGCGCGGCGACGATCACCTTGCTTTCGATGCCGAGCCCCACCCACACCAGGATGAGCGGCGCGATGGCGATCTTGGGCAGGGTCTGCAGCGCGACGACATACGGATAAACGGTCGCCTCGATCAGCCGGAACTGGCTCACCAGCGTGCCGAGCACGAAAGCACACGCCGCGGAGAGCAGGTAGCCCAGGACGATTTCCCAGAGCGTCACGAGAGACCCGTCGATCAGCACTCCGCTCCTGATTCCCTGGTACAACGCCGCGACGATCTTGGAGGGGGCGGGGAGTATGAGCGGGCTCACCTCGCGCGCGACGACGTACCATTCCCAGCCGCCGAAGATGAGCACGAGCGTGAGCGGCACGCACACCCATTCCGGCCGTTCGCGCAGCCCGCGCCGCCGTCCGCCCCGCGCGGGCACGCGGGGAGCGCCCGCGCTCATTGCAGGCGGTACTCGCGCGCCTGCTTCTCCACCGCCGCGGCGTCGAAGCGGTTCGCCTCGTCGATGAGGTCGTTCGTGTAGTAGCGCTCGACCGGCAGCGACTGGGGCAGCACCTCGGTGGCGACGAGGTAGTCCTGGAAGCCCTCCATCACCTTGCGGGGCTGGTCCCCGAACTTCGTCGTGCCCCACGCGGTGCGCGATATGATCGCCGTGCGCACCGCGAGCACCTTGACCTCGTTCGCGACGGCCTCGTCGCTGCCGCCGCCGCGCGCGGTCTGGGGATAGACCTTCCAGTGGATACGGACCGTCGCCTCGGGATTGGTCACCTGAAAGAGCTGCGCCTTCGCGATGGCGCGGGCGAGCCCCACGAGCATCCGGCGCTTCTCCTTGAAATCCGCGTTCTTCACGACGATCGAACCGACCGCGAAGGATTGCGCCCGCGGATCCTTGATCACGTGGGCGATCGGTATGCCGCTCTGCCCGATCGAGACGTAGGCCTCGTCCCACAGCGAGAAGGCATCGACCTGCTTCGACTTGTAGGCGCCCGCGGCGCGCGCGCCGACGCCGATCTCGACGATGCTGTAGTCCTTGCCGGACTCCAGACCGATCGTCTTCATCAGTCCCTTCACGTAATTGGTGCCGCCCGACGCGAAGCTCGACACGCCGATCGTCTTGCCCTTGAGATCGGCGAGCGTCTTCAGCCCGCTGTCCGCGGGCAGCGCTATCCCGAAGATGTCGCCGCGGATCGAGGTGTAGTAGAAGCGCACGTCGGCGCCCTTCTGGATGGCAAGCATCGCCCCCGATGGATTGCCGATCGCGGCATCCGCACGCCCGCCCACGAGTAGCTGCATCGCGGCCGCGGCGCCCTTGCTCGGGCTCACTTCCACCTCGAGCCCCTCTTCCCGGAAGTAGCCGAGGTGCACGGGCAGCGAGCTCGAATAGGCGAACGCCGCCGTGATCTGCGGCTGCGAGTGCAGCAGCGTCACCTTCTGCAGCGGCTGCGCCGCCGGCCCGCCCGCAGGCAGGGCGAGCGCCGGCAGCACGAGAAACACGGCTTTCATCCAGTTCATGACATGATCTCCGGTTAAATGGAATCGTGGAATCGCCGCGCCGCGCGGGCCCGCGGCCTCAGTCGAGCGCTCCGCTCGCGGCGAGCTCGTGGCGTATCCGCGTGACGAGCCGGCCGAACTCCGGGGCGCCGATGACATCGAGCGAGCGCGGGCGGGCGAAGCCCACGGGGAGCTCCACGACGATCCGGCCGGGCCGCGCCGACATGACCAGCACCCGGTCGGCGAGAAACACCGCTTCGCTGATGCTGTGCGTGATGAGGAAGACGGTCTTGCCGGCGCTCTGCCAGATGCGCTGCAGGTCGAGATTCATCTGCTCCCGGGTGAGCGCGTCGAGCGCGCCGAAGGGCTCGTCCATCAGCAGCACCGCCGGGTCGTGCACCAGCGCGCGGGTGATCGACACCCGCTGCTGCATGCCGCCGGAGAGTTCGAACGGATACTTGCGCTCGAAGCCTTCGAGTCCGACCATGCGCAGGAGCCCCCGCGCCCGCTCCGTGCACGCGCGGCGGTCGAGACCCTGGACGTCGGCGGGCAGGAGCGCGTTCTCGAGCACGTTGCGCCACGGGAGCAGCGTCGCGGTCTGGAACACGATGCCGATGTCCCGGCGCGGGCCGGTGACCGGCGAGCCGCGCAGCAGTATGTCGCCCCCCGACGCGGCGAGCGTACCCGCCAGCAGCCGCAGCAAGGTGCTCTTGCCGCAGCCGCTCGGCCCGACCACGCAGACGAACTCGCCCTCGCGGATGCCGAAGCCGACGGTGTCGAGCGCGTGGATGCGCTCGCCCTCGATGGTCTCGAAGGTCTTGCTCACCCCGCGGCAGACGATGCTCAACCCCGCCGCGGGCGCGGACTCCTTGATGCCG
Source organism: Burkholderiales bacterium (assembly GCA_020854035.1). Lineage (GTDB taxonomy): Bacteria > Pseudomonadota > Gammaproteobacteria > Burkholderiales > SG8-41 > SG8-41. Next base: position 22,154 of record JADZGE010000096.1, on the reverse strand, counting down.
GCAGCCGTTTCCGCCATGACACTCACGCCGGACAGCATATCATGCGGCGCCGCGGCCCTTCGCGCCGTCGGGGGCCGGCCGGCTGCACAGCGTGAGCGCCGCGTCGAGGTACACCCGGGCCGCGGTAACGAGGTTCGCGACCGGCACGTGCTCGCCGACCGCGTGCATCTGCCCCCTGGCGCCCGGGTGGGTCGGCCCGCCCGGGCCGTAACAGATGCACGGCACATCGTAGCGGTTCATATGCGTTGAATCGGCTCCCGGGCGGCGGATCATGGGCCGCGCCTCGTCGTTCGTGACGCGGCGGTGCGCTTCGCGCATCACCTGCGTGATGAGTTCATCCTCGCCGATCACGGTCGGCGGGTCGTTCACGAAGAATTCCAGCACCGCTTCCGGCTGGCCGCGCTCGCGGGCGAACTCGCGCAGCACCCCGCGCAGCGAGCGTTTCACCTGGTCGAGCGTCTGTCCGGGAACGGTACGGATGTCGAGGTACAGGCTGCATTCGAACGGGTTGCGCGCGAGCCGCCAGGGCATGCCCCCGCGGATCGCCGCGACAGTCACGTTGGGGCGCTCGCCGAGGTACTCGCGCGCCGCCTCGTACGCGCGGCCCCAGTCCTGAAGCCGCGCGAGCAGCGCGTGCGCCTCCATGATCGCGTTCACCACGCTCGGATGACGCGAAAGCGCGGCGTGGCTCACCGTGCCCCCGAGGGTGATCTTCGCCCAGACCACGCCCATGTTGGCGGCGCACACCCGCAGCGAGGTGGGCTCGCACAGTATGGCGTAATCCCCCGTGATCCCGTGCAGGATCATGTGGCGTGTGCCCACGCCGTAGCCGGCCACCGACTCGCCGCGGAATTCATCGACCGCGGCCTTCTCCGTCTCGCCGACCACCCCGCCGTAGAGGAGGTCGCCACGCAGTTCGATGCCTTCGCGGTCGATCGCTTCGAGCGCGACCAGCGCCGAGGCAAGGCCGCTTTTCATGTTGTTCGCGCCGAGCCCCCAGATCCATCCGTCGCGCAGGACGGCCTTCGCCTTGAAGCCTTCGCCCCTGAGGTAATCCTCGTCGCCGTCGTAGGAGGTGTCCATGTGTCCGGTGAAGAGCAGGTTCACCCCGTCGCCGCCGCCGGGGCGCACGCCGACCGCGTTCGGCCGGCCAGCGCTCACTTCCTGCAGCGCGGCCTGGAATCCCGCCCGGGCGAGCCGCGCCACGATGTAGCGCGCGAGTTCTCCCTCGCGCCCGGTCGGGCTCGCGATGTTCACCATGTCCATGAGCGTGCTCTGCACCGCCTCGGCTGTGACGTGTCGCGCCGCGCGTTCGTAGTCGGGGTGGGTCACGGTGTTGCTCCTTTCTCGTTGTGGCGTCCGGGGAAATCGCGTCAGCGGACAAGGACGGTGGCAAGGCCCAGCAGGAGTCCCATGCTCACCACGTCGGTGGCGGTCGTGAGGAAGATGCTGGAGGCGGTCGCCGGGTCGGCGCCGAAGCGCTTCAACGTGAGCGGGATCAGCGCGCCGCACACGCCGCTCACCACGCAGGCGCCGACCAGCGCGAGCCAGACGACGGCGGAGAGCGGGAACGCGTTGGGCAAGCCCTGCAGCGTCGCGTAGGCGAACATGCCGATCGCGGCGACGAGGCCGGTGAACGAGCCGTTCGCGAAGCCGAGCGAGGCCTCCTTCAGCACCATCGCCCGCTCCGTGCCGGCCTTCAGCTCCCCCAGCGTGAGCCCGCGCAGCGTCACCGCGAGCGCCTGGCAGCCGGTGTTCCCCGATTGTCCCGCCAGCACCGGCAGGAACGCGGCGAGCACCACCAGCCGTTCCACCGTGCCTTCGAAGATGCCGACCACCGCGCCGGCGATGAACGCGGTGAGGAGATTGAGCTGCAGCCAGGGATGGCGGTACTTGAAGCTCTGGGCGATCGGCGTGGCGAGCCGCTCTTCCCTTTCCACGCCGACCATGGCGCCGGCCTGCGCGGTGATCTCGAAGGCCTGCTCCTCGAACATGGCCTGTCCGCGCACGAGCCCGATCAGCACGCCGTTCCCGTCGCACACCGGGTAGGCCGGGTAGTGACGGTCGAGCACGAGCTTCATCGCCTCGCCGAGGGTGAGCTCCGGCAGAAGGAAGAAGGGCTCGCGCAGCATGAGCTCCTCGAGCCGCGCTTCGTGCGCCGAGAACAGGAGATCGCGCATGGTGACCACGCCGATCAGCCGCCCATCCGGCTCGATCACGTAACCGTAGGTGATGAACGCGGTTCGGATGAGGTTGCGAAGCTGCTCGATGGTCTCCCCGACGCTTTGCTGCGGGCGCAGCACCGCGACGACCGGCTCCATCAGCCGGCCGATGCTCCCCTGGGTGTAGGCGGCGTTCCGCTCCCACTGCAGCGCGGTCACCGGCGGCGCGGCCTGCAGCACCGCCGTGGTCAGCCCGCGGGGAAACTCCTGCAGCACATCCTGCGTGAACGAGGGATTCATTTCGAGCAGCACGGCGGCGATCACCTCCGCCGGATACTCGGCGAGGAGGGTCGCGGCCTCCTGCGGCGGGCGGGACTTGACCTCGGGCAGCAGCGCCGCTCGCTCTCCCCCGGGCGCGAGTTGCTGGGATGCGGTTACTCCGGCTGACACTGTGCCTCCGTGCGCTTTGCGCGCTTTCCCGATAGCGGCATTCTGCCGCACGGAATCCCCCGGCGGAACAGCCGCCGCCCGCGCCGGCCCCGCCACGCCCCCCTCTCAGAGCCCGAGGCGGCGCCAGATCGCGGTGGTGAGCCCCGCCTGGTTGAGGGTGTAGAAGTGCAGGCCGGGCGCGCCCGCCGCGAGGAGCCGCTCGCAAAGGCGGGTCACCACGTCGAGCCCGAAGGCCCGGATCGAGGCGGTGTCGTCGCGGTAGCTTTCCAGGCGGAAGCGCAGCCACCGCGGAATCTCCGCGCCACACGCGTCGGAGAAGCGCGCGAGCTGCGAGAAATTGCCGATCGGCATGATGCCGGGGACGATCGGAATCGCGATGCCCGCCGCCTCGCAGGCCTCGACGAAGCGGAAGTAGGCGTCGGCGTTGTAGAAGTATTGCGTGATCGCGGAATCCGCCCCCGCGTCCACCTTGCGCTTGAAGTTCACGATCTCGTCGGCGGCGTTGCGCGTCTGCGGATGATACTCCGGGTAGCAGGCGACCTCGATGCGGAACCAGTCCCCGGTGCTCTCGCGAATGAACGCCACCAGCTCGTTCGCGTGGCGCAGCTCGCCGCTCGCCGCGAGTCCCGAGGGAAGATCGCCGCGCAGCGCGACGATGTGGCGGATGCCGTGCCCGCGGTAGAGCGCGAGTTGCGCGGCGAGCTCGGCCCGCGTCGAGGCGACGCACGAGAGATGCGGCGCGGCCTCGAAGCCTGCCGCGCGGATCTCCGACACCGTCTCGAGCGTGCCCTCCCGCGTCGAGCCGCCCGCGCCGTAGGTGACCGAAAAGAACCTGGGCCCGAGCCGACCGAGCTCCTTCCACGTCTCGCCGAGTTTCAGCTTCCCCTCCGCCGTCCTGGGCGGGAAGAACTCGAAGGAGAGCGTCCGCGGGAATGGCTTCTGGGATTCCACGGCCTGGGGCAATTGATGAACGATGAATGATGGCGCGATGCGCGCGCCCGGCCGGCTACCGGGCGATTCCGCATCCGTCATTCCGCATGGCGCATCAGTAGCGGTAGTGGTCCGGCTTGTACGGCCCGTCGACGTCGATCCCGACGTAACGGCACTGCTCCTCGGTCATGACGGTGAGTTCCGCGCCGAGCTTCTTCAGGTGCAGCCGCGCGACGCGCTCGTCGAGGTGCTTGGGCAGCACGTGGACCTTCCTCGCGTACTTCGACGCGTTGCCGTAGAGCTCGAGCTGCGCCAGCACCTGGTTGGTGAAGGAGCTCGACATGACGAAGCTCGGGTGGCCGGTGGCGCAGCCGAGGTTGACGAGCCGCCCCTCGGCGAGCACGATGAGGCGCCTGCCGTCGGGGAAGATCACGTGATCCACCTGCGGCTTGATGTTCTCCCACCTGAACTGCTTCAGCGCCGAGATGTCGATCTCGGAGTCGAAGTGCCCGATGTTGCACACGATCGCGTTGTTCCTCATGCGCTTCATGTGCTCGATCGTGATGACGCGGAGGTTGCCGGTGGCGGTGACGAATATGTCCGCCTTGTCGGCGGCGTAGTCCATCGTCACCACGCGGTAGCCCTCCATCGCGGCCTGCAGCGCGCAGATGGGGTCGATTTCGGTCACCCACACCACCGCGCCGAGGCCCCGCAGCGACTGCGCGCACCCCTTGCCGACGTCGCCGTAGCCGGCCACCAGCGCCACCTTGCCGGCGACCATGACGTCGGTCGCGCGCTTGATTCCGTCGACCAGTGATTCCCTGCAACCGTAGAGATTGTCGAACTTGGACTTGGTGACCGAGTCGTTGACGTTGATCGCGGGAAACGGCAGCCGTCCCTCCTTCTCCATCTGGTAGAGGCGGTGCACGCCGGTCGTGGTCTCCTCCGTGACGCCGCGGATCGCCTGCTGGACGAACGAGTAGTAGCCGGGGCGCTCCTTCAGGCGCCTCGCGATGGCATCGTAGAGCACGGTCTCCTCTTCGTTGGCCGGCCGGGCGATGAGGGAAGCGTTCTTTTCCGCGCGCGCGCCGAGGGTGACGAGCAGCGTCGCGTCGCCGCCGTCGTCGAGGATCATGTTGGGGGTGCCGCCGTCGCCCCATTCGAGGATGCGGTGGGTGAATTCCCAGTACTCCTCGAGGCTCTCGCCCTTGAACGCGAACACCGGGATGCCGGCGGCCGCGATCGCGGCGGCGGCGTGGTCCTGCGTCGAGAAGATGTTGCACGACGCCCAGCGCACTTCCGCTCCCAGCGCGACCAGCGTCTCGATGAGGACCGCCGTCTGGATCGTCATGTGGAGCGATCCGGCGATGCGCGCCCCCTTCAGGGGCTGCCTGCCCCGGTACTCCTCGCGCACGGCCATGAGACCGGGCATCTCGGTCTCGGCGATGGCGATCTCCCTGCGCCCGAACCCGGCCTGCCCGAGGTCGGCGACGCGGTGGTCGGTCTTCGTCCTGGATGCGACTTCCTTCATGAACATGGCTCCCGTGGATGCAAGGCGCCGTTTCACGCACACGGCCCCGGTTCCGAGCCTGGCCGGGTTCCTCCCGGTCGCAGCGCCTCTCGGAGCGAGGGCACAAAGCACAAGCGCTCGCACCGTTTCCGGTGCGAGCGCCGTTGAATCCTTGCTGAGCCTGGCCGGGTCGCCCCGGTCGCAACGCTCCTCAGCGGTCGCGGATTATAACGCGGCCGGCACGGGCGGGCTACTCCGCGCGGGGGCCATCACTTCAACCCGGCGGCGGCCTTCAGCGCCGCGGCCTTGTCGGTGGCTTCCCACGAGAACTCCGGCTCGTCCCGCCCGAAGTGCCCGTACGCCGCGGTCTTCTCGTAGATCGGGCGCAGGAGGTCGAGAGACTGGATGATCCCCTTGGGCCGCAGGTCGAAGTGCTCGCCCACGAGCGCCGCGATGCTCTCGTCCGGAATCTTCCCGGTGCCGAAGGTCTCCACGAGCACGCTCACCGGGCGCGCCACGCCGATCGCGTAGGCGACCTGGATCTCGCACTTCGTGGCGAGCCCCGCCGCGACGATGTTCTTCGCGACGTAGCGCGCCGCGTAGGCCGCGGAGCGGTCCACCTTCGAGGGGTCCTTGCCCGAGAACGCGCCCCCGCCGTGGCGCGAGTAGCCGCCGTAGGTGTCCACGATGATCTTGCGGCCGGTGAGCCCCGTGTCGCCCTGCGGGCCGCCGATCACGAAACGCCCCGTCGGGTTGATGAGGAAGCGCGTCTCCTTCGAGATCATCGCCCGCGGCAGCACGGGCTTCACGATCTCCTCGACGACGGCTTCCGCGAGCGGCTCGTGCGAGATGTCCTCGCGGTGCTGGGTGGAGATCACCACGGTGTCGACGTGGTGCGGCCTGCCGTTCACGTACCGCACCGATACCTGCGACTTCGCGTCGGGCCGCAGCCACGGCAGGCGGCGGTCGCGGCGAACTTCCGCGTGGCGCTCCATCAGCCGGTGGGCGTAGTAGATCGGCATGGGCATCAACTGCGGCGTCTCGTCGCAGGCAAACCCGAACATGAGGCCCTGATCGCCGGCGCCCTGGTCGAGGTCGAGCCCCTTGCCCTCGTCGACGCCCTGCGCGATGTCCGCGGACTGCTGGTCGTAGCACACGAGCACGCCGCAGCTCTTGTAGTCGAAGCCGATGGCGGAATCGTCGTAGCCGATGCGCTTCACGACACCGCGCGCCACCTTCGCGTAATCGACCTGCGCGTTCGTGGTGATCTGCCCGGCGAGCACCACGAGGCCGGTGTGGGTCAGGGTTTCGGCGGCGACGCGGCCGCGCGCGTCCTGCGCGAGCACCGCGTCGAGTATCGCATCCGAGACGGCGTCCGCGATCTTGTCCGGATGACCTTCGGAAACGGATTCCGAGGTGAAGAGAAAATCACTCATGGCGTGGGGTTCTGGGAGAGCAAAAAGGCTCGTAGAATAACAGATAAGCCTCGATTTATAAATACAAATTGTGTTGATCGCCGTCTTCCGGTTACTGGGCCGCCTGCCGCTCGCCTGGCTGCACCGGGCGGGTGTCGCGCTCGGCTGGCTCGCCTACTGGAGCGCGCCCGTATACGCGCGGCGACTGCGGGAGAACGCCACCGGGAGCGGCGTGTGCGCCGGGGAGGGCGCGTGCCGCGAGTTGATTCGCGCCGCCATTGCCGAGACCGGCAAGAGCGTGGCGGAGCTTCCCGCCGTCTGGTTCGGCGAGGAGGAACGGGTTGAGCGATTCGTGTCCCGCTGCGACGACTGGCCCGTCGTGGAGCGCGCCCTCGCGCTCGGGCGCGGCATCATCTTTCTCACTCCGCATCTCGGTTGCTTCGAGATTGCCGCCCTGTACGGCGCGCGGCGGATGCCGCTCACGATTCTCTATCGCCCGCCCAGGAAGCGGTGGCTCGACCCGCTCATGGCCGCCGGCCGCGGCCGCTGGCAGGCGCGACTCGCGCCGGCGAATCTGCGCGGTGTGCGCATGCTCTACAAGGCGCTCGGCCGGGGCGAGGCGGTGGGCATGCTGCCCGACCAGGCGCCGGGTGCGGGGGAAGGCGCGTGGGCGGATTTTTTCGGCCGCCCCGCGTACACCATGACGCTCGCCGGCCGGCTCCAGCGCCGGAGCGGGGCGGCGGTGATCATGGCATTCGCGGAGCGCCTCGCCGAGGGGCGCGGCTACTGGCTGCACCTCGCGGCGCTCGGGCCGGGCGCGCTCGATGAGACGGCGCTCAACCGCGCGATCGAGAGCCAGATCCGGCGCTGTCCCGCGCAGTACCTGTGGGGCTACAACCGGTACAAGGTTCCGGCGGGGGCCCCGCCCCACCCGCAGTGCTGAGCGCGGATGCCCGATGCTGACCCGTGCGGCGCTCGCGGTCATCTGGCTGCTTCATTTTCTGCCGCTGCCGCTCCTTGCCCCGCTCGGCAGGGCCTGCGGCGCGCTGATTCACGCCCTCGCGGGCGAGCGGCGCCGGGTGGCGCTCGCCAATCTCAGGTTGTGCTTTCCGGAGCGGGCGGAAGCCGACCTGCGCCGGCTTGCGCGGCGGCACTTTCAGTCGCTCGGCAGGAGTCTCGTCGAGCACGGCCTCCTGTGGTGGTCCGGCAGGGCGCGCCTGCGGCGGCTGATCCGCGTCGAAGGCGAGGAGCACTGGCGCGCGCTTGCCGGGCGGCCGGTCATCTGGCTTGCTCCGCATTTCGTCGGCCTCGACATGGGCGGCACGCGGATCATCACGGAATGGCGCGGCGTATCGGTTTACAGCCGCCAGAAAGACCCGGTGTTTGACCGGCTGCTCATGCGCGGGCGCACGCGCTTCGTCACGCCGGAACTCTATTCCCGCCAGGACGGGATACGCCCGGTCGTGCGGGCGATGCGCAAGGGCCTGCCGCTCTACTACCTGCCGGACATGGATCTGGGGGAGCGCGACTCCATCTTCGTGCCGTTCTTCGGCGTCCCGGCCGCCACGGTGACGGGGCTCTCGCGTATCGCGCGGCTCGCTCGCGCGGTGGTCGTGCCAGCGGTCACGCGGCAGTTGCCCGGCGGGCAGGGATACGAACTGCGCTTCTACCCGCCATGGGAGGGCTTCCCGGGAGCGAACGTCGAAGAGGATACCCGCCGCATGAATGCATTCATCGAGGAGCGGGTGCGCGAGATGCCGGAGCAGTACTATTGGGTGCACAAGCGGTTCAAGACGCGCCCGCCGGGCGAGCCGCCTGTCTACCAGTGAGTCGCTCCGGGTGTGATCCGTGATCGCCGAATGCCAGCCACGGCCGGTGCGCGTGGTGCCGGTCGTGCCGCGGGACATCGAGCGCGTCGCGGCGCTGGCGGCCGAGGTGTGGCGCGATCACTACCGCGACATCATCACCTCGGCCCAGATCGATTACATGCTCGGCCAGCGCTACGATCCCGCGGTCCTTCATGTCGAGCTCGAGCGGAGCGATGTCTGGTGGGAGCAGGCTCTCGCGGACGGGGAACTCGTGGGTTTCTCCTCGTTCCTCCTCACCGGCGAGGCGGCCACGATGAAGCTCGACAAACTCTACGTCCGGACCGCGTGCCAGCGCCGTGGCGTGGGCGGGCTCCTCATCGCGCGCGCGCTCGACGCCGCGCGGCGTGAAGGTTGCCGGCGTCTCATCCTGGCGGTCAACAAGCGCAACGTGCTCGCCATCGCAGCCTATCGCAAGTACGGGTTTCGGGTCGTGGACGCCGTCGTGAAGGACATCGGCGGAGGGTTCGTCATGGACGACTACGTCATGGAGAAGTCCGCCATGGAGAATGGCTGACGCGGGACGAGACAGGCATCAGGCAAAATGGCCCGGTACGCCCGGAAATGGATGCGGCCTCGCGAGCCAGGATCCACGCTCAATGCAGATTAACTGCTACTAAAACATGAAAAGTATGGGTAAATTACAGTAAATGCTGCTAAGATTCACGAAAATGCAAGGACTGGGCAATGACTTCGTCGTACTGGACGCATTGGCCCGACCCATCAACCTCACACAAGACCAGCTCCGCCTTCTGGCGGATCGCCACTTCGGCGTAGGTTGCGACCAGGTTCTGCTGATCGAGCCGCCGCGCGAGGCGGGCACCGATTTTTACTACCGGATCTTCAATGCGGATGGCGGCGAGGTGGAGCAGTGCGGTAACGGCGCGCGCTGTTTCGTGCGCTACGTCCACGACCGGGGGCTCACCGACCGCGCGGAGATCCGGGTCGGGACCCTGGGCGGCGTGATCGTGCCCCGGCTCGAGCCGGACGGGCGGGTCACGGTCAACATGGGTGCCCCGGAGTTCGAGCCCGCGCGCATCCCGTTCGACGCGCCGCGACGCGAGCCGGCGTATGCGCTCGACGTGGGCGGCCGGCGGATCGAAGTTGCCGTGCTCGGGATGGGCAACCCGCACGCGGTGCAGATCATTGCCGACGTCGAGCGCGCTCCGGTCGCGACCGAGGGCCCGCTGATCGAGTTCCATCCCCGCTTCCCGCGCCGGGTGAATGCCGGCTACATGGAAATCGTGGATCGCCGGCGGATCCGTTTGCGCGTCCACGAGCGCGGCGCGGGCGAAACACTTGCGTGCGGCACCGGCGCCTGCGCCGCCGTTGTCGCGGGGATCGCGCGCGGACTGCTCGAAAACACGGTGACGGTCACGACGCGCGGCGGCGAGCTGGGTATATCATGGGCAGGCGCCGCGGCGCCGGTCATGATGACGGGCCCGGCGGTGGCGGTGTTCGAGGGCGAAATCGAAATCTGAGCCGTGAGGCGCCGGCTTGCGGCGGGAGAGTGCGCGCCCGCCGGCGTGCCGTACAACGGGTGCACGCCGGTGCGCCACCCGGTTGCCGCGCAGGGCTGACTCAAGGGAGCACGATGAGAAGCGATGAGGTCGCAGTCTGGCTGAAGGCGCATCCGGATTTCTTCGAGGAACACGCCAACCTGCTCTCGGAGATACAGATCCCGCATCCGCATGGCGGCCGCATGATTTCGATCAGCGAGCGCCAAACGCTCAAGCTCCGGGAGGACTGCAAGCGCCTGGAATCGAAGCTGCGCGAAGTGATCCAGTTCGGCGAGGAGAACGACGCAATCGGCGAGAAGGTCCAGCGCATTTCCGTGGCGCTGCTCGCGGCGCGGGATCTGCCCGGGATGCTCAACGCGCTCTACCTCAGCCTGCGCGAGGACTTCAGCGTGCCGCACGTGGCGCTGCGGCTCTGGCGCGGCGGCGGCGCGGCGGCGAACCTGCCGGAGTTCGCGGCCGCAAGCGAGGCAACCCGCGAGTTCGCGGCGAGCCTTGCCGGTCCCTATTGCACCAGTCACGCGATGGTCGATACGGGGGCATTGTTCGGCGAGTCGGCAGCGCACCTCAAGTCGTTCGCTTATCTGCCGCTGCGCGAGGGAGAGCCGATCGGCCTGCTCGCGCTCGCAAGCGAGGACGCGCAACGCTTCTACCCCGGGATGGGCACGCTGTTTCTGAAGCGGCTGGCGGAATTGATCGCCTCCGGCTTCGCACGCGAGCTCGCGTGACCACCAAGGCGGGCCGGTCTCCGCAAGGTCCGCGCCGCGAGCGCAGCGAACTGCACCGGGTCCGGCGGCTCCGACCGAACTTTGCGTGATTCACGATTTTAAACAATCCGTTACGATAAGTTAGTGAGCGCTGACTCCGATTTGGATGCCACGCCGACCGCTGCCTGCGGGCACCCGCTCGTACGGGGCTATCTCGATCAACTGACACACGCACGCAGGGCAAGCCGGCTGACGGGCGAGAACTACGCCCGCGACCTCGCGATCCTCCTCGAACTGGCTGGTGACACCCCGCTCGACCAGATCGACTCGCACCACATCCGCAGCTTCGTCGGCCGCCTGCACGGCCGCGGCCTCGGCGGGCGGACGCTTGCCCGCATGCTCTCGGCGTGGCGCGGCTTCTACCGCTATCTCGCGCGCGATCACGGCCATGCCCGCAACCCCGTGCGAGGAGTACGCGCTCCGAAGGCGGCAAAGCGGCTGCCGAAGGCACTCTCCCCGGACGAGGCGGCGCGCCTGATGGAGGTGCCGGCCGAGTCCGTGCTGGCGCTGCGCGACAAGGCCATGCTGGAGCTCCTCTACTCTTCCGGACTGCGCCTGTCCGAGCTTACGGGGCTCGATCTCCCGGGCATCGACTTCGGCGACGCGACGGTGCGCGTAACCGGCAAGGGCGCGAAGACGCGCATCGTGCCGGTCGGCAGCCATGCGCTCGGCGCACTGCGGGCGTGGCTCGGCCCGCGCGCCGCGCTCGCGCCCGCGGAGGAGCCGGCTCTCTTCGTCGGCAGGGCGGGCCGGCGCCTCACGCCCCGCGCGGTCCAGGCGCGCGTGCGCTACTGGGCGTTGCGGCTGGGATTGCCGTCCCGCGTGCACCCGCACGTCCTGCGGCACTCGTTCGCCTCGCATGTGCTGCAGTCGAGCGCCGATCTGCGCGCCGTGCAGGAAATGCTGGGCCATGCGAGCATCGCCACGACGCAGGTCTACACCCGGCTCGACTTCCAGCACCTCGCGAAGGCCTACGACGCGGCGCACCCCCGGGCGAAGCGCAAGGCGTAGCGTGGCGGGCGTGAGGAGGCACGAGCGCCCGCGCCGCCGCGGGAGAAAGACCCGGGTGCCCGCCGCGTCCGCCGTCTTTTCCTCCTCCGCGGCAAAGCTCGTTCTCAAGCCCGGCCGCGAGAAGTCACTCAAGCGCCACCACCCGTGGGTCTACTCCGGCGCGGTCGCGACCGCGCCGGGCGGCGCCGGGCCGGGTGAAACGGTGGCGGTGCATTCCGCGTCCGGCGAGTTCCTCGCGCTGGCGGCGTGGAGCCCCGCCTCGCAGATCGTCGCGCGGGTGTGGGCGTGGAAGCAATGCGCGATCGACCGCGCGTTCCTGCATGACCGTGTGGCGCACGCCGTCGCGTTGCGGAGCGAGGCGTGGCGCGAGGGCGCCACCGACGCGATGCGACTCCTTCACGCCGAATCGGACGGCCTCCCGGGCGTGATCGCGGATCGTTACGCCGGCACCATCGTCCTGCAACTGACGAGCGCCGGCGCGGAGCGCTGGCGCGAGGAGATCGCGGATGCCCTGATCGATGCGACGGGCGCCGCGCGCGTCTGGGAGCGTTCCGACGCCGAGGTGCGCGAGCTGGAGGGCCTGCGGCGGGCGAGCGGACCCCTGCGGGGACCGCGCGAGCCCACGGCCATCACGGTGCACGAGCATGGCCTGCGCTACGAAGTGGACCTCGAGCATGGCCACAAGACCGGCTTCTATCTCGATCAGCGCGAGAATCGCCGGCGGGTGCGATCCCTCGCGCGCGGCCGCGACGTGCTCGATGCGTTCTGCTACACGGGCGGGTTCGCGCTGAGCGCGGCCGCGGGCGGCGCGCGCTCCGTGCTGGCGCTGGACATCTCCGCGGAGGCGCTCGAGCGCGCCCAGGCCAACGCCGTGCTGAACGGTCTCCCCGGCGTGGACTGGATCGCCGGAGATGTCTTCAAGATGCTGCGGCGCCTGCGCGACGAGCGCCGGGAGTTCGATCTCGTCGTGCTCGACCCGCCGAAGTTCGCGCCGACCGCGGCGCACGCGGAGAAGGCCGCGCGCGGCTACAAGGACATCAACCTCCTTGCCTTCAAGCTGCTGCGTCCCGGCGGCCTGTTGGTGACGTTTTCCTGCTCAGGCGGCGTGCCGGCGGAGCTCTTCCAGAAGATCCTCGCCGGGGCCGCGCTCGACGCCGGCGCAAAGGTGCAGCTTATCGAGAAGCTCGGGGCGGGACCGGATCATCCGGTCGCGCTCAACTTTCCCGAGGGCGACTACCTGAAGGGACTCGTCTGCCGCGTCGCGCGATGAGGCTCGGTGGAACGGGGTCGACGCCCCCCGGGTGCCACGGCCCGCAGCGCAGGATGCGCCTCGCCGCGAGCCCCGCTCCCCTGAGCACCCCGTGCGTCTCGATCGCCTCGCTCGCGTACTGCGAGCACGTGGGGTGGAAGCGGCACTGCTGCCCGAAGAAGGGCGAGAGCAACAGGCGGTAGGCATCGATGAGGCGCAGCAGCAGCCAGCGCATGGCGGAGCACTCTCGGTAATCCGGATTGCGCGCCCAGTATACGCCCCGGCCTGGTTGCAACTCGATTGCGGGGCACCGGCGCCCCGTGCTCTAATCCGCGCTTTCCGCCCCGCCGCTGGGTTCTTCATGACCGGATCTTCAGCGCGCCCGCGCCGGCACCCGGTCCGACCGCCCGCCGATGTCGCGCGGGAGGCGATACGCGCGAGCGGCGCGCGCCTCACGCGCCAGCGCACCCGGGTCCTCTCGGTGCTGCTCTCCGCGGAGCGCGCGCTCACGCACCACGAGCTCGAGCGCCGGCTCGAGCGCGGCCCGGGAATCGACCGCGTCACGCTGTATCGCGCGCTCGAGTGGCTCACGCGGCAGGGGCTGGCACACAGGATCGCGGGCGAAAACCGGGTGTGGCGGTTCACCGCCACGACGGACGGGCGCAGCCCCGCGCACGCGCATTTCGAGTGCGGCGGGTGCGGCGCGGTGTTGTGCCTCGCGGAAGTGCGGGCGGGGCGCGCCGTGCCGCTGCCCGCGGGGTACCGGGGCGAGCGCGTGGAGCTGACGGTGAAGGGACGGTGCGCCGAGTGCGCGCCGGCCCGCGGGCGCACGCGACGGCGGCCCGGACGCCGGCAGCCAAGGGGTGACGAGCCATCGATACGCTGACCTCGATCGTGATCGCTTCGCTCGCTGGCGGGGTGGTGAGCCTCGCGGCGGCGGCGGCTCTCTCCTACGCACTGCTCGCGGCGTGGGTGCCGCGGATGGTGAGCTATGCCGTCGGCGCCATGCTCGGGGCGGCGTTTCTGGACCTGCTGCCGGAAGCATTCCGGCAGGCCAACAGCATCGAGGCGCTGTTCGCGGTAACGCTCGGCGGCCTGCTTGTCTTCTTCATGCTGGAGAAGGCGGCGCTGTGGCGCCACCGCCACGCGGGCGAGGACGGCGCGCACGCGGGCCGCGAGCGGCACGGCAAGAGCGGCATGGGGCTCCTCATCGTCGTGGGCGACGGTTTTCACAACTTCGTGGATGGCGTGCTGATCGCGGCGGCGTTCATTACCGACGCGCGGCTCGGCGTCACCACGACGCTCGCGATCGCCGCGCACGAGATTCCGCAGGAGATCGGTGATTTCATGGTACTGCTCCACGCGGGTTACACCCGCCGCAGGGCGCTGGCATTGAATTTCGCCTCCGGACTCGCCGCGGTCGCCGGGGGCATCGTCGGCTATTTCGCGCTCGACTACGCGCGGAACGCGACGCCGCACGTCCTCGCGCTGGCGGCCGCGAGCTTCATCTACATCGCGGTGGCCGACCTCATTCCGGACCTTCATCGCGCGCGCGATACGCGCGCGACATTGTGGCAGGTGATGCTGATCGCGGCGGGCGTCGCGACCATGGCGGGCGCGCAGGCCGTACTGCGCCCGGGCTGATGCGCGAGGTGGCCCGCGCGCGGGCCGCCTTGCCCGAATCCCGCCAGCCGGTAAGATTCGTGCATGGGCGTCCCGGGTTCCCCGCACGGGCGGCGTATCCTGTACGTGTTCGCCGCGTTGAGCGCGCTCACGCATGCGGCGCTCTTCGCGCTCGCGCCCGGGTTCGTGCGAGAGACGGAGCCCGCGCGTTCCGTCCTGCAGGTCTCCATCAGGCAGCCCGAGCCGCTGCCCGCGACGGCGCCCGCTGCGGAACCGGCCCCCGCCGCTCGCGCCGCGGCGCCCCGCCCCGGTGCCGGGTCGGGGCCGGCGATCACGGCCGCGCGGCCTGCACAGCCCGGGCCTCAGGTGCGTTCACCGCCGGTGGCACCGCCTGCGTTCCCGGCAGAAACGGCAGCCGTTGCAGCGGCGGCTGCACCGGCGGAACCGCCGGCGCCCGCACAGCCCGAGCGGGCGCCGCAAGCCGCCGCATCGACGGTCCCGCCTCCGGCGATCAACGCGCGGTATCTGCGTAACCCCGCGCCGCGCTACCCGCCCGCGGCGAGGCGCTCGGGCGAGCAGGGCACGGTTACGTTGCGCGTGCTGGTGAGCCCCGATGGCGCGCCGGCGCGGGTGGATATCGAGAAGACGAGCGGCTCGCCGCATCTCGACAACGCGGCGCTCGAAGCCGTGAAGGGCTGGCGTTTCTCTCCGGCGCGCCGCGGCGCCGAGCCGGTGGAAGGCTGGGTGCTCGTGCCGATCGTCTTCCGGCTGGAGGGTTGAGCCGGGTGAGCCCCGCGCGCGCCGCGGGACGTGCAGAGCGCGCGGGCGAACCGCCCGTCGAGCCGGAAGTTCCAGCCGTGAACTCGCGCGAGCCGCGTGATTGACCGGCTGTTGCCCCCGTGCGTAAGATCGCCGGGCCATGACATGCCTTCGCAGGCCGCGCGCATGCCGGATCATCGCTTTCGCGTCGTTCGCGGTAGCCTTGGGGGTCATTGCCCCCGCGGCGGCGCAGTCCGTGTCGGTGAGGCAGCCCTGGATACGCGGCACGATCGCGGGGCAGAAGGCGACAGGCGCCTACATGGAAATCTCGAGTACGGCTTTCGCCCGCCTCGTGGCGGCCGAGAGCCCGGCGGCGGGCGCGGTCGAGATCCACAACATGAAGATGGAGGCCGGGGTGATGAAAATGGCCGCGGTGACGGGCATCGACGTGCTACCCGGCAAACCCGTTCACCTCGCGCCCGGCGGCTATCACCTCATGCTGCTCGAGCTGAAGCGGCCGCTCAAGGCGGGCGAGCGCGTGCCCTTGAGGCTTTCGTTCGAACTGGCGAACGGCCGTCGCGAGTCGCTGCGGCTCGACGCGGAAGTGCGCGACCTGGCCGGCAAGCCGCCGCACGCTCACTGATCGCCCGCTCGGCCTACTGCATCCGGAGCAGCGCTTTCACGCCGAGGGCCTGCGAGATCCGGCCGGCGGCCTGCCGCGCGTCGGACTCGCTGTCGTAGGGCCCCGCCTGCACGCGGTGCAGTCCGTCGCGCGAGACGATCCCGAGCGCGAGCCAGCCCGCCTGCGACTGCAACCGCGCGAGGAAGCCGTCCGCGTTCTCGCGTGAAGCGAACGTGCCGAGTTGCAGGAAAACCCCGCCCGCCTGCTTGCCGGCTGGGGAGGCTTGCGGCGGCATCGGTGCGGCGGGCGCCGGCGCTGCGGTATGCGGGGGGAGCGCCGCGACCTCGACCTCCGGGGTGGGGGCGGGCTGCGTGACCGGCTGCCCGGGCCCCGGCGAGCGGGCCGCCCCCGCCGCCGCATCCGGCGGCGCGCCCGGGCGATCCTGCGGCGGCGGCGAGACGGCCGTCGCGGGCGCTTCGCCGGGCAGGATTGCCTCGACCTCCACCATCGTCGCCCCGCCGAGTATGCCGAGCTTGTGCGCGGCCGCGTACGAGACATCGATCAGGCGCCCGTCCACGAACGGGCCGCGATCGTTTACCCGCACCACGACCGATTTCCCCGTCGCGAGATTGGTGACGCGCGCGTAGCTCGGAAGCGGCAGTATCGTGTGCGCGGCGCTCATCGAGTACATGTCGTAGGGCTCGCCGGAGGCGGTCGGCTTGCCGTGGTAGCGCCGCCCGTACCACGTGGCGAGGCCGCGCGCCTTGTAGGGCCTGAGCGCGGTCATCGGGCGGTAGCTCGTGCCGAGCGCGACGTAGGGACGCGTGCTGGCGCGGCGTATCGGCTCCGGCTTCGGCACGGCGTCCGGGACGAGGTGCAGGTCGCGCGGCGGATTGGCCGGCGGCCCATCGTCGAGGTAGTAGCCACCCCGCGTCGTCGCCGGAGGGGATTCGGAGGCGGTTCCCCTGTTCGGGGCCGTCCCGCACCCGCCCAGCATCGCGATCACCAGGCCGGCGGCGACGCAGCAGGGCGAGAGGCGGGAGGCGGGAGGCGTCACGGCGTCGAGCGAGCGCGCGGGATCGTTCTCCTTGCCCCGCTCCTCTCTCCTCACGCCTCTCTCCTCACGTCTGCACGAGCTTCTTGTGCGTCGCGATGCTCATCAGGATCCCCATGCCGATGCAGATCGAGACGAGCGAGGTGCCGCCGTAGCTCACGAACGGCAGGGGCACGCCCACCACGGGCAGGATCCCGCTCACCATCCCCATGTTGACGAACGCATAGGTGAAGAAGGTGAGCGTGATCGCGCCGGCCGTGAGCCGCGCGAAGATCGTCGGGGCGTTGGCGGTGATCAGCATGCCGCGCGCGATCAGGAACAGGAACAGGGCGAGCAGCAGGACACTGCCGAACAGCCCGAATTCCTCCGAGAAGACGGCGAACACGAAGTCCGTGGTGCGCTCGGGGATGAAGTCGAGGTGCGTCTGCGTGCCGTTCAACCACCCCTTGCCGGTCAACCCCCCGGAACCGACGGCAATCGTCGACTGTATGGTGTGGTAGCCCGCGCCCAGTGGATCCTGCGAGGGGTCGAGCAGCGTCAGCAGGCGCTGGCGCTGATAGTCGTGCAGGAGCGACCAGACGAGCGGCAGGCTCGCGACGCCGGCCGCCCCGAGCCCCCCGATGATGCGCCAGGAGAGTCCCGCCAGGTAGAGCACGAAGAACCCCGACGCGGCGATCAGCACGGCGGTGCCGAGGTCGGGCTGGCGCGCGATCAGCAGCACCGGGACGACGAGCATCAGCGCGCCGACGGCGTGGTTCGACAGGCGCAGCGTCGCCTCGTAGCGGTCGAAATACCAGGCGAGCGCGAGCGGCACGGCGATCTTCATCAGCTCCGAGGGCTGGATGCGGGTGACGCCGATGTCGAGCCAGCGCCGCGCGCCGTTCACGACCTCGCCGAAGAGCGCCACGCCCGCGAGCAGCGCGAGCCCGAGGACGTAGAGCGGCAGCGCGAGCCGGCGCAGGTGCTGCGGGGCGACGTTCGCGAACACCCACATGATCCCGAGCGCCACCACCATGTTCATCACCTGCGCCGTGACGCGCGCGACACTCGCGTTCGAGGCGCTGTAGAGCACGACGGCGCCGAGCGCCATCGCCATCAGCACGGCGGCGAGGAGCGCGCCGTCCACGTGCTCCGCGAGGCGGCGCGAAACGCGCCTAATCCACGGCTTCACTTTCGCTCCCTTTCTCCGTCCGCATCGACTCCGGCACCTTGCCGAGCAGCCAGTAGTCGAGCACCGCGCGGGCGATCGGCGCGGCGTAGCGCGATCCGAATCCGGAATTCTCGACCAGCACCGCCAGCGCGATCCGCGGCGCCTCCGCCGGCGCGTAGGCGATGAACAGCGCGTGGTCGCGGTGGCGCTCCTGCACCCGGTGCTCGACGTATTTTTCGCCCGGCTTCAATCCCACCACCTGCGCGGTGCCGGTCTTGCCGCCGCTCGTGTAGCCGGCGCCGGCGAAGGCGCGGGCGCCGGTGCCCTCCTTGTTGACCCCGACCATCGCCTCCTTCACCACCGCGATGTGCGCGGGATCGAGATCGAGCCGGCGTAGCGGATTCGGCTCGACCGCGTTGCGCTCGCGCGTACGGATGTCCTCGATCGCATCCACGATGTGCGGCCGGAACACGACCCCGCCGCCGGCGAGCGTCGCGACCGCGGCGGCGAGCTGCAGCGGCGTGTAGGCGTTGTAGCCCTGGCCGATGCCGATGCTGATCGTTTCCCCCGCGTACCACTTCTGCCGGAAGCGCTTCATCTTCCACTGCTGCGAGGGCAGCACGCCCGCGGCCTCCCCCGTCATGTCGATGCCGGTGCGCGAGCCGAAGCCGAAGAGCGCCATGAAGCGGGAAATGGCGTCGATGCCCATGTCGTTGGCGAGCATGTAGTAGTAGGTGTCGCTCGACTTGACGATGGAGGTGTACATGTCCACCCGGCCGTGGCCGCCGGGCCGGCTGTCGCGGAACTGGTGGCCGCCGAACATGAAGTAGCCGGGATCGCTGATCACCTGCTGCGGCGTCCTCTTGCCGTAGGTCAGCGCCGCGAGCGCCATGAACGGCTTGAAGGTCGAGCCGGGCGGATAGGTGCCCGCGAGCGCGCGGTTGACGAGCGGCCGATCCGGCGAGTTGTTGAGCTCGGCCCAGTTGGCCGGATCGATGCCCTCGACGAAGAGGTTCGGATCGAAGCCGGGCTTGCTCACGAACGCGAGCACCCCGCCCGTCGCGGGCTCGATCGCGACCAGCGCGCCGCGGTGGTTGCCGAAGGCGTTGTAGGCGATCTCCTGCAGCCGCGCGTCGAGCTTTAACACGAGGTTGTTGCCCGATACCGGCGGCGTGCGCGTGAGCGTGCGCACCGCCCGCCCGCCCGAATCGACCTCGACTTCCTCCACTCCCGTGTTCCCGTGCAGCGCCGACTCGTAGCTCTGCTCGAGCCCCGTCTTGCCGATGTAGTCGGTGCCCCGGTAGTTCGCGTAACGCCCGTCGGCCTCGAGCGCGTCGCGCTCGCGCTGGTTGATCCGCCCGATGTGGCCGACCACGTGCGAGAACAGTTCGCCCTGCGGGTACTGGCGGAACAGCCGCGCGTTGATCTCGACGCCCGGAAAGCGGTAGCGGTTCGCGGCGAAGCGGGCGATCTCCTCGTCGGAGAGGCGGGTGCGGATGGGCAGGCTCCCGAGGCCCTTGCTCTCCTCCAGGAGCCGCTTGAAGCGCCGCCGGTCGCGCGCGCCGATCTCGATCAGGGTGGAGAGTTCCTCGATCGTGCGCTCCAGGTCCGCCACTTTCGCCGGCTGGATCTCGAGCGTGTAGGCCGAATAATTGTGCGCGAGCACGATGCCGTTCCGGTCCACGATGATGCCGCGATTGGGCACGACCGGAACGATGGAAATGCGGTTCGCCTCCGCGAGCGTGGCGAGCTCGGCGTGGCGCACGACCTGGAGATAGGCGAAGCGCCCGGCGAGAACGGCGAAGAACACGAGCACGGCGACCGCGGCGACCGCGAGGCGCACGCGGAAGCGCTGCAGCTCGAGCTGCGCGTTGCGGATCTCGATGCCGGGGTTGATCGAGAGTTCAGGCATGGTCCGGGTCCGACTGCGGCCGCTGCGGCAGCTTCAGGACGAGGCCCAGCACCGGCCACAGCGCGCCGCCGGCGAGGCTGCCGGCGAAATAAAGCAGCCCGGGCGCGTCGGCCCCGGCGATCACGCGCACCGCGATCACGACGAGATCGGTCATGACGAGCAACGCCACGACGTGCAGCACCTGCGGGGTCACCGCGAACATGCGCACGCGCCGGTGCAGCGCGATGCCGGCGTAGGCGAGGATGGTGTAGGCGAGCGCGTGCTGGCCGAGGAGCGTGCCGTCGGCGACATCCATGACGAGCCCGAGCAGCCACGCGGCGAGAAAACCGATGCGCCGCGGCGCCTCGATGCACCAGTAGAGCACGATGAGCGCGACGAAGTCGGGCTTGACGAGGATGGCGTGGCCCGACCACGGCAGGAGATTCAGGAGCAGCGCGGCGAGCAGCGTCACCGCGATGAACCCGGGTTTGACCGGCAGCAGGATCTCCTGGGGCGTGGTTCGCAGCTCGGCCATCAGCCCTTCCTCCCCTTCTTCGCGCGCCCGGCCTTCTCCTCCTCCGCCGGGCGCGGCGGCGTTTCGGGGCGTCCGAGCACGATCAAGAGATGCGCGTGGTTCGCCACGCCGGCGACCGGCTTGCAGGTGATGCGCGCGAAGAGCTGCGCCGCGCTGCGCTCGACGTTCGCGACCTCGGCGACGGGGAGCCCCGGCGGATAGACGCCGTCGATGCCCGATGTCGCGAGACGATCGCCGTTCTGGAAGTCGGCGTTGAGCGGGATGAAGCGCAGCTCCAGCGCGCCGTCGCTGCCGGTGCCCGACAGGACCGCGCGCAGGCCGTTTCGCTGGTTCTCGACCGGCACGAACTGCCCCTTGTCCGTGATGAGCGTCACCTCGGAGAGCCACGGGTAGACGCGCGTCACCTGCCCGACGACGCCGCGGTCGTCCATGACGGCAAGACCCGCCTCGACGCCGTCCGAGCGGCCCTTGTTGACGACGACCTTGCGGCTGAACGGATCGCGCGCCGCGTACAGGATCTCCGTGGCGAGCACCCTGATCTCGAGCCGCCGGCGCGCCCCGATCAGCTCGCGCAGCTGGACGTTCTCCGCCTGCAGCGCCTTCAGTTGCGCGAGCCGGGCCGCCTGCTCGCGGTTCTGTGCCGCGAGCCGGTCGTTCTCGGCGCGGAGCGCCGCCTGCGTGACGAAGAACTCGCCGACCCGCGAGGCGATCGATACCGGCGCGAGGGCAACGCGTTGAATCGGGTAGACGAGGACCGCGGCGAACTCGCGCAGCGGCGCGAGGAAGCCGAACAGCGTGTCGGCGACGAGCAGCACGAGCGAGAGCGAGGAGAAGATCAGCAGGCGTGCAAGCGGGGTGGGGCCGGTCCTGAAAAACGGTGGCGGCTGATGTTCCATCAGGAGCCCGCGTGACGCAGGATCGCGCCGCGGTGCGCCGCCGGACCTCCGTGCAGGTGGACGCGCCGGCGACGCGGGCTCGTCATCGAGGCGGGACTCATGGATCGAACGGTGAGGAAGGCGGCGCGTCGGCCCCGGCAATCATCGGGCCCGTCCCCTGCCGCTGCCGCAACGCTCATCCGCAGAGAATTCTCCCGAGGCGCCCGCGCGGCGGCTCGCCGCGCGGGTTCCTACTCGTTGGTGAAGATGCTTCCGAGCCGCTCGATCTTCTCGAGCGCCATGCCCGAGCCGCGCACGACGGAGGTGAGCGGCGCCTCGGCGATGATCACCGGCAGGCCGGTTTCCTCCATCAGCAGGCGGTCGATGTCGCGCAGCAGCGCGCCCCCGCCGGTCAGCACCATGCCTTTCTCCGCGATGTCGGCGGCGAGTTCCGGCGGCGTCTGCTCGAGCGCGGACTTCACGGCCGAGACGATCTGGTTGAGCGGCTCGGTCAGCGCCTCGAGTATCTCGTTCGAGGAAATCGTGAAGCTCCGCGGTATGCCCTCGGCGAGGTTGCGGCCCTTCACTTCCTTCTCGCGCACTTCCGACCCGGGGAACGCCGAGCCGATCTCCTTCTTGATCTGCTCGGCGGTGGTCTCGCCGATCAGCATGCCGTAGTTGCGGCGGATGTAGTTGATGATCGCCTCGTCGAACTTGTCGCCGCCGATGCGCACCGACCCCTTGTAGACGAGGCCGCCGAGCGAGATGA